>DAOTVB010000105.1:0-70655 GCA_034436755.1 Chloroflexaceae bacterium | reverse complement strand
GTCGTTCCCGGTGCCATGGGCGGAACCAGGCTCACGAGCAGACTAACCAGAACAAGCAGACAGACCCGACGAAATCCATCCTGACGCAGTGCCATACATGACCTCCTGAGATACGATGTGGACGATGACGATAACAGCAACGAAAGCAAGAATGATGGAGGGGGCGGCAGGACCACCTCTGCACAAACGAGGTAGGCGTACCACCACGGCGTTTATGTGTGATGACTGACCGTGTGGCAGGGGTCATCAATCAGAAGGTGCAATGCACGAAGACAGCACTGTAAGCGACCGAGATCTTACCACTGTCACTGGCTGGTTATCCTGTATTTACTTTGTCGTTGGATAGTATCGCAGAGGATGCATCTGTTGTCAAGAAGTATTACTTACTGATTTCAGGACTTCCTTGTTTCTTGTTAACCACGGTACAAAGAACAGAGAAAAGCGCTGTGTGTGCCATGGTGATGTGCTGCCGGAGGCGTACGCCGATGCCACGCTCGACAGCATGGGTTCGTGCGGTGGGACAGTGGTCTCATCGGGGAGAATATTCTGGTTATACCGAAACAGCATCCTGCTCCGGCATAACCAGGCCCACGTTGTCAAAATTCCGTTGTTTCGTATGCAAAGACCGCCGCGATCATACGTTCTTTATAGTCCGATACAAGGCCAGTCATTGACAGGAGTTACGCGGTGGGCGTTTGGACCACGAACACCACGACATGAGCGAACACCGCGCAACGGCCAATGCTGCCATGGATCAGGCGATCCCGTGTTTGGCGTGAGCTATCGCCTCCGGCAGGGTGGAAGAGATCCGATCTTTCTTGCAAAAAAATGCACAACGTGCATTTTTTTGCAAGAAAGAAAAAAAGGAGTACCATGCTGCCGCAGGCGATTCTGCCGTTCACCTGGTGAAACGCCCGGTTTGCATAGCAACCGCGTAACTCGTGTCAATGACAGGAGTTACGCGGTTCCCCGCGAACGGAGCTTTGCGCCTCCGGCAGGGCGGAAGATTCTATTCTTTTTCACAAAAAATTTGCACGTCGTGCAAATTTTTTGTGAAAAAGACAAAAGAGTACCATGCTGCCGCAGGCAAATCGGGCCGTTCATACAGGCAAATGTCTGATTTGAACGCCCACCACGTAAGTCGTGTCATGGAACAAAGCAGCACCAACGGTGCTATAATGCAAGGGCGTACAAGCCGGAGGTTGAGTATAGATTATGTTAACCTACGAGAACTTTGTTGCGGTACTTCTTGGAAGCCTTGAACGCGCCAGGGTAAATATTGCTTACACCCAGGAGTTGCTTGATACGCATGCGCTGGGTCGCAGCCTGAGCATTACCTGTCTGCCTGATGATACCGAGGATGACCAGGGCCCCCAGGAACCGCCCCTCCGGGCCGTTATCACTTTTCGCTGGTCGCCCGAGTTTACGGTCTTCTCGCTACGGGGGCAGGGCTCGCTGGACGATATTGAACATCTGGTGGATGAACGTATGAACCAGGCGCAGAGCGGTCCCTCGCTCGATGTGGAAGTGACCTACACCGTGCCCATCAACCCGGAGCAGCAGCGCGATACGACGGCGCTACCGACGCTGGCCCATACCATCCATGAACTGCACGATGCCCTGCCGCAGGCGCTTAATCCGCTGCGCGTCAATGCCGAGTTGTCGTATGCCGCCGGGCGCGCGCCCCGGGTGCAGAGCGTCACAGCCCGGCAGATCTGGAGCATCGATGAAGCACTCTACGATGTGGAACTGCTGGCCGACACATTTGACGAACTCTGCACTGAACTGCAAGATCTGCTGGAGGGGCTGGCGCAACATTTTTTAGTCCGTAATGAGAAAGAGCACAACGCCGAGAATGGCGCAGACACGCTGCCGGGTGAGCGGCGCTACTACAAACCACCCACCGCATAAATGGCTATTGTAGCGCCATATCATTGATTGTTCGTCTATTGTGAATCCGCTGTTTCCATCTGAAGCACTGGCGGCCCTGAGCGTTCCCGGCGTTGCCGAGCGCTGGGCGGCGGTGCAGGAGCATCTGCATCCGCAACTGGCAGCGCTGGTCGGGCAGGTTACAGCCGCGTTGTCGCAGCGCTTCCCGCGCCAGTGGCCGCTCTACGAAGTCAGTTTTAAGTCGCAGCGCTATATTAATCGTGGGCGGGGTGAGCGCGCGCCCATTGACGAGTACCATGTCGCGTTTGACCGTCCTCCGCGCGGGTCGGGCATCCTGGTGAGTGTGAGCAGCGCCGAGCGCGCTGTGCTGGTGGGAGTGCAGCTCTGGGGCATACGCAAGGATGCATTGCGCCAGGTCTGGAATGAGGGTCAGGCTATCTGGCAGCCGCTGGTTGAGCGGATCGAGACGGCGGGCGAAGCGCGGTTTACTGTCTCTGGACGGGGCGCCGCAGCCAGAGCGCCGGCTCCGGAGCGCCTCTGGATTGACCGCTACCTGGATGCGCGCAGTGCCAACTACCTCTGGGCCGGGTTGGTCTACCCCTGGCACGCGCTGCCGGAGAACCTGGCCGAGCAACTGCTGGAGGATATCGCGGCGCTCTTCCCCCTGAACGAGGCCGTTATGGAACAGGCCGAGGCACTCGAACCAACCGGTCTGGGTCTGCTGCGCGAACAGCAGGCGCATTGGGGCGCGCAGGCAGCCTACCCGCCGATTGAAACAATAATTGCCCACATCCATGGACAGGGCTTTGCGATGAGCGAAATGCTGATTCGCGCCTACCATGTTGCTTTGCAGACGCGCCCGCTGGTGATTTTGCCCGGCATCAGCGGCACCGGCAAAACCCGGCTGACCCGGCTCTACGCCGATGCAGTGCATAGCATTCCCGCGCCGGCCCACGCCAACCCCTACTATCTGATCGTCGCGGTGCAACCCGACTGGCATAACGCCCGCGACCTGCTGGGCTACTACAACGCGCTGACCGGCGTCTACCATCCGACGCCCTTCCTGCGCTTTCTGCTGCGCGCCGCCGCCGACCCCCAACAGACCTACTTTGTCTGCCTGGATGAGATGAACCTGGCACGGCCGGAATACTATCTCGCGCCGCTGCTCTCCGCCCTGGAGACGACCGAGCACACAATTGATATCGGTGCGCCGGCCGCCGAGGTGCAGAGCGTCACCGGCGAGACGTTGCGCAACCCGCTCCGCCTGCCGCTCAACATTCGCATCACCGGCACGGTCAACGTCGATGAGAGTACGCATGCGTTAAGCGATAAGGTGCTTGATCGGGCGAACATGATTGAGTTGACCGAGGTTGATCTGGCCGCATTTCGCGCGGCTTATCGCGGTCCGCTTGATGCGGATGCCTGGGAGACGATTACCCGGGTTCACGCGATTGTCGCACAGGCGGGGCAGCCCTTTGGCTACCGAACAATTGAGGAGATGCTGCGCTATATCGAGCAGGCGCGGGGCATTCTGCCGCCCGCGCAGGCGCTCGATCTGCAACTCAAGCAAAAAGTTTTGCCTAAACTGCGCGGTGAGGACAACCCGCGCCTACATCGAACCCTGGAGGAACTGCTGGCGCTGCTGCTGGCTGTGCCTCAGAGCCAGTGGGGACGGGCCACGCAGATCGCCCCGGAGCAGGTCGCCGCCGCCCCCTTCCCCGAGAGCGCCGAGAAGGTACGACGGATGCTGGAGCGCCTTGACCAGGATGGCTTTACCGATTTCTATGGATAGAGCAAGAGCAGACAACCATAGAACAGAGAACAAACTGGTTATCCGACAGCGATACGCCGGATGCACATTGTTCCGGGTTCTCTCCAGGCACTTTGCCATACGCTGTATTATGCCGATCCTGCATTTGCGCAGTACATTCACAAGATTTTCATCTTGCAGCTATAGCTATCGGGCGCTTTTTTTGCTATACTTCCAGCGGTTGCACACGATTGACCGGTCTGGAAATAGCCTTTGCAACCCGGTGTCACCGCAAACCTACGTCCGATGTTGATCTTTCGTCATTTCGTAAGGAACATCCATGTTGTTCGCCAACCACACACCCGGTGCAATCCGTCTGCAACATCGGTTGCGCACACTTACTTTTCTCCTGCTTCTGGTGGGTTGTCTCCTGCTTTCAGCATACCGGTTGACCCTCCCCCATTGGCATGCTGCTGCCGCCGGCAACCAGCTTATCATCACCTTCCACCCGACGCTAAACGACCGGGATGCCGCGCGGTCTGCGGTTGCGCTGCGCGAGCAGTTTGGCACGCAGGGGTTGCGGGAACTTACCCCCCTCAGCATTGATAGCGCTCACCCGGTCTATCTGGCCGACCTGGCCCCCAGGGTGGACGCGGCTGAACTGGCGGCTACGTTAACGGACTCGCCGCTTGTAGCGCAGGCCGAACCCAATGCGCCCCGACAGACGCTGGCAATTGATGAGCGGGTCGGTCCACTCGATAATGAGTTTATTGCGCAAGAATACTATAACGATATTGGGATTGTGGCAATGTGGTCCCGTGGGCTGACCGGCAGTAATCCCGATAGCCCGGTAACGGTAGCGGTGATTGACACCGGCGTTGACCTTGATCATCCCGATATTGATGCGAATCTGGTGCCGGGGTTTGATTTTGTCGAAGATGATGACCTGGCCCAGGATGTCTCGTCCAACAGCCATGGCAGCAGTGTGGCCGGGATCATTAGCGCGGAAATTAACAATGACCTGGATGGAGTTGGTCGCGCGCGCGGGGTGGCCGGGATCGGCGGCGGCGATGCTCAGGATAAAACGCCCGGGTTGCAACTGATGCCGTTGCGCATTGTGGCGGATAAGTCCGGCGCGCTGAGTTGCGCCACCATCGCGGAGGCCATCGACTATGCCCGCATCCACGGCGCGCAGGTGATCAATATCAGCATCGGCGGGGCGGAACCCTGCACCCTGGAACAGGCCGCAATTGAGCGGGCCTACACTGATGGGATTGCCGTTGTTGCGGCGGCGGGGAATGGCAACAGCGCCGCGCCATTCTACCCGGCAGCCTATGGTGCCGGCACCATTGACGCAATGGTGATTGCCGTCGCGGGGGTAGATGCCGATGGCGTCAAGGCCGCCCGCTCGAACTATGGAAGCTGGGTGGATATCGCAGCGCCGTTCCAGGATATCCGCACTCTTAGCGCCGATGGGGGCTACCTGACCCGCAACGGTACCTCCTTCTCCGCACCGTTTGTCAGTGGCTTGCTCGGCGTGCTGATGTCAAACTATGGCTGGAGCCGGGATGAAGCAGTTGCGGCGATCCTCACAACCGCCGATAACCTTGACAGCGTAAACCCGGATTATGCGGGGCTCCTGGGAGCCGGGCGGATCAACGCTGACCGCGCCAGCGCCCTGTTTGCGGACTATGCAACTATTAATAGTGCTCCCGCAAATCGCCACACGGTCCACCTGCCGCTGATCGTTCAGGAGTAGTTGCCCGCACCGCTTACGCACCATGGCTCACGCCAGCCGCACCACCGCCAGACTCGTGATTGCCGCCGCTTCGCGCGCAATCTCGCTCCAGGTGCGGCCCCGATCATCGGAGCGGAGCAGTTGCCCCGCCGTTGTGCCCGCCCAGGCCGTATCCATGTGATAACTGGCGGGCATGATCACGCTAACCTCCTCCGTCAGCGGCACGTTGACCTGCACGGCCTGCCGGCCTGCACCATAGTCCTCGCTACGTACCAGCAGAACCTTGTCCGCAGTAGCAGCGGCCGCCAGCAACACCGGTTGCTTCCCCGGCAGCACAGTTAGCACCACCCGCCGCGCAGGAACATCCCCAGGCAGCGCAACCGGCTGCCAGTCCGCCTGCGCCCCGACCACCGTCCGGTAGATGCGACCCTCCGCTGCGGCGAAGAGCCGTTGGTCCGGCCCCGGCGCGGCGACCAGTTCCGTAACCTCGCTTGCGAAGGCGGCCCCGTACTGCGACCAGGTAGCGCCCGCGTCAGCGCCGGCAAGCACCACGTTGCCCTGCGCCATAAACAGATGTTGCGGATCATACGGCGCGATAAGCGTTGCCGCGTGATGCGGCGCCTCCAGCCGAAAGACCGCGTGCCAGGTTGCGCCGTGGTTGTTGCTGCGCTGCACCGTGCCGTCACTGGTCAGTGCGCAGAGCTGCTCCGGCATCGCGGGATGCACCGCAATTGCGGCAACATCGGCGTCGAGCAGGCATTGCCAGGTTTGCCCGCCGTCCGTTGTCCGCTGGAGGCCCATACCCGCAACAGCGGCCAGCAGTTCCAGCGCATTCTGCGCCTGCAGAGCATGCACGGCATGCCCGCGCAGTTCGTGGGCTACTCGCCGCCAGCGCCCAACCCCACCCGGATCGCTCAGTGTCACCAGCCCATCGGTTGTACCAGCATAGACAATCCCTGCTTTTGCCATCTCTTTCCTCTACTGCTGCACCCAAATGATCGACCTGACCTGTCGCAAATATAGCAATCCTAAATCTGTCGTAGTGCCGCCTTCAGGCGGTTGGGAACGAGTCGCTAAGAACCGGTTCACAACCAATGTAGGATTGCTATATTAGTGGTACATTCCGACCCACGACTATTGTACCAGACCCGGCCCTGTCGCACGTCGCGCCGGAGCGCCAGCTTGTTGTTGCCCTGGATATCGGCAAGGATGTGCATGTCGTCTCCGCCCGCACCGCCGCCGAGCAGGAACTGCGCCTGCGCCTCAGCCAGGTGCGCCGCCTGGCCAAACAGCAGTTCCGCCTCCAGGTGGACCTGCTCCGCACGCTGGATCGGCTCTGGCCCGGCGCGCTGGGCAACCAGCGGCGCTACCAGGCGGCCCACCCCGACCTGCCGCCGCTCCTCCATCTGGTGGACACCCACCCGCGAAATAATGCAGAATGCAGAATGCAGAATGCAGAATTGAACGCATGCACACGCCCGGTGTTCCATTCTCCCTTGTCCATTCTCAATTCTCCATTGTTTCCCCGCCGGGCAGGTGCTGGCGACCATCCCCGGTATGAGTGCGCTGCTGGCCGCCCGCTATCTGGCGGGCATCGGCGGCGATGTGACGCGCTTCCCCAGCGCCAATCAGCTCTGGTCCTATGCCGGCTACGACCCGATCATCAGCGATTCGGGCAATGGCCGGTACCACGGCCCGATCTCGCGGCGCGGCTCGCCCTACCTGCGGGTGACGCTCTTCCAGATGGGCTTTCTGGCAAGCCGGCATAACCCGGCCACCGCGCGGGTCTATGTGCGCGCCCGCAACCGGGGCGTGGGCGACATCAAAAGAATGCAGAATGCAGAATGCAGAATGTAGAATTGAACGCATGCACACGCCCGGTGTTCCATTCTCCATTTTCCATTCTCAATTCTCCATTATTCCCCCCCGTGGCCGTTCGAGGCCGTTCCTGTAGCCTGGTGCTGAGCCTGATGCCAATGAGCATCTCCATGCGGCGGCAGACCACGCAGCGGATAGTGGTGGGAAGACACCGTATATATACTAGGATTGTGGGCCGGCGGATGGAATGGGTTCCCATGGACCATCGCACCCGCCGGGAGAGGACCGGGCACCCGGTTGCTGCTGGACGCACCATTCCCAGCAGGAGCCATGCAGAACTCTCTCGCATGAGCGGAGGCATGTGTCCCTGTGCCCAAATTCAGGATTGCACCAGAATCAGATCACCATGTTGGTCGTCAAACGGACGGAGAGAACGGACGGACGGCAGTCCAATGCCGAAAAATGGAAGAGCGGCCTACCGCATTGGCAGACCGCTCTTGACAAAATGTTTGGAGGATGCTTCGCAACGGGGCATTTCCTCTGACCCACCCGCACCACCGGCAACGCCCGGCGGCGGCATTGGGCTGCGCACGGGCGGGGGTGTCGGGTGTCGGATATCGGTCGGGTCATCTTGCATACCTGGCCGATCTTCGCTATCATGGACGTATCTCCCGCCAGTTTAGCATACCAGTGGCCCCCGGGTCAAGCGGAGGATCGTATGAATCGTTGGGCACGGTATTTGTGGCAGGCCCCAGCCACGCTTCAGCGCCTGATTGCGCGGCATAACCGCATTTCCCTGCCGCGCGGCTGTTCCGCCGACGAGCGGCTGGCCCGGCTGCGTGCCGCGCTCATCCATCAGCGCACGGTACGCGTCACCTACTTCAGCCTGGATGCCGCTACGCAGGCCGCGTTGCAGGATCTGCGCCACGCCCGCACCGGCATTCGCACGGATGATCTGGTCCGGCGTTATGGTCCCATCCGCCCCCTCACCGCGCTGGCCGGCAGACGGCGAACGACAGACAGCGGACGACAGTCAGCGGACGGCAGTCAGCGGTCAGCAGTCGGCGGTCGGTAGTCAGCGGTCAGTAGTCGGTAGTCGGCGGTCAGTGTTCAACGGTCGGCGGTCAATCATCGGCGACAGCCAAAAGCGGAGCCAGGGAGTTAGCCCCCGGCTCCGCTTTTGCGTTCTCAACTCATCAACCCGTCAGACCAACTGGCCTTCCAGTTTGTGCAACTCCTCAGCCCAGGCCTCGTAGAGTTCATCCTTGGTCTTCAGACCGGAGCGCGGCAGCGCGTGGTTGACCACGTAGGTTGCCCCGGCGTGGCGGTTTTCCCACATCGCCTGATGCGCTTCGGGCAGTTCGTCCCACGGCACCAGGATGGGCTCGGTGACGCTGAGCAGGCCCGCGCTGATCTCGTCGTTCAGGCGGACGATCTCGTAGGCGTTGGAGAGGTGCGTCCCCCAGATGTTCGCCGTCGGCATGTAGATGCGGCGCTGGCGCATCCAGATCTGCGGTGCGAAGAAGGAGTAGCGCTGCATCCCCATATCTTCGTAGTAGACAATCCGCCCGACGAACGGCTTGATCATCATGGCGCTGATACCCAGCGTGTCATGCCCGGCGCGCTCGACAATCAGGTCGGGATAGCCGCGCGGGTTGTCGGAACTGCGCAAGAACGCCCCGACTGCCTGGCCCATCGGCTTGAAGGTCAGGTCGTTGTAGCGCCGCACCGCCTCCTTGAACTCCTGCAGTTGCTTGCGCGGGTCCGGCAGCGGCGGCATGGTCTCCGGCCAGTCGAATTCGTCACCAAAGCGCCGCTTGAGTTCCTCGATGCTGACCACACCCTTGAGCGATGCGCCAAAGCCGAGGCTCTGGACAAACTCACGCTGGGCGTCGGTGTAGGTGACGACCACAATGCGGGCACCGGCCACGCGGGCGGCCTCGATTGCTTCCAGGCCCGCGCCATCCATCAGCGGGAAGCTGCTGCGATGCTTGTGGGTCGGGTCGCGCTCCAGGCCGTAGTAGATCATTACCGCCTCACCCGCGCGCAGGTTAGCCCGGTTGAGCATCGCCTCGGGGCGGGATGCGCCCGGCTTACCCAGGAAGGTGAAGTGATACCCACTACTCGCGCCGTAGAAGGCCATCGTCGGGATATGCCCATCGCGCGGCTCACCCAGCAACTGGAAGCTGCGCGGGAAGGAGATCTCACCCGCGTGCGAGAGTGCATAGTCGGCCAGATGCCCGCCATTCTGGGCGCGGAAGTCCTCGAGCATCGGATGCCCGGCCGCCTCCCAGATCTCCCACTGGGCCGGATCTTCCGGCACGCGGGTAAAGATATCCTTGTAGCGCGGGTCTTTGCGGTTGATCGTACCAACACCGCCATTCTTGCGCACCACCTCGGCACGCTCGCGGCTACTGACCATACCCGTGACATGGACACTGTTGCGTGCGGCTGACTTGACCGCATCCAGACCAGTACCCGTGGCCGCACCCTCGATAAAGATCCGGCGACCACCCTGGACCTTCAGTGTGGTGAAGAGCCCACGGTAGACCGTACCCAGGTTGAGGATGTAGCTCCCGGCGGCCTCCAGCGTCAGGTCGGGCGGCAGCGGCAGGCATTGCGGCGCTTGCGCCAACATAAACTGCTCGTGCGAGGCGTCGGGGGTCTGGTAGCCCTGGATCACAAAGTCCGCCGCCATCGGGTCAAGCCCCTGCATTGGGGAGAGCAGATCGCTCTGGCCGGAGTAGATCGTCACCAGATCGCCCACCTTGAGGCGACCCTCGCGCCGCACCTCTTCGCCCATCGAGACCACCAGACCGATACCACCACTACCTGTCACATGCCAGTCACGGTCGTGATCATCGAAGAGCGACACCGGCACACCCGTGATCGCCCAGATATCGTTAAAGTTGACCTCGCTGGCGAGAATGTAGAGCTGCACCTGGGTCGCGCTGGGCTTCTCCACCGGAATGATAATCTCTTTCTCAACCTCTTTCGGATCGCCATGCATCGCCGCGCCGGTCTGCTCATCGCGGATGGCGGCCCAGGCATACTGCGCCACCGGGATCGTCGTCACACCGGGGAAGAAAGGCGCACCAATCGGCAACAGGTAGCCCTCGTCGATCAGGCGCTGCTCCTCTTCTTTGGTGAGCGAAATGCGGCGGCGGGTGGGCAGCGGCGCGCTCTTCTTATCCATGAAGTCCTGGATACCCTTCTTACCGCCCTCCGGATCGACCACCGCTTCGGCGAACAGACGGGCCTCGCGCTCCAGACCCTGCGCCAGACCGTGCATGTAGCCGTAGCGGATCGCCTCAACAATCCGGTCAACCGTCTTGCGGCGGCCGGCACCCTCGGACTGCTTGATGATGCGCTCGATCATCGGATGCTTGAGCACCGTGTCAAGATGCTGCTCAACAAACTGCGCCTGCGGCTTTTCCCACTCGGCAGTCAGTTCCTTGCGCTGCTTGAAGGCTTCCGGCAGAGCCGGCCAGAGGCTTTCTTCGATCATCGGGTCGTGGAAGGCCGAGAAGAAGGAGCGCGGATCGCTGTTATCTTCCACAACGCTGCCATTTCCACTGGTGGCGGGGTCTGGTTCCATCTGTCCATCACTCTGAGCGCGCACATACTCGCGGATCATCTGCGAGGCCAGCGAGAGCGCATCCTGGCTCCCGTGAGTCACCCGATCAACCAGACCAATCTCATAGGCACGGTCGGCGTTGATGCTGCGTCCGCCCATAATCATCATCAGCGCCTTCATCAACCCGGCCTCACCCCGGCGCGAGAAGAGCAGGCGCGGCAGGCGCTGCGTGCCACCATAGCCCGGCAGCAGGCGCAAGTTGACCTCCGGTTGGCCGAACTCGGCGGTCGGATCAGCGATGCGGTAGTGGCAGGACATCGCAAACTCAAGTCCACCACCAAACGCCACACCGTTGATGGCCGCAATGCAGGGCTTGTTCATCCGCTCGATCTTGCGGAAGGCCAGATGGGCGTTATTGGGCAGTGCAATCGCATCCTCAACCGTGTGGATCTCCTCCAGGAACTGGCGAATATCGGCACCGGCCACAAAGCTCTTCGCGCCGTCACCCGTAAAGACCAGCGCAGCGATATCCTCGCGGCGGGAGAGGTGATCCAGCAACGTGTTCAACTCGTCCAGCGAACGCTCGTTCAGCGCGTTGACCGGCGGGTTGGACACGACAACAATCGCCAACTTCTGCGTCTTGGTGACATTGTGGTACTCAATGCGGAAGTAGCGGTAGCGCTCGAAGATCTGCTGCTCCTCGGCCAGACGCTGCAACTGCTTCCAGCGACCAATCTTCTCCTGGATCTCATTGAGCGACTCCGGGTTGCGCAGCGTGGTGGTATCGCCCAGCGGCTCATCCAGCACCATACTGCGCAGGAAGCGGCGCATGTACTTCCCACTGCGCGTTTCGGGGAAGGCGCTGACCTCAATATAGTCTTCCGGTACCGCGACCACACCCTTCTCGTTGCGCACCAGATCATTCAGGCGGCGGCGATCTTCGCTGCTGAGCTTCTCCTCACCCTTGACCAGAATGAAGGCCAGCGGCGTCAGACCCTTCTCGCGGTGCGGCGCGCCGACCACGATACAGTTCCCCACCGGCGAGTCGGCGACCAGTTGCTTATCACGCAGGATCGCGCCCTCGATCTCCTCGGTACCCATCCGGTGACCGCTCACGTTAATCACGTCGTCGCTACGACCATGCAGGGTAAAGCTGCCATCCGGGTACTTCATCGCAAAGTCACCCTGGACATAGCCCCACTCACCTTCGGGACCGCGCTTCCAGTAGGTCTTCACAAAGCGCTCGGCATCGCCCTTCCAGTCGGTGTTAAAGCTATCGCCATGCAGACTGAAGTTAGCCTCATCGCCCCAGATCGTGCGTGCCAGGTAGGGGTAGGGCAGGGAGATCACAATCTCGCCGCGCTCCTCCAGGTCAGCCACGCGGTAACTGGTCGGTACACCCTCGGCGTTGACCTCGGCGGCGACCCAGACATCACCAATTACCCAGGGTAGCGGGTAGGTATGAGCATCGGGGCGCAGCGGATAGTCATCATTGCCGAAGAAGTGGGTCCAGACGATACCGCCATGCTCGGTGGCCCAGTAGGAGTTGATATACTGCGGCGTCATCAGTTCCATCCCAAACTCCTGCACGGACGGGCTGACCGGCTCGGCGCAGAAAGTGGCAACGCGCAGCGACCCCATATCATACTGCTCAACATCGGCCCGGTTCTGCGGGTCGGTCATCACCGACTTGAGGAAGGTGACGCCCGCCTTGAAGATCTGCACGCCGTAGCGCTCGATAATGCTGGAGAAGCGCCCGGCACTGGGGAAGACCGGCGAGCCTTCGGTAATCACGCCAACACAGCGGCTGGCCAGCGAGGCGGTGATCATGTAGCTCTGGCCGGTAATCCAGCCCGGATCGGCCACCACAAACATCACATCGCCCGGCTCAAAGTCAAAGCTCACCCGCATCGTATGCACCAGCCCGGCCACATAGCCACCGTGGACATGCACCACGCCCTTGGGCTTGCCGGTACTCCCGCTGGTGTAGATGATAAACATCGGGAACTCGGCATCAACCGGATCGCACTTGCTGGTGGCATAGACCGCCTTGAGGAACTGGTCAGTCGGCAGGGCCAGCAGTTCCTGCTCACTCTGCACATTGACGCCGGCCTTCTGCGCATTCGCCAGCACCTTCTCGGTAGCGGTGGCGATCAACTCGTGGCTCCAGCGATCACGCTCGGGCCGCCAGAGGATATCGTGCCCGGTGTGACGCACCACCACAACCGCCTCAACCCGGGGCGGGGAGGCGACCAGCGCCTGGGCAATCGAGGTACGCACATGCGACTGGGTCGCCGCGTCGAGCGTAAACATCTGATCCAGTGCGCGCCCCACGCCGCGCATCACATCACTGCGCTCGATAGTAATCTCACCGGCAATCGCATCTTTCACACTGTTGAAGAGCAGATCACGCTGCTCCACATCAAGTTCAGTCTGCAACGTTTCCAGTGTCTGGCGCACAATTTCCTGGGCTGTTTCAATGGGAATAAATTTATCAAGGGCAGGATCGGTGTAGACCTCTTTAAATTCCACAACCTGCGCATTGCGGTAGCCACCATCGCTAGTGATAATCACTTTAGCTCCCGCATTGTGGATACGATCACTGAGGGTTTTGTCGCTAAAGCCACCAAACACCGAAGTGTAGATAATACCCAGTCGCTTGGCCGCCTCGGTGTAGTAGATCTGATCCATGATGTTGGGCATATTGATCGCAATGCGATCGCCCCGCTTCAGGCCAAGATCCATCAGCACCTGCGTCGCCTTGACGACCTCCAGCAACAACCGCTTGCGTGTGACCGCATAGCTCACAACCGGGCCACCGCGCCCATCGTTCAGCGAGGAGTCCCAGCGGTCGCCCTCAAAGTGGTAGGCCACTTCGTCGCCATAGCCCATCATCACATGGCGATCGACCTCGTTAAAGCAGGCATTGGTCAGCCCGCCCTCAAACCAGTGGTAGAACGGCGGGTTATCGTCGTTCAGGGCCCGCTTCCAGGGCTCGTGACCGGCACCGTAGGAAACCTCGACTTCCGCGCCGCTATCGGCATCCAGGCCCGTCCAGCGACTCTGGTCTTCGTCCCAGGTGATCCAGGCGTTCAACTTCGCGTCATACCAATGAATGGCACTACGCGCAATTTTTCCGTGAAACGCGCCAGGATTATCCAGAACTGCTTTGCGTTGGGCCTCCCAATCAGCGCGGGTAAGGACGGGATTACTGCGGGGTTGACGCCGGGCAGGATGCGCAACTGTGCTCTCGATCATACTCTAACCTCCTGCTCCTTTCGCATGAGTTGTCATTGCTCTCTGCTCACATACTGGGCAACGTAGCATGCCAAGAACCAATAGACTGCACGCCTGCCGTCGCCCCTCACTTGACTGACTGTTGAAGTCAACTCGAGTTGTGACAGGTAAAACATACCGTGGGGGATGACCATAGGATAACGGAGACTGCGCATGATGTCAAGGTGACAAGCGGATAGTTGAACAGGTTTTGCCCGCCTACCCGGTCGGGTGGGGGCTGCCCAACCGGGCAGGTCAACTGTGCTGCTGCCGGACAGAGCACCCGTTCTCGTAGGTCACGCTTCCAGCGTGATAGTATGAGAGTTACATTGGAAGAACGTTGAGCAAATGACCCGAATGTGTCATCCGGGAGTCCCGGCTTTAGCCGGTGGGATGCTTGCCGGGGCCGCGCTATACTGAAGGGAACGCCTGATCTGGCTGATGAAGTTTGAAAACATAGTCCGGATATGTGACGTACTGGAGTCCCGGCTTTAGCCGTCGAACATCTGCCAGGGCAACGGTACGCTGCCGGAAAAGCGTGATCCGGCTGAAGCCGGGACTCCTGAGTGGCGATATCTGGATGAAACATTACAAAGTTCATCAGGCGGCTGGGAGCGCATCCCGAAGAACCAGTTCACAACCACTTTAGGATTGCTATATGACCCATGATCCGTTTATCCGACGCGGCGGCCGCGTCGCTATTCGCCATCCCCATCCCGCTGATACCGATGAGTTGATCGCGCTGCACCAGGCAAGCCGGGCGCTGCATCACCCCTGGGTTGCGCCGCCGCTAACCCCTGACCAGGTTGCTACCTACCTGGAACGCTGCCGGCGCGATGATACGGCCGGGTTTCTGGTCTGCCGGTTGCATGATCAGCACATTATTGGCGCAATCAACCTCAGTCAGATCTTCTATGGTCACTTCCAGAGTGCTTACATGGGCTACTACCTTGGCGCGGGCCACACCGGCTCCGGCTACATGACCGCGGCCATCGCGCTGGTTCTGGATCACGCCTTCGACACGCTGGGCCTGCACCGCATTGAAGCCAATATCCAGCCGGCAAATCACGCATCGCTGGCGGTTGTGCAACGCCTGGGCTTTACCCAGGAGGGCTACTCGCGGCGCTACCTGAAGATTAACGATGTCTGGTGTGATCATACGCGCTGGGCCATGCTTGCCGAGGACTGGGCCGACCTCCGCGCACAGCAGTAGCCTGGCTTTTCTCGACTGATTTCCACACCTTTTTTTCCGGTGTTATACCGGAAGCATGCCCTACGGCTGCACGGTGCATCGCATGCACCCTCCGACGGTTGTCAACTGCACGGTGCATCGCATGCACCCTCCGGCGGCTGGTGTCACGCCGCAAGCTGCACGGTGCATTGCATACACCCTCCGGCGGTTGTCACTGCACGGTGCATTGCATGCACCCCGGTTCTCAGTCCTCAGTTCTCGGTTCTCGGTTCTCAGCCCTCACAAGTTGTCATGATCTCGTTACCTACGCATCTTCGTAGTTTATCCCACTGTGCAGTAGAGTCAAAAGAGATACTCGCATCCATATATTGGCGCGCAATCATGAAAAAGCGTTGCCACACTCTGCTTCCGGTACAGCACCGGCAGGGGCGTATGCTGCTCCCCGCAATTTTGTGGTTGCGTGACCGTGTGGAGTTAAAGAGGAGGACTACCGAGAAGGTCTTATCTATCGGGAAACCGACCGAATTCTGGTAAGCAGTAAGGAGATACGATCATGATTCCCCTGGTTCGCAAACATCCGGGACGGATGTTTCTCATCGGGTTCACGCTGGCACTCGCCGCGCTGCTCCTGCTCTGGAGCTATAGCTTGCAGGCGGCCGATGTCAACAACAGTCTGACGGTCAGCCCCAATCCTGTTCGCCCCAATCAGACCGTGGTGCTGACCGGGCGCAACTTTGAGTCGCGCGAGCGGATCGGCGTCTGGGTCACCTACCCCAACTTCAAGGTGTATCCGGTAGCAGAACTGCGTGCCGACCGCGACGGCAACTTTACCCTGACCTACCTGCCCAACTTTGTGGGTGAACCTTCAGGGCAGTATGTCTACACCGCCTATGGCCACGCCACCGAACGGCAGATCTTCGCCAATCTACAGGTTGACGCCGGGCAGCCGGTCGATCCCCCGGCAACCGGGTTTACCGGCCTGACGGTCAGTCCCAATGCCGCCACGAGCTTTGGGACGGTGACGATTACCGGCTATGGCTACGAGGAGGGCGAAGAGGTATCAGTCTGGGTCACCTATCCCGACTTTGGTGTCACGGAGATTGACGTAATCAAGGCCAACGACGACGGTAATTTCTCCCTGACCTTCACGCCCGAGAATCGTGGCAACGGCGAATATCTCTTCACCGGGCAGGGCAATGAGAGCGCCCGTACATTCTATGCCGAGATGCAGATCGGCCCCGTGACGGTGCCAAATCCCCCGGCCCAGCCGGTGCCCCCGCAGGAGCCGGTGCCAACTGCCGCGCCGGCGCCAACCGCCGCACCTGTGCCAACCGCCACCCCGATCACCGGGGATGCGGCCTTTACCGTCAGCCCGGCGACCGTGTCCGGGCCGCAAGATGTCACGCTGACCGGCCAGGGCTTCTTCGATGATGAGACCGTCTCGATCTGGGTCACCTACCCGAATGCGCGGGTGGAAGCGGTCGCCGATCCGGATCTGGACAATGGCTCGTTCACGTTCACCTACCGCCCGGATTTCCTGGATAATCCCGACGCAGAGGCGGGAAGCTACATCTACACTGCGCGCGGCAAGACCAGCCGCCGCGAATTCTACGCCGGCCTGGAGTATGACCCACGGCTGGGCGCAGTACCGGCGCCCACAGCGCCGCCGGCGGAGGCCACCCCGCTGCCGGGTGGGGATGGTCTGGACTTTCCCAAGCTGATAGCTACGCCCAACGTGGCCCTCCAGAACGACACAATTGTCCTGGAGGGAAGCGGGTTTATGCCCAATGAAATGGTCGCAATCTGGATCACCTATCCCAACTTTGAAGTCTACACCGTCGCCGAGGTTGAAACGAATGCCGCCGGGGACTTTAGCCTGCCGTTTGTGCTGGATCGGCTGGACGCAACCTTTACGCCGACGGGCAAGTATACCTACACCGCACGCGGCAAAACCAGCGGACGCGAGGTCTACGCCGATGTACAGGTGGAGATTGGGGCAGCCCCCGCAACCTCTGAAGAGGTGGTCATCACAGTTGAGCCGGGGAGGGACAGCCAGGGCAGTTTTTTTACCATTCGGGGGGCTAACTTCGGCGCGAGCGAAATGCTGGCGCTCTGGTTGCGCTACCCCGATAACACCGTCGCCGATCAGGGCCGCATCCAGGCCGGGCCGGACGGCTCCTTTGAATATATCATCTACACGGACGGATCACCGACGGGCCGCTATGCCTTTACCGCACGCGGGCTCAGCACCGATCTGGTCGGTATTGTCGAGTTTGAAGTGACCGTTAGTGATCTGACCATGCCCACCGGAGCAGCCAGCCTGGTGGTCAGTCCGGGGAGCGAACCGCAGCGCAGTATTGCCATCTTCGAAGGCTCCGGATTTCAGCCGGGTGAGACCGTCACCGTCTGGGTGACACTGCCGGACAACGCCACAATGACGATTGGCAATGTCGAGGTTGATGACAGCGGCGCGTTTGTGGCCTCGCTCTACCTGGGGGAGCAAGACCCGGTCGGCAAGCGCACCTACACCGCCTACGGCAACACCAGCGGCCGCCGCGCCATCGCCGAATTTACGTTGATTCCGGGAGGCTCGTGAGTAGGGGTTAACGGTTAGGGGTTAACGGTTAAGGGTTAACGGTTAGGGGTTAACGGTTGATTTTCTGGCCTTCATTTTAACCCCTAACCCCTAACCTCTAACCCCTAACTCCTATTCCGATACAACTCCTTCCGCTGCACGTAGTGCTCGGCGGTGCGGGCGATGCGCCCCGCATGTTCGGGCGGCAGCGGTTTGATCTTGCCGGGGATGCCCAGCACCAGCGAACCCGGCGGCACCTGCATTCCCTCCGTCACCAGCGCCCGCGCCCCGACCACCGAGCCGGTGCCGATCCGCGCCCCGTTGAGCACCACCGCGCCGATGCCAATCAGCACCTCATCCTCCAGGAATGCCCCGTGGACAATTGCGCCATGCCCCAGCGTAACCCGGTTCTGCATAATCATTGGGAAGCCGGGATCACCGTGGAGAATACAGCCATCCTGGATATTGCAGCGCTCGCCAATCGTGATCGGGACGGTCTCGGCGCGCAACACGCACATCGGCCAGACACTGCTCTCCGCGCCGATGGTGATTGTGCCGCTCATAAATACCTGAGGAAAAATGTAGGCCGTCGGGTGAATATCGAAGCGGTCTACCAGTTTCTGCGCCTGCTCTTCTGCCATAAAACCTCTCCCATTAAGAACCTGAGAACCTGAGACCTGAGCCGCTGCGCTCTGTGCGCTCTACGCCGGACGATGCTTCTATTCTACCGCGTATTGCTATACTTCAGATGCGCCATTATCTGAGAGTGGACGCGCTTGTGCGCGTCCCTCCCGATTCGGGCATTTTTTCGCACCGCCGCGCCGCCGAGTGTGTTGAGATACGGCAATTGGGCGGATGCGTAAATGTACCGCAAAGCCGCTGCGCGCGCCAGGATGCAGAAGATGGGTAGGCGGACGCACTTGTACGCCTCCGCCCGCGTGCCCCTGTCGCCTGTCGCCTGTCCCCTACCGCATCCGCTTATAAAAATTAATCAGTCCATTCGTCGAAGCATCATGCGAAGTCACCGGCGCATTACCCTGGAGTTCCGGTTCGACCACCTTCGCTAACTGCTTGCCCAGTTCCACGCCCATCTGATCGAATGAGTTGATCTGCCAGAGCACGCCCTGGGTGAAGATCTTATGCTCATACAGCGCAATCAGCGAGCCTAGTGTCTCCGGCGTCAATTCCTTAAACATAATCGAGTTGGTGGGCTTATTCCCCGGAAAGGTCTTGGACGGGACCAGCAACTGCAGTTGCTCCCCCTTCACCCCGGATGCAGCCAGCTCCGCGCGTGCCTCAGCCTCGGTCTTGCCGCGCATCAGCGCCTCGGTTTGCGCAAAGAAGTTGGAGAGCAGAATGGGATGGTGCGCGCCAACCGGGTTGAACGACCTGACCGGGGCCAGGAAGTCACACGGGATTAGCTTCGTACCCTGGTGGATCAGTTGGTAAAAGGCATGCTGCCCGTTGGTGCCCGGCTCACCCCAGATGATCGGCCCGGTGGAGTAATCCACCCAGGCACCATTTTTCGTCACGCTCTTGCCGTTGCTCTCCATATCGCCCTGCTGGAAATAGGCCGGGAAGCGCGCCAGGTACTGGTCGTAGGGCAGAATGGCGTGGGAGTCTGCGCCAAAGAAGTTGTTATACCAGATGCCCAGCAGCCCCATAATTACCGGGATATTCTCCTCGAATGGTGTGGCGCGGAAATATTCATCCACCCGGTGCGCCCCGGTCAGGAATGCCTCGAAGTTATCCATGCCGATGGCCAGCGCCACCGAGAGTCCGATGGCCGACCAGACCGAATAGCGCCCGCCGACCCAGTCCCAGAACTCAAACATGTTCGCAGTGTCAATACCAAACTTCTCCACCGCCGACGCATTGGTCGAGAGCGCAGCAAAATGTTTGGCGATGGCCGCCTCGTCCTTTGCGCTCTCCAGGAACCAGGCGCGGGCAGTGTGTGCATTGGTCATCGTCTCCTGAGTGGTGAAGGTCTTGGAGGCGACCAGAAAGAGCGTCGTTTCCGGGTTGACCCGCCGCAGCGTCTCAGCGATATCGGTGCCGTCAACGTTGGAGACAAAGTAGGTCTGCAGATCGCGTTTCGTGTAGTGCGTCAGCGCCTGCGTCACCATCTGCGGCCCCAGGTCCGACCCGCCGATGCCGATGTTGACCACGGCATTGATCGGCTTGCCGGTGTAACCCTTCCAGGCTCCAGAACGCACCGCGTCGCTGAAAGTGCGCATCTTGCCCAGTACCTGGTTCACCTCCGGCATCACATCCTGCCCATCCACCGCGATTGGCCGGTTAGAGCGGTTGCGCAGCGCCACATGCAGCACGGCGCGGCCCTCGGTGTTGTTAATCTTCTCGCCAGTAAACATCGCCCTGATTGCCGTGGAGAGATTCGCCTGACGCGCCAGTTGAAAGAGCAGGCGCATCGTCTCTTCCGTGATGCGATTCTTAGAGTAGTCGAGGAGAATATCCCCAAACTGCACCGAAAAACGCTTGAAGCGGTCGGCGTCCTGCGCAAACAGGTCGCGCATATGCAGGCCGGCGATCTGCTGGTAGTGCTGTTCCAGCGCTTTCCAGGCAGGTGACGCAGTAAGGATCGACATAATGCCCCCTTCCGTAATTCACAAAACCCTCGCCGTGTAACTCAAACAGTATAAATGTGACCCTCTCCGGCAGGAACTCACATAGTGCTGCCTTCAGACGGTTTTCGAGTAGCCCGACCGCCTATAGGATACGGTGATCAGGAGTCCCGGCTTCAGCCGGATCAGGCGTTCCCAGCACTGTGCCCTGTCCCGGTAGGCATCCTCCGGCTAAAGCCGGGACTCCAGTGAAAAATTACGTATCCGGACTATTTTCGCAACGTTCATAAGCCGGGATTCCAGGTCATTTCATATCCGGGCTATTTTTGCAACGTTCATCAGGCAGCACGACGGTAGCTATTCGTATTTCGTCAGGTTCCAGGCTGAACACTGACGGCTGATAACTGATTGCTCAGGGTGATGCCCCGATTGTAACATACGCCTTCCGTGTGCGTTGCCGGTAGACGCAGGTTGAACATACCATGGTACAATCATCTCGGGATCACGCGAGTGACAGGGAGGCGCCTATGACCTATGGCAACTTTACGCTTGACAGTGTACGTAGGGCATTCGGGTTAACCATTCGGCGGGCGCATCTGTTTGCCGATGTGCAGCCGCTGGATCTGCCGCGCTGGTTGCAAGATGCGCTGGACAAAGGCATGCCCCTGGCGCTGGGCAGTGAGAAGGCCCGGTCGGAGTTTATTATTGTGCCGATCCTGCTGACCAGCCGTGAACTTGCCCACGACAGCGTTTCGATCTACTCCGGTCAGCGCCTGGATGTTGATCCGGATAGCGGTCTGATCGGCGAGTGCGACTTTATCGTTACCGCAACCCCACCCCTGCCGCTGATCCAGGCTCCGATTGTGTGCATTATCGAGGCGAAGAAGAATGATATCGAAACCGGGCTCGGTCAGTGTGTTGCCCAGATGCTGGGCGCGCTTCGGCTCAACCAGCGGGATGCAACCGGCATCGAGACGATTTTCGGCTGTGTCACAACCGGCGAGATCTGGCAGTTTCTCAAGCTGGAGCAGAATGATATTATCATCGATCAGGAGCGCTACTATATTGATAACATCAGGACTATTCTCGGCGTCCTACAGGTAATTTTTGCGCAGTATGCGCCCCAACCTGCCACAACGTAAAACCCGCCACGCCGCCGCCAGTGTGCGCTGCCCCAGCGCTGCCACTCACCCCGCAACCCTATGCTATACTATAGCCGTTAACCCATAACCGTAACCGTTAACCGTTAACCGTTAACCGTTAACCGTTAACCGTTAACCATTAACCCATAACCCTTATGAACCATCTCGATAATCTGTTTGCGCTGACCCAGATTGCCCGTACCGATGCGGAGCGAGCCGCGCGTACCGGCATTCCGGAAGTTATCCTGGCCGAACGCAAGAGTATCGATCAGTCCCTGGCAATCGCCGCCACCCTGCTGGAACGTGAGGGCCGCGCCATCCTCAGTCGGGTGTCGCCGGAACTGCTGGTAGCACTGCATGCCCGCTTCCCCGGTCAGGTTGAGCCGGGGCAGAGCGGTACCACGGCAGTCGTGCGCGGATCGGGTGGCACTATTGCCACAACCGACGGGCGGGTGGGCGTGCTGACGGCGGGCACGTCGGACATTCCGATGGCCGAGGAGGCTGCGCTGATCTGCCACGAAGTTGGCTGCGTAGTGCTGACGGCCTATGATGTGGGTGTGGCCGGGTTGCATCGGCTACACGAGCCGCTGGCGGCCATGCTGGGCGAACCGCCGGTGGATGTGCTGATCGTCGCCGCCGGGATGGATGGCGCGCTACCCTCAGTGGTGGCGGGCCTGGTGGATGTGCCGGTGATCGGCCTGCCCACCTCGGTCGGCTATGGGCTGGGTGGCGGTGGGCTGGCAGCACTGATGAGCATGCTGCAAACCTGCGCGCCGGGTCTGGCCGTGGTCAATATCGACAATGGCATCGGCGCGGGAGCCATGGCCGCCCGCATCGCCAACCGGGTCGCAGCCGCCCGCGCAAAGCGTGAGGCGTGAGACGTGAACCGTGAGGCGTGAGGCGTGAGGCGTGGGGCGTGAAGCGTGAAACGTGAGACGTGAAGCGCGAGTTGTACAGACTACAGGATACGGACTACAGACTACAGACTACAGACTACGGACTACAGACCACGGACTACGGACTACAGGCTACGGACTACGCATGAAAATCGCTTACTTTGACTGTTTTCATGGTGCGGCGGGTGATATGCTGCTCGCCGGTCTGCTTGATGCCGGGCTGGAACTGACCGCCCTGGAGCAGGTACTGGCAGCGCTGCCGTTGTCCGGTTATACCATTGAGCAGCAGCGGGTGGTCAGTCACCATGTGACCGGCCGCCGGGTGCGGGTGCGGATCGAGCACGCGCACCCGGCGCGCACCTGGGAGAATATTCGCACACTGCTGGAGACCAACCAGTTGCCCACGCGGACGCGTACCTGGGCATTGGGAGCGTTCCGGCGGTTGGCGCGGGTCGAAGCCGCGATCCATGGCGTTGCGGTGGAAGATGTTCACTTCCACGAGGTCGGCGCGGTCGATAGCATTGTGGATCTGGTGGGCGTGTGTGCCGGGCTGGAACTGCTCGGCGTGGAACAGGTCTACGCCTCGGCGCTGCCCACCGGGCGCGGCTGGGTTGCCACGCAGCATGGCCGCCTGCCCGTTCCCGCTCCGGCGACACTGGCGCTCCTGGCAGAGGTTGGCGCGCCGGTTGTGCCGGGAGTCAGTTCGGGCGAACTGCTGACGCCAAGCGCGGCGGCACTGCTGGCGGAACTGGCCCACTTCACCCAGCCGGCTATGCATATCGAGCGGGTGGGCTATGGCCTGGGACAGAAAGAGTTTGATCAGTTAAATGGGCTGCGGGTCTGGCTGGGCACAACCGCTGGGGAGGGCGAATGGGGGGATGCAGCGGGGAGCAAACCTGCGGATGCTGCCCCCGCACATAGCCATAGCCATAGCCATGGGCATAGCCATGACCATTATAGCCATGGGCATGTTCACTCGCACAATGATCGGCATGAGCAGCACCCGGAAACCCACGAGGCAGTGGTTGAACTGCGCTGCAACCTGGATGACGCAACCGGCGAACTGGTCGCCTATGTGATCGAGCAGTTGCTGGCGGCGGGAGGGCTGGACGCCTGGGCTGCCCCGCTGGTGATGAAGAAGGGTCGCCCCGGCACGCAACTGGCCTGTCTCGCCCGCCCCGCCGATGTGGCCGCTCTGGCGGAGTTGATGTTGCGCGAGACGCCCACGCTGGGGATACGCTGGGAACACATGGAGCGGCGGGCAGTTGATCGGCACACCCTCCAGGTGACGACGCCCTGGGGACCAGTGCGCCTCAAGCAGAAGCTGCTCGGCGGCGCGGTGGTTGCCGGCGCTCCGGAGTATGAGGACTGCGCAGCCCTGGCGCGTGCGCATCAGGTGCCACTGGCGCAGGTCTTCGCAGCCGCCCTGGGCCACACGCCGGTGACAACCGCCCCGGAACGACATCAGCCGGAAGGGTAGCCGCAGGCCTGCATGACCTCCTGCCAGCGCGCCACCTGATTCCGCCCCGACTGCTTGGCCGTGTAGAGCGCCTGATCGGCATGACTGAGCAGTGTATCCAACCCCAGGTCATTATCTACGGCATCCAGGGTGGCAATGCCCAGGCTGATCGTTACGGTAATGCTTTCATCGACACTTGCGATTTTCATCATCGCGAGGTTCCGGCGCAGTCGTTCGGCCACCTGCGCGGCCTGATCCAGCGTGGTATCGGGTAGCAGAATGACAAACTCCTCGCCGCCATACCGCCCCAACACATCCCCAGCGCGTAAAAGCTTGCGACACCCAACGGCTACCGTCTGTAGCACCCGATCGCCCGTCTGGTGGCCATACTGGTCATTCACCAGCTTAAAATGATCAACATCCAGCATAATAACCGACACAGGATAGCCGGTCCGTCGGGCGCGCTCAAACTCGTGGTGTGCCAGTTCAAAAAAGTGGCGGCGATTAAAGAGGCCAGTAAGCGAATCGGTGGTTGCCAGAGTTTGCACCTCATTAAACAACTGCGCATTCTGGATGGCAATGGTCGCCTGCTGCGCAAATAGTTTCAGCAGTTCGGCATTGTTGGGACTGAAGGTGCGCTCCGGATTGGTATCGCCGATGCCAATCACACCGATAAAGCGTGAGCCGGCCAGCAGGGGAACCAGCAGCACTGCATGTGGAACTATCGCGGGCATGTCGGAGCTATGGCCAACGGAGTTATGATACCCGTTAATGATCAGCGGCTCGCGGCTGGTGATAACCATATTCGCCGAGGCCGGTTCAATCACGGGCCAGATCATTCCATAGGCCTGACGCACATTATAGGTAGTCAGAATGCGGAGATCATTGCGACCCTCATCATACAGACTTAGCTCGCCGTCAGTTGCGCCGATCAGGGCCACCGCGCGTTCCAGGATAGCTTGCAGGAGGCGGGTCAGATCCAGTTCACTCGAGATCTCCGTCATGGTCGTGCGCAGTGCCTCGAGCTCCTGCGTGCGCTGCCGCTCTAACTCCTCCGCCAGACGGCGCTGCTTAATTTCTTGCTGCAAGAGTAGATTGGCCTGATCCAGTTCATCGAGCCGCTCTTCCAGCGTCTGGTTTGCCAGCCGCAGTTGCTGCTGTGTCCGGCGCAACGTTAGATGCGTTTCCACTCGCGCCAGCACTTCGGCAAACTGAAATGGTTTGGTGATATAGTCAACCCCACCAGCATGAAATGCATGGACTTTGTCATCCGCTTCATTCAGGGCACTGATAAAAATGATCGGAATATCCTGAGTCTCCTCATTGGCCTTGAGCGCGGAGCAGACTGCGTACCCGTCCATTTCGGGCATGCGTATATCCAGGAGTACAAGATCGGGGCAGACGACCTGGGCCGCGGCCAGCGCGCGTGAACCACTGGTTACAGCCCGCACCTTGTATCCCTGATCGGTCAGCATGCGCGATAACAGGCGTAGATTAGCCGCCATATCATCGACAATAAGAATATCACCTTTCGGATGGGGAAGCTGTCGTATGTTCATTGTGTTGCTAGACTGCCTGCCTGTGCAATAAACTGAAGAATCATATCGTGCTCAAAGTTGTGGGCCAGATCTGCGAGCGTCTGGGCCACAAGCCTATGCGCTGGTCGCAGGTCATCAATCAGCGCCAACATCTGATCGAGGTCGGCGGAAATAGTCGCCTGCCGCAGTGCATCTAACCATGCGTGGTTCATCGTGGCAAGTATCGGCCCAGGTGACGCACTCCCGGAGCCGGTCGCCGGATGGTCTGCTACTGGTGGTGCAGTTGCCGCATACTCAAAATGCACCCCCAGGAACCGGACCAGCGTGTCGATAATTTCCGTTTGCCGGAACGGTTTCCGTAGAAAGTCATCACACCCTTGCGCCAGAATCATCGCCCGCTCGGTCTCAAACGCGCTGGCAGTCAGGGCAATAATCACCGTTGACTGACCCTGGAGCGTAGCCTTGATCCGGCGGGTGGCGGTGTATCCATCCATCACCGGCATGCGCATGTCCATCCAGATCAGATGGGGCTCCCAGTCCGCCCATATCTCTACGGCAGCCTGTCCATTCTCCGCCTCGCGCACATCAAAGCCCAGCTTCGTCAACAGTTTGACCAGCAGCTTGCGGCTGACCGCCTGATCCTCAACCACAAGCAGGCGGTAGACCGGTTGCCCCGGCGCCAGGCCAATCACCTGGCGCCGGGGCAGTTCCGCCGGCTGTACCACCGTATCTGCCGGCTTAAACGGAAGCGTAAACCGGAAGGTACTCCCCTGCCCCGGCGTGCTCCTCGCCGTCAACTCGCCGCCCATCAAGCGCACAAACTGCCGGCTGATAGAGAGCCCCAACCCGGTGCCTTCCCTGGGAGTGTCGTCTGTTTCCGCCTGAACGAACGGATCGAATATCATTGCCAGTTCATCCGGTGGGATACCAATGCCCGTGTCGACCATTTCAAACAGCAACTGGCGTTCCTGCCACTGCTCCGTCACGGTGTGTTCCGGCGTCACGCCCACCTGTAGCGTAATCCGGCCGGTTGTGGTAAATTTGAGCGCGTTACTAAAGAGATTGATCAAGACCTGGCGTAGCTTGCCCGTATCCGTGCGGATAAAACGGGGCACCTGCGGCTGCCGCTCGACGAGCAGCGCTAACCCCTTCTCATCCGCCCGTAGTTGGAACATCTCTTCAAGGTCGGCCAGCATGCGGGTCAGGTCAAAGTCCTGTTCCTGCACAACCATGCGGCCCGCCTCAATCTTGGACAGATCCAGAACATCGTTTATCAAATCCAGCAGATGCTCACCACTACGCAGCATAATCTGAAGATTCTCTTGCTGCTCGGCAGTCAGATTGGCATTGTGGAACATTAACTGCGTAAACCCCAGAATGGCATTGAGCGGAGTGCGCAGTTCATGGCTCATATTTGCCAGGAAAACACTCTTGGCGCGGTTGGCGGCATCGGCGGCCGCAGCCAGGGCGTGTGACCGTCGCAGCGCCTGTTCCAGGTCAGCCGTCTTCACCGCCAGGTCGCGCTCAATGCGTTTGCGCTCGGTGACATCACGACTGATGCACACCATCCCGGTAGAATTACCGGCGGCATCATGGACGATCTCGCCATTAACCTCCAGATCAAACAGCGTCCCATCGGATTTCATTGCCCGATAGGCCCCCACCCCCGTCGGTGTACCATCCAGCATCTTCTGAACATTGGCAACTGCGCGCGCATGATCTTCTGGGACGACAAACTCCAGGATGTTGCGCCCAATCACATCTTCATACTGTTCCAGCCCAAACATACGCATTGCCACCGGCGAATTGAATGTAATGTTTCCCTGGAGGTCGGTGCCGATAATACCATCGGGAGAGGCACTGATCAGCGAGCGATAGAGTTCTTCCGATATACGCAGCCGCTCTTCCGCACGTTTGCGTTCAAGAATAACCCACATATCGTTCATAAACAGGTGAAGCTGGCGCACATCTGTATCATTGTAGAGCGCTTCTTTGTTGCCAACCCCGGCAACCGCGACAATTCTGTCGCCATCAAAGACCGGGATATTCATATGGCGAATAAGATGAATATGCCCCGGCGGATAGCCCTGTTTATGTGGCAGGTTTTGATAGTCATTGTGAATAACCGGCTGGCGCCGGCGTACACAATCGACCCATACCCCCGCCTGCTCCAGCGGATAGTGCGCTACCCGGGTTGCTGTACACTGCTTCTCGGTATTTTTTGACCAGGTGAATAGATTTAAACTTATCTGATCATCATTGACAAAATGCAGATAGCCGACCTGGCTGTTGGTTAGCCGGACGCCCTCTTCCAGAGCATAGCCGATAATCTCTTCATCGGAGCGGATGCGCATCTGGCTGAGACGGTACAACGACTCAAGCCGGTCTTCGTTTAAGCGCTGCTCGGCCTCCAGGCGCTTCTGCTCGGTAATATTCTCGATAAAGCCTTCCAGGTAGAGCGGCATTCCCGCATCATTCCGGGCAATCCAGACATTGAGTCGTGCGATGATTTCATGTCCATCACGGTGATAAAAGCTGTTTTCAATCTGGGCGCTGCCCTCACATTCCAGCAGCATCCGAACGATTTCCGGGCGGCGGGCCGGATCAACGTACAACCGGCTCACATTGGGGACTGATTGGATCAACTCCTGCGCCGAGGAATAGCCCAGGATATGCGCTGTAGCCGGGTTAACCACCAGGAACCGGCCATCAAGTGTGATCCGAAAAATACCGATGGGGGCATTCTCAAAAATGCTGTGAAAGGCATTCTCGGCCTGCTGGCGCAGAATTGTTGCTCCCAGGATATTGGCCGCGACCCGGAGTGCATCGGTTTCGAGGGACGTCCACTCGCGTTCGGTATAGCAGGCATCGAAACCGATAAACCCCCACCAGACCTGACCGGCAAAGATGGGCACGATGACCAGCGAGACGATATCCTGTTCTGCCAGAAAGGTTGCCACTGACGGCGGAAACTGTGTGACATGTCCGGCAATAATCCGGTTGGAACCGAGCAGTTCTTCCCAGTCGGTAAACCCGGCATTGCGCAGTGATAGTCCATGGGTCATCGGATTATCGATCTGCGGACTGATGCCCGGTGCTGTCCACTCACAGCACTGGCTAGTCAGCAGCGTTCCATCCGGTGCATCATAGTTCTGGAAAATATACACCCGGCCGGCACCCGTGGCTAACCCCAGGTATGCCAGGACATCCGTGATGCGTGTGCGCCAGTCGCTTGCGGTAAGCAACTCCTCGGCAATCCGGTTGACGGCTTCCAGGATGGCATCACGCCGTTGGAGAGCACTTTCGGCCCGCTTCCGCTCGCTGATATCGTGGGTTGACAGCAGAACCGTATTGGCGTCCAAAGGCGAGACACGCCCGGCAAACCAGAGTTCACCCGCCGGCACTGCCAGGGAGTACTCGACGGAGACCGGCTGCCCGGTTGCCAGTACCTCCTGGATCAGAGCCAGAAATGCATCGGCTTGTGACTGGGGGAGCACCTCGTGGAGCGTCTTCCCGAGTATCTCGGCGGTAGGACGGTAGAGCAGAGCAGTGTCGGCAGAGAGAATATCGCAGCAGCATCCTGCGCTATCCAGGACTATAACCACATCGGTCAGGCGGGCAAAAAGCTGTCGGAGGTAGATCGTGTGCTGTTCCAGGTCGGCTACGCGCTGGCGAAGCAGTGCATTTTCGGCCTGCAGCGTGGCGACAAGCTCGGCGTTGGTCATCATTGTTTTGCTCCACGCGCATGTGTTTTATCTCGCCAGGTGTACCGGAACGGTCAGAGAAGTGGAGTGCAACGCCAGTACGTGATGGTCTACGCTGGTAAAACGATAAAATGATATGTATGCGCCCATTTGATCCGTATACCTGGACAATTGATCCATTGTTCAATGTCTTATCTTAATCATAGCATATCAGGCAAACCAGAACGAAACGAGATTCCATCCGGTGGGTGCAGTTGCCGAAGTAATTCCGCAGGCACCGGCCGGATCAGGACGCAGACGTTGCGATACTCCGGCGCAGTTGGGCGATACTCGCGCCCACGCTCATCTCCCGGTTGAAAATTGCCGAACCGGCTACCAGCACGGTTGCGCCCGCCGCGACAATCTCCGCCGCATTTGCCGCTTTGACCCCGCCGTCAACCTCCAGTTCCGCCGGTGAGTTGAGCGCATCAAGCATCCGGCGTAGCCGCCGGATCTTTGCGGTGCTGGCGGGAATGTAGGACTGACCGCCAAAACCGGGATTGACCGACATGATCAGCGCCAGGTCCACCTCGGGCAGGATCTCTTCCAGCGTGGTCAGCGCGGTCGCCGGGTTGAGGGTGACACCCGCCTTGAGGCCCAGTTCCTTGATCGCCTCAACGGTGCGGTGCAGATGTGGGCAGGTTTCGACCTGCACGGTGATCCGATCCGCACCCGCAGCGGCAAAATCGGCCAGGTAACGGTCCGGGTTGCTGATCATCAGATGAACATCCAGCGTCAAGCGGGTGATCGGGCGAATTGCCGCAACAACGAGGGGGCCGATAGAAATATTCGGGACAAAGTGTCCATCCATAACATCAACATGGATCCAGTCAGCACCGCCCGCCTCAGCCGCCTGGATCTGCTCCCCCAGGCGTGCAAAATCAGCCGACAGGATCGACGGGGCAAGTTTGATCGATGACATAGTAATCCTTCGACAAGGATAGAGACTACAGGGTGAGCGCAGCCGCCGGCAGCAGATCCGTCCGGCGTGTAGGGCTGTTCCTGGCCCTGAGCAATATAGTTATTCTCGGTTCACTCTCTATTATAACATTGTTACGTGCTTCACTCAGTCCGATCTGGGACTTCAGACGGAGGACAGGAGCGCCGTGCCTGTGATATTCTGCATTGCGGGAAGGAGGGGGGTATGCATGACTCGCTCAAACTCAGACGTTTCCTCGATGCCCAGGAGCGCGTAACGACCTGGCCCGCAAAACAGCAGGACAAACGGCTGGTTCTGGCGTATCTGGCGACCAAGTTTGAAGCCGAACGCCACTACACCGAGAAAGAGGTCAACGCGCTGCTCAATGCATGGCACACCTTCGGGGACTATGCCCTACTCCGGCGCTATCTCTTCGACTATGGCTTGCTGGATCGGGAACGCGACGGGTCACGCTACTGGCGCACGCACCTTATTTGACACGCGTTACACGGTGGGCGTCTGGACCACGAACAACGCGACATGAGCGAAACCGGCGAAACGTCCCATCCGTCATGCAGAAAAGATCATGAAACAATGAGTCCGGATATGGAGATCGCTCCCGCACGGTTCCGGAGCGGGAGTCCCGGCTTCAGCCGGTTCCGGCCGCACACCGACTGAAGCCGGGACTCGTGGGGCGCTGTCCGGTATCAGGGCAACCAGCATGACGTGTGACCGACGCGAACCACCTTTTCAGATAGTCTCTGAAAACCAGGAACAGGGAAGGAACAGGCGATAACGATGAGAATGGTACCGCAAATTGTGCGCACTGTTGAGCGCGTTGATCCGCGTGTGCCCCTGTTCCACTGTTGAGACAACAGTTCGATCCCTGAGTAGCTCAGGCCGTGGGCAGCGACACCTGCTCACGGCCTTTTTGTGTTTTGTCCGTAGTCCTAGTTTGTAAAGGAGTTTGAGGAGATGACGACCTTACCGCAGTCGCCGGGCGGGTTGGCCCGGGAGATCCGGGGGGCGTATGCGTTTGTGGAACGCAACTTCAACCTGATTAAACGTTACTGGACGTGGGAACTGGTCTTTCTGGCCTATGCCGTCGTGAATGCGCTGGCGATTACCTTTATCGGGAAGGCGGCAGGCGCTATTACCGGACAGTCCATCCCTGCCACCGCCATCAATGACTTTATCCTCTTTTTGATGGTGGGAACGCTGGTGTGGCACTACCTGTCAATGGTGTTTGATATGATTAGCGAGTCGATCCAGTGGGAACGCTGGGAGGGAACGATTGAGTATACCTTTATGGCTCCGATCAGCCGGATCACGCATCTGCTGGGGCAGGCGCTGTTTGGCATCATTTATGGAGCGCTGCATACGGCCGTGATCCTGATCATTGTGTCCGTCTTCTTCCAGGTCAGCCTGGAGCAGGCCAACTTCCTGACGATGCTGATTATGCTGGCCGTCGGCAGCCTGGGGTTTGTCGGGTTGGGGTTGATGGCGGCGGTATTGCCGCTGCTCTCGCCGGAGAAGGGTTTGCAGATGACCAATATCATCAAGGCGCTGGTGCTGCTAGTGAGTGGCGTCTACTATCCGGTTGAGGTGCTGCCGACGCTGCTACAGCCGCTGGCCTACCTCTCGCCGGCGACCTACATGCTGGAAGGCATGCGCGCGGCGCTGCTCGATGGCGCAACTCCCGGCGACCTGCTCATGTCGGCGCTGTTGCCGGTCTGTTTGACGGCGCTGGTCAGCATACCGCTGGGGCTGTTTATCTTTACCCGCGCCGAGCGGTATGCCAAGCGCACCGGGGTGCTTAAGCGCAACGGCTAATGTTTATCCGGCAGGATGCTGCGGTGGGCATGCAAACCAGACGGTTGCACGCCTACCACTCGGTTGGCGGCGAAGATATAGTAATCCTAAACTGTTTGTGAACTGGTTCTTCGGGATTCGCTTCCAACCGCCTGAAGGCGGCACTACGTTACATGTGGGGTTGCTGTATGCCGGTTCGTTCGACAGAGCATTTATAATGAATATGGGGAATGCGTTACAGACGACGGGAGGACGAATGCAGCTTGAAGGTGATACGCTGATCCTGCGTCCCTTGACGGAGGCGGATCTGCCCGATCTCTTAAAGATCTATATCGGGACGCCGCTCTACTTTGATGCGCTCGGCGTGAATGCGCAGACGCTGACTCTGGACGATGTGCAGGCGCAGTGGCAGGCGGCCCAGACGACACCGGGGCGGATGCTGCTGGCGGTTGAGCAACCGGTGGTCAACCTGTTGATAGGTGTGGTGGATGTGCAGACACACGCGCCGGAGCCGGGGGTGGCGACGCTCTGGTTACTGCTGATCTGGGGCGGGTTCCAGCGCCAGGGATACGGGCAGGAAGTCGCCGAACTGCTGGAGGAGTGGCTGCCGGCACAGGAAGATATTGGCGAGATTCGCGTGGTCGCCGCCGCCAACGATGAGGGGTTGTCGTTCTGGCAGTTGCGCGGCTATGTTTCTAGCGGCGAGGCGGCGGTCGCACCGATCCGGAATGCCCCGGCGCACTGGCTGATCCGGGGCTCTGACGAGTAAATTTCCGGTAGGGACGCGCTTTTGCGCGTCCCTACCCATGCTGTCGCGGTTACTCCGCCCTGGGCAGCCCCGTGCCTGCCCCCACCATCTGTAACCTGTCCCCTGTCTCCTGTCCCTTGTAACCTGTAACCTGTAACCTGTAACCTGTAACCTGTAACCTACGTTTACCCTTCCCGATTCAGGCGGGCGGGGTTCTCCACGCCGATCAGCCGGTTCCAGATGGGGTAAGGCGTCTCTTTCTTGGGCACATACCAGTGATCCGCCGTCACTTCCCACTGCCCGGTTGCCTTAAACTCCTCGCGGTTTTGATCATACAGATCGACATAGACCGCACCCTGCTGCAGGCGGCTCCCCTCGGGCAGGACCGGAATGCGGCGCAGTTCGTCCTCGTTAAAATCGGATCGCAATATATCGCGCAGTTCCTGCACCTCGTAGGCCGTGGGCACATCCTGCTCCAGGTGGGCGGCGGGCTGCCCGACATTCTGCCCGGCCAGGGCGTCCGGGTTGAGATCCTGCCGCCACTCCTCCGGGTGCTGCATCCCGGCGCGCTGCTCGCCCTCAGGGAGCGTCGATGTTTCGTGGCGTTTCTCGGTTGTTTGCTGTTCTGCCATCGTCGCAACCTCCTTATTGCTATACTTCTCAGGGGTATTTATGCAAGTTCTATACCGGGGTGTAGTGGGTGTTGGGGAAACACGGCGAAGGCGTAGGCGCGGCTTGTAGCCGCGCGCAGGTTGCCCTCGTGCAACTGATGAAGTTTGACCATGAAATCCGGACATCACTTATCGGAAGTCCCGGCTTATGAACGTTGAAATTGTAATCCGGACATCGTGGGATCGGAGTCCCGGCTTCAGCCGGATCAGGCGTTCCCGGCAGTATGCCACTGTCCCGGCAGGCGTTCCACCGGCTGAAGCCGGGACTCCCGGTCATGCATATCCGGACGATGTTTTCAAATCAGTATACCGGGGCCCCGGCAGGCATCCCACCGGCTGAAGCCGGGACTCCCGGTCATTGCATATCCGGACGATGTTTTCAAATTTTATCAGCGCACCTATGCCCCGGCAGGCGTTCCACCGGCTGAAGCCGGGACTCCCGGTCATGCATATCCGGACGATGTTTTCAAATCAGTATACCGGGGCCCCGGCAGGCGTTCCACCGGCTGAAGCCGGGACTCCCGGTCATTGCATATCCGGACGATGTTCTCAAACTTCATCCAGCCTCACCTCTGTTAGCACAGGCATCAATAACAAAATACCAACACTGCTTTAACATACTTCTGACGTGTGCGTGTTATGATTATGAGCAGTTCATATCATCAAGCGAGGCCCGACCCGACAGGTGGATCGGGAGCGTAGCGGCGCGCGCAGTGGTTGTTCTGTTGGGCCGCTGCGCGTGTGCGGAATGCACTCGCCAGGGAGGTTAAAAGAAAATGTCATTTAACATAAACCGATTTACCCAGAAATCACAGGAGGCGTTGCTGGCGGCGCAAGGTGCGGCCGAGCGCAACGGCAACAGCCAGGTGGAACCGGAGCATCTGCTGCTGGCGCTGCTCGAACAGGGCGATGGCGTGGTGCCGCAGGTGCTGACGAAGATGAATATCGCGGTGGGCCGGCTGCTGCAGCAAGTCACCAGCGAGCTGAACCGGCTGCCCCGCGTCAGCGGCGGCAATGTGCAGGTCAATATATCGCCGCGCCTGCGCACGGTGCTGGTCCGCGCCCATGACGAACTGGCGCAGTTTGGCGACGAGTATGTCAGCACCGAGCATCTGCTGCTGGCGCTGCTGGAGCATGCCGGTGGCGCGGCACAGCGCGTGCTGGAGCAGGCCGGGCTCGACCGGAATGCGCTGCTGCAAACCCTGCGCGAAGTACGCGGTACGCAGCGTGTCACCAGCCCTACGCCGGAGGGCACCTATGCCGCCCTGGAGCAGTATGGCCGTGATCTAACCGAACTGGCCCGGCGGGGCAAGCTCGACCCGGTGATCGGGCGCGATGAAGAGATCCGCCGCGTGATCCAGATCCTGTCGCGGCGCACCAAGAACAACCCGGTGCTGATTGGCGAGCCGGGGGTCGGTAAGACGGCGATTGTCGAGGGGCTGGCCCAGCGGATCGTGCGTGGCGATGTGCCCGAGTCGCTCAAGGATCGGCGCGTGGTGGCGCTGGATATGGGCGCGCTGATTGCCGGCGCGAAGTATCGCGGTGAGTTTGAAGAGCGGCTCAAGGCGGTGCTCAAGGAGATCCAGGAGCGCGAGGATGTGATCATGTTCCTGGATGAGTTGCACACGGTGGTGGGGGCCGGCGCGGCCGAGGGCGCCATGGACGCGGGCAATATGCTCAAGCCCATGCTGGCGCGCGGTGAACTGCACATGGTCGGCGCAACCACGCTGGACGAGTATCGCAAGCATATTGAGAAGGATGCCGCACTGGAGCGGCGCTTCCAGCCGGTGCTGGTTAATCAGCCGAGCGTGCAGGACACGATCAGTATTCTGCGTGGCCTGAAGGAGCGCTACGAAACCCATCATGGCGTGCGCATCACCGATGGCGCAATTGTGGCGGCGGCGCTGCTGTCGGATCGCTACATCACCGACCGCTTCCTGCCCGATAAGGCGATTGACCTGGTTGATGAGTCGGCGGCGCGGCTACGCATGGAGATTACCAGCGACCCGCAGGAACTGGACGATCTCAAGCGGCGCATGCTGCAACTGGAGATCGAGCGTGAGGCCTTGAAGAAGGAGAAGGATCGCGCCAGCCAGGAGCGCCTGGAGAAGCTGGAGCAGGAGTTGGCAAACCTGCGTGAGCAGCGGAACGCCGTCGAAGCGCAGTTGCAGCGCGAGCGCGAGGTGCTCGAGCGCATCCAACAAATCAAAGAGTCGATTGACGAGACGCGCATTCAGATTGAGCAGGCGCAGCGACAGTATGACTACAACCGCGCTGCTGAGCTACAGTATGGCAAGATGACCAGCCTGGATCAGCAATTGGCCGAAACCGAGGGACAACTCGACTCGGGCGGTACCGCGCTGCTCAAGCAGGAGGTGGGCGAGCAGGATGTCGCCGAAGTTATCTCGAAGTGGACCGGCGTGCCGGTCAGCAAGCTGCTTGAGGGTGAGATCGAGAAGCTGACGCGAATGGAAGGTCGGCTACATCAACGGGTTATCGGTCAGGATGAGGCAGTGTCGGCGGTGGCGAATGCGGTGCGGCGGGCCCGGGCCGGGCTGCAAGATCCGAACCGGCCGCTGGGGTCGTTCCTCTTCCTGGGGCCGACCGGCGTGGGCAAGACCGAACTGGCACGCGCGCTGGCCGAGTTCCTGTTTGATGACGAGGCCGCCATGATCCGGCTGGACATGTCCGAGTACATGGAGAAGCATTCGGTGTCGCGGCTGATCGGTGCGCCGCCGGGCTACATCGGCTACGAGGAGGGCGGCCAACTGACCGAGGCCGTGCGGCGGCGGCCCTACAGCGTGGTGCTGTTCGACGAGATCGAGAAGGCCCACCCGGATGTCTTCAATGCGCTGCTCCAGATTTTGGACGATGGCCGGCTGACGGATGGTCAGGGGCGGCATATTAACTTTAAGAATACCGTGATCATTATGACCAGCAATATTGCCGGCGCAATCATCCAGGATCTGAACCAGAGTGGTGCCGGCCAGGAAGCGATTCGGGTGCGGGTGATGGAAGAACTGCGGATCACGTTGCGACCGGAGTTCCTGAACCGGATCGACGATATCATCGTCTTCCGCCCGTTGAGCCGCCAGCAGATCGCCGCAATTGTCGAGATTCAACTGGATCGGCTACGGAATCTGTTGTCTGACCGGCGCATCGGGTTGGAGTTGACGCCGCCGGCGCGGCAGCAACTGGCCGCCGAGGGCTACGACCCGACCTATGGTGCGCGTCCACTCAAGCGGGTGATTCAGCAGCACATCCAGAACCCGCTGGCAATGAGCCTGCTGGAGGGCGACTTCCGCGAGGGCGACATGGTGCTGGTTGATGTGAACCCGGATGGGCAGTTTCTCTTTAGCAAAAAGATTGTGTAGTGACCAGTGACCAGTGACGCGTGGCAGCAAAGACGATACTGTCACACCACGCGTCACTGGTCACTCATCACTGGTCACTACTGGTCACTATGGGGAAAACGTCGGAAGCGCTCCGGCGGCTCGCTCGTGTGGGTCACCGGGTCGAAGTTGCCCTCCAACTCATCCACCACGCTGCCCTTCCAGAGCGGCACCCGACTGGAGTAGGCCGCCCGCCCGATCATATGCGCCGCAATCGGTGCGGTTATAAAGATAAACCCGATAACCAGAATTGCCCGCACCTTCACGCTCAGGCTGTCAAAGTGGAAGGCCACCGCCAGAATAGTACAGGCAACCCCCAGCGTTGCCGACTTGGTACTGGCTTGCATGCGGGTAAACAGGTCCGGCATGGTGGCAACCCCCAGCGCCGCAATCAGCGAGAAGATACCACCTATGAGCAGTAAGATCGCTACCAGCCAGTGAGTCATCGCGCTGCTCCTCGCTCGATATAAAAGGCAAACGCTACCGTTCCCAGGAAAGAGATCAGCGACAACACAATCGCCGTATCTAGAAACGCAGGTTCGTTCGTCAGAATAATGTAGGCGGCGATAACCCCCACCGAAATGACTGCTATCAGATCCAGCGCAACTACGCGATCGGGGATACTCGGCCCACGTAACAGGCGCACAAACGCGAGAAACAGCGCCGCGATCAGCATCCCCAGCACCAGCGTGGCCACGCCGGCAATAACTCCAAAACTCATCGAAACACCTCCAGCACCCGCCGTTCAAAGCCTTCTTTGACGCTGCGCCGTACATCATCCGGGTCGGTAATAAACATCTCGTGGATGTAGAGCACGCTACGATCCCTGGATACATCCAGGCTCAGCGTGCCCGGCGTCAGCGTGATCAGGCAGGCCAGCAGCGTAATTTCATAACTGGTGCGTACATCAAGCGGCACCGCCACCACCCCCGGTCGCTTGTAGTGTTTGGGCGTAACCACATCACGCGCCACCCGCAGGTTCGCCCGGAAAAGCTCCCAGAGAAAATAGACGGTCAACTCGACCACCAGCCACACTTTAAACAGCATTTTTCTGATAATCTGCATCGTCAGGCTCCCATCACCGCCTCGATATACTCGGAAGGTTGCAGCAGTTGTTCGGAGGCCGCCATTGCCAGCAGCAACATCGGCTCGGCCAACAACCCGATCAGCACCGTCAGCAACGCCAGAATAATGATGGGCAGCAGCAACACCCGCATCCGGCCCGTGTTCTGGTTGACCGTAGCCCCGGCAACTAACCGCTCAGATGCGGTCGGCAAGGGTTTCCAGAAGGCTTCATTCCAGATCTTGGTCATCGAGAAGAGCGTCAGCAACCCGACCAGCAACGCGGCGGCGACAATCACATACTGCTCAACCTCCAGGCCGGCCCGCGCCAGGGTATACTTGGCCCAGAACCCGGAGAGCGGCGGAATACCTGCCAGCGAGAGCGCCGGAATTAAAAACAGGATCGACAGCCCCGGATAGGCCCGATACAATCCGCCCAACTCCTTCAACTCATAGGTGCCGCGCAGCCGCTCCACCGCCCCGCTGATCAGAAAGAGATTGGCTTTGGCGAAAATGTTATGGACAATAAAAAAAATCGATCCGGCAATTGCCAGCGGTGTAAATAATCCTAAGCCCATGATCATATAGCCGATCTGGCTGATAATATGAAATGAGAGAATCTTACGAAACTCATACTGCGCTGCCGCCCCCAGCACGCCCACAACCATCGTGAACCCGGAGAGCACCAGGATCAGCGTATGCGTATAGCCGACATTCTGCGTGAAGAGCAGCGTAAACACGCGGATCAGCGCATAAACGCCCACTTTGGTTAACAGCCCCGCGAAGATCGCCGAGACGGCTACCGGCGGCGTGTGGTAGGACTCGGGCAGCCAGAAGAAGAGCGGAAAGATCGCGGCCTTAATCCCAAAGGTAATCAGGAAGAGCATTGCCAGCGTTGTCACCAGTCCAGGGTTCGCCGTATCGTTTAACTTGATCGCCAGGTCGGCCATGTTCAGCGTACCCACTACCCCGTAGAGCACGCCCACCGCCGTTAAGAATACCGCCGACGAAACCAGATTAATAGTGACATACTTGAGCGCGCCTTCCAGTTGCGTTCGTTCCCCACCCAGCGCCAGCAGCACAAACGAGGAGATCAACATCACCTCGAACCAGACATACATGTTAAAAATATCGCCGGTCAGGAATACGCCCGAAACCCCCATCAGCAGGATGTTGAGCAGCGGGTAGTAGCCAAATGACTCGCGCGCCCGGTCGATCCCCAACCCCGACAGTGAGTAGATGATGACGGCAACCCCCATCAGTGCCGCCACCACCACCATCGTGGCACTAAACAGATCGGCGACGAGCGTAATGCCGTAGGGCGCAGGCCAGTTGCCCAACTGCGTCGCCTGGATACCATCACGCCAGACCGTCGCCAGCAACAACCCGGCGACGACCAGCAGTGCCATTGACCCCAGCAGGCTCAGCCAGCGCTGCACCGGGCAGGAGTGCCATGCCAGGATCTGGATAGCCGCCGTTGCCAGCGGAATCATAATCGGCAAAACAAGCAGTAAATTCTGCATTCTGTTACGGTTCTTTCGATAAACTCAATCACAAATGCGTAGCCGACTCTTCGGTAGGTTTAATCCGGTCCAGGTCATCGGTGCCGACCGACTGATAGACGCGGTGGAAGAGCACCAGCGCAAAGGCCAGCACCGCAAAGCTGATCACAATCGCTGTCAGGATCAGCGCCTGGGGCAGCGGATCAGCCACAAGCATCACCGTCTCCTCCGCGCCTTCAGGGAGCAGCGGCGGCTCGGCCCGCGTCAACCCGGCCGAGGTAAAGATCAACAGGTTGACCGCGTGACTCAGCAGCACCAGGCCAATAATCAGCTTGACAATATTGCGCCGCATCATCATATACAGACCGGCGGCGAACAGGCCACCGACAACAATTGCCAGGACTGCCTCCATACCTCACTCCTCCGCCAGATTCAAGATAATCATCATCATCACCCCTAGCACCACCAGGTAGACGCCGACATCGAACACCATGGGCGTACCAAGCGCCAGGTTCCCCAGCAGGGGGATGGGTATCTCCACCCACTTGCCGGTAAGAAACGGCTCCCCCTTCAGCAGCGACACACTGCCGCTTGCCAGCGCCAGCAGCAACCCGGACCCGACCAGCCACGGGGGATCAATTGCCAGCCGGTACCGGGCAACCTGCACATTGTAGGCAATTGCCCACATTGCAAAGGCCGCTGCGGCCAGCAACCCGCCCACAAAGCCGCCCCCCGGATTGTTGTGCCCGCGCACCAGCAGAAAGATTGAGAAGAAGACCATCAGAGGCGACAGCAGGGGCGTTGCCGTGCGCATAATCAGTGAAGTCATTCGTCCTGCTCCTCTCGCACTTTGCGCTCCCGCAAGATAAGCTTGAGCAGCGCATAGACGCCCACCCCCGCCAGGGAGAGCACCGTAATCTCGCCCATTGTGTCCAACTCACGAAAGTCTACCAGGATGACATTGACAATGTTATGTCCATGCGCCTCAGGGTAACTCTTATCAATATAGAAATCGGAGATCGAAGGACTGAACTGGACGTTCGTTGCAATCAGCACCAGTGTGGCAATTAAGGTACCCGCCGTCAGCGCCACGGCAGCATCACGGAGACGTGCGCGCCTGACGGTGCCGGCTCCAAAGGGCGGCAGCCGGTACAACACCAGCACAAACAGGATCACCGTCAGCGTCTCGATTGCAAACTGGGTCATTGCCAGATCAGGCGCGCTAAACATGACAAAGATCAGCGACATACTATAGCCAACCACACCCAGGGCAGCAATCGCCGCCAGGCGCGACCGCGCCCGCACTGCCATCCAGGTCCCAAACAGGATCAGCACACCCAACCCGGCCTCGTAGGGGCGGATATCCTGGGTGGTCAGGCTCTGCGGCAGATCGGTCAGGCGCAGCAGGGTAAACCCGACAAACCCGACCAGTGTGAGCACAATCGTCAGCATGTAGTAGCGCAGGTAGCCATGCTGGATCAGGCGGGTCTGCTCGTGCGCGACCCAGTTCAGCCCATCGAGTGCCCAGGTGTACCAGCGATCCGGCCCCCAGCGACTGAGCGAGGTCGGGCCGGCTGCCAGTCGCATTAACCGCTCTCGCCCGACGTAGACGCCGGCACCGCCCGCAATGGTAATCACACTCAGGAACAGCGGAAGCGTCAGCCCATGCCAGAGCGCCAGGTCGATCTCGGCGGCGTGCCCGGTCATTGCGGCAATAGCCGGTTGGACCACCATCCCGGCAGCGCTGGGAACCAGCCCCAGAAAAAGCCCGGCTCCCGCCAGCACCACCGGACCCAGCCACATCGTCAGCGGCGCTTCGTGGGGATGTTTCGGTGTATCCGCTTCCTGTCCAATAAAGGGCCGCAATCCTATGATTCCCGCCGCGCCCACGTAGAAGATATTTGCCAGCACCGCCACGCCAATCAGCAGATACTCGGTGAGGTGCGCTTTCAGGGATGCCTCATAAAGCAACTCTTTGCCGATAAAGCCCAGGAAGGGCGGCAGACTTGCCATGGACAGCGCGGCAATCCAGGCAGCTCCGGCGGTAATCGGCATCGCACGCCGTAGCCCGCCCAACTGGTCAAGGCTGCGCGTACCGCTCTCATGATCAATCGCCCCGGCCACCAGGAAGAGCGCGCCCTTGTAGAGCGCATGCCCCAGCAGGAACACCAGCATCGCCTCGGCTGCCAGTTCCGTGCCTATGCCAATCAGCATCACCAGAATCCCCAGGGCGCTAACCGTGGAGTAGGCCAGGATGCGTTTGATATCCACCTGTTGCCAGGCCAGAAACGCGCCCAGCAGCATCGTCACCGCGCCGACACTTGTAACAGTGTACTGCCAGGTCGGGGTACCGCCCAGAACCGGGCTCAACCGCGCCAGCAGATAGACACCCGCCTTGACCATCGTTGCCGAGTGGAGATAAGCACTGGCCGGGGTCGGCGCGGCCATGGCATTGGGCAACCAGAAGTGAAACGGAAACTGCGCCGATTTGGTGAAAGCACCCAGCAGGATCAGTACCAGGATTGGCAGGTAGAGCGCCTCACCACGAATCATCTCGCCCGCTTCGACCAGCGTGGATATCTCCATGCTCCCACCGACCTGCCCCAGCAGGATCAGCCCGGCCAGCAAGATCAGCCCGCCCGCGCCCGTCACCAGCAACGCCTGCCAGGCCGCCGCGCGCGACTCCTCCTCCTCATGCTCAAAGCCGATGAGCAGGAAGGAGCTAACACTGGTCAACTCCCAGAAGACATAGAGCGTAATCACATTGTTCGCCAGCACCAGACCGAGCATCGAGGCCATAAAGATCAGCGTAAACGCATAGAAACGGTCGATATGCTCGTCCTCGGCCAGGTAGCCCGCCGTGTAGAGAATGACCAGCGTGCCGATCCCGGTGATCAGCAGGGCAAAGAGCAGACTCAACCCATCCAGGTAAAATGACAGATTAATGCCAACACTGGGAGCCCAGGCATAGGAGACACGCAAAACCTCGCCCGCCATGATCGCCTCGACCTGACTGCCGAAGTAGATGAACAGGCCCAGGGGCAGCAGTGCAATCAGCCACCCTGTAGCCCCGCGCCCGATCCGTCGTAACCAGGGGGTTACTGACGAGAGCGCAAATCCCGACAAAACTGCTGCAAGCATGAAATCTTTCCAGGTGTTATGACAACAACTATCAGCAGATGCATATTTATTACAGGAGTTACGCGGTTGACAGGCAAACCGGACGTTTCACCCGACGGAAACCCGATTCGCCTGCGGCAGCATGGTACTTTTTCCAAAAAGGATGTCCGATTCCACCCTGCCGGAGGCGAAATGTCCTTTCGAGTCAGTGACCACGTAAGTCGTGTTTATTATTGGAGTTAGGATGGATCTTGCAGATATTATAACAAGATCCGCTGGATTCGGTGTCAGCGGTGATCGCCGGTTCCCGATCACCCGAATAGCACAGTATGCTGCGGAATGCCGCGCCGCTTACGTGCTATCACACCGCTCGTGCAGCAGGCGGAACCAGCGATAGCCGTATCCCTCCAGAGAAATCCGGTGCGCACCATCACTAAACGGCTCATACAGACGGTCGCCAAAGAGATCACACAGATGCCGGCTCTCTTCGGCATTTACATCAAGCGTTACCGTGCAGGCTTCCGCTGCGAGGTTATGAATCGCAACGACCACACCCCCGCGCCACTCACAACGATGTGCAAATACCTGGGGCAGATTTGTATTGATAATCTCCCAGTCGCCCCAACCAAACTCCGGACAGTTCTTGCGCGTACGGATCATGCGCTCCACAGTATTCAACAGTGAGCCGGGATCGCGTTGCTGGCGCGCAACATTGATCTGCTCAAAGCCATACTGCCCACCGCTGAGCACCGGGCGCACCAGTTCCTCCGCCGGCACGGTTGAGAAACCGCCGTTGGGTTCGTCCGACCACTGCATCGCGGTGCGGATACTGGTACGCTCCTCCAGGCCCAGATCGTCGCCCATGCCGATCTCCTGCCCATAGCGCAGCACTGGTGTCCCTGGCAGGGTAAACATCAGGCTGTAGGCCAGACTGATGCGCCGCTGATCGCCATTCAGGAGCGGCGCAATCCGGCGGCGTAGTCCCCGCTGGTAGATCCAGGCTTCCTCCGGTACATCGAAGGCCTGGCACAGTTCTTGTTGCTCCTCGTCGGATAGCCGCCCCAGATCTAGCTCGTCATGGTTGCGGGTAAAGTTGGCCCACTGCCCGGTATGGGGAATCCGGGGCAGACTCTGCATCCCTTGAATGAGCGGCTCGGCGGATTGGCGCGCGAGTGCCAGGAACATCCGCTGGTTCCCGATAAAGTTGAAGAGCATATGCATACGATTGCCGTCACCAAAATATTCGGGGATTAAGTCGGTGGAAACATTCGCCTCGGCCAGCAGAATAGCATCACCGCGTCGCCAGGAGAGAAACTCGCGCAGCCCTTGCAGGTATGCGTGCCGATCCGCCACCTCGGCCTGATCCTCAATCCCTTTGAGTTCAATCAGAAAGGGGGCCGCATCAATGCGGAACCCGGCGACACCCAACTCCAGCCAGAAGCCCATAATTTTGGCGATCTCTTCACGCACGGCAGGATTGGCAATATTCAGGTCGGGCTGGTGCGCATAAAACCGATGCAGGTAATAGGATTCGGCCTGCTCATCATAGGTCCAGATACTTTCCTGAACGCCGGGAAAGATGACCTCGTCGGACGCATCGGCGGGGCGCTCATCTGACCAGACATAGAAATTGCGATACTTTGAATTTCTGTCCTGCCGTGCCTGCTGAAACCAGGGGTGCTGATTAGACGTATGATTGACCACCAGATCAACCACAACCTTGATTCCCCGCCCGCGCGCCTGGCGCGAAAACTCCACAAAATCGCCGAGCGTTCCCAGACGATGATCAACGTTGTAGTAATCAATGACATCATAGCCATTATCCCGGTTGGGCGTGGGGTAAAACGGCAGCAGCCAGATACAGTTGATACCAATTCCATTCAGGTAGTCCAGGCGTTGCGTCAGTCCCGAAAAATCACCGATACCATCACCGTTTGCATCCATAAATGTCTCAACATCGAGACAGTAGACTATGGCATTTTTGTACCAGAGGTCAACCATGAGGTCGATCATAGTAGCATTCTCTCTTTAATGGTTTTGTCTAACCCGGTGTTATCGAGCGCCGGACATGTCGCCCTATTTTATTGTCCCGGCCGGCCGAACCGTCCCCAGGCATATCCAGCCAGGAATGCCAGTCCCGTCACGGGGCGTAGCAGCGACAGCAACTCTTTCCCGAATGTTCCAATCATAAATCCCGCACCCGTTGCGATGCCCACCATCGTCCAGGGCCGCTCGCTGGTTGCCTGGCGGATGTCAAGCGCCTCTTTCACCTCGTCCGTGCGCTGCTGCACCCGCGACTCAAGCTGCTCAACCTTGTCGGTCATCGCCTCGCGTGTGGCAGCAATCTCCTGTCGAATGGCCCGTGTTTCTGCATCCATAATGCATTCCTCTCATAGAAATACGGCATGCTTGTAGCCACTTCCTGCCGCTCCCGGCCCGCAGCAAGGGTTACGCGCAATTTTGAAAATATCTGCCTCTTCCGGCTTCGTTTTGTTTGCAAGTAACGTGCCACGGCACAGGAGAGAACGGCGAACAAAGGAACAGAGAACACAGCGCGCCGGCGCATATCCACTGAACAACATGTTTTCTCTTTATCCGGGATTCTTCCTGTAGCATAAATGTTTTCCATGGTACAATCATAGCAACCGAGGCGCGCGGACATAACCGTAATTCCGCAGAGCAGGAAGAGGGAACCTATGCCATCGACCACACCGCCAGTTGAGCCGGTCAATCGGACGGTGAATGATCAGCCCTGGCCGGAGATTGAACTCCCACCCACCCAGGACGAACTGCCCTATGACGATGGAGATAAGATGGAATCACCATGGCATGCCGACAATGCCACCCTGATCAAGGCCAGTTATATCGCGTTCCGGGGTGGCTATCTCACCGACTTCTATGTTGGTGCAAATATGTTTGTCTACTTCAGTATGCAGCAGGCACGCAACCAGGACTACCGGGGGCCGGATGTCTTCATTGTCAAGAATGTAGACGGCAAACGCGAGCGGCTCTCCTGGGTGGTCTGGGATGAGGCGGGGCGCTACCCGGACGTGATTTTTGAACTACTCTCCCCCAGCACACAGCAGATCGATCTCGAAGATAAGAAACAGCTTTACGCAACAACGTTCCGCACCGGCGAATACTTCTGCATTGCGCCACAGGTGGAACGGCTCATCGGCTGGCGGATCGAGCGGCGGACTTACCTGCCTATCGAGCCGGATACGCGCGGCCGGCTCTGGAGTGAGGAACTGGGGCTCTGGCTGGGGCCCTGGCGGGGAACATTTATGGGACGGGAAGATACCTGGCTGCGCTTCTACCATAGCGATGGCTCCCTGGTACTGCTTCCCGATGAAGCCGAACGCCAGCGGGCCGAGAATGAACATCAGCGGGCCGTAGCCGAACGCCAGCGCGCCGAGAATGAACAGCAACGCGCCGATACCGAACGCCGGCGCGCTGATGATCTGGCAGCTCGCCTGGCGGAGATGGAAGCGGAACTCAAGCGCTTGCGGGGGGAGGAGACGTAACCGCAGAACCTTGCAAATAGCCTCGCGCAAAGCCGCCAGAGGCGCATAAGGATGTACGATCCTTATGCGCCTCTGTGCGCGCCAGGGCATTGCGCCTAAATCACAATCTCGATATTCCGTCCAAAGGCTTTTTCAAACAGACGTGTGCGGCGATTCGCATCCCACACCTCAACCGTTGCATCGCCAACCGCCCGCACCTGCACCCGGACGCCGTCCGCGCCAATCTCAACCTTCAGGCTTTGGACAACCTGGCTCTTGCTGCGCTCCAGATATTCTGAAATACGCAGCAGCGCACTCAGGCGGGATAGGCGCTCTTCATCATCGTCCGCCAGGATCATGCGATACTCGTCCACATCAACCGAGCCCTTGCGGTGGTAGCGGGTCAGCAACGCCAGCAAAACAACTTCACGGTGGCTAAAGCCCTGCAACGCCGAGTTGAAGATCAGGTAAGCCGAGTGTTTGTGGTGATCATAATAGCCCACCTCAACGCCGATATCGTGGAGGAGGGCCGCATAGGAGAGCAGTTCCCGCTCCCAGCGACCATAGCCATGCAGCGGTTCGAGTTGATCAAACAGAGACAGGCTAAGTTCGCGCACCTTGGCCGCGTGGATCGCCTCATAGTTGTGGATTTTGGCGAGATTCTGGATACTGAACCCGCGTTTATCATCAAAGAGTTGCACCTGCTGGCCCTGCAGAAAGTAGTCGTAAAAGAGCCCTTCGCGCAACCCCTGCCCACTCACCAGCAACTCCTCAAAACCGCCCTGCTGCATGAGTTGAAGCAGGATCACCGCGCCGGCCACGATCACATCAGCGCGGTCCCGACTAAGCCCTGGGATCGACTCCCGTTCCTTGAGGCTGCTGCGGCGCAGCATATCTACAATCTCCTCGAGCGCCTGGCGTTTGAGCACATAGCCATGCAGCCGGTCAAGCGGATATTTCCGACGCTTCTGATCCATCCGCGCCAGGTTACGTACCGTTCCCCCCAACCCCACCATGGTCGGGCCCGTCTCCGACTTGAGCCAATCGAGTTCCTTAAAGGCTGTAACCGCGCCCTCTTCCAGCGCGCGAAACTCCTTTTTGCTGATCGGGTCCGACTTGATGTAGCGCTCCGTAAAGCGCACAACGCCCACCTGCTGCGAAAATGTGGTACTGAAGGCGCGGCCACGCACGGCCGTCACCTCGGTGCTGCCGCCGCCAATATCCACGACAATGCCGTCGGTGAACGGGAGCGAGTTGATGGCTCCCAGGTAGCCGTAATAGGCTTCCTCTTCGCCGCTCAACACGCGCAGATCCAGATCACTCCCCTGCCGCAGCATCAACAAGAACTCTTCACGATTCGCTGCCTCGCGGAGCGCGCTGGTAGCAACGGGGACAATCTGCTCTACCTGGGCGGACTGACAGAAGGTGTAAAACATTTTGAGCGCCTCAACTGCCCGCCGCATTGGGCCGGGTTTGAGCATGCGATCCTCACTCACCCCCTCCGCCAGGCGTACAGTCTCCTTGACTTCGTCAACCAGTCGAAAACAGAGATGCGGTTTGTAGGCCATCAAGATCAGGCGGGTTGTGTTTGATCCCAGATCAATAATACCGATGCGCTCTTCCATTGGTGCCTCATTACGTTGTGAATTTTGCCTCTATAAGCGGTCTATTGCAAAAGGCGTGCCGTCCCTGGTATCATGGAGCTATGCAACCAGAGATTTATGTTCACTGCCGCGCCGACCATGCCTATCCCGGCCGGCCGCTCCATGTTGTCTGGGAAGATCGCACCTACACCGTTGAGCAACTCATCTCTACCTGGCGTGAACCGGATGCCTATGGCTTTCGGGTTGCGGCAGAGGGACAGATCTTCGATCTGGCCTACCTGCCGCATGCCGACAGGTGGGTGCTACGGCGGGTGCAGCGCAGTGCCGGGTAATGGCATTCCCGGCAGTTCGCCTATCACTTACACGAGTTACGCGGTCACTGACCCGAAAACGTATTTCGCCTCCGGCAGGGCGGAAGGAACCATCTTTGTTTGATGAACACTGAAAAAAATCCGAATATATGAGGACCGGACGGCATGTACCACCATACAGCCCGGACTTTGGAGTCCCGGCTTCAGCCGGTGAACGGCCCTCAACAGGCTAAAGCCGGGACTCCTGGAGCAATGTCCGGATGAATTTCTCAAACTTCATCAAATTCACCGCGTAACTCCTATCACTCAGCGTGCATTCCCAATCACGCTGTAGAGATTAACGCAGGATCTCAGCCAAATGGGCTACGACCGTTTCCAGATCAGTATAAGCGATCACGAGCGGTGGCAGCAGTCGCAAGACGTTCGGGCCGGCCGGCAGCGCCAGCACGCCGCGCTCCAGCAGGGCACTGAGATAGGGCTGGACCCGCTGCTTCAGTTCCAGGCCCACGAGCAAGCCCTGCCCGCGCACCTCGCGCACCTGGGGCGCTTCCAGGGCGTGCAGGCGCTCCTGCAGCCATGCGCCCTTCTCTGCCGCCTGCCCCGGCAGATCTTCGTTCTGCATCACCCGCAGCGCCGCAAGCGCCGCCGCACAGAGCAGCGGATTACCGCCGAAGGTCGTGCCATGCGCGCCGCCGGGCAGCGTGCCATGCCGCTCATGCAGGACCACCGCGCCCATCGGCAGGCCCCCCGCAATACTCTTGGCAAGCGCCAGCACATCAGGCATCACGCCGCTATGCTCAAGGGCAAACAGCTTCCCGGTGCGCCCGAAGCCGGTCTGCACCTCGTCCAGCAGCAGCAGCGCGCCCTGCTCATCACAGATGCGGCGCGCACCTTCCAGGTAGCCCGCGTCGGCGGGACGCACCCCGCCCTCGCCCTGCACCGGCTCCAGCAGGACGGCCGCCGTCTGCGCATTCACCGCTTCCGCCAGTGCCTCCAGGTTGTTGTAGGGCACATGCGTAAACTCGGGCACCAGGGGCATAAATGGTTTGCGATATTTAGCATCCCAGGTGGCACTCAGCGCGCCGAACGTGCGCCCATGAAAGCCGCGCATCGTCGCCACAATCTGCGGGCGTCCCGTCAACAGGCGTGCAAACTTGAGACTCGCCTCAATCGCCTCCGCCCCGCTGTTGCAGAGGAAGATACGCGCGGGAAAGGGCAGTGCGGCCGCCAGCGCCTCCAGGTAGGCGGCCCGCTGATCATTGTGGAAGATCTCCGGGCAACTGATCAGCCGGGCCGCCTGATCCTGCACGGCGGCAATCAGTGCGGGGTGGCTATGGCCCAGGTTGGCCGCACCCTGCCCGCCCACGCAGTCGATAAACATCCGCCCCTCGGCATCCCACAGGCGCGCGCCACGGCCCTGCACAATCGTAACCGGGCGCTTGGGATAGAGGCCCACCTCATAACGCTGCTCGATGGAAATAAGCTCAGTATTTTGCATCATACTCAGGTCAACCGCTGCCGACAGTGCCACACAGGCCAGACCGACGCTGCAACACGGGCAGCCAGGTTGAGAATGGAACGGTTCCAGGAAAAAACAGTCAGTGTGATCATTATAGCACGGGGGGAAACAAACCCGACGGGCGAGCATGCCTGCCCGCCCGTTGCACATGGGGGAATGAGGGATGTTTACCACACGACCACTCGCAACATGTGGTACGTCTGGTGCGTAATAGATCATGCCACACCAGAATGAATGCTATATGAGTCCGATATGAGGACCAGATGAGAGATACCACGTTGACATCCACTACAACTATTCTACAGGGACGCTACGAACTAGAGCAGTTGCTGGGGCAGGGCGGGTTTGGAGCCGTCTACCGCGCGTACGACCGCCGCCTGCAAACGACTGTTGCCGTCAAAGAGACGTTCGACCACTCATCCGAGGCCGCACAGCAGTTCGAGTTTGAGGCGCGGCTGCTGGCCGGCCTGCGCCACCCGGCGTTGCCCGCCGTAACCGACTATTTCATGGAGCAGGACAGGCAGTATCTGGTAATGGACTATGTGCCGGGTGAGGATCTGAGCAGTCACCTGGCACACCAACCCCAGGGCCGCATGCAGGTCGCAGCAATTATGCCCATCCTCGCGCCCCTGCTGGATGCGCTGGAGTATATGCACAGCCATGTGCCGCCGATCATCCACCGCGATATCAAGCCGGACAATATTCGCATCACGCCGGAGGGTCAGGTCTTCCTGGTTGATTTTGGGCTGGCGAAAGCCTACAACCCGGCCTTGAAGACTACCGCCGGAGCGCGGGCGGTGACGCCGGGCTTCGCACCGCTGGAGCAGTATGGCATGGGCACCACCGATGTGCGCTCGGACCTCTACGCGCTGGGGGCGACGCTCTACACCCTGTTGAGCGGCACCGAGGTGCCCGAAGCGCCCCAGCGCGCGCTCCAGGATACGCTGCTGCCGCTGCGCCGGCACAACCCGGATGTACCCACGCAGTTGGAAGCCGTGGTGATGCGGTTGCTGGCGATGCAGCCCGCCGACCGCTACCCGGATGTTGCCACGCTGCGCCGCGATCTGCCGGCCATCCCGGAACCGGCGGGGAAGCTGGTGCAGACCCACGCCCACCGCGAAGCTCAATCCGCCGCCCGCTCCGCACCGGCAACGGACAGCGCCCCCGGCGCGGGGATCACCACCCGGGTGCTTACGCCGGCCCTGCCGGATAGCCTGACCTATGCGGCCCTCTGGCGCAGGGTTGCCGCCTCCCTGGTTGACGGCATGCTCATCCTGGTGTGCAGCATGCTGCTGGGCGAGGTCATCGGGCTGACGCTACGGCTACTGCCCACCATCGCGGCCTGGCTGATCGGGGCCCTCGTTGTCTGGTTGTACTACCCGCTGCTGGAGAGTTCAGGTTGGCAGGCCACGGTCGGCAAGCGGTTGCTGGGGCTGGCGGTGACGGACCTGTACGGCAACCGGATCAGCTTTGGGCACGCGCTGGTGCGGCATATCTACCGACTGGCATCGGCAATGATCCTGCCCGCGCTGGCGTTTCTGTTGCGCCTGGTTCGCCGCCCTGATCTTGTGGTGGTACTGCTGGCGCTGGTACCGCTGCTCTTCGCCAACTTCTCGGCCACGCGCCAGGCCTTCCACGACTGGATGACGGGGTGTGTGGTGGTGCAATTGCGGCGTGAGACGTGAGACGTGAGACGTGAGACGTGGGACATCCTGCGTGCCTCACTGCCGCTGCGCATCCGCATCCCGAAACAACCGGCGTAGCGGATATCCGAAGCCGGGAATGACCACACCTCCCTCCAGGTTATCGTCGTGCCCCAGTTGGCGAATCTGGGTTGCCGATTGATACTCCAGCACCGTCCTGGTGCGCGGGTAAACCAGCCAGATAAGCCGGGTACCCGCCGTCAGATAGTCCTGCACTTTTATCTGAATATCCTCGGCCGTCTCCGAGGGCGAGATAACTTCCACCGCCAGATCGGGGGCCAGTGCCCAGAAGCCCTGTTGCTGGTCGGCAGGCGGAATGCGCTCCTTGCTGACAAATGCCGGATCGGGCGCGCGCACGACCGACTCCGGTTCTGGAGCGAGAATAAAACCGGGTTCGGCTGTATACACCTCACCCAGGTCATGCTCATCAACATACACGCTCAGGGCGGCCCCCAGGCGCGCAGCATACCGTTCCTGCACTGGACTGGCAGGACGCATCATCATCAGTTCACCCCGTACCAGTTCATAACGATTCTCGTCGTCAGCCAGCGCATACAGGTCAGCGATGGTCCAGGGTCGCCCTGGATGCGGCACACAGACTGGTTCAGCCGGTGGCGCAACGACCGACAGGGAAGAAATGTCTATTTCAAGCGTCGTGGGTGGCATTACAACACCGCCTGTTTTCAAGAAATGTCCACAGTTACGAACCCCCAGCAAGTTCTGATAGATGCGAAGCACGCATCCATTATACCCCGCACAGCCGGCATTCAGCGTTGCGTCATCCCCACATCAGTGCGTGTCTGCTATACTGGAGGCGATATTTCTGCAGATTCTGAGGGGGAGTATAGTGCAATGGATGACCGGAATCAGCGTCGCAACCGATCAGGGCGGGCGTATACCGGCGATACGATTGTGATGCCGGGGCGGAAGCAGCGAGATGCGCAGCCACCCGCCGCGCCGGCACCGCCCACCGAACCACGACCACACCGCGCACCACCCCGTGCTGCGCCGGAGCCCAAGACTCGCCGCCCACTCTGGCCGCGTGTGCGGCAGATCTTGCTGGTGGCCCTGGTGCTCTTCCTGGTGGCCGCGGGTCTGTTCTACTGGCAGGTGCGCGATGTTGCGCAGGCGATTGTGGTGGATGAGGTGCGCCCTAACCCGCCGATTGCCTCGCCGCTGCTGGGCGGCACGAATGTCCTGCTGATCGGCGTGGACGAACGGCCCGACCATCCCGAGGAGGGCGTGCGTAGCGATACCCTGATCCTGGCGCATATTGACGCAACCGGGCGCTGGATCAGTCTACTCTCGATTCCGCGCGATACGCAGGTAGAACTACCCACTATCGGCGTCACCAAGATCAATGTTGCCTACGGGTACGGTCACGATCATGCCGCCGAGTTGTATGGACCGGAGACAACGCCGCAGCAGGGGGGAATGGCGCTGGCCGCCGAAACGGTTGAGGACTTTCTGCAAATGCCGCCGGGGATGCGCGTCCACTACACGGCGCAGGTGAATTTTGACGGCTTTGCCGGGTTGATCGACGAACTGGGCGGGATTACCGTGAATGTGCCAAAACTGATTATTGATGAAGCCTACCCTACCGACGATTTTGGCATTATGCGGGTGGAGTTTCAGCCGGGGGAGCAGCGCATGAATGGCGCGACGGCGCTGATCTATGCCCGCACGCGCCATGCCGACAGTGACTTCGGGCGCGCCGAGCGCCAGCAGCAGGTGCTCCGCGCGATTGTCGCCGAACTGCGCGCCAAGAGTATGCCCGAGCGGGTCGCGGCGATTCCGGGACTCCTGGAGAGTATCGAAGGCCAGGAAGGAGCAACCCCGCCAGTGCTGACGACCATGCCGATTGCCCGGCCAGATGTGCTGTTGAGCGGCATCATCCTGGCGGCCGGGATGGACCCGGAGAGCATCAACCAGGTGCGCATCACCCCCGAAACCGTTGCCGTCAGTGAAATCGGCTCAAACCTGGTCTGGGATCCGGCGGGCGTGCGCGCCATCCTCGATCAGTGGCTGACACGGCCCAGCGAGCAGGCGGAGCAGGCGACGGTGCAGGTGTTCAACGGAACCGCGATTCCCGGTCTGGCGGGCGATACGGCAATTCAGTTGGAGCAGGCCCGTTTTACTATTCTGCCGCCGGAGAATGCCCCGCCGGGGGAGTATCCGACAACGGTGGTCTACGATGTCACCGGCAAACCGATCACGGCTCGCCGCGTGGCCGAGACCATCGGGGCCGAGGTGCGCAACGGGCAACCACCCAACAACCTCATCAGCAGTGCCGATATCGTCGTAATCCTGGGCGCGGATGCCACCGGGCTGTGACGCGAAAGCAGGAGCACAAATGACGGGGTGACAGGGCAACGCGGCAATAACCATACCTGTCCCCCGCCGTTTCACGGACTACGGACTACGGACTACGGACTACGGACTACGGACTACGGTTCATGCCTCATCCATCGTACGCAGCACCCGGTGGGCCCGCAGCGCCAGCCAGAGCGCGAAATGCTCATCGGAGTTGTTGAGGTCCAGGCCGCTGATCTGCTTGATCCGCTCCAGCCGGTAGAGCAGCGTGTTACGGTGAACATGCAGCGCCTCGGAGGTCGCGCGCAGGTTACCCAGGTGATTGAAGTAGGCCTCGAGGGTTTTGATCAGCTCGCCATCCTGCTTCTGATCGTAGGCCGCCAGCGCCGAGAGCGTCTCGCGGTAGAAGGTCCAGAGTTCCGGCGTCTCGCGCAGACGCACCAGCAGCCGGTAGACCCCCAGGTCGCTAAAGGCAACCACCCGCTCGGTGCCAAAGAGCTGCCGCCCCAGCAGCAACGCCTGTTCTGCCTCCTCCACCGTCCGGGACCACTCGGCCAGCATGGGCGCGGGATTGCCCAGCGCCAGCGTGATACCGGGATAGTCCGACGCCAGCCGGTCGCGCAGAGCGTCGGCCAGTTCGCGGGGACGCGGTGTATTGTCGGTAATGGGCAGCAAGCAGAGCACTGAGGTTTCGCGTTGGGAGAGCGGGGCCGCAATCCCGCGCCGGTTGAGTTCCCCCTGGATGCTGCTGGACACCCGGTTCAGCGCGACGCTGTTATCATCGTCCAGGCGAAACAGCAGCGCAACGTGTGGCAGCGTCAGATTATAGCCCAGTTCCTGACCACGCCGGACCAGGGCGGACGGGTCGCCGGGTGGCCCCGCCAGAATGTTCGCCACAAAGTCGCCGCGTAGCCGCTCTTCCGCCGCCTGGACTGCCTGCTCTTTGGCAAACTCCAGGCCCAGTGCGGATGCTCCCTGCCGGGCAGCCAGCCGATCCCACTCATCCAGATTGACGCCGGCCAGAGCCAGGTAGCCAGTCGGATAGTTCGGCGGACCAATTGACTCGACCCAGATCTGCTGGTTGAGCAGCGAACTATCGCCTGACTTTGTTGGACGCAATGCCTGGAGTGCGATACGAGCCGAACCGCGTCCCCGCTGGGCGCGCAATTCGCCATTCGCCCCGTAGCAGGCCACACTCTGGCCGGTACGTTCCGCCAGCGTCTCCAGCAGGCCGGGCACTCCATCGCCGGCCAGCGAGCGCTGCGTCAGTGAGTTGTAGAGTTGTGCGCCACGCCGCTCCAGTTGCGCCTCATAGTCGCTGACCAGCCGGGCCACTTCGCGCTCAACCTCGCGGAGATCACTGCCATCGGGCAGCTTGAGCAGCGGCAGGCGCGCATCCTCGGCGGCGCTGGCATCCTCCGCCTCAACCGCACCCGTGACCGCAATCGCCGCAACGGGAGCCGTCGAGAGACGCCGGACCAGGTTCGCCAGTGTCAGGCGGGAGTCCAGCGCCAGGGCTGCTTCAACCGACAGCAGCGCCAGTTCGCCACCCCGTAACTCGGCAAAAGCGGGAAGGGTTGTCCGTAGCATCGCCACCCACGTAACCTGGTGACTCAAACCGGCTGAGCCGGCAACAATCGTTGTCCCAACGGGTAAAGCCAGACGTAAAATATCGCGGACGGTGACGCTTCGCATGGATTATCTCGCCGCACTTTCTGCACTATGATGTAAACGGTCAGGGTGCAACTGCGGGCGCAGAGTCGCACACTGACCGCCAGAACCGTTCCTCATCCTTCATTATAGCATGCCGCATTAGAAACGCGCACATGACCGCTGCTCGTATGATTTACCCGCATCAGGCGGTCGTTGAACCCAGGCTGCCGCAGGCGCAGTCGGCTTTCACGTGGGTCAACCGGCTGAAATAAGGTTGCACCGCGTGCAGGCGATGGCTGTGTTTCACCGGCTGAAACGCCCGGTTTGATCGCATACCAGGTACGTCCTGTTATTTACACGACATACGCGGTTGACATGCAAACCGGACGTTTCATGCGATGGAAGTCTGATTCGCCTGCGGCAGCATGGTACTCGTTTTATCTTTTGCACAAAAATGTTACACTTTGTGTAACATTTTTGTGCAAAAGCATGGAAGCTTCCGCCCTGCCGGAGGCGATATCCCCCGCCAAACGCGGGATCGCCGGATACATGTCAGCATTGGCCGTTTCGCGGTGTTCGTTCATTTCGCGGCGTTCGTGGTCCAAACGCCCACCGCGTAACTTGTGTAATTTACTATATCAGAAATTTCTCTCTATTGTACACAGCCGGGTTACGATTAACTTGCAGGGCGTGCAAAGATAGACATCCGGGTAGTTGACGAACATGCGCACACGGCGTATGCTTGTGCTATTGGCGAAATTCAAGCAGCATTGGGCAGATGTTATGGAAGAGGTTTCGAACGATTTTATCTTTGGTACGCTGGCAACGGATCAGCAGCGCCTGGCCTTCTTCCGCGCCGAGATGTCGGGCGTTGCGCATCGGAATCACATTCAACCGCTTGATCCCCTGCCCGGGCAGGAGGTCTGTATCACCGTGACCATTGGTCCGCAGGTTGTCGCCGACAATGTCACCTGCTACTTTACCACCGATGGCACGGTACCTGCCGGACGGCTGGGGGTTCCGGCTCCCGGCAGCCGCAGTGTTGCGTTCAATCGGATGGCGAGTGTGTGGAATATCTTCCTCTGGGGCTACCTGGAGGAGTGGCAGTGTCAGCTTCCCCCGCTGTTGGAACATACGACTGTACGCTACTGCATCGAGGCATGGTCTTCGCTCACCGGCCAGTCGACCTGGGCCAGCGAGATTATCGGCATTATCGCTGATGATGATCAGGGGTTGGAAGATGCCGGCCCCGACTATAACTATCTAAATGATATCGGTGCGGAGTTCGGGCTCACTTTTATCCAACACGCCCGGACCTTTGCGTATCGGGTTGACCGCGAGCGCGCCCCCGAGTGGCTACGCGATGCGCTGATCTACCATGTCTTTGTGGATCGTTTCAATCCCGGTGATGGGCAACCCTTTGCCCCTACGGATGACCCGATGGCCTTCCACGGGGGGACGATACGCGGCGTGATCGAGAAACTCGACTATATCGCCAGTCTGGGGACCACGGTGATCTGGCTCTCGCCGATCTTTCCCAGCCCCTCCCACCACGGCTACGATACCACGGATTACCAGGGGGTCGAACCACGCATGGGCACCATGGAGGATGTGCGCGCGCTGATCGACGCGGTCCATGCCCGCGACATGCGGGTGTTGTTTGACTACACCGCTAACCACTGCTCCAGCGCGCATCCCATATTCCAGGATGTGCTGCAGAATCCGAACAGCCCCTACCGCAACTGGTTTACCTTTCTGCGCTACCCGGATCTCTACCTGTCATTTTTTGGGGTGAAAGATCTCCCCCAGATCAATAATGATCATCCTGATGCCCGCCAGGCAATGATCGACTATGCGCTCTACTGGCTGGAGCAGGGTGTGGATGGATTTCGACTGGACTATGCCATTGGTCCCTCGCGGGCCTTCTGGACCGAGTTTCGCACAGCAACCCGCGCGGTAAAATCCGATAGCGTTCTGCTGGGCGAGGCGGTCGATACCGCCGACGAGATGCGCTCCTACATGGGACGACTCGATGGCTGCCTGGATTTTCTGCTGCTCCAGGCGGTGCGGCTCTTTTTTGCCTTTGGCTCGATCACGCCGTCACAGTTTGATGCCTTTGTCCGGCGACACCTGACGGCCTTCCCGCCGGGCTTTGTGCTGCCGAGTTTTCTCGACAACCACGACATGAACCGCTTTGCGTGGGTGATCCGGGGCGATATGCGCAGGCTGAAGCTGGCGGCGCTCTGTCAGTTTACGCTGCCACACCCGCCGATTATCTACTATGGCACCGAGGTCGGGATGAGTCAGGTACGCGATGTGCGCCACGCCGATGGCAGTGGACATCCCGAAGAGTCGCGCCTGCCCATGATCTGGAACGAGGAGCAGAATCTGGCGCTGCTGGACTTCTACCGGCAACTGGGCCAACTGCGCAGTCGTACGGCGTCGGTCTGGCGTGGTCCCCGCCGCACGCTCTATCTTGACGATGCGCGCAGTCTCTACGCCTTCGCCTGTGCCGATGAGCGCGCGCCGCACACGGCCCTCTACCTGGTGGCATTTAACAACAGCCCCGACACCCACGCCATTCCGCTGCCGGTCGGGCAGCGCTGGGAGCTGATCCTGGCAAGCGAAACCGCGCATCTGGTAGACGGCCAACTGACCCTCTCAGCCTACGGGGGCGCCGTACTGCGCACAGGACCGTAAGGGCCAGAATCCGCAGGGGCGAAACAGCGTTCGCCCCTGCAGACTACAGATTACGGACTACAGATTACGGCTTAAACATAAACCGCACCTACCATACCCCACACCCCCAGCAGGAAGACACACAGCAGCGCGGCCAGCGTCAGCAGCGTGAAGTAGCTGCGCTTCCCGATCGACCAGAAATTGCCAATCCAGGCCTGCACAGTGCCGGCCAGCATAGCCAGCGTCAGCAGAGCGCAGATAAGCGGCAGGATAAACAGCGGAGCCCAACCGGCGGGTATGCCCAGGAGCAGAATGTTACTGCCCTCTACCCCCAGGCTGAAGATGAGCGCCACCAGGGCGATGGGGAAAATCACCAGCAGCATGCCATTGAGCGCCGCAATCCAGGGCGCAAAGCGCAGCAGCAGCGGTGGCGGCTCGGTCTCGCGCTGTCGCTGCCGCTGCACCAGCCAGATGATCGGCCAGACCAGCAGCACCGAGAGCAGTACGAGCAGGCCAATACCAAACAGGAGTAACTGTGTGCCGCTGTTGCCCTCCAGGTTTGCCAGACGCAGCAGTTCCGGCAGCGCCAGCACCTCGTCCGCTGTTATAAAATCCGGTTCTGTCAACGTGGCGATACAGTCCGCCTCGGGTGGAACACTCGGGTTCGCCAGAAAATCCTGAATGATCTGATCCGGACACTCCCCGGACAGCGCTGCGCCGTGGGAGGTGTTGGGGAAAACATACTCATAGCTCTGGGGCAGGGTTGTGGCGGCGGCAGCGGCAAAAGCGGGCGGCGTGATCGGATCAAACTGCCCCGATAAGATCAGCGTGGGAATCTCGCTGTCCACGGGGGCATCAATCGGCGGCCCCAGCGGTTCAACACTCCAGAGATCACAGGCTTCCAGGAGACTCTCGGCATCCGCCTCGCCCAACTCGGCAATTTTGGGATGCACGCCGGCCAGATCCAGATCGCTCACGCTAAAGTCGGCATCTTCGGCACACACCACCGAGAAGTACATCCCGTGGGTGAGCGTCCGGTCAAAGATGATCTGGGACATGATCTGGGCAATCGGCGCATAGCGTCCCGCATCCGCTGCATAGATCATCTCCGGGAGGAATGGCAAAAGAAAGGAGGGATAGAGCATCTGGAAGAGCGCCTCAAACAGCGAGTCACCATCCAGAACTGCATCATAGGTTGTTTGCGTTTCCGGGTCGGTCAGTTGAAGCGTAACCGGGTCCGCATTCAGGCGTTCGACCAGAGCAAAGAAGGTTTCCTCAATGTCGGGGTAGGCCTCGTTGCACGCCGGATCGGCGGCGCAGGCTGCAAACAGTTCGTTGAAGGCGCGGTCCTGCGACTCGGGCACCTCCACCAGAAAGTTGATCTGCGGTGGGGCGACCGCATCCAGGATTACGCTGCGCAGCCCCTCCGGATGGTTGCGCATCACATGCAGCGCCAGGGTTGTGCCGTAGGAGACACCGTAGAGGTTGATCTGCTCATAGCCCAGTGCTGCGCGAATGGCATCCACATCGGCGGCATTCTCGACACTATCGAAGGCCGACAGATTAACCCCCTCCTCAACCAGCCGACTACGACAGTTTTGCAGCGCTTCATTCGCCAGTTGCTCTTCTTCCTCATCAGGCAATACCCGCCCAAGATTCTCGATGGTCAGTTCCAGGAACTCGGGACAGGCGAGTTGGGGCTCGGAATAGCGTGTGCCGCGCTGGTTAAACAGGATGACATCACGGTTGAACGGGAACTCGCCGCTGAACGCCAGTTCTTGCAGGTAGGTATCGATGGTCGAACCGCCGGGGCCACCCTGGAGCATCACCAGCGGATCGGTGGCCGGGTTGGGTGCGCTACTCGGAATAATCGCCACCGCCAGACGAATCGTCGGGCCGGTCGGGTTGCTATGCTGCTCCGGCACGGTCACATAGCCGCACTCGACCTGCGGCGGTACCGCGCCGGCCGGCAGATTAGGCAGATCGATAAAGTCACACGCCGCCGGTGTGAATGCCGGGGTGCGTGTCTGCGCTGCGGGGGCCGCCGTCACGCCCGCGCCCACTGGCAGCAGCGCCACGCAGCAGGCCAGCAGCATGAGTAGCCATCCACCGGGATGAAACCGTATAAATTTAGACATGCGCTTCTCTTTCTAATCTCTGGATCAGTACACGTATTGTGCAATGCACATCTGTACTGTAGCACAGATCAGGGAAGGCGCGAAAACAGCGTGCCGGTGGTGGGGCATTGGCGTAGGTGCGGCTTGATGAACATTGAAGATTAAATCCAGATATCGCCGTTCAGGAGTCCCGGCTTCAGCCGGATCAGGCGTTCCCGGCAGGATGCCCCGGCCCCGGCCGGCATCCCACCGGCTGAAGCCGGGACTCCCGGTCATTTCATATCCGGACTATATGCGGAAGCGTGCGTGGCAGCATCTCAACCCATCTCACTCCCCCGACCGCGCCGGCAGATCGAAATGTTGCACCCTCCTGTCAGCGGTGTAACTGAGTTCGTAGCTGCCATCGCTAAAGTTGATCTGAAGTTGCGCCCAGTCGAGGCCCTGGTCCCAGCGCAGCCCCAGCGTATGCTCGTCCGTGTCGAGCAGGGTGAAGCTGCCATTGAAGGCCGGGTGGCGGTTGCGGAAGCGGATCAGCGCCAGCAGATCTTGCACCACCGGCCGCCGCAGGGCCGCCACAATGTCTGCCGGGGTGTAATAGGGCCGGTTGATATCGCGCCCCACCTGCGTTTCCGCCAGCAACTGCATGTCGTTGGTTCCGGCCAGCAACCCGACATAGTAGACCTGCGGGATGCCGGGGGCAAAAAACTGGATCGCCCGCGCCAGCAGGTAGTCGCGGTCGTTCCGGCCCAGCGCGTCGTAATAGGTGCAGTTAACCTGGTAGAGATCCAGGTTGGAGGCCGCCGCGCCGGTGGCCTGGCGGCTCTGGCCGCCGCTCTTGATATGAATGGTTTCCACCAGCGCATCCAGATCCTCGGGCGGGATTAACCCGGCCCCGGCCACCGGGTCGGCACTGTCTGCGCCGATGTCGATCACGCCGATGCCGTCGTGGGTGTCGAGCACAGTGATGGCGTTGCGCGGGCTGATCGCCAGCCACTGCTGCAGATAGCGCGCCGTCCGGTTGAAGCAGGCATGCAGAATGAGCGGCGGCAGGGCAAAGTCGTAGACCCGATCAACCCGCCGGGCAATCTCGATCTGCTGGCGATAGTAGGAGTGGATCTCCACCAGCACGGCGATGCCCACGGTTTTGGCATAGCGCGTCAACTCCTCGATAAAAGCGAAGGTCTCCGGGAGCATAAAGCAACTGGTACCGGGCTGTTTGATCGCATAGCCCACCGCATCCAGCCGGATCATTCTGATGCCATGCGCCTGAAAGGTATCGAGGATCGCATGCAGGTAAGCCACGCCCTGCGGATGCCGGACATCGATATCGACCTGCCGGCTGGTAAAGGTGGTCCAGAGAATGCGCTTCTCCCCATTTTTCAGGGTGACAGCGGCAAAGGGCAGACCGGGGCGCGGACGGTAGATCTTCAGCAGGTCGGCTTCGGTGGCCCCGTGGGGAAACACACTGCCCAGGGTCAGGAAGAGCCCGGCGTAGGGCGAGGCGGTGCCCTTTTCCGAGAAATCCTGGAAGCGGGCCGACGCTGTGGAGATATGATTGACAATCAGGTCGGCCATGATATCCAGGTGCCGGCTCAGGGACTGAACAGCGGACCAGGAACCCAGGCGCGGGTCAACCATGGTGTGGTCTATCGGATCAAATCCGGCATCCGCGCCATCAATCGGGTGAAAAAAGGGGAGGATATGCACACCGCCAAAGAGACCCTGCAACGGCCCCAGCAGCAGGCGCTCCAGCGTGTCAAAGCCGGCACCGCCGAGGCGGTCGGCATAGGTAATCAACTGTACCTGATTTTTCATCGAGTGAGCCTCCACGCTCTATAATCGAGGGGCGATATTTTTTGGTTCTGGTGGGCAGGCACGGTAGCCTGCCCACCTCTGGTGATGGTGTTCGTAGGGACGCGCTTCTGCGCATCTGTGGACTGTGTGCGATCATATCACACGTTATGCCGGGGGGCAGCGCATTACGCGACGGCCTGCTCCTCGGCGCTTGGCTCGCCCTGGTCGCGGGCCTTATCCCCGCGAATCTCCGGGAGCGCGTCCGGATCGATAAAGCCGTTTGCGGCGGCATGTTCAGCGGCAGCCTCGGTATCCTCGACCAGCAGCATATCAACACCCTGGCTGCACACCTCCTCGGCCAGGCGATGCACCTCATCGTCGCGTTGATGCTCGGTGACATCCCGAATGTAGATCGCCGCGACCCGCTCCGGAGAGTCATACACCGCCTGCCGGTAGATCTCCGCATCCTTCTGCCCACTGTCACCGATCAGGATAAACGGCAGATTGGGATAGATCTCCATCAGGTGCCGGATCTGCTTGCCTTTGTGTGCCTGGTGCCCCGCCTTGATAAACTTGGTCTCGTCAATCCCGATATCCCGCAGGAAGAGCGGGCCAACCGGAATATCGTGTGTCTCCATGACCGCTATCAGGAAATCATAGAGATTCCAGGCATTACTGGAGAGATAAAAAATTGGGTTAAATGTCGGTGCATCCGCACCCCGCTGGAGCGCCCGGTAAAATGCGCCCACCCCCGCGAATGGCGCGCGCGACCGCGCATTGTTGAGCAGCGTCAGGCGGGCAAACTGGATGAAATTATCCGCATTGGATATCATGATCGTGTCGTCAATATCGCTGACAACCACGAACTGGCTGCTGGACGGTGGAATCAGCACCTTGCCGGTCTTCTGGAGCGGCCCCTGCTCTTCCACCATGCTCTCCAGCAGTTCCAGGGTGATATCGTGCCAGGGATGATCGGTGGGTGGCGGAGTGCTTGGCTGGAAGTGGAGATCGAAGAAGCCCTCGTTGTCGGTGACAACTTGCTTAACGGTATCGTAGAACTGGGCCCGCAGCCGTGCATCGGGGATCTCCTCGCTCCGGAAGCGCTGATACATATTGAGGATGTTTTTCCAGACCGTATCCTGATCTTCAATTTTCATGATCTCGCGTTCTTCGAGGAGGCGACCTTTCATAAAGATCTCCTGTGGAGTACCATACCCATGGTAGGGCAGGATCTGCAGCGGATCAAACAGATTGAAGCGCTGCTTTAAGCGCAAGATGGTTCCGTCAATCGCCTCTTCGGTATTGTGCCCCAGCTTGTGTAATACATCTTTCCACGATGACATTGGCTCTCTCCCTGGCGTATACTGATAAAAATCGCGCCGTGCAACGTTCTTCTCATAAGAAGGTGATCACGATCAGTTGCTGTACGACGCTGGTTTGCAAGAAACATACCATGCATAACATGCAAGGAGGCAAGGCTATGGCACCGAGGAAGAAGGCGCTGGTGCTCTCCGGTGGGGGCGGGCGCGGCGCGTACCATATCGGCGTGCTGGAGGCGCTGGTGGCGCAGGGCTGGATGGAGGATGGCAAGGGGCCGGATATTATCGCGGGCACCTCGATTGGCGCGATTAACGCCGCCGCAATTGCCTCCGGTCTGACAGTTGCCCAGCTTAAACAGCGCTGGATGGAGATGCATACCGAGGATGTGCATCGCCTCTCGTCCGATCTGCCTGCCGTGGCCCGTCCGCTGCTGCGCTTCCTGATGCGCAGTGTGCTGACCTCCGATGCGCATGGCGGGGCGCAGGTGCAACTGCCCGAAGCGGAGCGCAATCTCTCCCCGCAGGGACTGTTCGACCGGCTGGGGCAACTCTTCCGCACTCGCCCCTTCCGCAGCCTGCTGGATACGACTCCCTGGCGCTATACTCTCAGCCACTGGTTGGACTTTGAGCGGATCAACAGCTCGGATGCCCCCGCGCTGCTGCTGACGGCAACCGAACTGCAGAGCGGCGCCCTGCAGATCTTCTGCAACCGGCGGATCAAGGATCGCCCGGAAGCACGGTTGACGATTGAGCATCTGATGGCCTCGTCGAGTATTCCGATTGTTTATCCCTGGACCGAGATTGGCCGCGGCAAGTATTGGGATGGGGCGCTGCTGGCGAATACGCCGCTGGGGGCGGTGATTGACCTGGCGGGGGGCGAGGATGTGGACATCCTGGTGGTGATGATGACACCCTGGAACGCCGATGACAATGAACTGCGCCGGCTTGCCGACAACCGGCAGATGCCCGACGATCTGGTGCAGGCGCTGACGTTGACGTTGGACTGGACGCTGCTGGCCTCGTACCGCACGGCGTTAAAGATGCTCCGGCGCAGTAATCAACTGGCCGAGGCCGCCGCGAAGCTGGCGCGCGCCGCCGAGCTGACCGGCGATGAGAGCCTGCGCATGATCGGGCCAATTCCCCCGCGTATCTCCGAGCCCACTGTGATCGCCCCGGAAAAGCTCATTCCACTCGACTGGATTATCGACTACGAGGAACAGAACCATCAGGCGCTATTTACGCAGGGCCGGGCGGATGCAGAGCGGGTGCTGGGTTTACGGTTAGGGGTTAGGGGTTAGGGGTTAGGGGTTAATGCTGAGGGCTGACGGCTGATTGCTGATTGCTGAACGTTGAGCACTGAGTTTGTGCTATACTGTTACAGTGTCTCTGGCAAGTATGAATAGCCCATATACGAATGTGTAGAAGATGCCATGCCAATGACAGATATAACGCTTGATCATGTGCCGGAGCCGGCACGCCGCTTACGTCCGGTTGACCAGGCCCGCCTGATTGCACGGCTGGCCCCAACGATTGAGCAGGTCGTCGCCGTTTCCCCCGCGTCGGAACAGGCGACCCCGCTACCGTTGCGGGGTCTTCTCGCCGATCTGGGCACCGCTCCATGCCGATAGCGATATCACCGACGTTCAACATGAAATGTGGAGTAACTTTCCACACTGCATCTGGGGGTGCCGTTGATTAGCCGTGATCGTAAGATAGCATCATCAATTGTGACAACGATCTGGTGACAAATGAAGTCGGAGTTGTTGCCGTATACGGCACCTTTCCATCCCTTATTCCAACTCATGGTAAGGTTCCTGCGTTATCTTCTTTCCACGCTATCCCGTACCTGACATCTCACACCTATACTACTCGTTTGTTGCGCCGTCTGAAGCTCTGGATCGTGCCAGTGCTGACATTCGCGTTCGTTGTGCAGTTAGTGGGGTACCAGCGTAATCTGGAACCAGCGCTGCCAGGTTGCAGTTGCAGAGGGAGGTATGGCAGGTATGGCAGATGCAGAGCAGCTAAAGATTCTCGAACAGGGCGTTGCAGCGTGAAATATCTGGCGTGCCGCTAAGCCCAAAGTTAAACCGGCAATCAACGGGAATGGATGCAACGGGCGCGACGGTGGCACGTTCCCATGTCTCATCTCTGTATCCTCGGTGTGCTCTGTGGCAATGACAACAAATCGGTGTGAGGTTCAGGGTATGAGCAACCAGTTTCTAACCACCAAATTTCACATTCCCCCCTGGCGCGCTACGGCGATCTCCCGTCCGCGTCTGCTGGAGCGACTCACCGCCGGGTTGCGCGACAACCGCAAGTTGACGCTGGTCTCCGCTCCGGCCGGGTATGGCAAAACGACCCTGATCACCGGCTGGTTGCATGCACTGGCCCAGGCAGACGCCGACCGGCGCGTTACCTGGCTCGCGCTGGGCGATGCCGACAATGATCCGGCGCGGTTTTTGTACTACTGGTTGGCGGCATTCCAGCAGGTAGATGCGTCGCTTAACGAGAAACTCCAGCCCCTGGTAAGCCTGCCCCACCTGCCGCCAACGACAGTTCTGCTGGATACCCTGCTCAATGAACTGGCGGCCCACACATCGCCCCTGCTGCTGACCCTGGACGATTATCATGTTATCACCCAGCCGGACATTCATGCGGCGCTGGATTATTTTATCGGGCACCAGCCGGCGCATGTGCATCTCGTGTTGACCACCCGCGCCGACCCACCTTTGCCGCTGGCCCGTCTGCGCGCCCGGGGCCAGATGACCGAGATCCGCGCGCGTGATCTGCGCTTCACGCCGGAGGAGGCGCACCAGTTTTTCGCCGGCGCGCTGAGTCTGCCCCTGGCCGCGGAGGCGCTCCAGGCTCTGGATGAACGTACCGAGGGCTGGGCGGCGGGGTTACATCTGGCGGGGTTGGCGCTGCAAAATCAGCCTGATCTCCAGCGCTTTATCACGACCTTTCGCGGCAGTCACCGGTATGTGCTGGACTACCTGGCGGAGGAAGTCCTTCGCCGGCAGGGAGAGGAGGTACGCGCCTTCCTCACCCAGACCAGCATCCTCGACCGGTTCAACGCCGATGCCTGTTCTGCCCTCACCGGACGGGCGGATGCACAGGCGGTCATTGCGCACCTGGAGCGGGTCAACCTCTTCGTTGTTCCGCTGGATGACGAGCGCATCTGGTATCGCTACCATCATCTCTTCGCCGATTACCTGCGCACCCTGCTCACCCGACCCGAACAGGCTGCGTTAAACCGGCGGGCCGCGACATGGCACGCAGCCAACGGCCTGCCGGTGGAGGCGGTGCAGTACGCCCTTGCCGCCGCCGACGCCGGGTTTGCCGCCGATGTGATCGAGCGGGCCTTGCAGGAGGATACAACCTGGTCGGGCGGGAATGTTGCCCTGTTATCCTCCTGGCTGGATGCGCTGCCCCCGCAGGCGCTGCGGGACCGGCCCCGGTTGAGTTTAAATGCCGCGCGCATTCTCTACCTGGCGGGGCGTTTTGACCAGGCGGAAGCCTGTATCGCGCAAACCGAGCAAACGCCGGCGGCCCAACCGGAACCCACCGAAACCGAGCAGATGCGGGCATTGGCGGCGCTGTATCGCGGTTCCATCGCTGCCGTCCGGGGCGATGCGCAGCAGGCGCTGGCGCAGACCCACTTTGCCCAGGCGCGCCTGCCACGGGCGGATCACCTGGCGCATGCGCGGGCATTGTTCAGCCTGGGGCCGGCGTATGAACTCTCCGGCCAGACGGCGCTTGCCGTCCAGAACTATATCCAGTCGAGTGAAGAAGCAACTGCGGCCGGTGTGCTGTTTCCGGCGATCCATGCGCGTTGCGCCGCAGCCCAGGCGCAAATTATCCAGGGGCGGTTGCATCTGGCCGAGCAGAGCTGTCACGCTGCCATTGAGCTTGCCGGCGTTGCACGCCTGGCTCCGCTGGGGCTGGCCTGGTCCATTCGCGGCGGCATTGCCCTGGAGCGCAACGATCTCGCCACCGCCGGGCAGCACCTGCAGGAGGGGATTGCGCCGGCGCGTCAGGGGGGCCTGATGGATGATGTTGTTGTGGGGCTGGCATTTCTGGCGCGGCTGCATGCGTATCAGGGTGATCCGACGGGTGCCCTCGCCACCATTGGGGAAGCGCAGTCTATCATCCGGGGGTACGGAGTTGAACGGATGAACATGCTGGCGGCGGCGCATCGGGCGCGCCTGCTGCTCTACCTGGGGCAGCAGGCAGCGGCGGCGGAGTGGGCCACGGCATATCAGGCCGTTCGCGGCGACGCACCCCGCGCCTTTGAAGAGCTGACGCTGGCACGTATTCTGTCGGCAACCGGCACGCTGGACCCGCTACCGGCCATCCTGCAACCGCTGCTGGAACAGGCAGAGGCAGCCGGGCATGGGCAAACCTGGATCGAGGCACTGCTGCTACTGGGAGTATTTCATCAGGCCCGGCAGGACACACCCGCCGCGCTGGACCGGCTTGAGCAGGCACTGCGCCGGGCCGCCCCCGAAGACTACGCACGCATCTTTCTGGATGTCGGTCAACCGCTGTTCGCGCTGTTACCCCAGGCGCGTCATGCTGCCCCCCAATTTGTGGACACCCTCCTGAGCATGGGCCGGCCTGCCGGCGCAACTCCCGCTACGCCCCAGGCGCACTTACCCGAACCGCTCAGCGACCAGGAACTGCGCGTGCTCCGCCTGATCGTGGCGGGGAAATCCAACCGGGAGATCGCAGCAGAACTGGTCATCACCGTGGGCACGGCCAAGTGGCATGTGCATAATGTCCTGCAGAAGCTGGGCGTCAACAGCCGCCCGAAAGCGATTGCCCGCGCCCGCGAACTGGGCATCGCCTGATACCAATAATCATGGCTCTGCGAGCCACTAGCTATCATGAAAATCGGCTGTCAGTACATGCGTGCTGGATACAGCCTATTTTCAGAGGAATCTGACTTCCAAACGGCAACAATTCGACCAACCACGAAGACCACGAAGACCACGAAGGAACACGAACGGCTGGATAGTGGGGGCAATTGCGTCTATTACGTCCGGTTCATTGCTGCACGCTCTGCGTGGCCTGCGAGGTTTTCTTGCACGTTTGGCGGCAAATTGGTATGAGCCGGCAATAGGCGTTCCCCCGGCCTGCGCCGGCAGATGCGCAGAAGCGCATCCCTACCCGCGCGGACGCGCTTCTGCGCATCCCTACCCGCATCCCCTACCCTGCATCATCCGTGAACCTACCCATGACCCTATCTTGCGATAGGCGATCCCGGCCTGCTCCAACGCTACACTAAGCATGTCTTCAATCGGTGCGCGACCATCAAGGTCGTTGCCGGACGTAGCGCAAGGAGTTCACAGTGGCAACCCAATTCTCAATACAGGCCGGCAAACCCTGGAAGGCCCGCTTCTTCACGATCTGGGGCGGGCAGGCAATCTCGCTGCTGGGAAGCCAGTTGGTGCAGTTCGCCCTGATCTGGTACCTGACCGTAACGACTGGTTCGGCAACGGTGCTGGCAACCGCCGCGCTGATCGGAATGCTGCCCGGTGTAGTCCTGGGGCCGCTGGTCGGCACCCTGGTTGACCGCTGGAATCGCCGCTGGATTATGCTGCTTGCCGACAGCAGCGTGGCCCTGGCGACAATCATCCTGGCCCTGGTTTTCGCGCTGGATGTCGCGGCGCTCTGGCATATTTACGTGCTGATGTTCATCCGCTCCCTGGCTGGTGGCTTCCATGGGCATGCCATGAATGCGTCAACGTCGCTGATGGTCCCGGTCGAGCAGTTAACCCGCATCCAGGGGATCAATCAGATGCTCACCGGCGGCCTGAACGTGGTGGCCGCTCCGCTGGGGGCGCTGCTCCTGGATCTGCTGCCGCTCCAGGGCATCCTGGCGATAGATGTAATTACCGCCCTGCTCGCCATCCTGCCGCTGTGCCTGATCCGCATACCGCAACCGGAACAGCCCAGGCGGGCAGCGGGACAGCCCGCAGTGCAGGCAACCGTCTGGCAGGATTTCAAGGCGGGAGTGCGCTACATGCTGGGTTGGCCGGGACTGCTGATTATCGGACTGATGACGGTGGGGATTAACTTTACGATTATCCCGGCGTTCGCCCTGCTGCCGCTCCTGGTCAGAGACTATTTCGGTGGGAATGCCATCCAGCTTGGCTGGGTCGAGGCGGCGATGGGGATTGGCATCCTCCTCGGCGGGGCGCTGCTGGGGGTGTGGGGCGGATTCACACGCAAGATCCTGACATCCATGCTCGGGTTGATGGGGATGGGAGCCGGCACGCTGATGCTGGCGCTGGCACCTGCTTCGGCGTTGCCGCTGGCCGTTGCCGGTGCGCTGCTCGTCGGCCTGATGAACTCCATGACCATGGGGCCGTTCTTCGCCGTCATCCAGTCCACGGTCGAACCCGCTATGCAGGCCCGGATCTTCTCATTGTTGAGCAGCATCGGGGGCGCGATGGCACCGCTCGGGTTGCTGATCGCCGGCCCGGTCGCTGACCAGGTAGGCATGCATGCCTGGTTCTTCCTGGGTGGATCGCTCTGCATGGTGATGGGGATAACGGGTCTGTGTATTCCCGCCGTAATGAATATCGAAGCAGAACGCAATGTTCAGTTTGAGCCGCTTGCTCCCGTTGCGGAGCAGATCGTGTAACCGACTGTGTTTTCGCCGTTGACCTTTTGATGATGTATGAAAGGAAGTATAAGATGAACAAGTCACACCACTATCGGCCACTGGTCTACTTTTCGCTGGCGTTCCTGACGACGTTTGCCTTCTGGTTTGCCGGAGCGTATGTAAGTTTCCTGGATAATGCCAACGGCCGGCATATGCTGCTGCTGCTGCCCGGCCTGATTGCACCATTCATTATCGCGCTGATCATGACCTTCACCGCGAAAGATGCAACGATTAAGCGGGATTATATCAATCGGCTGCTCAATCCGCGCCTCTTCCAGTTGCGCACACTGCCGGTCTTCATCTTGCTGATGCCACTGGCGGTTCTGACATCGATTGTGCTCTCGTTGCCATTTGGCGGATCACTGGCGCAGTTCCAACCGGCTGACGGGTTCTCCTTTTCGTCCGGCTTTGTCCCGGTGTTACTGCTGCTGCTGATGGCTGCCACCTTTGAAGAGCTTGGCTGGCGCGGGTATGCCTTTGACAGTCTGCAGAGCCGGTATACGTTCTTTACGGCATCGCTTATCTTCGGCATACTCTGGTCGCTCTGGCACTTTCCGTTCATCTTCGTCCAGGACTCCTATCAGTATGAGATCTTCACCGAGAATATCTGGTTTGGGGTGAACTTTTTTGTCGGCATTGTCCCGCTGGGCATCATTGTAAGCTGGTTCTGTATTAAAAACCGCAAAAGTATGCTGGCGGCGATTGCCTTCCACTTTATTATCAATATGTCGCAGGAGATGCTGGCGATATCCCAGGTGACCAAGTGTATCGAAACCTTCGTCCTGACGGGTGTGGTGATTGTGATTGTTCTCCGCGAGAAAGAGCTGTTTTTCTCGAAAGACCATCTTATCGAAACCGTTACACCGCAGCATGACCTGCCGGCGACGGGCATCACGGACGGCTCACCCGTTACCGTCAAGGCATAACCGGCGGGTTGACTGCCAGGGAAGGAATGTACGATGAACAGCAACGACCAACTCATTCGGTATCATATTCGCCTGCAAGGACATTTCGATGCGCACCGGTTACGCTGGTTTGAAGACCTGGAGGTCTCTCGGCGGCCTGAAG
>DAOTVB010000104.1:0-15904 GCA_034436755.1 Chloroflexaceae bacterium | reverse complement strand
CGACAGCACGGCCACCACACGCCAAAACCACCCATCACCCTTCCCCGTCCAACTCCCGATCATCCCGCATAAGCTGATCCGTGGAGACATTGAAGAAAAGGGCCACTTTGAGCACAAAATCAGCCGTTGGTCGGCGCTTGTTATGCTCAACATCACCGACATAGCTGTGGGCGTTGTACCCGAGGGCCTGCGCTAACTCGCGCACGGTCATGCCCCGCCGGGTGCGGAGCGTGCGCAGCTTTTCACCAAATCGTTGCATTTACCCATACGTTTCCTTACCCAGCATTATCGAGTTCCAGATCATCCCGCAAGAGCTGATCTGTGGTTACATTGAAGAGCAGCGCCGTCTTGACGGCAAGCTCTGCGGTAGGCTGTCTACGGTTCGTCTCAATGTCGCTGATGTGTCCCGTACTGGTGTAGCCGAGGGCATCGGCCAGTTGCTGCATGGTCATTCCGTGGCGCATACGGAGCGCACGGAGCTTTTCCCCAAACCGCTGTATCACAGGTCACCTGCACGCCACACGCCAAAACTACCCATCACCCTTCACCATCCAACTCCAGATCATCCCGCAAGAGCTGATCCGTAGTCACGTCGAAAAAGAGCGCAACCTTCAGGGCAAGTTCCGCCGTGGGTTTATTCTTGCCCAACTCAACGGCGTGGATATATCCATAGCCGGTATAGCCGAGCGCTTTCGTCAATTCGCGCACGGTCATACCCCGCCGGGTACGGAGCGTGCGCAGCTTTTCCCCAAATCGCTGAATCACTACCAGATTGGTACAGGTTGACAAGCAGGCAACACTGTGCTAACCTTGTACCGTAATACGGTACAAGATGTTTATCACTACTACCGGACTTCGGACTACGGACTACGGATTACGGACTACGACGCACGAGCCATGCGCCGCGGCGGGGCCATTGTAGCACATGCCCCTGCCCTGGTCGCGCCGCGGCCTGCTCGTCACACGGCGGGTGTGTACCCGCAGGAGGATAAGTGGATGAATGACGACGTTCAGGCGGCCCTGGAGGAAGTGAGCGCAACCCAGGTTGGCTATACGTTCTTGCGGCACCTGGGGTTTATCCTGGATGAGTTGAGCAGCCAGGGGCTGGAGATCTGGCTGGATGAGGGGCGGGCCTGGCGCTGGCGCTGGGCGGCGACCGAACTGGCGGCGGAGCGCGGGTTCTGGGCGCTCGGCGAGGCGATGATCGACGCGGTGGTCGCGCGCTACCCGACCGCGTTTGATACCCGCTGCTGATACCGATGGGGTTTCACAGCCACAGAGAACACAGAGAACACAGAGAACACAGAGGTAACTACCTGCAATACACAGCTTTATGAAGGTTAAGCAAATACTCCAGATATGCCATCCGGGAGTCCCGGCTTTAGCCGGTGGGATGCCTGCCGAGACCGCCGCCTACTGCCAGGCAAGCCTGGTCCGGCTGAAGCCGGGACTCCCGTTCAGCGATGTCCGGATGAAATGTTCAAACTTCATTAGCCGGTAGCTGCCTGCCGAGACCGCCGCCTACTGAAGGGAATGCCCAATCCGGCTGAAGCCGGGACTCCGAATCCAGCGGATGTCCGGATGAAATGTTCAAACTTCATCAAGCCTGTTGTGCATTTTGTGGTTGATGGCGGTGTTGCCGGCAAACTGGTATCACGCCCCACGCCGCACGCAATCACGTTTCACGCCGCCCGCCGCACGTTTCACGCCTCACGGCAGCGCGTCGGTGGCTTCTTTGACCACGCGGGCGCTGGCGCGGAGGGCTTCTTCTTCCTCCGGGGTGAGTGGCAGCGACAGCGTGCCCATGTTACCCTGCCCGCCGACCACATGCGGCATTGAGATGGTGACATCCTTTACCCCGGCAATTTCGGGCACCCGCGAGCAGACTGTCAGGATGGCCCGCTGATCATCCTGGATGGCGTTGACCAGCCGCGCCAGCGCGCTGCCCACGCCATAGTAGGTTGCGCCCTTCCCCTGAATAATTGTGTAGGCCGCCCGCCGCACATTCTCATCAACCTCCGCTTTTGTCCGCTCGTCCAGGGTGATGCCCTGGGTGCGGGTAAAATCCGCCAGCGGGATCACGCCCACCGTCACCAGCGACCAGACCAGCACCTCCGAGTCGCCATGCTCACCGATGACATAGCCATGGACATGACTGGTATCCACGCCCAGCCGCCGCGCCAACAACGCCCGAAAGCGCGCGCTGTCCAGCATGGTGCCGGAGCCCAGCACCCGCTCCGGCGGGACGTTGTGCTCGGCAGCATAGCGCGCCGTCAGATGGGTCATCACGTCAACCGGGTTGGTTGCCACGACCAGGATCGCATGCGGGGCATACTCCAGAATATGCGGCACCACGTTCTGGAAGATCTTTGCGTTGCGCTGCAAGAGCTGCAGCCGGGTCTCGTCCGGTTTCTGGGCCACGCCGGCCGCGATAATCACCACTTCACTGTTCGCCAGATCGGCGTAGTTCCCCGCCCTGACGCGCAGCGGATGCGCAAACGGCACCGCATGCAGGATATCGTCCGCCTCCGCCCGTGCCCGCGCCTCGTTGACATCAACCAGCACCAGTTCGCTGCCAATCCCGCGCATCGTTATCGCATAGGCCGCCGTTGCGCCAACCATCCCCGTCCCGACAACACCAATTTTCATAAACACTTTCCTTTCCTGTGACACGAGTTACACGGTAGGTCTGCAAACTGGGCGTTTGCGCCCGGTAATGGCCCGACTCGCCTGCGGCAGCATGGTACTCTTTTTTCTTTTTCACAAAAACATTCACGTTGTGAATGTTTTTGTGAAAAAGAACTGTTTGCTTCCGCCCTGCCGGAGGCGAAATTTTCTTTTGGGTGAGTAACCGCGTAACTCATGTCATGTGATAGAACTTACCTTCCACCCTGCCCGAGACGATACCCATTACCAGTGGTAGCACCGGCCGTTTCGCATTATTCGCTCATGTCGTGTTGTTCGCGTTCCAGACCCTTACCGCGTAACGCGTGGTAACACAGCATCGCAGCACAACCCAACAAAACACGCTCCCAGCGGGCTGGAAGCGTGTGGTGTGACGCCTGAATTGCAATAGCTTGACTACATGATACCTCAGTATCGGCGCGAAAGAAGGTGAATATTGTCGAGAAAATGGTTCTCTGTTCTCTGTTCTTGGTTCTCTCGACCTTATTGCGGCGGCGCGACCGCCAGGCCATCAAACGACTGCGCTCCCCAGGCGGCCATGAAGGTGTTCCAGTCAACCTCATACTCGTAGGGGCGCTGCCAGTTGCTGCTGGTCGGGCCGAGCACGTCGCGGATCACAACAACCTGCTCGTTGAAGCCCATCACCACCACCGCGTGGTCATTCCCCAGGACCGTCCGGTACGTTCGGCCATCGGGCATGTGCCAGATCGCAGGACGCCAGGGCTTGAAGTCAACCGTGGTCTTCATCCAGATCAGCGCGCCCTGCCGGAGCGCCTGCTCGATCCCCGCCCGGTCACTGACCGGCCAGGCGGTCAGGCCATACTGCTCAAACAGCTTATGCATCGCCGTGCCGCTGGAGCGGGCCAGAAAGTTACTGGTGTAGTCGCCCGAAAAGGTCGTGGTGATATCACCACCGTAGATAATCTGACCATCCGCCGTCGCCTCACCGATGTAAGGCTCGATCCGGTCGTCCACACCAACGACGGGGATCATCTCGTCCACGCTGACATTCAGGCCATAGGTCTGGAAGATCACCCAGGCCGCATCAAACTCGCACGAATACTGGTAGGCCTGGCTCTCCTTGTTGGCCGCCGGGATGTAGGCATCATAGACCCGCCCGTTAATCACCACCGGCTCTGGTGGGGCAGTCGGGCTGGGCAGCGGTGTCGCGGTCGAGGTAAGCAGCGGCGTAGGCGAAGCTGCCGGCAGCGTGGCCGACGGCACGAGTGTATCTTCCAGGGTGGCGGTGGCCGGGAACGCTGTCGCGGTGGCGGTGGCGGCAGTCGTGGGTGACGCAGGCGGCGGCGCGGTCGCATCGGCGACAACCGAAGGCAAATTCGCCAGCGGCATCGGCGTGATCGGTGCGGGTGGTTCGGGGCGCAGCACCGCGCGGGCATACCCCCGCGCCTGCTGCCGCACCCCCGGCACCAGCAGACTCGCCCCCCCCACGGTAGCAAGTAGGAACACAATAAAAACAAACCGGCGCATGGAACCTCCGTTAGAGTTGAAGTTATAAATATTGAGGGTTGAGTGTTGAGTTCTACGTTGGGCTGAATCATACCACGGATGTGTCAAAAACAGGGCTTGCACGGGAGTTAATCTGAACGGAGTGAAGAATCTCGCGGGGATGGAGGTGAGACTCTTCACTGTCGTTCAGGGTGATCATGAGGGGCGGCTTTCCCAAGACCGGAAGCCAGCGTCCGCCGTTCATCCGGCGCACAGCTTCACCCGGGTCAGGTGCGGCAACTCAAAACTCACCATTCACCATTCACAACTCAAAACTTACGTTTGAGGAGGGCCTCGAGCGGGGTGTACTCCAGGCCGAATGCCTCCGCGACGGCGGCGTAGGTCAACTTGCCGCTGCAGGTGTTGACCCCCTTTGCCAGGGCCGGGTCAGACAGCACCGTCGGCTCAAACCCCTCGCGGGCCAGTTTCACCACATAGGGCAGTGTGGCATTGTTCAGGGCATAGGTGCTGGTGCGCGGGACCGCTCCGGGCATATTGGCCACGCAGTAGTGAATAACCCCATCAACCAGGAATGTCGGGTCGGAGTGCGTGGTGGGATGGGTGGTCTCGATACAGCCGCCCTGGTCAACCGCCACATCGATCACCACGCTACCCGGTTGCATGCTGCTGATCATCTGGCGTGTCACCAGGCGCGGCGCTTTTGCCCCCTTGATCAGCACACCACCTATTAATAGATCCGCCCGGCGTACCGCCTCGGCAACGTTGAGCGGATTGGAACTGAGCGTAACCACCCGCCCACGTAGCACCTCCTCCAGGTAGCGCAGGCGGTCGAGGTTGGTATCGATCAATGTCACCGTGGCCCCCATGCCCAGCGCAATCTGCGCCGCATTGATGCCGACCACCCCGGCCCCGATAATGACCACATCCGCCGGACGCACCCCGGCCACGCCCCCCAGTAACTTCCCACGCCCGCCGCTCATCTTCTCCAGGTAGTGCGCGCCCACCTGGACCGCCATCCGCCCGGCGACCTCACTCATCGGTGTCAGGATGGGCAGGCTGCCGTTGGGCAGTTCGACCGTCTCGTAGGCAATGCCGGTAACGCCCCGCTCCAACATGGCATGGGTCAACCGCTCGTCCGCAGCCAGGTGCAGATAGGTAAAGAGCAGCAGATCCGGGCGCATAAAGCCATACTCGCTGGACAGCGGCTCCTTAACTTTGATTACCAGTTGGGCGCTCCAGGCATCGGCGGCGGTTGGGACGATGTTCGCGCCCACAGCCTGGTACTCTTCGTCGGTAAAGCGGCTGCCCGCGCCGGCACCAGTTTCGACCCGCACCTCATGCCCCAGTTCAACCAGTTGCTTCGCACCGCCCGGTGTCAGGGCCACGCGATATTCATTATCCTTAATCTCTTTGGGTACACCAATGATCATCGTCGATCCTCCCGTTTCAGTTCTGGGAAGCGCAATACCTCCCAGATAGAGGTGAATGCAACACATTCCGGCCCACAGGGTTCACACCTTGATCGTACGGCAGCACATGGCGCAGCGCTTCCCGCCGGATGCCCGGTGGGGTGCAGCAGCGTCAGACCTGCAGAGGTGATCGTAAGGAAGGGCCGGCCGTATCACCAACCGGAGCGCAGGGTGAAGCGAGGAGTCCGGCTTTCACTATTTTGCCTTAATCCAGTGCAGTATGCAAGAGGAGGTAGGGATGCGTTTCGGCGCGTCCGCATCCCATTCCGCTCCGTTCAAGCCGGCATGCGCAGACGCACCGATCCATCCGATCGGTGCGTCTGCGCAGTTGTTCCGTGACAGGAATTACGCGATTACTGACCCGGCAGGGAATCTCGCCTCCGGCAGGGCGGAAGATTCTCGATCTTTTTCACGAAAATTTGGCTCTGCGAGCCAAATTTTCGTGAAAAAGATCAAAAGTACCATGCTGCCGCAGGCGAATCGGGTTTTCATCGGTTGAAACGTCCGATTTGAACGCGCACCGAGTAAGTCCTGTTCCGTGACAGGAGTTACTCGGTAGGAGTTTGGACCGGACATCTGACCCGATGGAAGCTGGACGTAACCAGACGCGGGATCACGTAATATCAATTTGCCCTCAAAACAGCAATCAACGGGAATGGGCGCAACGAGCACACCAGTAGCACGTTCCCGTTAATCATCTCTGCGTCCTCGGTGTGCTCTGTGGCTATGATAACAAATCGGTATAACGTATGCCGGCACCAACTATTTCGTGTTTTTCGCCCATTTCACGCCGTTCGTGGTCCAACCCCCCCGCCAACCACAGAACTCAGGCATGCTCCAGTGCGCCGGGCGTCTCGGCCAGTTCCTCTTCGGCGTAGGAAACAAACGGAATGCCGGGCTCGCCAGTCGCTAACTGGTTACGGTGGAAGCTGACAAAGGTCTTCGCGCCACCGGCCAGCGTCGCAACCTGCGCAAAGCCGTTCTGCTTGAGAATGCGCTGCACCAGGTAGCTGCGAAAGCCCACCCGACAGTAGACAAACACCGGGCGCTGCTGCGCTATCGCTTCTATCTCGCCGATGCGCTCGCGGGTCTCGCGGATCGGGATGTTGATTGCGCCGGGAATATGCCAGGCGTCATACTCCACATCGCTGCGCACATCAATAATCGTACCGGTCGCCGTCTTCTCCGGGTAGTCCTCGGCGTACCAGAAATCTACATCGCCATGCAGCAAGTTTGACGCGACAAACCCGGCCATGTTGACCGGGTCTTTGGCCGAACCGTAGGGCGGCGCATAGGCCAGTTCCAGATACTCCAGATCATAGACAGTCATTCCGGCGCGGATCGCCGTCGCCAGCACATCCAGGCGCTTATCCACGCCGTCATAGCCCACCACCTGCGCGCCCAGAATTTTGCCGTCCTCCGGGGCAAACAGCAGTTTGAGATGCATCGGCGCGGTGCCCGGATAGTAGCCCGCATGGCCGGAGGGATGAATGTAGACCTTGTGGTAGGGCCGGTTCAGCCGGCGCAGCACCTTCTCGGACGCGCCCGTGCCGCCGCCGGTCATCCGAAAGACCTTCACAATCGCGGTTCCCTGCGTAGACTGGTAGGCGCTCCCCCGGCCACAGATATGGTCCGCCGCGACGCGGCCCTGCCGGTTGGCCGGGCCGGCGAGCGGGATCAGTGCCGGCTCACCGGTGATGGTATCGCTCACCTCGACTGCATCACCCGCCGCGTAGATGTCCGGGTCGGAGGTCTGCATATGCTGATTGACCCGGACGCTGCCCCGCGTGCCCAGTTCGAGACCGGCCTGCTGCGCCAGCTTCGCCTCGGGCCGCACCCCGGCCGCCAGGATTACCAGGTCGGCAGTAACATTCACGCCCGAGCTCAGTTGTACTCCGACACGGCCCTGCTGATCCTGAAAGGACTCAGCCGTTGTGCCCAGGTGCAGCGTTACGCCGTGGCGCTCCATGTGGTAACGCAGGTCGGTCGCCATCTCCAGGTCCAGCGGCGGCATTACCTGATCCTGCATCTCAACCAGATCCACCGTGAGCCCACGCTGCCGAAACGCCTCGGCAATCTCAACCCCGATATAACCACCACCAATCACGACCGCGCTACGCGCATCGCCATCCACCTTTGCCTTGATCGCATCCATATCGGGAATGTTGCGCAGGACAAAGATGCGCGGATGGTCAATCCCCGGCAGCGGCGGGCGAATAGGAGTAGAACCGGGCGTCAGCACCAGCTTGTCGTAGGACTCGGTATACTGGTCGCCCGACTCCCGCACCAACACGCGTACCTCTTTGCACTCGCGGTCAATCGCCAGCACTTCATGCCCGGGACGTACATCTATGTTAAGGGTCTCCTTCAACTGCTGGGGCGTGACAATCAGGAGGCTATCGCGCTCCGGGATATCCCCACCGATATGGTAGGGCAGCCCACAGTTGGCAAACGAGACATACTGATCACGTTCCAGCACAACAATCTCGGCCTGCTCGTCGAGACGCCGTGCGCGGGCCGCCGCCGACATTCCCGCGGCCACACCTCCGATAACGACAATTTTCACAAACGTTGCTCCTCTGTTGCATGACACTTGCACAAACCCGTTGAAAGCGGTTCCAGCCGAAACCGCCAACCATGTGAATAGATTCACATTTTATGGAAAAGGTTACACCGTTTCAAGTTTTTTGCCACAGCGCACTTGCCACAGAGCACACAGCGATCACGGAGGGAAGAGAACACACCGAGCACACCGCGATCACGGCGGGGGTCTAAAAACAGACGCAGGCCGGGCAGCAGATGCCACCCGGCCCACAGCAGCCCGGGCAACCCGACGACGTTGCCCGGCTCTCTCAACCTATCGTATCACTGCTCGGCCTGACCGCCCCAACGCTCCTCGTCCCACCAGCTCCGCTGCCAGGACTGGAACATCCCGACGATGATGACAACGACTGCACTCACCCCGGCCCCGACATAAATGAGCCAGTCCGGGCCACCCGTAAACGAGAGCAGCATGCCCAGCGTGAGTGCGCCTATAATTGCCGCAAACAGAACGGCGATGGCAATATAGATAATCGTAGCAGTGGCGGACTCTTTCATGACCAGATCTCCTTCAGGGTTATTCGATTGACTGCCGCAATACCCACTTGCGCTGTGCTTATAGCATACCATATTCTGGGAACGGCTGAGGTGCTGGGGAGGCGAACCGCCGGCGGACGCACTTACGAACGTTGAGAACATAGTCCGGACATGAATGCCCAGGAGTCCCGGCTTTAGCCGGTGGGATGCCTGCCGGGACAGGGCATACTGCCGGGAACGCCTGATCCGGCTGAAGCCGGGACTCCCGATCAGTAATGTCCGGATTACCATTTCAACGTTCAACAGCGCATCCCTATCGAAACACGCCTACGCGCACGAGGAACCATACGCGCGATGGGACTTCTGCGCTATTGACAGTAGAATTCAACCATCTCTACACTAGACAGGCAATTTAGTGACAGGAGTTACGCAGTACCGTCTATTCTGGATTGGTGCCAGACTCAAAAGGTCGGTTCCGCCCTGCCGGAGGCGCATCGGACCTTTATCGGGATCAAACACCCAGTTTGTCCACACACCGCGTAAGGCGTGGCAGTTACAGGCGTTACGCGGTTCCTCCCCCGAAAGTCGATATCGCCTCCGGCAGGGTGGAGGATTCTCGATCTTTTTCACAAAAAAATTCACAGAGTGAATTTTTTTGTGAAAAAGATAAAAAAGTACCATGCTGCCGCAGGCGAAGCGGCCTTCAGGTCTGGCACCAGGCCGAAACCAGCGCCACCGCGTAATGCATGGCAGTTAGAAATACGGGCAAGGAGCGACAAGCTATGGCTATCTCACGACGAAGGTTTCTGGGCGGGGGGGCCGCGCTGACCGCCGCCGCCACCGCTGCGGCGCATCTGCAACCGCAGCCGGCACAGGCGGAAACACCGCGCACAAACGCCGGTCTGACCGCGCTACCGGCGCTGGAGGTGATCGCGCTCAACCGCATGGCCTATGGTCCGCGCCCCGGTGATATCGAGCGGGTACGCACCATGGGTTTTAATGCCTATGTTGAGGAGCAACTGGCCCCCGCCGCCATTGACGATAGCGACTGTGATAACCGGCTGACAACGGTGCGGCTCAGACTGCTCGATCAACTGCTCCCGCTCGCTGCGTTGAGCAAGCCGATTGCGGACCTCTGGTATCTCACCGACTACAATACACTGTTGGATGACGCAGAGCGCAAGCGGCCCTTCGACGAAGTGCGGGTTGCGACCTGGATACGCGCGGTCTACAGCCGGCGGCAACTCCAGGAAGTGCTGGTTGATTTCTGGCATAACCACTTCAATATTAATGCCGCGTCCGATGTCCGCATCCAGGTGGCACTTCCGAGCTATGACCGCGATGTGATCCGCGCGCATTGCCTGGGCAACTTCCGCACGTTGCTGGAAGCGGTCGCCGGCAGCACCGCCATGCTCTACTACCTGGATAATGTGCATAATCGCGCCAGCAGCGGCGTAAGCGGCAACGAGAACTATGCCCGCGAGTTGTTTGAGCAGCATACGCTCGGCGTGGCAAACTACCTGCGGGGCTACACCAACGCGGAAGGAGTTAGCGCCAATGCGGATGGGCATGCCCATGGCTATGTCGATATGGATGTCTACGAAGCAGCCCGCTGCTTTAGCGGCTGGACGGTTGCCAATGGCGAGAATAACCGCGCCGGCACGGGCGAGTTCTTCTACGACCCGGACTGGCATGACCCGGATGCGAAGACCGTCCTGAGCGTTGATGGTCAACCCACCATCACGGCCGGCCAGGGAGCACAGGATGGCCGGTTGGTGCTGGACATGCTGGCCCGCCACCGGGAAACAGCACGCCACCTCTGCACAAAGCTCTGCCGCCGCCTGATCGCCGATAACCCACCCGCAAGTGTGATTGACGCCGCGGTGGATACATGGATGGCGCATCTTGATGCGGACGATCAGATCCGGCGTGTGGTGCGGACAATCCTGCTGTCGGCGGCATTTCAGACCACCTGGGGCCAGAAGATCAAGCGCCCCTTCGAGGCGATTATCAGTTACCTGCGCGCCACCGGGGCCGAACTGCCCAGCGATACACTGGATGTTGCGGGGAGCTACTGGATGAGTATTTTTAATGAATACCAGCACACCGGGCAGCGCCTCTTTGAGTGGCCCACCCCGGCGGGCCACCCAGATCTCATGTCCTACTGGGCCAACCCCAACGGCATGCTACGGCGTTGGGAATTACCCTTTGTGCTGACCCAGGATTGGGGCGGCAATATCCAGGTTGATCTGCTCGGCCAGACGGACCTGAATGCCACCTGTGTGCAGATCGTGGATACCTGGATTGCGCGACTGTGCGGCTATGCGATCAGCAGCAACACCCGCCAGGCGCTGATCGACTTTCTCGCCCAGGGCGGCGACCCGGACCAACCGCCGCAGCCAACTGCCGAGCCCCCTGACTGGGGCGATCCGCTGGCAGTCCAAGATCGGGCGCTCACGCTGGTGCAGTTGCTGGCCGCCGGCCCGGATTTTCAGGCGCGGTAGTGGTCAGGAAGAAGAATAATAGAGGGATGCACTGTTTTTACGGCTATCGTGGGAGACACTCATCAAGCACGATCCGCATCGACATACTCCAGTAACAGAGTTTCAGCAAAGCCGAGCAGTGCATCAACTTGCTCAAGTTTGACGGAGGGAAAATCTTCCAGAAAAACCTCAATGGTATCACCGGCACGGACATAGTCCATAAGATTCTTAATCGGGACACGCGTACCGGAGAAAACGGGAGTTCCACTCAGCACTTCAGGTGACTTGCTGACGACCTGGGTCATGGATGTCATATCGGACCTCCTGGAACACGTTTTTCATAGTGTGCATTAATCAAACCAGCCTGCTGTAACTATGTGGTTATTGTACCACGAGGCAGATATATGCGTGTCCTGCACAGCGCGGATGGACCAGAACACCACCGGGTAGACTGATTGTGCTTGTATCTCCTCGTAGAACCGGTTATATCACCCACCCCAAAAACAGGCATCCGCCCGGTCCAGCTTGAGCCGGCAGGGCCACCGAACCTCTCTCACCAGACATCTCCAGGCATAGCAAAACCCCTGACTTCAATTTCATGAAAAGATAAGCACAAAACGCACCACCCAGTGAGTACCCGGACGTATGCAGTACATCCAGACGTGACAGGAATTATCATAGAACGATAAACACATTTTTCTAACCAAATTATTTTTACCTTCTTAGATTTACGTTATCAGTATCAAATAATACATACTGCGTGCAATTTCGTGCTATAATGCCCTCTCGCAATAGAACACAACGCCACACCACCAATTAACCGCGTATACGTTGTATCAGTAAATCCGGAGAAGGCAATGACGCATGAAGCAAGCCGGGTCTTGGCGGCAGACCCACACCCCCTGGTCTGTATCGGTCTTCGCGCACTGCTTGCGAGCAGCCGCCAGTTTGAATTAGTGGATGTAGTTACAGCCGGCGACATCGTACAGCAGCACTGCCGGGAATACCAACCCAATCTGCTCCTCCTTGATCCTGCCCTTCCCGGCCCATCTACCGTCGAAATTATTACTGCCGTTCAGACTCACTGCCCGACAACCCGCGTTCTGATCCTGACCAGTTGTGACGATGAGGCAACCGTACGATCGCTGCTTGCTGCGGGCATCGCCGGATATCTGCTCAAGGACGAAGCACCGGAGGTGCTCATGCAGGCACTGGAACGGGTAGCCCAGGGAGGGACATGGTTTAGCCAGGCAATTATGGCACACCTTGTGCATGGGCAACCGGATGGAATGGAGCACACTGCGGTTACGGAGTTAACCCGACGCGAGCAGCAGATTCTGTGCCTGCTTGGGCACGGATGGAACAATACGCGCATCGCCACCGAACTCCAACTCGCCGAGCAGACGGTGCGCAACTATACTCGCCAGATCTATAGCAAACTGGGGGTTCACTCACGGTCTGAAGCGATTATCTGGGCACGGGAGCGGGGAGTTGTATAACGCCTTTCCTGTCGCGGATCTGAGTAGTATGGGTGTACGGGTATGTATGTACCAGGATGACGAGTACATGCATACCATAAAAAACAGTACGGTTGTGTCTAGGCAGGGTAGTGCAGATGATGTACCTTACGGATATAGAGAGACATCAGAGAGAAGTCGTACCATCACAAGGGAGACGCGGCTTGGAGCCGCGTATGGAAGCTGCACGAATCCGCTCCATTTGTCCGATGGTACGCTGATGTCGCTATAACCTTAATTAGAATAACTCTCAATGAGAAAGGAGAGCGTGACAATGCATCACAAGATCTTAATGGTGACCTTAGTGGGGATGCTGCTGCTGGCGCGCTGGGGACGGCCGTGACAATGCATCACAAGATCTTAATGGTGACCTTAGTCCTCACGTTCATTATCACCTCATCAACCAGTACCTTGGCAGCACAGTCATCTGAGAAGGAGCGAGAAAAGTATAACCAGGTTATGGAAGAGTATGGTTTAAAGATGGTCGAAGAAATCCCCGATGGTGTTACACCAATCGAAGTGAGTAGCCCTGAGGAATTAGATGCTCTATTTCGGAAAATCGAGGATGATCTACGCAACTCCACTTCAACAGTGAGTGAGGCAATTGAGGATACACCTCTTGAACAACCTGAAACCAGGGCTACAGCCTACACAACAGTCAATAGAAACTGTTCAGTTGCGTTAGGTGGACTGACGAATCCATATTTTAACACGTATGGTACGATCCGTGTTGGTACAGTAGATTCCTCATGGCGCTGGATTGACTCTGCAAGTGCTAGTGTTGGGTTGTCCGGAGTAACAACTGGTGTGTCTCTTTCCGATCCATGGACACAGGCAGACATTAATTCTAATCAGACATCAGTCTATATATCGGGAGGTGGAACTCTGAATTATTACGTCTTAACACCGATTGGACCGGTGACTTTTAGCAGTGAACCAATAAGTTGTTCTTTAACCTACTCTGTTTATTAAGAAACAGAAACAACAACAAACTATAGAGAACTTAAGTTCTCTATAGTTTGTTGTTGTTTCATGAAGTCAGGAGTAAAGTATTCTTATGCAAAACACACCTCTTTTTATCGCTCAGCTTTATAATTTCACTTTTATAGTGCTGTGGTTGGTACTAATGATGATAGCTCTTATAAAACTAGGAAGAAATGAGAATAATATGTCTATGCGAATGTACTTATTATGGTTTTTTATTATTTTTCTTATCCCGATAATTGGACCCGTTATATTTTTCGTTTATTCACGAAATAAAAAACAAGAATAAAGTGATAATGAAAAGAACTATATGCATCAATCAGGAAGTATACGCAGCACAAACAGCTATCCGCCCCGGTCCGTGCATGGCGGGTGGGCGCTCTTTCGGGGATGGCTCCTGGCAAATATCCTCGGCTGGAGTGGCGGTATGGTGCCCGGCTACTTCTTGCCTGTCGGTGAGCCGGCCATGCCGCTCATTACCGGAGTCTGCCTGGGTCTCATCCTGGGGTTGGCCCAGTGGCGTGTGCTACGCCGCCGAGTGCCGCGCGCCGGCTGGTGGATTCCCGTCACTGCGGGCGCACTGCTCCTGCTCTGGGCCATCAATCCAACCAGGCTCGGTCTTATCACTGGCAGTATCATCGGGGTGGCGCAGTGGCCGCTCTTGCGGCACAGGCTCGATCCTATCGGGTTCTGGATCATTGCCCATCTGCCGGCATGGTTGCTCAGTAGCTATTTTACTGCCTGGATTTTCCTCGATGGACCGGTCGGCACAGCCCTGAATGCCGGCGTAAGCCCGCTAGTCAATCACCTCGTCTTCTGGGGCATGTTCGGGCTGCTCTACGGCAGTATCACCGGGGCGGCCCTCTGGTTGATGCACTATCGCCTGGCGGGGATGCCCGCGTCTCAGGACGGGGCACCGTGATAACCCATCAACATCGCGGAACCATCCTGCTCATCCTCGTGCTACCGGCTGCCTGGGGACTGTCGGCAGCCTTCTCGTTCACTTTATCTCCTGCCACATTACATCCCGATACCACACCGGTGACAATCGATCTCCTCGCTAACATTACCTGTCACCTTGCCCGCGTGGATAACTGTCTGCACAGGAGCGATCTGATAGTCTGCCGTTGGAAGTTTGGAAGTCCCGCTTCTCATACCACTGGAGTTCCATCCCCCAGAATCCCCCACGCCCGCGTTTAGTACGACAAAGCCTGTTCCACGCCGACACGGATGGACAGGAATGGTACACTCCTTTACACTACCCGGAGCATTTGCCTCAGGCTACACCGGGCCTGCATTCCTCAGGAGGAACAACCAGTGTCTATCGAAAAGAAGGGGATTGTTATCCGCGATCCATGGTATGAGTTCGCTACCAACCCGGCCTACCCGGATGCGCCCAACCAGGCGTTTCAGGATACGATGGCGAGCTACCTGTCCGAGTTAAACGTCCGCTGGGTGCGCCTGGAGTTTCATATTGCCGGCGACGATGTTGAAGCCGAGGTTGCGCGCAACGACTACTTTATCAACGAAGTCGCGCCCCGCTATAACCTCAAGGTGCTGGGGTTGTTGAGTTTTGACCTGCTGCGCGGCACCAGTCCGCGCCAGTTGATGATAGATAAGGAAGAAACCGATCTGCTCTATGGTGGCGGCGTGAACGCATATATGCATACCTGGCTGGACCGCGCCCGCTTTATCGCCAACCGCTACCAGGACAAGATCCATGCCTACGAGATCCTGAACGAGCATAACCGACTGCCACTCCCCACCAGCGTCGAAGCGGAACGATTTGCCGACCTGACCTACCGCGGCCGGGCCATTCCGCCCTACCTGGCGGCGCGACTGCACACCAAGTTCTACCACTTCTTCCACAACCGGGATCGGGAGGATCTGCCGGAGGGCGCATCCTGGCGGGATCAAACTCCGGTGATCATTGGCGGGCTGCATCCCAAAGGCACAGGCGAGCCGGACGAGCGGGACTATCTCTCCGATCTGGAGTATCTCCATCAACTCTACACGCATCCCTGGGGCGGCTTCCCCGACTATCACAAAACCTTCGGCACATTTCCCACCGATGGCCTGGGCTACCATCCCTATCCGGAGGAGATTCGTGGCAGCCTCAACCGGCTGCCGCACCACCGCGATATTGCCTGGGAAACAACCATGTTAGCCTACCGCCTCGATGAGCTACGCCAGGAACTGCGCGGCCTGGAGCATCCCGACT
>DAOTVB010000103.1:0-4674 GCA_034436755.1 Chloroflexaceae bacterium | reverse complement strand
GTAGGGGCGAAAAATTTTTCGCCCCTACCGCTTCTGGTGGGGGCGGCGGTGTTGCGGTTGCTCTTGCTGGCGGGGCGCTTGTTGAGCGGACAGACCGCGCTCGACAGCGATATTGAACTCTTCTACGCCTACGGGATGGCGTTGCGCGAGATTGGCCTGCCGGAAGTCGAGTATCCCAGCGGGGCGCTGCTGCCCTGGGCCTTCCTGAGCTGGTTAAGCGGTGACAGCCGCGAGGCGTTTGCGCTGCTGCTGCCTCTGTTCAGCATCGGCTGCGATGTGCTGATTGTTGCCGCGCTGCTGCGTCTCAGCCGGGTAGGTTCGCCCACAGCGGCGACGATGCCCGCCGCGTTCTACGCCTTCTCGCCACTGCTGGAGCCGTTTGTCTTTGCCAAGTATGACGCGCTACCGGCAGCGCTGGCAATCGGTGGGCTGGCGCTCTTTGCGGCACGCCGGCCGGGGTGGGCCGGGCTGGCGCTGGGGATCGGGGCAACGGTGAAGTGGACGCCAGTCCTCGCAGTGCCGTTCCTGGGGCTCTACCTGCTGCGCCGGCGCTCCTGGCGCGATCTGGGCTGGTTTAGTGGTGGGCATCTGCTAGGGCTGGCGCTGCCCTCGCTCCCGTTTGCGCTGACCCGCCCGGAGAACTTCCTGCTGCCCTATACGCTCCAGGGTGGGCGCGGGGCCATCGCCGAGAGTGTCTGGTTGCTGGTGGCGCTGCCGTTTGATCCCGGTCTGCCGGGGCGGATCGGTGCGCCCTGGGGTGAGTTCCAGAGTGCTGCACTGTCGATCCCGCTAATGGTCGGGGGGCAACTGGCGATCCTGGGGCTGCTTGGGCTGATTGCGCTGCTGCGCCCGCCCGATCTGCGGCGAACGCTGGCGCTGGCGGCACTCGCGCCGGTCATGTTTCTGCTACTCAACCGGGTTTTCAGTCCGCAATATCTGCTGCCGATCAGCGCGGGGTTATTGGCGGCGTTGACGCTGGTTGCGCCCGCTTCCGGTATGCTGCGCGCGGCCCTGGCGCTGGCGGCGCTGGCCCAGGTTGCCAACTTTCTGATCTGGCCGGCCTTCAGTTCCTACTGGATAATCGCCGGCGCGGTGCTGTTTGCCGCGCTGCTCCTGTTCAGCGCCTGGCTGATCCAGCGGACGGCGCGCCCGCACTCCGTCCCGGCGCGCGCACCCGTGTCGGCACGTGTGAACATGCTACAATAGGCACAAGCATGACCGGGTGAGGCAATCATTGCATGGCTGCGCAGTATGACATCTACACCTGTCCTCGCATCCGCGCCTCATCGCCTCATCTGAAGAAAGGAGCGACCCATGAGCAGTGTCGCCGAGACGCCCCGCCATGCCTTTTTTCTGGCGGGGGAGTGGCAGACGGGGGCGGAGCAGTATGAAGTGCGCAACCCCTACGACCAGACGGTGGTCGGGGTGGTCAGCCGGGCCGGGCCGGCGGAACTGGAACAGGCGATCCGGGCGGCGGTGACGGCGTTTGTGACGACGCGCAGTCTGCCCGCGCACCAGCGCGCCGCCATCCTGCGCACCATCTCCGAGACCATCCGCGCGCGGCAGGAAGAGCTGGCGCGCAGCATTGCGCAGGAGGCGGGCAAGCCGATCAAGCAGGCGCGGGCCGAGGTGCAGCGCAGCATCTTTACCTTTGCCTATGCCGCAGAGGAAGCCGGCCGGCTGCCGGGGGAACTGCTGAACCTGGATGCCACGGCGGTCGGGGAGAACCGGCAGGGGCTGGTGCGGCGTTTCCCCATCGGCCCGATTGCCGCCATTACGCCGTTTAACTTTCCGCTGAATCTGGTGGCACATAAATTTGCCCCGGCGATTGCCGCCGGCTGTCCTATCGTTCACAAACCGGCCTCGCAGACGCCGATCACCGCGCTCAAGCTGGCCGAGATCGTCGCCGAAGCGGGCTGGCCGGCGGGGGCGCTGAGTGTTCTGCCCATGCGCAGTCAGGATGCCGCGCCGCTGGTTGAGGATGCCCGCCTGAAGCTGATAACCTTCACCGGCAGCCCGGCGGTGGGCTGGGCGATCAAAGATCGGGCGGGGCAGAAGCGGGTCTCGCTGGAACTGGGCGGCAACGCTGGGGTGATTATCCACCAGGATGCCGATCTGCAGTTGGCAGCGCAGCGCGTGGTTGTGGGTGGCTTCTCCTACGCCGGGCAGTCCTGCATCAGCGTGCAGCGCGTATTTGTGCATACCGCCGTCTACGAAGAGTTTATGGACCAGTTTGTGCCCGCCGTACGTGGCCTCACGGTTGGCGCGCCGCTGGATGAAGCGAGCGATCTCTCGGCACTGATTACCGCCGACGATGGCGTGCGGGTGGCGGAGTGGCTGGCAGAGGCGCGTGCAGCCGGGGCGGAAACGCTGGTCGGTGGCAGCGTCGAAGGCGGAGTGGTGCAGCCGACGGTGCTGGTCAAGGCCGGGCCGGAGTTGCGGGTCAACTGCCGGGAGATTTTCGCCCCGGTTGTCACCGTGCAGACCTACAACGCGTTTGATGAGGCACTCCACGCGGTAAACAGTAGCGACTATGGCCTGCAGGCGGGTGTCTTCACCAATGATTTGAAGCTGGTCTGGCGGGCCTACGCCGAACTGGAGGTGGGCGGGGTGATTATCAACGATGTCCCGACCTGGCGCGTGGATCATATGCCCTACGGTGGGGTCAAGCAGAGCGGCTTCGGGCGCGAAGGTCTGAAGTATGCCATCGAAGAGATGACCGAGCCGCGCCTGCTGGTGCTCAATCTGGGATAAGATCAGGATGCTATGACCAGCACAGAGCCATCTGTTTGCATTATCACGCTGAACTGGAATCGCTACCGGGATACGCTGGCATTCCTGGAGTCCTGCCGGCAGTTGACCTACCTGCGGCACACGCTGGTCGTGATCGATAACGCCTCCAGCGATGGCTCGGTCGCCGCAATTGCCGCGCAGTTTCCCCAGGTGACGCAACTGGTCAACCCGCAGAACCTGGGGTTTGCTGCCGGGATGAATGTCGGTCTGCGTTATGCGCTGGCGCAGGGAGCGGATTATCTGTTTGTTGCCAACAATGATACGCTATTGGCCCCGGATATGCTCACGCAACTGGTGGCGACGGCCCGCACGCATGCCGCCGATATCGTTTCGCCCGCGATCTACTATGCCGATAGCCCGCAGCGCCCCTGGTCCCTCGGCGGGTGGCAGAACCGACTCACGCTAGAGGTTGCCAAAGCGCGGGCGTTGCGCCGGGCCAACGGCGCTCCGACGCCCTTCGCGGTCGATTTTGTCCCGGCCTGTGGGCTACTGATCCGGCGGGAGTGCCTGGAGCGGGTCGGCCTGTTTGATGAGCGCTTTTTTATGTATTACGAAGATATGGATTTTTGTCTCCGCGTGCGCCGCGCGGGCTGCCGCATCATGGTTGCGCCCGGCGCGCGGATGTGGCATAAAATTGCCGTCAGTTCGGGGGGCAGCGACTCACCGGGCGAGCGGTATCATATGGCGCGCGCCAGTGTTCAGTTTTTTCGGAAGCATGTGCGCGGTCCGCGCCGGCTGCTGGTTGTTCCCTACCGGACCGGTAGCGCCATCAAAACAACTACCCGCCTGCTGCGGCAGGGCCGGCGCGAAGCCGCCCGGGCCTACCTGCGCGGCCTGGGACATGGAGTTATCCAATGAAACAATCCCCACAGATACAACCCGTCAAGACACTTCCGCCCGACTATCACCTGCATGGCACGCTGGATCTGTCGAAAAACAAAGCCGCGCTGATCGGCCTGAATATCGCCGCCCTCATCCCGCTGGTGCTGTTTGGCTGGCTGGCGCTGCGGTTGCTGCCGCTCCTGCGCCCCGCCGATACGGCACAGGTGCTGCGTTTTGTTGGCGTGGTCGGCACGCTGCAACTTCTGGCGATCCTGCTGGGCCTGTATGTCCTGATGATCATCCTGCATGAGGCGATCCATGGGCTCTTCTTCTGGATCTTTACGCGGGAGCGACCGCACTACGGGTTTAAGGGCTGGTATGCCTATGCCGCCGCGCCCGACTGGTACCTGCCGCACCGACAACATATGGTGGTCGGGCTGGCACCGCTGGTGCTGATCACGCTGGTGGGATTTGCGCTGGTGCCGGTGGTGCCGCTCCCGCTGGTGCCCATGCTGCTCTACATCGTCGTCATGAATGCCGCCGGCGCGGTTGGTGACATGGCGATGGTGGCATGGCTGGCAGTGCAACCCCACGGCACGCTGGTGCAGGACACCGGCGATGCGATTGCATTGTTTCGTAGTGGGTAGTGGGTAGTTCGTAGTCTGTAGTCCGTAGTGCCGCTTTCAGGCGGTGGTGCTGGCATGCCACGGAACACCGCCGTGTCTGCCGCGTTCCGACTATGAAAAGCCATGTCTCTGGTGGAACCGTCCACGAATAAGACCACGAATACACGAATGTTTGTTGGAGAAAGGCAATGAAAACCCATGTCATCGTGAACCCTTCACAGAGTTTACCCTTGAGCGGAGCGAAGGGTTCGAGGGTAAACTCCGCGAACGATCTCACCGATTGCGCGGTGCAACGCTATGGATCATCACCGCAGCACAGCGCGCCATGGCTCCCGCCGCCGTCCGGTGAGATCCCTCCCTCCGGTCAGGATGACATGGAGGTTCGGTGGAAAAAACAACGAAAACCCATGTCATCGTGAGTGGAGCGAACGAT
>DAOTVB010000102.1:0-19517 GCA_034436755.1 Chloroflexaceae bacterium | reverse complement strand
TGCCGGCGGAGTTGCTCTTCCTGTTCCCGCAACTTCATCTCGTACATTTCGCGCAGTTCTTTGCGCAGTTCTGCTTCGCGCTCTTGCATCAACAGGTCAAATAGTCCAGACCCCATGAGTTTCTCCCTTCCGACCAGGTGCATAAATCGTTGCGGTTGCAGGAGTGGTTCCGCAAAGGTACCCAGAATTGATAACAGGTCACCCTGTTGTGACGGTGGTGCCTGCGCGACCACCATGCGGGCCGCTGCTTCGACCAGGGAGGCATCGGCATTCTGCATCAGCGGGCTGAGTACCGCCAGCCCCAGGCTGTTCGCGGCCAACGCTGCCCGCGCATCCTGCGTCCAGAGTTGGATCCGCCCTACCGGCCACGCCTGCACGACCTGCCCATCGATCACTTGCGTCAGCGTATCGCCCACGTCATATTCCGGCGCGAGATACACCACCGTGCCCACCACGGTCGTGCCGGGCTCCTGCTGCCCAAACCAGGCCACGTAGCCCGCCAGCCGCCACAGCACCACCGGGTCGTAGTAGTCCTGCCACTCCACCAGATGCAGGTAGTCCTGCCCCTGGGGACTGCGCACGCGCAGCAGCGTGTCGAGCCGGGTCGCACTGGCGGGGAGTTCCCGCGTTTCCACGCGCACCAGCGAAGCAGCCGGCAACCCCAATAGTGGCAGGAGATCCGCCCCACGCAGCGCGGTCAGCAGTTTGAGCGGAATATCAGTTTTCATCGTTGTTTACCTGGGTATTCGTATGTACCGCTGTATGTTCCTACGTGCATTCTTCCGATTCCCGTCTGTTGGTTGTCGGGTGTCTGCTCCCTGAATTATAGCACAGGCTGGTCGGCAGGAGGGTGAAGAGATGACGGGTGGACGTGGTACAATGGCGTTACTTTCTTGCAGAACAACAAGTATGAAGATGGGGAGCGGGCACGATGGAAACCTTTAGCGAGAGTGAGTTGCCGAAGCAGTTGCAGGCTGTAGTTTCACACTGACGGCACGAATCAATACCGGCAATTCCATGATTTTATGGTCAATTCAAACCATTACAGCCTGGCAGGAATTTAGCAGCATGGGAGCGTTGCGCGGAAACCCACGCTATGTAGATGATGCGTTTCCGCCCGCTTACCAGTGGATGGCGCAGCAAATGTGGCAACGGGTTGGCCCGCCCGATCCTCCCGCTACCTTACCGGTATGGGCCTGGTAACAAGTCACGCTTGAGACTTGATCGCACTACCAAACGCATTAGAGGAGCATCAGCGAACCTATGGAAACCTACCTTGATCGCTATCGCCAGGGAGCGCACACGCAGGTCTGGCAGGAACTGGTCGATCAGCATGCCGCCATCCGGCAGGAGCCGCTCCTGAGTGAAGCGCAGGCAGTGGCGCATGAAATGATGCAGCGTGTACGCTATAATCTTAGCCCGCTACCAATAAAACTGGGCATCGCATACAAAACGCTCCCGTCTCAAGCCGCATCACGCATGGTATCATAGAGCTACACAGGAATTAACCGTTAACCCATAACCCATAACCCATAACCATATGCAACTCAACCTGGCAATTGAAGACCTGGCATCCGATATCTCGCTCCCGCCGCTCTACCGGGCGCGCCAATGCTGGGATACCCAACCCCTTACCGATGTTGCCGCAGCGGTGCGCGCGCAACTGGACGCCGTTGGCCTGCGCGCGCAGATCACGCCGGGTATGCGGGTTGCCGTTACCGCCGGCAGCCGGGGCATCCGCGATATGGTGCAGATTTTGCAGACCAGCGTTGCCTGGCTAAAGGAAGCGGGTGCGGAACCCTTCATTGTGCCTGCCATGGGCAGCCACGGTGGCGCAACGGCGGCGGGGCAGGTGCGCCTGCTGGCCGACCTGGGTGTCACTGCGGCAACGATGGGCTGCCCCATTCAGGCCACGATGGAGGTGGTTGAACTGGGACACCTGGACGATGGCACGCCGGTCTACCTGGATCGCCACGCTGCCACGGCCGACGGCGTGCTGGTGGTCAACCGGATCAAGCCGCATACCTCCTTCAAGGCCGATATCGAGAGCGGCATTGCCAAGATGTGCGCGGTTGGGTTGGGTAAACGCCTCGGTGCGGAGATGGTCCATCGGCGGGGTGTGGTCGGGTTGCGTACGCTGCTGGTGCCGATGGCGCGCATGGTCGTCAGCCGGGGGAAGGTGTTGGCGGGGCTGGCCCTGCTTGAAGATGCCCGCGAACAGACGGCCGCCATTGTCGCGCTGCCCCCGGCGGAGATCGGCGGTGCGGGGGAGGCGCACCTGTTGGAGCGCAGCAAAGTGCTGATGGCCCGCCTGCCCTTCGATCAACTGGATGTCCTGGTGGTTGATGCAATTGGCAAAAACATCAGCGGCACGGGCATGGATACCAATGTGATCGGGCGACTACGTATCCCCGGCGAACCGGAGCCGGCTACCCCCCGGATTACCGTTATTGTGGCCCTGGATCTGACGGAGGCCAGCCATGGCAATGCCACCGGCGTGGGCCTGGCCGACCTGATCCCGGCGCACCTGGCCCAGAAAATCGACTTTGCGGCTACCTACATTAACAATATAACCTCGGGCCTGATCGGGCTGCGCAAGGGTGCGCTGCCGATTACCCTGCCCACGTCGCGCGCGGCCATTGCCACGGCGCTACGCATGTGCGGCCAGCCTGATCTGCATGCCATCCGGCTGGCGCGTATTCCCAATACCCTGCTGCTGGAAGAACTGCTGGTCAGCCCCGCGCTGCTGCCCGAGGTTGCGGCACATCCCGGTCTGGAGTTGCTGGGGCCGGTGGAGTGGACCGGGGTAGATGAATAGCGAATGCGCGCTCCGCAGGCACTACGCCTCGCGCACACACTCCCGCACCAGATCTGTCACCTGCGCGATAATCTCGTCCGTTGCCACTTCGGGCCGGTGTGTCACTGTGAGTGTCACTCGGCCCGCTCCTGCATCTGGTTGGTAAAACTCGACAAAGTGGATGTTCACTACGTCGGAGATCAGCTTCGGCAGATAGCGCTCGTAGAAGGTGGGCGCTAACAGACCCGCTGCCGCTACATTAATATCACGTTGGACCAGTAGCACATTCGCCGTGATCCAGGCCTGCAACTCCTCCTCCGGCAGGATACGCAGGTTACGCTTGAGCAGTTCAAACTGCTTGAGCCGGCCGAAGGCAATTCCCATCCGAGCATAATTCTGCTGCGTCTGCGCATTGCTGTAGAGCGCATAGCGGCCGTCGGGCATCTGCCGGGTACGCTCCTCAAACAGTACCCGGTCGGCGGCGACCTCACGGACCACGCCAATGTAGACCCGGTTGGTATCGGCCCGCTGCAGGCCGCATATCTGCCCCGTTGCCGCCAGGTCAAACAGGCGCTGCTCGATCTGCTGCATACTCCCGATGGCTTTGCTCGATATGGCAAAACACTCTGCAATCTCGGTGCCACTGAAGGGTTCCCCCAGTTCCTGGATCGCACCCACCGCCGTTGCCAGGTCACTCTCCGGCCCCAGCCGCTGATCCAGATCCTGTGCGGCATGCAGTACTGCCGCGCGCAACTGCTCCGCGCCGCGTAGCCGCTGGATATTGGCATAGGTCAGCGCATTACTGCCGAGCAGCCGCCCCGCAAAGGCGCTCAAAAACATAAAGGGCGGCGTGCGTACCGACAGCAGCGCCGCCATCGAGTGGCGGTTCTGCACCAGGACACGGGCAAAGGTCAGCAAGAGGAAATGCGTCAGCACCTGCACATAGAGCATATACTCATCGTGCAGTTCCGGCGGCAGGTGCTGGACGAGACAACCACACTCCTTCAACGTGTTCGCCATCCAGTTGTGGCGCTCGTCCTCTGGAGCAAAGCCGGTCAACACCACGATCTGACCGATGGGTGAGGCGACCAGCGGCCCGAACAGCGGATGCATGCCCAGGATTGTGAGACGCCCCCCGGCATACTCTGCCATGATTGCGTGGGGTTCAACCTTGACCGAAGACATATCGGCGACCAGGCAGCCATCCGGGAGCAGCGGAAAGAGCGCAGCGCAGGTTGAGCGCAGCGCACTGATCGGCACCGCCAGGATAATCGCGGCGTTGGGCGCGAATGTAGGTACACCTGTGATCCGCCCCTCCCGATAGCGGATCTGGCGCGTGGTGACATTCGGGGCGGCCGGTGGGTCCGCCGGCAGATCAATATCATAGACCGTCACCGGCAGCCCGGTCGGTCGGAATACCTGCTCAACAAACCAGCGCCCGATGCCCCGGGCGCCCCCAAAAACATGGATACTTGTAGTTGGCATAATATCAGGCTGTTCGTCAAAGTAGAAATAAAGTTTGAAATGTAATCTGGTCGTACAATGGTCTAAAGTCCTGGCTGATGAATGTTAAATCCGGACAAATCAGGAGTCCCGGCTTCAGCCGGATCGGGTTTTCCCGTCAGGATGCCACTGCGGAGGCAGGCATTCAACCGGCTAATGAACGTTGAATCTTTAATCCAGATCTCGCCGCTCAGGAGTCCCGGCTTCAACCGGATCGGGTTTTCCCGTCAGGATGCCACTGCGGAGGCAGGCATTCAACCGGCTAAAGCCGGGACTCCAGGTTATGCATATCCAGGTTATTTGTTCAACATTCATCAGCCGGGACTCCAAGGATGAAGGTTAAATCCGAACAGGTCAGGAGTCCCGGCTTCCGCCGGATCAGGCTTGCCTGGCAGGATGCTGCTGTGGGGGCATGCATCTCACCGGCTAAAGCCGGAACTCCAGGTTATGCCTACGGTAAAAATCCGCACAAGCGAGAATCGCCAACGGCCAATCGCCAGTCCCCAATCGCCAGTCGCTACCCCCACTCAATCCCGATCCGGCGTCTGGATCTCGCGCTGTGTCGGGTAGGCAAACTCGATGTCGGCATGCTGGTCAAAGGCATCCAGCACATCCTCCCAGATGGACTGAGCCTTGTCGCGCCGCTCTGCCGGTTCGCACAGGTAGCGCAGGGTCAACCGCACACCGCTCTCGGCCACGCTGGTGTAGACCGACGGGGTCAGGCGCGGCTGCGAGATCATAAAGCGCTGCCCGGTGCGGCTCAGGCGCTGCTGAGCGATCTCGCTGAGATGTTCCGCATGTTTTAATACAATGCCCTCAAGCAACCCCTTGGCCTTACGCCAGTCACTCTCAAACGTGATCACAATCGGTGTTTCATTCCAGATATAGCGAAAAGCCTGACTGTAGTTGGCCTGCGACTGCCGAAAGATCTGCCCGGTTGGAATATGAATAATCCGCCCGGTGGTCTGATCGGCGTCAACCCAGTTCCCCACTTCCATCAGCGTAAACTGTAACACATCAATATCAATCACATCCCCGGTATGCTCACCGATCTGAATGCGGTCGCCCAACTGAAAGGGTCGCCGCCACATAATAAACAGCCACCCGGCCACGCTGACGACCAGCTCCTGTAGAGCAATCGCCAACCCCGCCGACAGCAGGCCCAGGTAGGTCGCCAGTGACTGTACCCCCTCGAACCAGGTGCGCCCGATCAGTATCACGCCGACGGCGATCAGCGCGTAGGAGGTCGCCTTGCGCAGGCGGTACCGTGTCTCCAGCGTATTGGTGCGCCGGGCAATGACCCGCATCAACACCTGGTGCAGGATCCAGAGAACACCAATCCCAATAATTGTTGTGATAATTCGGCCCTGGGCCGTTGGTGTCAGGCCAAAAACCTGCTCAATCCAGTCGGTGAAGTCGCCCATCATGTTCTATTCCTCCTGATAGCATGCGGCACAATGGGGGCATTGTACACCGATAGATCTATCGCGGCAATCAGCCTGCTCCCGCCGGCCGGCCCCTGCATCAGGAGTATGGACTCTGCTCCCCTGGCGACAATGCGCAACACCGTATCAGCGAACAGGTGTAATCATTATTAATTACCTATCTGTATCATTCTACCAAAACCGCAACCTCACACTGTCCCTGTTCGTCGGTATGTTCGGAGAGGAGATTTGCGTGTAGCATGCGCTGCTGTTCCATGTTGATGTGTTCGTGGAAATTGCCGGAGAGAACGACATGCGTTTCGTTATAGCAAGGAGGAGAACATGCGTGATCCGATCCATATCCTGCTGGCAGACCCGCACCCCTTGATCAGAATAGGTCTGCGCACTCTGCTCACACCCCTTCCTCAGATCGAACTGATCGGTGTGGTTGCCGATGGCTATGCCGCACAACGGCACTGCCAGGAATACCGGCCCGATCTGCTGCTGCTTGACCCCGCCCTCCCCGGCCCACCTGATGCTGAAATCATGACCGTCATCCAGACCGACTGCCCGGCAATCCGGGTGCTGATCCTGACAACCCACGCCGACGACACAACCGTGCGGTCGCTGCTTACCGCCGGTGTTGCCGGGTATCTCCTCAAGGACGAAGCGCCGGAGGTGCTTGTGCAGGCAATCGAGCGGGTGGCGCAGGGAGGCACATGGTTTAGCCAGACGATTGCCGCACGGATGGTCGCCTGGACCACGTCACCGCCAGCAGCGGTTCACGGTCTGGAGCGTCCGACGGTGCGGGAACTCCAGATCCTGCGTGGCGTTGCCCGGGGTTGGACAAATGCGTGCATCGCCCACGAACTGGGCGTGAGTGAACGAACGGTGCGGCAACATCTGGAGAAACTCTTTATGCGCCTGGAGGTGAGTAACCGAACGGAAGCGGTGATGGTAGCCCAGCAGCGCGGGTTGTTAGAGCCGTAAGCGTGTGTGCCCCTGACCAACGGCGGATCCGCCGATGAAAAGCGGCGAGAGATCCGATACATATATGGCAGATCGGACGTTGTGGATAGGAGGTGTTACATGCTATATAAGCATTGGGGTTCTTTTCATCAATATGATGCGAGCAAGCAGGTACGGAGGCTGCAAGTTTTGCGAAAGAAATAACCCATGCAGTCTCAAAAAGTAAGGTGGTAGCTCTCTTCGCCGTTACATCTCTGAAGCAGATGTCCTGCATCTGCAACCTGGTATTTGGACAGGGATGGTTCCAGGAAGATGGGTTCACCACCTGCTGGAACCACCTTGTCCGTTTGCACGTCTACGTTATGAAAAGCTGAAACTCACCGTTCGCTTATTTTCGGAACGAGTTCGTAAAAATTCCCCATTAGCCGGTCAAAAACGGCCACTTGGGAAGCATCTCACCCCACATGGCGATAAAAATCGCAGAAATGTTTTACCCATTACGGAACCGTGTACCTCAAAGTGGGGAGAGTGCCTCACATTCTTTCGGTTTTTCAGGCTTAAGTGGGATGAAAATTCCATTTAGTGCCCTAAAAAATAAGCGAACGGTAAGTGAAAGTATCAAGAAAGGAGTAACACATGTTTGAGCATCCGCGCCATCACTACACTGGTTTTCAACCACTAACAATCCCTTGCCCTGTTCGACGACGAGTAGACTCCCGGCTTACCATACGATACTGGTTAGTATGGACTGTACTAACATTTGTTGTCACAGCCTGCACCCCATCTGCCGCGATGCCTGGCGACTCGGCCAACCCCGCCGCTGCATCCCCTACACCTCCTGGTGTTTTCTTTCCCCAACAGGCCGCACTCGAAGAAGAACGTGATTCGATGGCGGCGGATCTGGTGGGCCAACTCGTTCTCGTTGATCGCTGTCTCCGCGTGACTCAGCGCGACACAGGCACCAGTTTTCTGCCAATCTGGCCACCGCGTGTCACGCTGCATCAGACCGGTACAACCATTGAAATCCACGATGCTGCGGGACAGGTGGTCGCTCGGGTCGGGGAAACTGTGTTCCTTGGTGGTGGCGTTGTCCCCGCCGACGCACTGCAGGAGGTGATCCAGCCCGTCAGTCAGCCCGTGCCCCCTGACTGTCCTGGACCCTACTGGGTGGTTGGCGAAGATGCCGTTTCATTGGAACCCCCTACCCCCAGTTCATAATTCCATTTCACGCGAGCGAAACAACCGACGGCCCCTTCACGCTGCTTGACGGGAGCCAGGTGACGGTTACGCTCATGTACCGGGAGTATCTCCGCATACCCTATGCTGCCGGCACGGACTACCAGGTGGTCCAACTGCCCTATGTCGGAGAAACCGTGGACATGCTGATCATACGCCCGGAGCCGGAGCGCTTCGCGGCAGTTGCAGCCCGGCTCAGTGTCGACTAATTTGTGCAGACTGTCTAATAGACAACCAGGCGGGAACGATTTACGATGAATACCAGTGTTATTCCCTGTCCTTTTCCGCCAATCGCTTTCTGCGCCCTGGGCGTCCGCCGGGCGCGGGTTGCAGGCGGGGCCGCCATGCTGCGGTCGCTCCGGCCATGTTCGCCAGACGGGACAGGGGAGGACACTGGATCATAGTCGGCTGGTGACGTGCCGGTCAGTGGATGCGCACGTCACCACTATTCTCCAGGATGCCTTTTGTCAGCAGCGCGAACACCCCAACGCGCCCCGGTCGGTTCTCCTCTCCTCAATTACAGGACTTACGCGGTCGTTAACCCGGCAGGCGTCTGCCTGGACAAACGGCCCGATTCGCCTCCGGCAGGGTGGAAGATTCCTTTCTTTTTCACAAAAATGTTGCACGTTGTGCAACATTTTTGTGAAAAAGAAAAAAGTGTACCATGCTGCCGCAGGCGATTCTGCCGTTCACCGGGTGAAACGCCCGGTTTGATGAACGACCGCGTAACTCCTGTCAATTACACGCGTTACGCGGTGGATGTTTGGACCACAAAGAACGCGAAGTGAGCGAATATTGCGAAACTGCGTGCGTGTGAGTCACGAACATTCCGTATGTGAATAGTTGTACAACTGCGACCTGATTTCTTGCTCAAGTGGACATATCATCCGGCTCATGCTCCGGTTGTGTGGTGCTCAGTTCGTTGCCTGTAGCTGCGAGCGGCTTTTACTCCGATTTAAGATGTTCAGTATTGACTGAACATACCGAACAAAATATAATATGTATGAGCTGACATGTATGACAGGGTTGCAACCGAATGACTTTGTTATCATAGCCACAGAGCACACCGAGGACGCAGAGATAATACACAGGAACGTGCCGTCATTGCGCCCGTTGCGCTCATTCTCGTTAATTGCCGTTTTGATGGCAAATTAGTATCAATGTGTTGAGAGCGCGCGCATGCAGGCTGTACCCTGTACCCTGTACCCTGTCGCCTGTAACCTTGCCTGAAGCAGGAGTAGCGGATGAGGAACGGTCAACGCGAATCGGAACAGCAGCAGTTTATTGAAGCGGTCGGCCTGTCGTTTGAGCAGGCCGGGTTGCCGCGCATGGCCGGGCGTATCCTGGGCTGGTTGCTGATCTGCGACCCACCGCATCAGTCGCCGGGTGAACTGGCCGAGGTACTCCAGGCCAGCAAGGGCTCGATCAGCAGCATGACCCGGCTGCTGGAACAGATCGGCCTGATTGAGCGGCTCAGTCTGCCGGGCGAACGGCGCGACTACTTTCGGATCAGGAGTGAGTCCTGGACAGCTCTGTTCAAACGGCGGATGGAGTTAGTTTCAAACTTTCGCCAACTGGCCGATCGGGGGCTGGAGTTGCTCAGTGAGCACACCCCCGAACAGCGTCGGCGACTCGAGGAGATGCGCAATATGTACGCCTTCTTCGAATATGAAGTCCCCCGCCTGCTGGAACGTTGGGAGCAGGAACGCCGATCTCAATCAGAATAGTCCCTGCTCCCGGAGGAGAAATCAATGCTGAGATGGCTCTTCCATGGCGATTCGCACAAACCTTCTTCGGATGGAGCATATCGCCACGGGAATACGCAGTTGATCGAACTGCGCCACATTGAGAAGGTCTACACGAGTGCTGCCGGTCAGTTCCGGGCACTCAAGGATATACATGTGCAGATCAATACGGGCGAATTCGTCGCCATTGTCGGAAAATCGGGGAGCGGGAAATCTACCCTGATCAATATGGTGACCGGGGTTGATCGCCCTACCGCCGGGGAGGTCTTCGTAGGCGATACCGCTGTCCACACCCTGAATGAAGACCAGATGGCGCGCTGGCGAGGGCGCACCATCGGGGTGGTCTACCAGTTCTTCCAACTGATGCCCTCGCTGACGGTGGTGGAGAATGTGATGCTGCCGATGGACTTTTGCCATACCTATCCGGCCCACACCTTCTACCGCCGGTCAATGGAGATCCTGGAACAGGTTGATCTGGCCGACCATGCGCACAAGTTTCCCTCGGCGATTTCGGGGGGGCAGCAGCAACGTGTGGCGATTGCCCGGGCGCTGGTGAACGACCCGGCGATTATTATGGCCGATGAGCCGACGGGGAATCTCGACTCGCGCACGGCCGATGCCGTGTTCCAACTCTTTGAACGTCTGGTCGCCCAGGGCAAAACTCTGCTGCTGGTGACGCACGACCCGGACCTGGCCCGGCGAGCCTACCGCACCATTACCATTACCGATGGCGCAATTGTCGCGGACCAGACCCGGGTACGGAACGACCCGCCGCCAATTACTGCCGATGCGGATGGACGCGTACCGGTAGCCGAACAGGCCGGGGCGATAACGGAGGCCAACCATGCTGATTAGACCACGCTGGCGTAAGATGCTCCGCGATATGTGGGGCAACAAGACGCGTACGCTGCTGGTGGTGCTGTCGATTGCCATCGGTGTTTTCGCAGTAGGCATGATTGCAACATCACGGACGATCCTGGCCGAGGATTTGACCGCCAGTTATGCCGCGACCAATCCCGCCAGCGCCCGCATTGCCGTCTCCAACCCGCAGATCGGCGGCAGCAGCGATGGGTTTGACGAAGATCTGGTTGAGGCCGTCCGCCGCATGGATGCGGTTGCGGCGGCAGAGGGGCGGCGCAGTCTGGGGGTGCGCCTGCAGGTGGGGCCGGATCAGTGGCGTGACCTGCAACTCTTCGCCATCCCCGACTATGAAGATATTCAGATTAACAAGATCTGGTCGGAGAGCGGCGCGTGGCCGCCCCCCGAGAAGGAGATGTTGATCGAGCGCGCCGCGCTGGGGTTGACCAATGCTCAGGTGGGTGATCGCGTCCTGGTCAAGATGCCCGACGGCACCGAGCGGGAGATGCGGGTGGCCGGGCTGGTGCATGATCTCTCGCAGTTGCCCTCGTTCCTGGATGGTACGATCTATGGCTATGTGACGTTTGACACGCTGGAGTGGCTGGGCGCGCCTCGGGATTTCAATGAGATGAATATTGTTGTTGCCGAGCATAAGGCCAACAAGCAGTATGTTCAGTATGTTGCCAACGAAGTCAGCCACAAAATCGAGAAGAGCGGCCACAGTGTCCTGATGAAGATCGTCCCGGAGCCGGGCAAGCATCCCCTGAGTGATGTTATCCAGACGATTGTCCTGCTGCTGGGGGTGATCGGCATCTTCGCGCTGCTGTTGAGCGGTTTTCTGGTGATTAACACCATCTCGGCGTTGCTGTCACAGCAGGTTCGCCAGATCGGTATTATGAAGGCCATCGGCGCGCGCTCCGGTCAGGTAATGGAACTCTACTTCATTATGGTGGTTGTGTTTGGGTTGCTGGCGCTGGGGATTGCGGTGCCGCTGGGGGCCGGGGGCGCTTACCTCTTCTCCAGTTTTATGGCAACGCAGTTCAATTTCGACCTGAACAACTTTCACCTGCCAACGTCGGTGCTGGTGATGATGATCCTGGTTGCGCTGCTGGTGCCGCTCCTGGCTGCGCTGCATCCGATCCTCTCCGGGACGCGCGTCACCGTCCGCGAAGCGTTGAGCAACTATGGCCTGGGTAAAGGTCGCTTTGGCAAGAGCCTGCTTGATCGCCTGCTGGAACATATAGGCTTTCTGTCGCGCCCGACGCTGCTGTCGCTGCGCAATACCTTCCGGCGCAAGGGCCGGCTGGCGCTCACGCTGATGACGCTGACGCTGGGCGGTGCGATTTTTATCAGCGTCTTTAGCGTGCGCGACTCGATGATGTTGTCCCTGGATGACCTGTTGCAAACCTGGCAGTATGATATCCAGGTGACACTGAGTCGACCCGAGCGGATCGAGCGTATCGAAGCCGAGGCGGAGCGTCTTCCAGGCGTGGTCGAGGCCCGGGGGGCCGGGCTGACCGCGACCCGGCGGGTACGCGCCGATGATACCGAGAGTGAAGCGCTGTTTATGCTGGCCCCGCCGGTTGAGGCCGACCTGGTGAACCCGGTGGTTGTGCGCGGACGCTGGCTACGCCCGGAAGACGACCGGGCAATTGTCGTCAGCAACACCTTCCTCCAGAGTGAATCTGATGTCGATGTGGGTAGCGAGATTGTGTTGAAGATCGACGGGCGGGATACCACCTGGCGGGTGGTGGGCATTGTGCAGTTCCTGGTGCCCATGGCCTATGTGGACTATGACGACTATGCGCGCGCGACGCGGGAAGCCGGCCGTGCCACCAGCGTGTGGGTGGTCACCGAGCGGCATGATCTGGCGTTCCAGTCAGAGGTGGCGCAGATCCTGGAGCAACACTTCGAGCGGCAGGGGCTGCGCATCAGCTCGATTGCCAAGATTGCCGAGGAAAAAGTCGAGGTTGAGGGCACTTTCAACATCATTATCTCGCTCCTGGTGGTGATGGCGATCCTGCTTGCCGTTGTCGGTGGCCTGGGACTGATGGGAACAATGAGCATCAACGTGCTTGAACGCATCCGCGAGTTTGGTGTGATGCGCGCCATCGGTGCCTCAAACGGCGCGGTGTTGCAGGTGGTGATGGTTGAGGGTGTCCTGATCGGGATATTAAGCTGGCTGATCGGGGCCGCGCTGGCGATCCCGTTAAGCCAATTGGTCTGCTATGCGGTCGGAATGGCTTTCTGGCAGGCTCCGCTGACCTTTAGTTTCTCGCTGAGTGGCGTGCTGATCTGGTTCGCAGTGGTGGTGAGTCTGGCGGCTATCGCCAGCTTCTGGCCGGCCTGGAATGCCGCCCGCCTGACCGTGCGCGATGTGCTGGCGTATGAGTAGGGGTTAGGGGTTAGGGGTTAACGGTTAGGGGCAATACTTTTCAAATAGCAGAACCTGCGCGGTAGCATGACAAACCGGGTGGTTACTCCGATACAGAACGGTTCCGCCTGCGGCAGCATGGTACGTTTTTATCTTTTTTCACAAAAAATTTTCACAAAGTGAAAATTTTTTGTGAAAAAAGGATGATTTCTTCCACCCTGCCGGAGGCGGTATCCTCTTCCAGGGAAGGAATTACGTAAGCCCGGTTATTTGAAAGGTATTGCGGTTAGGGGTTTAACGGTTAGGGAGCGGGGTCGGCTGTGTGCCGGCTCTGTTCTTTTTCCCGGGTAGGAACAGACGCCCGGGCCGTTCATACCTCTCAAGTACAGGAGTTACGCGGTCGGTTCCAAATCAGATGTTCATCTGGATGAATGACCCGATTCGCCTCTGGCAGGGCGGAACTGGACATTCTTTTTCACAAGAATTTTGCACACAGTGCAAAATTCTTGTGAAAAAGATAAAAAAAAGTACCATGCCCGTTCATTATCTCTGCGTCCTCGGTGTCCTCTGTGGCTAGAATAACAAATCCGTATCAAATGTTGAGGGCGCTTGACTTTCCGGGCTACTCCTGCTATGCTACCAAAACTGAACATGTTCATTTCTGGAGTCCATGGGCAGAGCTGCACGACCCGGCTTACCCTGGGAAGAGTAGAAACGATGAGTTTAACTGCAATGAGCATAGCGGCGACCAGGTACGCGTTGAGCGCGCCGGAGATCTTCGCACAGGCCCGGATTACCGCCGATCTAGAGGAGGTTGAGCAGGCGCTGCTGGAGCGTAGCATGTCGCGCTCGGCAGTGATTACGGCGGCCGGCACGCACACCATCCAGGCGGGGGGCAAGCGGTTACGCGCCGGGCTGGTGCTGCTGGCTGCCCGGCTCGGCCAGTATGCGTTGGAGCGGGTGATGCCGGCCGCCACAACCGCCGAGTTCATCCATACCGCTTCGCTGGTCCACGATGATCTGGTGGATCAGGCCGACCAGCGCCGTAACCGGATCACCGTTCATTCCCGGTGGGATAGCGATGTCGCGCTGATGGTGGGCGACTATCTCTTTGGCCGGGCTGCAGCCGAAATGGCCCAGGCGGATGATCCGCGCGTGATTACTTTTTTTACCGATACGGTGCAGACGATTGTCGAGGGTGAGTTAAACCCGGTCACCGATGTAGCCCCGCTGGAGACCGCGCTGGAGCAGTATCTCTTCAAGATCGGTTGCAAAACAGCTTCGTTATTTGCGGCGGCCTGCCAGTCCGGTATGGCGCTCGGCGGTGGGAGTGATGCCGATATTGCCGCCCTGGAGCAGTATGGTTATGATCTCGGACTGGTGTTCCAGATCGTGGATGATGTGTTAGACTTTACTGGGAATGAGGCAACGCTGGGGAAACCCGCCGGGAATGATCTGCGGCAGGGCACGATTACGCTGCCGTTGATCTATGCCGTTGCCCATAGCAGTAGCTCGCTGCTGCAAGATGTCGTTAACCAACCGAACCTGTCACACGCTGCGGTCGCCCAGGCGGTTGCCGAGGTTATCCGGTGTGGCGGGGTGGAACGCGCGTATGCCGATGCGGCAATGTATGCCCGGCGCGCCGTGGCCCACCTGGAGCGGTTCGCCCCCTCATCCGCGCGCCAGGCACTGACCGATCTGGCGGCGTTTGCGCTGGAGCGTGAGAAGTAGGGGTTTTGTAGGTAGAGTCACACAGGTATGCATTCACCAGCCGGTTTAACGCCCAAGGGCGAGCGCACGCGCGAGCATATTCTCGATACGGCGCTGACCCTGTTTATTCAGAAGGGGTATCATACGACGACCATGCGCGATATCGCCGCCAGTGCGGAGTGCTCCATCGGGCTGACCTATCGCTATTTTGCGCGCAAGGAAGATCTGGTGCTGGCGCTCTACCGGCGGATGGCGCAGGATCTGGCTACCCAGGTTGACATGCTGCCCGCCGCGCCGCTGGCAAACCGCTTCGAGCAGATTATGCGCTTTCGCATCGGGCAGATGCAGCCTTACCGCGAGCTGTTCCGGGCCATCCTGGGCGCTTCGATGTCGCCGGAGAATGAGCTGGGCGTGTTAGGCACGCAGACCGCCGATGTGCGCGCTCAGTCTGGCGATGCGTTTGTGGCGCTGGTGGCGGGCGCAACCGATGCCCCTCCAGAGGAGGCGCTACGCGATGTGGCGGTTGTGCTGTATGCAGCGCAACTGGGGATGCTGCTCTTCTGGATGTATGACGGCACACCGGGCCACCGCGCTACCGAACAACTGCTGGCGTTCGCCCGCGATATGCTGCGCCTGGGGCGGCGCTTGCTGCGCCTGTCGCCGGTTGCCAATGCCTTTGCCCGGCTTGCGCGCACGATTGAGCCGGTGCTGGGGCCGTGGGAGTAGGGCCCGGAGCAAAAGTCGATACTAAATGTAAATTAACAGGGCTTCCGCGATGTGCATTCAAATGGGTCGTTTGCTCCCGATAACGACGTATTTCGCTGGTGGCAGCATGGTGTGTTTTTGTCTTTTTCCAGAACATGTAGCACAACGTGCCATATGTTTCGGAAAAAGCATGTTCCATTCCGCCCTGCCGGAGGCGAATCGGGCCGTGCATCCAGGCAAACGCCCGGTTTGGAACCGACCGCGTAACCCCTGTAAATGAAACCGAGGAGGAGTTACCCGATGAGTGCCCGTTTACCCCAAACACAATCGCTCATATCGGCACGCTCGATGCAGCCAACAACCACGGGAACATCCGCAATGCCCACTCGCGCCATGACTACCCTCTGGCTGCTATGGCAGTTTGTCTGGCGCGCCGGCTTGCGCGGCCTGCTGGGTGGGTTGGTGCTGGGCGGACTGTTTGGCATGCTCTTCTTCATTGTTGGTGCCATCTACGGCGCACCGATCGGTGCCATCGTGGGAACCGCTGTCGGGTTAGCAAATGGCCTGGTTATGGGACTGGTTACCTGCCTCTTTTTCTTCCCGCTAGTGCGTCCGCGGCTCTACTACCGGGTCATTATCTGTGTTAATCTGGTTGTCACCATACTGGCGTCGCTGGCTGGGTTTACCTCCATTTGGAGAATAGATGATGTAATTTCATTAGTTCCAACAATTATCGCCAGCCTCTATTCCATATGGGCGAGTCACAAATCTGTCCGCTGGTACGAACAACAGATCGCGCTGACCCGCTCCGGGCAGGGAGCGTATGCGCTGCCCCCCGTTTTGCCTGCCCATCGGCAAGATTATTACCAGCCGGCCTTTGTGCAGCAGTTGTTCGACACCATGCAGGACAGCTACGAGCGGGTCTCCAATATCTGCTCCTTCGGCTTCAACCGGCGCTGGCGGCGGCAACTCCTCGCGCTGATGCAGATCGATCCCGGAATGCATGTCTGTGATCTGATGGCGGGGACGGGCGAGACCTGGCAGTACATCCTGCCGCAGGTTGGCAGCCAGGGCAGTTTAGCGGCGGTTGACTTCTCCCATGTGATGGCGCAGCGGGCCCGCGAACGTGCGCAGGCACTGCCGGGCTACACCATCGCGGTACGGGAGGAGGATGTGCTCAATAGCACACTGCCACCGGCCAGCTTCGATGCCATCGTGTGTGTGTATGGTGTGAAGCTGCTCAACCCGAAAACCCAGGAGCGATTTGTGCATGAGATCCGGCGGATATTGAAACCCAATGGCACATTCGGCATTGTCGAAATTGCGCTGCCACAGAACCCGCTGTTGCGCTGGCCGTATCGCTTCTACCTCAGCGCTATCATCCCGCTGATTGGTGTGCTCTTCCTCGCCAATCACATCAACTACCGCATGCTTGGTCGCTACCTGGTTACGTTTGAGGACTGCCACCGCCTGGAGCGTCTATTTACCCTCAATGGGTTTGAGGTTCACTCCTATGCTCTGTTTGGGGGCTGTGCCGGCGCACTGGTTGGAATGAAGCGTACGCCATAGCAACCGTGGAATAACTGGAGGAGGCTCATGCAAGCAACTCGTGCGAGAACCATCCAGGCTCCTGTCACCCGCTGCTGTCCGGTCTGCCAGACAGCCCTCACGCCGGAGAGCCGGGTGTGTGACTGTTGCGGTCTGGTGTTGCAGAGTGCGCTACCAGCCAGCCAGGGACCGCTCGCGCCGGGTGCCGCCAATCTCCCGGCACTGGCCGGAGCAGCGCCGACTTGCCTCCGCTGTGGCGCGAGTCAGCGAACAACTGCCCGCGTCTGCGCGCGCTGTGGAACGCCGCTGGTTGCGCCGGCCCTGCCGCAGCCCGGACAAACGCTGGATCAGGGACGCTACACGGTGCAGCGCGTTCTGTCGCGGGGCGGGATGGGTATGCTCTATCTCGCCAGTGATCACCGCGCCTTTGACCGCCCGGTTGTTATTAAAGCCCTGTTCGACCTGGATCACGCTTCGCCCAGGCTGATGAACAACCTGGACCGTGAGCGCCTGCACCAGGAAGGACGGCTCCTGGCAATGTTGCACCATCCCCACATTCCGCAGATCTATGGCTATTTTCAGGATGGGCCGCAGCGCTACATTGTGATGCAGTATGTTGACGGTACCGATCTCCTCCAGGCGTTAACGCATATTGACGAGGAGGATGGGCAATCCCATCCTGGACAGCCATATCCGCTGGAGCAGGTGGTCCGCTGGGGCACCACGCTCTGCAATGTTCTGGAGTATCTGGCAACGAGCCAGCTCTACCCGATTGTTCACCAGGATATCAAACCGGCTAACCTGGTGCTCAACCAGTGCAACAATGAACTCTATCTGGTCGATTTTGGGACGGCTACGACCCGGTGGCTGTTACCGACCGGCAGCCGCATGGGTGAACAGATCGGTCCCTTCGGCACGCCCGGCTACGCGCCACCCGAACAATACTCCGGTCAGAGTGAACCGCGCAGCGATGTGTATGCGCTGGCAGCCACACTCTACCACCTGGCAACCGATGATGATCCCCGGCCAGCATCCCTTTGATTTCCCCCGGCTTGGATACCTTGGTGATGTTGGCGCAGTTCTGCGCACCGCGCTTGATCGGGATGTCACCCGGCGTCCGACGGCGGCGATGTTTCGCCAGCAGTTGGCGCTGGTTCCCGGCCCGCTCGTTCTGCCATCTCGGTATGCCCCGGATGGAACGCCACTGGGGGATATTGGCACGCTGGTCAGATGGTGCGAACAGCATTGGAATACGGCTATCCTCTGGCTTGCCAGCACCTTGCCTGACCAGATAGCCGCCTGGTGGGGCCTGACTTCGCGCATGCATGAACTACGGACACTAGCCAGACAGCACCGCGACCAGCATGCAGCGCTGGATGCGGTCCTGGCCCTGCTCGACCCCGATGATTTTGCGCAACAGCCGTCACGGCTGCTGGTAGCGACCCGCGTGCTGGACTTTGGTCCGGTGACATCAACCAACCAGGAGCGCACCCTGACGATTGCCAACACCGGACGGCGCTATGTGCGGGCCCGCCTGCTACGCCCCGACTGGCTCCTGGCAGCGCCCGCCGATATCCTCCTCGCGCCTGGTCAGCAGGTGCCCCTGAAGCTATGCCTGGATCTCGCGCAGACCAGGCGCGGAGATATTCTGCACGATACGGTGTTGGTACAGACAGCGAACGACACGCTGGCCCGGTTCACTGTCCGCGCAGCAGTCTCCCAATGGAAGCCTTGGCGATGAAATCGGCGTGGCTCTGCGCGTCCTGGGCTTCGGCCAGGTTCGCGCCAATGGATGTGGCAGCACGCATAAACTGTTTGGCGATGGGTGCTGCATCCATACGCCGGGCGAGATGCTGGTAGCAGCGAACCGCCCGCACGGCAACGGCAAAGCTCGTGGCGCTCACGACATTGTCGCAGGGCATTCTGCATTCTTCACGGTGACGCGCACCGTGCGCTGATGGATGAGCGCGGCGCGCAGCCGGGCCAGCCGCTCGTCGGCGGAACAGCCGCGCGGCAGGGAAATGCGGTTATGCCGCGCAATCAGGCGCTGAAGCGTGGCTGGGGCCTGCCACAAATACTGTGCCCAACGATTCATACGATCCTCCGCTTGAACCGGGGGCCACTGGTATGCTAAACTGGCGGGAGATACGTCCATGATAGCGAAGATCGGCCAGGTATGCAAGATGACCCGACCGATACCCGACACCCGACACCCCCGCCCGTGCGCAGTCCAATGCCGCCGCCGGGCGTTGCCGGTGGTGCGGGTGGGTCAGAGGAAATGCCCCGTTGCGAAGGGGTTTGAAAGTCTTGGGACATAGGAACCGATATCACAATTTTTTTGCGTCAGAGGAAATGCCCCGTTGCGAAGGGGTTTGAAAGCTCTCGAGAGGTGCAGAGTGCCGGCGGCGCTGCCCCGTCAGAGGAAATGCCCCGTTGCGAAGGAGAGCTTTGCACAAATGGGGGATCAGGGTGGCTGGCGCGGGCCGTCCACCAGGGTGGCGCACCGTGCCAGGCGGATGGCACGACCAGCATGGGGTGGCTGGTGATGAGCACGCCGGGGGTATGCGGTGGGACGCGCGCCGGAGCGGGGGCTGTGGGCCATACCGGGCGGCCCGCGCGCAGGCGCATGCGGCGCCCCGCCGGTGGGC
>DAOTVB010000101.1:0-39498 GCA_034436755.1 Chloroflexaceae bacterium | reverse complement strand
TTTGTCTTCACCCGCGACCGCGAGCCGCTGGTGGCCCGCTTTGCCGAGCAGTTGGCGGTGAGCGAGCAGGTGATGGCTGACCGCTGATAGATGGGGAAACACACAGTAATGTGAGGAGTTGCACTTCGCGGAGAGAAACTTGACAGGTCTCCACAGACCTGTCAAGTTTGAAACCTCAGGAGGAAGCGACATGCAGATCAACCCGGCTCATGCTATCGACGCGCCGCCGCTGCACTCGGGCGACCGACTCTCGCGGGCCGAGTTTGCGCGGCGGTACGCGGCCCACCCGGAGATCAAACGGGCCGAACTGATTGCAGGAGTAGTATATGTGGCATCACCCGTACGGTTTACCCAACATGGCAAGCCGCATAGCGACATTGTCACCTGGCTTGGCCTGTACCGCGCTGCTACGCCCGGCGTGACCGGGGCGGACAATACGACAGTGCTGCTTGAATTTGAGACCGAGGTGCAGCCCGATGCGCTGTTGCGGCTCGAACCCGAGCAGGGTGGGCGCTCGCGGGTGACTGCGGATGACTATATCGATGGCCCGCCGGAGTTGCTGGTGGAGGTTGCCGCCAGTAGTGCCGCCTACGATCTGCACGATAAGCGGCAGGTGTATGCCCGCAACGGCGTTCAAGAATACCTGGTGCTGCAGATCTACGAGCAGCGGGTGGACTGGTTTATCCTGCGCGAGGGTGTCTACACATCACTTGCGCCTGATGCGGACGGCATCCTGCGGAGTGCGATCTTTCCTGGTCTCTGGTTCGATCCGGCGGCGTTCTGGCGGGATGACCTGGCGGCGCTACTGGGTGTGGTACAGCGCGGGATCGCAACAGCAGCGCACGCGGCATTTGTGGCACGGTTGCGTGGTGCGCGCCTGCCGGACGAGGACGTGTAGGAGCCTGATCAGCCGGCGGATCGCTCCGCCAGCGCATAAAGCTGTTCGGCCAACTGCACAATCTGCCCCCGCATTGCCAGCTTGCTCCGCCATGCTGCGGGAATGCCCTCCTCGCCATAGAATGCACCGGCAAGCTGCCCATAGACCGCGCCGGTTGTATCGGCGTCATTCCCCAGGTTGACCGCCAGTAGACAGCCCTCGCGGAAGTCGCTACTCTGGTGGAACGCCCAGAGCGCCGCCTCCAGCGACTGAACGACATAGCCGGTGCCCCGGATGGCTGGGGGCTGCTTCTCCTTGAATGAACCGGCCGCGACCGTGTCGATCTCCGGGTGCAGCGGATGTGCGTCCCAGTAGCCGGGAACGGGGGTGTAACGCGCCGCCAGCAGTTCCGCCTTACTCACGCCATGTACGGCCCCGACCAGCAGCGCACCCAGGTAGCGGCAGGCATCAACCGCCGTTGTCGTGCCATGGGTGGTGCGAGAACTCTCGCCGGCGTAGGCAATCGCCGCACCGGGATCGCCGGCGAAGCAGAGCGGCACCGGAGCCAGGCGCATGATCGAGCCATTCCCGGCCCGTTGCGGATCGGTTGACCCGGCCAGGGGATCGCCGGTCTGCTCAAACTGGCTCAGCGCTGCGCTCGTGGTGATGCCAATGTCAAAGCAGTAGCCCTTGACGCTAAACATTCCGTGGCGCATCCAGGCAACATAGCGCTGCATCTGGTCATGCGCATCAAACCCCTGCCGCTCGACCAGACTTGTCGCCAGGCAGAGCGCCATTGAGGTATCATCGGTCCACTCGCCGGGCTGCAGCTCGAACGGCCCACCGCCAACCATATCGGTGAGCGGGGTAAACGAGCCGGGCGGTTTGAACTCCAGCGTTGTGCCGACGGCATCGCCGGCAGCCAGACCAAGCAGCGCACCACGATAGCGGGCCAGGCGGGAGGGGGACATAGGGAACCTCACTTCTTCGGTTTTGTCTCTCCAGGCATTGTAGCAGTTTTTTGGCGAAGTAGGTTACGCGCAACTCTTCACTATCCCCGCATCCCGCCTTCACATCATCTTCACACCGCGCCGTTATCCTGAAGCCAGGTCGAGACGGCGAACGAACACATCCAGAGCGAATAGGAAAACAACATTGAAAGGAGCAAACAGGATGAACGGGTTCGTATGGTTCCGCAATCTACTGGTGGTGATGCTGGTGCTGGCAGCGATGGTGATGAGTGGCGCAGGGACGGCACTGGCGGCAACGGAGACGGGGACGGGAACTATTCAGGCACAGGGCGTCGGTGTTGCGGCCTTGCGGGGCAGTGGGGATGTCACCATTGGACGGGGCGCGGGGACGGTGTGGGTGAGTGGGACGGCGCAGATCCAGACCGAGGGCACCGGCCGGCGCACGACTCTCCCCGATGGTACAATCCGGCTAACCGGCTACACCGGCAAGATAGTGATCAGCGGCGAAGCGATCACAGTGCGGGTCGCGGGTGGCGCGATCACCCTGACGGCAACTGGTACCGGCAGTGTCTTTCTCAAAGGCAAGGGTTCCTACACGGTGAACGCAACCAGCGGTACCTGGAGCCGGGATGGAGCGGTCGTACCGTTCTAAACCAGTGCGCATGTATATCTGTAAGACCGCCCGCAGGTTGCCTCTGATGGCTCAAACCTGCGGGCGGTTTTTTTGGGTCCGCTGTCCTACCGCCCCGGTTCGGACGTTGGCTGTGCGCGGTCCTCCAGTTCCGGCAGCATGACGGCCCGCAGCACCGTTGCCCGCAGCATGACCGGCTGGTCAAACTCGTTGCTCAACCGCGCCTGAATAGCGGCGATCTGCTCCGCGCTAAACTCATCCAGCGCATAGATTGTCGCATAGACCACCAGTTCGTCATCCTGCTCCTGCACGATCACATCCGTAATCTGAACCGGCGCAGCGGCAACCTCGCGGCTCAGAAAGGACTCAATCTGCGTCTGCCGGGTAATCCGGTCGATCGTATTAATCGAGAGCACCGCCAGCGGGATCGAGATCAACACGAGCGCCAGGATAGAGACCATAAATTTAAGCCGAACCTGCCCACGCAACCGCGCCCGCGCCGGGCGAAACCCCAGCAGCAGGTAAACGATCGATGCCGCCACCACGATGGCAATCAGGTTGGTGGTAAAGAGCAGCAGCGAACCACCGGCGATTTCCAGATCGCCGATAGCCGTGCCATACCCGATCACCCCCAGCGGTGGCACCAGCGCGGCGGCAATCGCTACCCCCGGCAGGGCTGCGGCCACTTCCTTGCGCGCGGCGGCATACCCGCCGGCCGCCCCCGATGCCAGTGCGACGATCAGGTCAAGTAGTGTGGGTTGCGTGCGTGCCAGAATCTCGGTAGTGTCAATGGGTGTGGGCGTAACGGCCGTCACCAGCATGCTCAACCCAACGGCCAGGGCGATCCCGGAGAAGGTTGAACGGGCCGCCAGCCGGAGCAACCGCAGATCGCCATGCACGATGCTCATTGCCATCGCCAGAATCGGGCTCATCAGGGGCGCTACCAGCATCGCGCCGATAATCACTGCCGGGCTGCCCTGGTGCAAGCCCATCGTCGCAATCGTTGCGGACAGGCTAATCAGGATGAAAAAGTCGATGCTGGGATTCGCCGACTGTCGCATCTGCTGGGAGATCTCGGTTCGCTCAAAAATAGTCAGCTTGGGAAAGGGCGCAGAGAGAATTTCCCAGGCACGCCGTTCCCAGAACCGGCGCGCGCCTTCGTAGTGCTTGACCAGCAGCACCGGGCGGGGTGAAGACCGGGCAACTTCGACCGGCAGCCCACCAAAGATCGCCTGATCCAGCACGCCGCCGCGCGAAGCCCCCAGGATCACCAGGTCAAAGTCAGGGGCCGCCTCCAGAATACCTTCCCGGACATCCTCTGTCGGAAAGACTCGCAACTCGATCGGGCTGACGTCGTCGTGCCGACTGATCATCGCCTGGAGCCGCTGGCGGGCCTGCTCAACACTATCGGGCAGGTAGGCTTCCTGCACCAGGTTCAGCGCAACAATCCGGCCGGGTTGCCCATCAACCATGTTTTGGGCCAGTTTGATCGCCGCCATTGAATTTTGGCTGTCGGCGGTGGGTACCAGGACGCGCTCAACTCGCTCGGGCAGGCAGCCGCGCAACACCACAACATCACATGTCGCGGTACGCACAACCGGATCGAGCAGTGGCCCCAGGTCAAACGGCCCCCCGGTATGCTCACCTTCCCAGCCCAGCAGAATCAGATCAACCCGTTCCTCCTGGGATGTCCCCAGAATACCATCAACCGGCGATTGGGCCAGGCGCACCAGCACCTCAACCGGCACTTCGCCAACACCGGCCTGGTCAACCAGGTGCTGTAAATCCTGGAGTTGCGACTGTGCCAACTGCCGCTGAATATGCTGCGGCATCTGGTCCGGAAAGATAAAAACCTCTAGCACCAGCACCCGCCCACCCCGTGATCGCGCCAGCATTGCGCCTGACCGGATCAGCGCGGGCGCGGTTTCCGGATTGGCAATACCAACCAGCACCGTGTAGACCTGTTTGGGCGGAACCACCCCCGTATCGCCGACAACCGACTCCCGGCGGCGCGTCGCCAGTTCACCTTTGCGCGCATAGCCCACATAGTAGAACAGGCCCACCAGCCCCCATCCCAGTGCAACCAGGATCGCGGTCAGCGGCAGAACGGCCGAGAACACCAGGCAGATTACACTCGTCAGTGCCGGGAAGAGCGGGAAAAACGGCAGCTTCAACCGGCGCTGTTCCGGCAACCGGGCCGGGATCAGCCGCAGCACATAGGGCACATTGAGCAGCAGCGAGGTCCACAAAAAGGCCAGCGCAACCAGACTGACCAGGAGCAGGCTGGGCACAAACGCCGCCGCCAGCGCGCTTACAAGAGCGAGTAGCCGCAGTGCAATCAGCGGCGTCCCAAACCCCGGCGAAATCGTCAGCATCTGCTCCGGGAGAAAGCCATCGCGGACCATCGTTCCAACCAGGCGCAGCATCGTCACCATTGTTCGATCCAGCGCAATGACACTGATCATCAGTCCCATTGTGACAATCGTCACTTCCATCAGCGGGTTCCCGAAGATGCTCATGTTGACGGCCAGCGTCTCCAGCGGGGTGACATCGCCCGGACTCAGACCGCTCATAACCATGCGCAGTCGGGCTGCCGCCGCCAATGCCCCCAGGCCGCCACTCAACAGCAGCGGCACCAGTAGGGCCGGCAGCATAACCCGTTCGGGCCGGCGCATCTCATCACGGCTGTCGAGCAGCACATGAATGCCCCAGAGACTCGCCGCCATCAGTGCCAATACCTGTAAGTCGCCCGACGCAGTAGTCGCTTCCGGTAGCGGTGCATTGGCGGAGGTTGGTTGAAACCAGGCCCACGCCGCCAGGCTCAGCAGCGCCAGCAGACTGCCATATACAATCGGTGTGCGCAATCGCCAGGTACCCTGCGTTCCGAGCAGATCATTGAGCGCGACCAGGATAACCATGCCGGGAGCCAGCCAGCGTAGCGCAACAGATACGTTCAGCAGGCGCTCCAGGCTGATATTCAGGTAGAGGGCCGCGCCCCACCCCAGCAGCGCAATCAGCGCCAGATGCCCGCCGAGCAGCAGCCAGCCGGTAGCATAGGTGCGCCAGTTCAGGCTGCCCGCCCGGGACAGCGCAAAGAGCCCGCCGGTACCGGGTGTCACCGCCGCGCGTTCGGCATAGGTCAGGATAATCGGTAGAAACAGCAGCAATGCCAGCAGATAGGCGCGGGGAGTCTGGGGGCCGGCCTGCTGGAGAAAGAGACCAATCAGGATAAACACACCCAGGCCAACCGTCAGGCTACTCCCCAGCGCAATGGCTCGCCAGAGTGAAACGGTTCGGCTAAAGCGAATGGTACGCTGTGTCGCCGTTGAAGGCGAGTTGGTCACCATAGCGATATCACCTCCAGGATGGCATAAAGATAGCCAGGGTATTTCTCAATACTACGATGTGGTGAAGCAGTGAGAAACCCCTGACCGGGAAAAACATGTGAAAGCGAAAATTTGCGTAAGGCTTACGGAAGAACCTGCATACTGTGGGTCTTCTGGGGTGAATGCGAAAGCAGCGGCACGCCGTTGGTTTCGGGCGGTATGTCGAGGTAGCGCAGAATCCGCCGCATCAGATCGTGCGCCATCTGCGCCGCGTCATGGTCATGCAGTTGCACCTGACCGCCGGCCATCATCCCGTGGCCTCCGGCGGTGCCATCCTGACCTACCACCGCCCGTGCTAACTGACCCGCGCCCCCACGCCGCCGCCGGTTGCGTACCGACATGATCAGTTGATTATTGTGAATACCCATACAGATACTCCACTGTATGCCCTCGAGCCGCAGCAGCAGATCGGCCATCTCGCCAACCAGGTCGGGATACTCCATGGAGCCGATGTAGGCAATCACCACATCGCCATAGACCCGCGCCGCCTGGACGGTATCGTTCAGTTCCCGAAAATAGGCCGGCGGCACCTGGGCATTCTCAATTGCAATCAGCGCATTGACATCGATCAGGGGCTGCAAATAGAGATAGGCCGCGATATCTGCCGAGGTCGCACCGCGCACCAGGCCCAGCGTGTCCGTTTTGATGCCATAGAAGAGCGCCGTTGCCAGCGTGGAAGCCGGTTCGATCCCCGCTTCCTGCAGATACTCGGTCAGAATCGTCGCCGTCGCGCCGATCTGCGGACGAATATCGGCAAATGTCACCGTTTTATCGTAATCACTTATGGGATGATGATCGATAACAATGCGTACATCTGCTCCATTTTCCAGAGCGCTGTTGCCTGTGCCCGGTTGCGTATCAACCATGGCAATCGCGGTTGCCTGCCGCCGATCACCAGTCGTCAGACGGCGCATGGGCCGCTGCAGATAGCGTACCAGGGCGCGATTCTCCGGCCGACCAATAATGCCCTTATATCCAATCTGACAGGCGGTGTTACTCGTGTGCTCCAGCAACTCTTTCAGCGCGACAGCACTGGCAATAGCATCCGGATCAGGATTGTTATGAGGCAGGATCAAGAGACGTTCAAACCCATGCAGCGTCGATAGCAGTGTATTAAGTTGAGATGCCATCACGCAATATCCCCTCAGCCGCCACCTGGTACCGGTGTGATATCAATTACTCACAGCAACCATCTTAACGACCTGCGCTGGAGCAGGGAACACCAGGGCCACGCGGAGCAATCGAATGGCACGGCCTGTTGCGTAGTGCGTAACAACCGTCCGAGTGTCGGCGCGGCACCAACAATGCCACATACCCGGTGAAAAGCGCACAATGGTTGCACGTCACATGCTCTATTAACGAAATGTGTGTATTTCGAAGTATACCACAGACTGTGCATGTCTGATAGTAACCTGAAAACAAAACTGCAAAATGCGTGCCTGTTCTGGACCCGGTCCCCGGTTTTAGCGTTATGATAGATGTACACCCATGGTATTTTATAGGCCGGTGCGTTACCGACGGATGTTACCCCACGGACAGACCACCGGGTAGCGGCGCACCTGATGAGAAATGGACAGAACAATGCAATGGTTAGAATGGTTACGCTGGCTGGAAGGATTGATAAGCAATCCGGTCACCATCCATAAGTTGATTGCTACCGTGGTCATTATGGTCGTGGTCTGGCTTGTGCGGACACTGCTGGTATTTATTGCCAATCGCCATATCGAAGATATTCACATTCGGTATCAGTGGCGCACCTACTCGGGCTACGCTGCCGTGATCCTGGTCATCTTTCTGGCGGGCCCGATGTGGATTGCCGGGTTGCAGAATGCACTGACCTACCTGGGCCTGCTCTCGGCGGGTCTGGCGATTGCCCTGCAGGGGCCGCTGGTCAACCTGGCCGGCTGGTTGTTTATTATCTGGCGGCGGCCATTCTATGTCGGTGACCGGGTGCAACTGAATGAATATGCCGGTGATGTGATCGACCTGCGGCTCTTCCAGTTTACGCTGCTGGAGATTGGCAACTGGGTGGAGGCCGATCAGAGCACCGGCCGCATCCTGCACGTGCCTAATGGCAAGGTCTTTAGTGAAGTGCTGGCAAACTACAGTCGCGGCTTTCAGTATATCTGGAATGAGATTCCGGTGACCATCACCTTTGAGAGTAACTGGAAGCGGGCCAAGCAGATCCTGTTCACGGTCGCCGCGCGCCACGGCTCCAATGTCAGCGAGGCCGCCAAACATAATGTCAAAGAGGCCGCCCGCAGATTTATGATCTTCTACTCCAAATACACCCCGACCGTCTACACGGATGTCAGGGAGTATGGCGTTGTGCTGACCATTCGCTACCTGTGTGATCCGCGCCAGCGCCGGGGCACCACCCAGGCAATCTGGGAAGATATTCTTGAAGAGTTTGCGCGCTGCCCGGATATTGATTTTGCCTATCCCACACAGCGGTTTTACCACAACCTGACGGAAGGCAAGCCGGAGACCCGCAACCGTAGCGTTGATCAGCCATATTCAGCGCGAAATGTTGGGGAGTGAGCGGCATCTGCGCTTCACCTGATCAAACGTCTGGTTTGCATGCCGGTTGTGGAACACGGAAAAGTTTCAAAAGCATGGCAATCATTGGTTAAAAAGAGTATACTAGGAACTGCACACAGGGAAACCCCGCGCACGTAACGCCTGGCACGTCCATACCCGCCAGATAAGCTGCACCCACCCGGGTGCCAACCAGACAGCCTGCATACGGCTGGGGAGCTGATCAGATGGTAGAACTCGATCTCTGCATGTGGGATTATCAACGCGCCTTCCAGATCTCGGTGAATGCCAGCGCCCAGGAAGCGTTTGGCAATATTGACGCGTCGTTTGAAGCGCGGGTCTTTGTCGTGGGATTTGGGCTGCAGACTGATGCGATGGAGCATACCATCTGCATCGAACCGGGTACCTGCGACTATGTGTCCGAGTGCTTTGAGGAAGTGCCGGGGATCGCTGCAACGCTGGAGACGTTTGCTACCGAAGAAGATTTTTTCTACCCCTACCCCATGTCACGCATGAGCCATCTGAGCCAGACCGATCTGTACGCCTGGCAGCAGGCGATGGAGCAGGTGCTCTGGGCCGAGGATGTGGAGCGCGGCTGGCGGTCGTTTATAGCCTGGCCGGTCGAAGTCGAGCGCTATCTGGTCTTCTGCGTGCTGCAGTTGTCGCGCCAGACCTGGGAGTCCTACTACGCGCTCAAGCGGAACCTGACCGACGATGCCGTGCCGGTTTCGCGTTCGCTGCTGTACGCACTGGTTGAGGAGTTTCTGGAGGGTTGCACGCGGGCGTTGATCTTGCCCAATCCGGGCAGTATGCGCTATGTCATTGACCGGGCCCGGGATGAACTCCACCGCAACGCAGGCCGCCGCCTGATGCATACCGTTGCCCGGGCCTGCAAAAACTATGAACTGATCGAGACCCTGTACGACTCGCTGGCCGAACTCTCGGCGACCCACTATGAAGGCACCGACAGCCACGGGGATATGCTGATTGCGCCGCAAAACCATCCGAATATCAAGGTGATTGTGCGCTTCAACCGGCCCATTGCGCTGACCGATATGCGCGCGGTGCGCAAAACCCTGCAGATGACCCGGACGAATCTCGCTGCCCTGGTCGATGGTTCGCGCATCTACGGCCTGGGGCAGGTCGTCGGTATGTACGACCAGGACCGCGAAGATCTCTTTATCGTCACTTTTACCGGCTATCACGCCTGGGTACTGGCCCACGCCGGCAATATCCTGATGCGCGTACGCCATGGTCAACCGCTCCTCGCCACCCGCGCCCTGGACGAGACGCAGTTCAAGTCAATCATCCGGCGCGTCTTCGATGGGGTTGAGACGCTGGATCGGGAGCGATTGATCCAACTGGCCCACGCCGCCACCCGGCAGGGGCGCGGAACAATCCTGGTTATCTCGGATCAGGCCCGCCGCGAAGCGATTCGTCTCTCCACCCAGGCCATGCCGATCAACCCGGTGATGCTTAACCCGCAACTGATGGAAGCCGTAACAGCGATTGATGGTGCGGTTCTGATTGACCAGACCGGCACCTGTTTTGCCATCGGTGTCATCCTGGATGGGCTGGCCTCCGACCGGGGTACCGCCTCGCGTGGTGCGCGCTACAACTCGGCCATTCGCTATGTGCAGACAGCGCGCACGCTGGGGCATCGCTGCGTGGCGCTGGTTGTCTCGGAGGATGGGCCGATTGATATTTTTCCTGACCTGCTGCCTCAGATCCGGCGCAGCCTGATTTTGGAGAAGGTCGCAGCATTTAAGGAGATGGCCGAGAGCAGCGAAGTACGCCGCCGGGACTTCAACCGCCTGATGGACTGGTTCCAGCAGTATCGCTTCTGTCTGTGGGACAAGGTATGTAGTGATATTAACAGCGCACGCAAGCGAATTGAAGAGAAGCTCGAACCCGCGCGCATCTGGATAAGCTGGCCGGAGTTTACCTCCAACCCTGACCTGGACGACTCTTACTTCATTGATGATGATGATTGACCCGCACGACTGATCGGACTTATGAACGGACCTCAATCGCAGCCCCGATTGCCCGCAGTTTCTCGGGTACGCCGGCATAACCTCGCTCAATGTAGCGAATGCCGCTCAGTTCACTTGTGCCGCGTGCAACCAGCGCCGCAATCAGGTAGGCAAACCCCGCACGCAGATCGGGGATGGCAATCTCTGCGCCCTGAAGTTTCGTCGGCCCACGTACAATGCAACTGTGCAGATGATCATGATTGCGGAAGCGGCAGAACTTGCTGCCCAGGCAGGCCGTCGAGAGATCAATATCCGCGCCCATCTTGCGTAGCGCCTCGGTATAGCCAAAGCGATTCTCATAGACCGTTTCATGTACCACCGAGACACCGCGCGCCTGGGTCAACAAAACCACAAAAGGCTGCTGCCAGTCGGTCATAAAACCGGGATGGACATCGGTTTCGATATGCGTTCCGCGCAGCAGATCCTCCTGCCGAAAGAAGGTCATACCCTCCCGATCAACGGTGAAATCCCCACCGGCCTTGCGCAACATATTCAGGAACGAGATCATATGCTCCTGCTGTGCATTCTGGATCGTGACGCGGCCATTCGTTGCAACCGCTGCCGCCGCAAACGAAGCCACCTCGATCCGGTCGGTGATGGCGTGGTGGCTGGTTCCATGCAGCCGTGGCACCCCTTCGATAATCACCGTGCGGTCCACATCAACCTGGATCAGCGCGCCCATCTTTTGCAGGAACAGCATCGTATCGATCACTTCCGGCTCAACTGCGGCATTCTCGATGACGGTGGTGCCCCGCGCCAGCGTTGCGGCGATCAGAATATTCTCGGTTGCGCCGACACTGGGGTAGGGCAGGCGTACCGTTGTGCCGTGCAACTCCCGGCCTGTCGCCTTGTAGCGGTCACCTTCGTCAACAATCTCCGCGCCCATGGTTTCCAGTGCCTTGATATGAAAATCGACCGGACGGGGACCAATGTTGCAGCCGCCGACCGTCGGCACGGTGACCTCCCCAGTACGATGCAACAGCGGACTGAGCATCAGAATCGGGATACGGTTAAACCCGGAATATTTCTGGCTGACAACGCTACTGGCAATCTTCGCCGTCTGCACCCGCAGAGTATGCTCATCGAGCCACTCGTAGGTCGTGCCGATATTCTCCAGCATATCCAGGATGACACTGATCTCGGAGATGCGCGGAACATTGCTGAGGATGCAGGGTTCGTCGGTCAGGAGCGAGGCCACCAGTTGCTTGCTGATCGCATTCTTTGCTCCACTGACGGCAATAGTACCGTTGAGTTGCTGTCCGCCGGTAATCCGGTATCGTTTCTCGGTTTGCATACATTTCCTCGTCTGATGCTACATCAGGCCATTCATACTAAGGCCATAGTAGCATAGGTTGTGGGGCTGTACAATTATGGGCAGATGATATACTATAATGAAACGAACAGATGTTCCGAGACATAACGTTCAAACGTTTCAACGTTCAAACGTTCGAACGTTAGCGAAGATGGCAACGATGGCGGAACAAATTATCACCCAGGACTATGGGCTTCCCGAAACGCCGATGATGCGCAAACTGCGTGAGCAGGGCCGGGAAGAAGGCCGGGAAGAAGGCCAGCTTGAGTTGCTGCTGCGATTGCTTGCCCGGCGGTGTGGGCCGCTGGGTACCGACACGACGGCCCGGGTACAGCAGCTTGGCGCAACGCAACTGCTGGAACTGGCGGATGCGTTGCTGGATTTCAGCGGTGCGGACGACCTGGAGCAGTGGCTTGCATCGCACACACCGACTGACGCGGTGTAGTGTGATAGAAGCGTGCTCATACCCAGCGCATGGTGTAGCTATCCCATATGCAGCGGCAGCGATGACCATATAACAGCGTAATATGGAGCGGAGCAGGGTGTAACTCTGCTCCGCTCCCTCTGCCGGCTCTCTGTGATACCGCTAATAGCTGTTCATGTCCCGCTTCGGCTTCCAGCGCAGCAATGACCCGACACATGTACGGAGCGCGGCAATGGTTTGGTTGAGTAGAAGCACGAGGAAGCGTATGCATCCGCTGGAACCTATCAATCGCATCATTCTGTCCGTTCCTCCCCGACTACACGCCCCAGTCCTATGGATTGTGGCGGCAATGGTCAGTGCGATTACCTTGCTGCACTACCTGACGGATGTCCAGCTTGTGCCCTACCATTCGATCTATCGCAGCCTCTACTACATTCCCATCGCCATCGCCGCCGTACGCTGGGGACTGTGGGGCGGACTCAGTACGGCCGGGATCATCTGCATACTCTACATTCCGCATACACTGATTGCGCTGCATGCCACCATGAGCGGAATTGATGTGCTGCTGGAGTGTGGCGCATTTCTATTTGTCGCCGGACTGACCGGCTATCTGGCAGATGCTGAGCGCCGGCAGCGGCAGCGTGCGCAGCAGGCCGCTGCGCAGCAGCAGGCCCAGGCGGAAGCGGCTGAACGCATGCGTGCCTCCGTCACCTCTATTCTTGAGAGCATCGACAGTGGCGTCCTCACGGTTGATCCGACCGGGAAGGTGATGACGCTCAACCCGGCAGTTCGTACCTTGCTTGATATTGACGCGCCCAACGATCTGACCCTCCCCGCTGCACTGCACGAGTACCTGCACGCCGGGGCGCAGGGCTACCAGCAGGTCACGTATGCCGGACGCACGCTCGGGCTACATGGCGCGCCACTGCGGGGCACCCAGGGCGAACAGGTCGGCACGGTGCTTGTGCTTGATGATCTGACTGCGCGGCAGGCGATGGAAGCGCAGATGCAGCGCACCGAGCGACTGGTGGCGCTGGGGCGGTTGGCGGGTGGGCTGGCGCATGAATTGCGCAATCCACTCGGCATTACCCGTGCGGCGGCGCAAATGCTCCAGCAGGAACTCGCGGACGATAGCAAACCCGGCGAGTATACGCGGGTCATTCAGAGCGAAATTGACCGGGTTGACCGCCTGGTTGAGCAACTACTGGCCTATGCCCGCCCGCACCCATTGCAGCGTGCCCTGGTCGATGTCGCCACCCTGGTTGAGGAAACCAGTGGGCTGGCGCGGGTCTACGCGAAACAGCAGGGGGTGATGCTGACCACACAGGTGAGCGATGAACTGCCTGCCCTGATGGGCGACGGCGACCTGCTGCATCAAGCGGTGGTCAATGTGCTGCTCAACGGCATTCAGGCTACTCCACCGGATGGCACCGTCAACCTGACGGCCCAGACCGAGCACGCCAGTGTGCTGCTGACGGTCTGCGATACGGGGCAGGGCATTGCGCCAGAAATCCTGCCACATATCTTCGATCCCTTCTTCACCACCCGCGACGATGGGACCGGGTTGGGGTTGAGTATTGTGCAGCAGATTGTGCATGACCATGGCGGCACGGTTGAGATGCAGAGTAGACCGGGGCAGGGGGCGCAGGTGCGGCTGCGGCTGCCACTGGCCCCCGGCATATCAAACGAGCATACGATGAGGTTACACCATTTACAAGAATAATCCAGCAGGCAGCCCTGTGTTATCACAGTGCAGGGCTGCCGCATGAAAATTCCGCAGATACATGCGTTCATATCTGGTAAATCATCATCATCGCTGCTGCTGCCAGTGCATGAAGAAATAACCCGGAACCAGCAAATTGAGGTGATGGTGATAGGACCGGCCTATTGATTGTAGCTTGAGTAGACCGTCGTAGTCCCGGATTCATCGAAGGTCAGCACATCGAATGGCTGCGGCGCAACACCCTCAACCTCCATCCCGGGTGCGCTGATCGGACTGCCCGGAACGCCAATCCCGACCACCGCGGGGCGTTCGGTCAGCAACCGCTCAATGTCCGCTGCCGGGACGTGCCCCTCGATCACATAGCCATCAATCAGCGCCGTGTGACAGGACTGGAAGTTAGTCGGTATCTGGTGCTCGGCCTTGATCGCCGTCAGATCCATTACCTCCTCAACCGTCACCGTGTAGCCCTGTTCCTCCATATAGCTCACCCAGTTGTTACAACAGCCACAGGTGGGTGACTGATAGACCTGGATCGTCCGTACTGTCTGATCGTCCGTTGCCTGTTCGCTGGCCGGTGTTCCACACGCCGCAAGCAGGACGCCTGCCAATAACCCGATGATTCCGATAGTGATGTACCGCATACGTCAGCCTTTCATGGTATTTGTCTTCGCGTTCGCTCTTTGATCATTCCGCCATCCGCGTGCTCCAGGGTATGATAGTAGCATGGCACACCCGCTGACGAAACGCAACCCGGTCTCCTGGCAATGCGGCAAACGGGTGGGTGGACCCGGCGTGATGTAGCATATCCTACAATCGCGGAGGATATGCTACATCGTAGCGGCGGAGTGTGGTATCCGGATGGTCCAGTGCGCGGCTGGGTTGGTGTTCGCGCTACCTGGCCGTATACTGGTGGGAGACACAGGCGTGATAGAGCGAGGATGGAAAGATGGCCCATGTCCTGGTCGTGGATGATGAACCCAATATGCGCTGGGTGTTGCAAGAAGCGCTGTCTAAAGCGGGACACACGCCCCACGCTGTTGCATCGGGACCGGAAGCGCTGGCCCTGCTGTCAACCACCCCGATTGATCTGGTCATCCTGGATCTAAAGCTGAAGGGCATGGATGGTCTGGCGACATTGCGCACGCTACATCAGCGCTGGCCGGAGGTGGTGGTGATCATCCTGACGGCGTATGGCACGGTGGCAACCGCAGTTGAGGCATTGCAAAGCGGAGCCGTGGACTACCTGCGCAAGCCGTTTGATGTGGAAGAAATCCTGTTCAAGATTACCCGTGCCCTGGAACGGCAGGCATTGCAGCACGAGGTACAGCGTCTGCGGAGCAACCAGCCGTCGCCGCTGCCCGGTTCGCACCCGGCGTGGCGGCGCGCCGTGGAAACAGCAACGCACACGGTAGCCCAGGGGTTTGCTCTCCACCTGATCGGTCCGGCCGGCAGCGGGCGGGCAACCATTGCCCGTTATGCCCAGGCAACTGCACCCCGCCGGCAGTCTCCTCTGGTTGAACTTGACCTGGATACCTTGCCGGCGGCACAGCAGGTGCATATGCTGGCAGGTACCTCGACCCATGGCGGCGCATGGGCGCAGGCTGGACAGGGCACTCTGCTGCTGCGGCATATCACCGCCCTTAGTCTTGATGGCGCGGCAGCCCTGGCCCGGCTAACGGAACAACGTATGGAGCAGCAGCGCGGGCCTGTGCTCATTGTAACCGGGTCGGGTGATGTGCTGCCGCCGGAATTGCGCAACTGGCCCGGCGTGGAAGTGCCGGTGCCGCCGCTTCGTGACCATCTGGATGACCTGTTGCTGCCGGCCCAATCCTGGTTAGGCACAGTCGCCATTACTCCCGCCGTTATGCAGATACTGCACACCTATCCCTGGCCCGGCAACATCGCCGAGTTGCGCGGCGTGCTGGAGCGGGCGGCAACGCTGGCCCAGGGTGCGCCGATTGAAGAACGGCATCTGCCGGCCAGAGTACGAGCCACCCCACTGCCCGACGAGCCGGTGCGCCTGCCCCCGGAGGGACTGCAATGCGATGACTTCCAATGCAGCCTGACTGATTTCATTCTATCCGATACACCACCCCCGCCCCAAAATCCAGCGCCAGCAGCCCGCCTTCCGGGTGGGGTAGCAGGTCCATTGGGCGTTCCATGCCGTCGATAAACGGCGTCGCTTCGCCCGTCACCCGATCATCCTCCTCCGTCAGCGTCACTCGCCAGACCCGCGGCGGGTCGCCCTGCCAGAGCGCCACATAGAGCGCATCCCGATAGTCCGGCGGGAAATCCTCACCCCCATAGAATGCCAGTCCGGTCGGCGTGGTGCGCGGCGGAAAGGTGATGACCGGCGGCACGGTGGTTGCGCAAAACTCCTCGGTACCGCCGTTATTCGCGGCCGGTTCGCGGTTGGCATAGCAGCGCGGCCAGCCATAGTGCGCCCCCGGCTGCACCAGGTTGATCTCCTCCGGCGGCGGCTCACCGTCCATCAGCCCATCGCCGATCTCAGTGGTGTAGATCTGGCCGGTCATCGGATCAACTGCGTGGGCATAGGCATTTTTGAAACCACGCGCCAGTTCCTCTGGTGTCTCCTCGTCTGGCGCAAGCGTCAACAGCTTCCCCGAATCCGGGTTACTGAGCGTGCCGGACGACTCAAACAGCAGGCGGTCATCCGGCAGCAGGGTGATCTGCCCGGTTGAGCGGCTGTTAAACGGCAGATCGCGCACGATTATCTCTGGCTCCCCTAACTGCCCGTCAGCCTCCCGGCGTATGCGGATCACATCCCGCTGAAGGACTACAAACAGCGCGTCGTCCCGCCAGGCCAGTCCCGTTGGCTTGAGCAGATCCTCCAGAACCGGCACCGGCTCCGCACCGGGAGCGTCAACCCGCACAACCTGCCCGGTTCCGGCATTCTCCGGCCCGTTTAGTTGGGTTATAAACAGCGCGCCCTCGGGTCCAACGTTCATTGCAGTCGGCCCGCGCAACCCGGTCGCATACACCGTGGCGCGGAAACCGGCGGGCAGCGTCAGGTTGGACACTGCCGGGGAACCCGGCTTCGAAGAATCAGTCGTGTCGGTTGGATTGGTTGTCGTGCTGCATGCTGCCAGCAGGAGCAGACCGATCAGCAGCACGACCGGCAGGTTATCTCTGTTGCGGTACTGATGCATCTTGCAGTTCACCCTGTCGTTTCAACAATATTATCAACACTGTTTGGTGTAATCAGCGTATTGAGAGTCACCATGCCCATACCGTCTTCTTTCAAAGCGCAGGTCTCCTTTCTCTTCGCTGCAATGCGGACAACCAGCCTCCAGCAGGATGTGAACGAGCTATTCGGGAGTGGTACAGCAGCAAATCATCGGTATCAGTACGCCGGCGTGCCTGCCAACACTGCCGGCTCTGCAATCTGTGTACCAGCCGTGCCAGAGAGAAAGAACAAAAAGAACTGGCAAGGCTTACTGTGTAAGTCTTCATTGAGATGGCGTGCGTCTTCGGTGGGAAGAGGTAGGTGCAATCACGGGGAAGTAGAGGTACGAGACCCTTCTCTCTACCTGCAGCTTCGTTCAGAACCTGCCCGGGGTGAGAGAAGGGTGATAGAAACTAGACAATGTTCTGCTGCACAGACCTACTCTGCTCCCATCTCCGGCTCAGGCCGAACCTGGGAGGGGGGCGGGACACGATTCTCCTGTTCATAGTGATCTGCCAGTTCATCCTGGAGCGGTTCAACCATAAATGGGACATGAGTGCGATAGGCGGCCCGCCCCAACATATGAGCGGCAACCGGAGCCGTCATAAAGAAGAAGATAATCAGCGCGACCATCTTCCCAACCGCCACCAGCGTCCCGGTATGCACGGCAACCGCAAGCAGCACGGAAATAATCCCCAGCGTACTCGACTTGCCACCGGCGTGCATACGCGTGTAGATATCGGGCAGACGCAACAACCCGATTGACGAGAGCACCATAAACCCCACGCCAACTAGTATTAGCAGCACCGTTACAATTTCTTGTAAAAATACCATCAATTTCCCCCTCGCTCGTCGCCCCGTTCGACATAACGCGCAATAGCTACTGTTGCCAGGAAGCCCAGAACTGCTACGATAATGACGGCATCGATCAGGAGCGCCTCGCGGACCAGCATGGCATAGAGCGCAATCAGGCCCACAACGTGGGTCATAATCACATCAAAAGCCAGTGCCCGATCTAGAATGCTTGGCCCGCGCAGCAATCGCAATGCCGCCATCGCCATTGATAGGGCTAGAATAGTGAGCAGTATCGTCATGAACAGGTTAAACAGGGTCATTATTCAAACACCTCCACAACCCGCCGCTCAAAATAGTTCTTGATTTCACTTCGCAGGGCATCGGGATCGTCAACATTCATAAAGTGGATGTAGAGCGTACATTTATCACTCGCCACATCAAGCGTAACTGTTCCTGGCGTGAGCGTAATCAGATTTGCCAGCGAGGTCATCCCAATATCACTACATGAGTCCATTGTTACTGCCAGAATACCCGGATGGATATTCATCTGTGGTGAGAGCACAATCCTGGCAACGGCAACATTGGCCTTGATGATATTCCAGAATGTAAAGCCGATGAAGCGAAAAATCTGCCAGCTTTTCCGGCTATAATTGCTGGATGTGGCCCCAAACGCACGATGGGTCAGCATAATAATCCCGAACCCAATCACAAAACCGACAACAAAATCTACCGGCCTAAATGATGCTCTCAGCGCCATCCAGACGAGTGCCAGAACGAAATTGAGTAACGCCATACGCATAGCGGCCTCCTCTTGTGCTCGGATCGGTCGGGCAGGGTGGTCCTACTCGCTCATCTCCGGGATTATATCCATCGTCAATGCGCGCATATTCGCCGGTTCAACTGGTTGTCCCAGTGCCGGTGGCTCGCATCCGTCCGCACCACAGACATCGGTGACATAGCCGGACACATCAAGCGCCTGATCTGCCGCCAGCATACTGTAGTCCATTGCGGGCCCCGCGCCAAAGCCCATCAGCAGGCTCATCAGAACAAGTATCGCACCGGGAACAATCAATCCCGGCGTTGCACGTTGCGGTTCCTGTGCCGACTCCGGTAACTGCTTCCAGAAGACTTCGTTCCAGATCTTCAACATCGAGAAGAAGGTCAGGATACTCACTACCGTTGCCACCAGACCAATCAGGTACTGCTCCTGCGTGATCGCTGCCTGCAGCAGTGCCAGCTTCCCAAAAAAGCCACTCAACGGCGGAATACCCGCCAGCGAGAGAATCGCCAGCATCCAGAGTCCCGCCAGCAGCGGTTCACGTTTTGCCAGGCCCCCCATTTTCTTAATATCGCCGGTACCGGAGATATATTCTGCCGCACCACCAATCAGAAACAGCGCCGTTTTCACAATGATATTGTGAACCATAAACAGGATTCCCGCTGCCAGGCCAAAGACGCTTGCCAGGCCCAATCCCATAATCATATAGCCAATCTGGCTCACGATATGGAACGAGAGAATGCGCCGGACATTCATCTGCGCTACTGCGCCCAGCACACCGACAACCATCGTGAGTGCTGCCAGAATCAACAGCAGCGGCGAGAGCGTCGGCAGTTCGCCATTGTAGATCAGTCCGAGTACCCGGTAAAGCGAGTAGACCCCCACCTTGGTCAGCAGTCCGCCAAAAATCGCGGTAACCGCAATAGGCGGCGTATGATAACTGGTCGGTAGCCAGAAGAAGAGCGGGAAGAGCGCCGCCTTGATGCCATACGCCACAGTAAACAGCAATGCCAGTACGGTAATAAACGTTGGCTCCGTGGTAGGCAGACCAGCAAAGCGTTCGGCAATATGGGCCATGTTCAGTGTCCCGGCCACCCCATACACCAGTCCACAACCAATCAGGAAGAGTGTACTACCGATCAGGTTTATGATAACATATTTGAGGCCACCTTCAGCCTGTTCCCGGTCACAGCCGAGTGTCAGCAACCCGAACGAGGCCACCAGCAGCACCTCGAACCAGACATACAGATTAAACAGATCGCCGGTGATAAAGGCGCCACTGACGCCAAAGAGCAGCAGCAGCAGCATGGGATAGAAGAAAAAATGCTCATGTCGCCGATCTAGCGTTGCAAAGCCAAAAATCAGCGTCGTCAGCATAAGTAACCCGGCCAGGAAGAGCATGATCGCGCTCAGCGGGTCGGCCACCAGGGAGATCCCGAACGGAGCTGCCCAACCGCCGGAAAAGGCGACCTGTCGGGGTACCGCCGGGTTCGTGGCAAAGCTGACCATCAGCCAGGTGCTATAGACCAGATGCCCGGCAATTGTTGCTATGATAATGCGGCGGGCCAGCCGACGTTTGCGGGTAAAGACAATCGCCAGGAGCGCGCCGAACAGCGGTATCAAGAGTGGCAAGTATAAATGGTTATGCATAGGTTTTCCCTACAACAAGCACAGCCTTACAGTACGTCCGTGGTTGTCATCTGATCAAGATCATCGGTACCAATGGCCTGATCTGCCCGGTATGCCAGTGCCAGCAGAAAGGCCGTAATCCCAAAGCTAATGACAATCGCCGTCAGGATAAGTGCCTGCGGCAGCGGGTCAGCCGACGTTGTCAGATCAGGCGCAGGCTGTTCCGCTACCCCCAGGATCGGTGACGCGCCCCGGCGAATGCCCCCAACGACGAAAATCATCAGGTTGACTCCGTGGCTTAACAGCATCAATCCGAGGATCAGTTTTACCACACTGCGCCGGAGGATCATATAGGTTGCCCCGGCAAAAAGTGTACCAATAACAAAAGCCATGACCAAAACCATCGTGTGACTCCCGCTTTACAGCTTCTTGTCATGCATGTCGAGCGTCTGCTCGTCTATGGGATATAACTCCGGCTCCTCGGCCAGCATCAGCGCGATATGGACCGTGATGCCAATCACGGTCAGGTAGACCCCGATATCGAATATCAATGGCGTGCCGATCTTGCCAACGCCCGGGATCTCCTGCGCGAACCAGAGACCTTTTAAAAACGGCTCGCCAAACAGTAGCCCCGTCAGTCCACCGATAGCGCTCAGGAACACTCCCCCTGCCCCCAGCGTCAGATAGTTGACCGGGAGCAATTCCAGGGCAGCTCTGGGGCCATCTGACACGACGCGCAGAATGATCGCCGAGGCCGCCAGCAGACCGCCAATAAACCCACCGCCTGGTTCGTTATGTCCTCGCAGCAGCATAAATACCGAGAGCACAATCAGGATCGGCAGCATCAGCCGCGCAACGGTACGTAGAATTAATGAGTCATACATCAAAGTGATCTCCATTACCTCTGTTGTATCTTACCTGGAAAGCAGCAATCACAACTGATCAGACTAACCCGATCCCGGTTCGGCGGGTACCGACTCCGGCACCGGCTGCGCTTTGTGTCCATCCGTTGTCGCCGCAGGCTGGTAGCTATCTTCGGCATCTTCGGTCCCGGATGGTATGTCCTGTGAGCGAGGCGTACGGGAACGCAGCCGCAGCAGACCATAGGTACCTAATGCGGCAATAAACAGCACCGTAATCTCCCCCAGCGTATCCAGGCTGCGGAAGTCCACCAGGATCACATTGACTACATTTGCGCCCTTGCCGCCCGGCAGACTCTCGGCCAGGTAGTAGGGCGAGATCGAGGGGAACAGGTTACTGGTCGCTGCCACCAGCGTCAACCCCATCATCAATACGCCCACGCAGACAGCGATAATGCTATCGCGTCGGTGTGCCTGTAACGAAGAGAATTGAGCAAAGCCGGAAGGCAGAACCGAGAAGACCAGGAGCAGGAAGACCGTTAATAAAACCTCAATCAGCAACTGCGTCAACGCCAGATCCGGCGCGCTAAAGAATACAAAGAAGAGCGATACCATCGCGCCAACCATGCCGACAGCAATAATGGCACCAACCCGCGAGGGGGCGCGGATGACGGTCAGCACGCCTACCGGAATTAACAGCGCCGCAATAACCTCATGCACCATCACGTCGCCGAGTGCGGGAATCCGTATCTCGTCCAGCGCAAAGAGGAGGAACGTTGGGCCGATGATCGCCAGGAACGCCAGCACAATAACCGTGAGATAGTACCGCAACTTGCCGGACTGCAACCTGATTGTCAACTTCTTCGTTCCACTGAGCAGGCCGTTAATCGTTGCATCGTAGATCTGATCACTGTTGAGCCAGCCCGGCAGCGGTGATCGTGCCGTGACAATCTGATGCTCAAAGCGTGTTATAACCGTGCCGACCGCAATGATCAGCAGCGTCAGTAGAAAGGCCAGATTAATCCCTTCCCACAGATGCAGATGTACCTCAAGCGCTTCACCTGCAACCTGTGATGCCGCTGGAGACAGGAAATAACTGACGGCGGGGAGCAGACCCAGACAGAATAGCACCGTTAAAACGGAGGGAATACCCGGCCCCAGCAGCATGCCTACTGGAGCCTCATGGACATGCTCGTTCATCCCGCTGCCATGCGCGCCCAAAAATGTTCCGTTAAAGAAACGCCAGGTGTAGGCAACGGCCAGGATCGCAGTAATGACCATAACTGCCAGCACTGCCGATGTCAACACCCAGGGCAGCGGACTCGCCGTTGTCGCCTTGAGCACCATCTCCTTTGCCACAAATCCCATCGTAATCGGGATACCGGCCATCGACAGCCCGACCGGAACTGTTATCCACATCGAAATCGGCATATCTCGGCGCAGCCCCCCCAGATTACGCAGGTCACGCGTCCCGGCCTCATGGTCAACCGTTCCGGCCACCATAAACAGCGCACTCTTGTAGAGCGCATGCGCCAGAATATAGGCCACCAGCGCCTTGGCTGCATACTCCCCGCCAAGACCAACCAGCATCGTCAGGACACCCAATACGCTAATCGTGCTGTAGGCCAGCAGCGCTTTGAGATCATTCTGGCGTAGCGCCAGTATCGAGCTGACCAGCAGGGTTGTTGCGCCGACAATCGTTAGCGTAACATTCCAGAGCAGCGTCTCACCCAGCCCCGGATTGAGTCGGGCCAGCAGGTAGACGCCGGCCTTGACCATGGTTGCCGAGTGCAGAAAAGCACTTGCCGGGGTAGGCGCCTGCATTGCATTGGGCAGCCAGAAGTGGAAGGGGAACTGCGCCGACTTGGTAAAACAGCCCAGGAAGATGAGCAACACCGCCGGAGTGTAAAACCCCGTCTCTTTGATGTCTTCCCCGGCTGCGATAATTGCATCGAGGTTGTACATCAGCGCCGGGTCCACGCCGACGGTTCTGGCCGCCTCCGCCAGGAGCAGCAGGCCAAACAGCAGCCCCAGCCCGCCGCCGGCCGTAATGAGCAGCCCCTGCTGTGCGCCCCAGCGTGCCCGCTCATACTCATGCTTAAAGCCAATCAGCAGGTAGGAACTGGCCGAGGTCAGCTCCCAGAAGATAAACATCGTCAAAATATTGTTTGCCAGGATCACACCCAGCATCGACCCCATAAAGATCAGCAGGTAGAGGTAGAAGCGCCCGATGCCGGGATCGCCCGCCAGATAGTAGTTGGTATACAACACAATCAGTGTGCCGATGCCGGTAATAATCAGCGTGAATAGCAGGCTCAACCCATCGAGTTGAAATGCCAGCGCAACACCCATATTCGGCGCCCAGGCCGTGGTTGCGTTAAAGATTTCACCATCGATAACGGCAGGAATGCGGGTGGCTAACAGCGTAAAGAGCATCAGCGGCAGCACCGCCAGCGCCCAGCCACTGATCTTATACTTATCCTGCCGTATCAACAGGCCCACGGGCGCAATCACAAACGAAACCAGCACCAGCGTAGACAGCACATCAAACCAGATGAGAAAAATGGTGTAAACCCCATAATACCCCAGCAGCATCCATCCTTCGCGGCGGGAAACCACCGATCCGGTGAAGAAAATCGGTAGACATGCCAGCGATACCGCAATCATCACCGGGATATTAAACCAGATCGCCTCGGCTGGGACGCCAATCCCGGCTGGGGACACAAGTGCCGTCAGCCCCAGAATTGCCAGGATATTAAAGATACTGCTGCCGACAACATTTCCCACCGCGATATCACGCTGACCACGGTATGCCGCAACAACAGACGTGGCAACTTCGGGGAGTGACGTGCCTACTGCGACAATCGTCAACCCGATAATCAACTCACTAATGCCGAGTGCTCCGGCAATGGTGACGGCTCCGGCTACCAGCCAGTCCGAGCCGAGTACGAGCAAAACCAGGCCAACAACGATCAGGGCAACATTCAACAGCATATTGCCGGATGGTGTGCCGGATAATGCATCTGCGGAACGACGCAGACTCCCCAGATTACTCACGAGTCTCAGCAGACGTGCGATTCGCCCCTCGGCGGGCGTTTCCGTCACGGCATGCGTGTCAGTCGTAGCTGTCACTGCATATCCTTCGTGCGGAACACCCTCTGAACTACTCGGGGAATGGGGCGCGGCATCATTTACAGGAACATCTGTGGTGGTGTGCGCATTCTCCGTGGTAGGTGAGGTCGTTGTATCCGGTGTAGGCGTCGTGTCCGTTGTGGTATGTGCTGTAAGCTCACTTTCTCTGCGACTCTGCCGGATAGAAAAAGCCAGATATGCGATCAGGAGCACGAAGAGCAACAGGCCATCCAGTCGGCCAATACGACCATCAAACCCTAAAACGAGCGTCAACACCGCTGCGCCGATCATAATCGGTACATCGAGCCGAATCAATTGGCGTGATACCGTCAGCGGCACAACGATGGCACAGAGCGCCAGCACCACCAGCACGTTAAAAATATTACTCCCGATCACATTACCGAGCGCAATATCAGCCTGACTTTCCCACGCCGACTGCACATTGACCGCCAGTTCCGGCGAACTGGTCCCAAACGATACCACCGTCAAACCGACAACCAGCGGCGAAATTCCGATAGCAATCGCCAGACGCGAAGCACCACGTACCAGCACCTCACCGCCTAGAACGAGGAGGCCCAACCCAAAGATAAAGAGCAGCAGGGGCCACACAGCCATACCGTAATTTTCCTCCTTAACACTATCTCCAGCAATGAGATGAGGCAATAAATCAGTAAGCCTGTATCCCCTGATTGGAAATATTCGCTGCTGAATCCTGGCAGTAGTGTTATACCAGGCATGGTCAACCAGGGGTTACATCCCGGAATGATGCTTGATCGACAGGCTATTTATTGCGTGACTACTATCGAATGTTTGACAATAATAGCAGAGATGTACAACCTTTGTCAATGCTTTATTAACTTTTCGTCAAGGCTTACACAGCAGAAGGTAACTGAATATTTGTCGGGTGCAGGTAGAAGGGCTACACCCATGTGATCGGGAAAACCACATGGATGTAACATCCATAACTCCACACGCTGATGCATGCTATGCAACCAGAGGAAAAATAGCCGTCACGATCCAGGCCAGGATAAAGGCATTGGCCAGCGCGCCCACCAGAAATGTCCCCGTGCGCTGATACATCCGCCCGCGAAAGAGGCCATGTACTACAAAGAAGAGCGCAAACAACGGCGACAACACCACAAGTGCGATCAGGCTCTGGTCAAGCAGCCCATCAATACCGAGCGACAGAATAAACAGCACCTTGGTGATCGCATAGGCATAGTTTGGCGCACCGGGCCGGCGGGTTAACTGCTCATCCGCCAGAAAATAGGGCAGTAGCAGCAGAAACACCAGCGGCGCGATAAGAATCCTGCGCCATGGTGGAAAGTAGTTGAAGATCAAGACCTGATCGGGCACACCCACAATCAGAAACACATATCCCACCACCAGCAACGCCATCAGCAACATCCGGCGCAACGAGTACCAGGTCGGTAGCCGGTTCTTCGGTGGGCTTTTGTGGAGCAGACGATGCGTCAGCAAGCCAGCCCCGGTCAGCAGACCATAGAGCGCAAAATGCAGCGCCAGTGGTCCACCTACCAGAATATGAAACAAGTCATCCGCTGCCGTTACCCAGACCAGCAGCGGCACGAGGAGCATCGGGGCAAGCGCCACGCCCCACCACCAGTATTTATTCATCGGTGCCGCCGAGACGACCTGCTCTTCCTCCCATCCGACCGGCTTGAGCAGCAGCGAGAAGGGCCAGAAAAGCAGCATCGCCGACAGATAGAGCAGCGCAATCCAGATCAGACGATCTTCGAGGTAGAAGTTATCCGAGGTATCCCGCCCAAAACTCTGGTCAAGCCAGTCTTGTGCTGCATACACCGTTGCGTGGTTAAAGAGAATGCCGATATGCTCAACCCAGGGAATAAGCTCCACACGCCGCGCTGTCCCATTCTGAAAGTCTCCGGCAGTTTGACCCATCTCGAGATTACTCTGCTCCAGCACCTGGAATGTGGTATCCCACAACCAGAACTCGAGTGCGCCATTCAGCACTAACAAATTACGGGGATTATTTGGCGCAACACCGCCATACTCCTTTGAGAGCGCCACAACCGCTTCTATTTGCTGCTGGCGTACCTGCGGTTGCAACTGCGCGTAGTAGAGAGCCGTATCGGCCCCCAGTGCATGCCCCAGCAGCGCAACCTGTCCATTCGAACTGGGATGTTGCCGGGCAAATGCTACCACCGTATCGAGTACAAAGCTCAGTTCCTCAAGTTGCACCTGGCGATTGTCATTCTGCGGAAATAGTTCACCATTACGCCCGTGACCGGGGAAGTCAAATGTTACCACCGTGTAGCCATTCCGCGCCAGGGTCACGGCGAACGGCAGCATTAGTTGTTGCGAACCCGCAAATTCATGTGCAAGCACCACCGCCGGGGCCGGCTCACCATACCTGGCAGTAAAGATCGTGATCGGGGTACGATCCAGCCAGCTATGATGAATACGCAACGGCGTCGTGGGCATCACCAGTTGAAAAAGTGACAGAATAACCCCGATCAAGCCAATAATAGTGATTGGGATAAGTCCAATCTTATTCAGCCGGGCCGGTACCTGAAAACGGCTGCGACGTGTCTGTCCTGTTTGGAATGTATCACTCACATCTGTTTGCGTCATTGACAAACCCTTTATCTGCTAAATTCGGATGCACACTATACCACACTCAACGCTCCTGGTATAACGCTATGCCGCTACACGGTGACCATACCTGAACAGTTGATCCCGAGGCATCCCCAGAACGTTACGTATACCAACGCGCTGGGGATGGCTGCTATCCATGCGGTTCGCCAATAAACTCTTTATCACTGGACATTTTACTCGACTTCTTCAGGTCAATCTTACTGAGTGTATCAGAATAGACCACCTCACGCTCTTTGTTATCCCGCTTAAAGTAAGTGAAAGCCGTTAATGCCAGAATCAACAGGCTGATCGCCGCGCCGTACGGCAGCAGGTTGCTGCTACCATCCCAATTGGTCACCTCCGACAAAAATGTCACCGCGAGGACAACCACAATCACGTTGATCAACTTTTCCTTCAGATCTTCAATTGATTTTGTCAACAACCATTTGGGCAAGTCAAGACGCCCAATAAAAAGTTCATACAGCCCAATCGCAACAATATACAACCCCACTGCAATCAGAAAGAAATCGGCCATTGTGATAGCGGCAATTGCAAACTGCTTGGCGACCTCTTCTTCGCCCAGAATAAACACGGCATCTTTTATCATCAAGATTGTTTGTATCATACCCAGCAAGAATACTCCGGTGGATAGGAGTAGACTGGCAATCACACCAAGCAGCACGACATAGCGGGTCGAACTTACAATATTACGCATATACACTCCTCAATATATTTATCCGTGACGCTATGGTTGTAGATAACATGCGTTACGCGGTCTCCTACGAACGTACCATGTTGCCGCAAGCGAATCAGGACGTTTGGACGTTCATCCAGGCAAATGCCTGGTTGGGAACCAACCGCGTAAGTTGTGTAAATAATGAAACCAACAGGCCCGACAGGGATAGACGCCCTGTCAGGCCCGGATGCGCACGGTCAAGTTTGCTTGAACGTTCCATTATCGTTTAGCGTGAAACGACTTCACCCATGATATTGCCATGCTTGCGCCAGTTGGCATGCGCATGCTTCACGCCATGGATAACCAGGCCAAACATCGTTAGTGGCACAACCAGGAACATCGCGGCATTGAACAACCCCAACGCTTCATGGTTTACGGCGTTCAGGAAGAGGAACAAGGTATACAGGACATAGTAGCCCAGCAACAATATCCCTTCATGCCGCGAGACAACCAACCCGGTAAAGAAAATCGGCAGACAGGCCAGAGCCACCAGCAGCATCACCGGAATATCAAACTGGATTGCGGCCATTGGAACAGCAATGCCCGCAGGGGCGACCAGGCTGGTCAGACCCAGAATAGCAAAGATGTTGAAGATACTACTGCCGACAACATTGCCAACCGCCATATCGCGTTCACCCCGCAACGCAGCCACGATTGACGTTGCCACCTCCGGCAGCGATGTACCTACCGCCACAACCGTCAGACCGATGATCAACGAGCTGACACCGAAGAATGTTGCCAGGGCTACCGCGCCATCCACCAGCCACTCCGCGCCGATCACCAGCATGCCCAACCCGGCAATAATCAACCCGAGGTTCACTAACAGGGCACGCGGGGTCTTTACCGGCAGCGGCACATCATCAATATTAGCAGGCGCATCTGCGCGACCGTCCGGGTTGCGCAGATGCGCCATCTCTCTGCGGCTCTGCCAGATGGTAAAGCCAGTGTAGGCAATCAGACAGATGGTCAATAGCAGACCATCGAAGCGCCCAAGCAGACCATCCATCCCAAACAACAGCATCAGCAGCGTAGCACCAATGAGAATCGGCACATCCAGGCGGATCAACTGGCGGGAGACGGTCAATGGAATAATCGCGGCACATGCACCGAGCACAACCAGTACATTAAAGATATTGCTGCCAATCACATTACCCAGGGCAATATCAGCCTCACCTGCCCAGGCCGACTGCATACCAACCGCCAGTTCCGGTGCGCTGGTGCCAAACGACACGACCGTTAACCCCACAACCAGCGGTGAAATACCGACCGTGACTGCCAGGCGTGAAGCGCCACGTACCAGCAGTTCTGCGCCTCCCACCAGCAATCCCAACCCGATAATCAACAGAATAATAGTCATAAGGCCCATATGATTCCTCTCCTGGAGTAATGCAGTTCTGTTGAGTTGTGAGGAAAGGCAATAAAAAAGGCGAGACCTCACGGCATCAGCGAATGTCGTGGTGGTCTCGCCAGTAGTGTCTTAACACATACGATCAGCCGAGGGCTTTTACCCTGTAATGACGACTGACCGGCCCGCCCTGGTAGTGTGCGGGTGGCTACTCCCCTACCGCTTTCACATAGTAACAGAATGCACAGGCTCTGTCAAGCTTCCTACGAGTGATTGCAAGGCATGGCCATGCAACACCATTACCCAACCCGTGCGGTCTGAAACGAGAATTCAACACTCCGCTGGATGTTGTTAACCGATCGGAATGCGCGCCTCAATTCTTCCTGCTCCAGTTTGGTCAGCCGGGAAACCGGCATCTGGTTGGTCATCTCCTCGCCGCGCTGCAGTTGCTGGTACTGGTGGCGCAGGCGCAGCAGGCTGATCAGCTCAAATGCTGCGGACAGTTCTTCCGCGCCCTTCTCGCTCAGGCTGCTGCGTCCGGCCGCGATATTCAGGCGGGCCAGCGTGTTGGTGACAGCGCTCCCCGCTTCCAGCGCAAAGAGCCGTGCCAGATCCACAATCAGCGCCGTCCCGCGCTCCTTGAGATCGATCAGGTCACGCGCAGTGCCATGCTGTTCGACCACAAACTGGCGAAAGAACCCGATTGGCGGCGATTGCCGTAGCGCCGCCCGCGCCAGCCGACTCAGGAAGATACGCTCCCGCTGTCCACTCTCAATCAAAGGGCGCAGGACCGGTTCGACCTCCAGGGTGCCATGGACCTGCCGATAGTCAAAGAAGATCCCGACGCGCAGCAGGGCTTCCTCTTCCGGCAGATGGATCCAGTGCCGAAAGTAGCTCTCCCAGACCGACAGCGGTTGCCGCCACTCCGGGTTGGTTGCCATAATGCTGCCCTGACAGCGCGGAACGCCACAGGTTTCCAGAAGGGCTACCACACGCTCCGCAAGCTCGGCAAAGTAAGGTTTAGCTTCGGGCGGGGCATCATTGGCATAGACCAGGGCGTTATCCTGATCGGTACGCAGTGTCTGCTCATAGCGGCCCTCGCTGCCCATCACCAGCCAGGCATACGGGCAGGGCGGCGCTCCCAGTTCTTGCTCGACATCACGTAGCACCCGGATCAGCAGCGCATCATTCGCCACGGCGACCACCTGCCCGATATCGCTGATCCGCGCTCCGGCATCCAGGAGCGCGCCAACGGTGGCTGTCACCTGGTCGTTATAGGCGCGTAGTTCGTCCAGCGTGCGCGCGCGATCAAGCTGATCCGGCAAAAAGAGCGGGCTGCGGCTCTGCCGTCGCAAAATATCCGTGTCTGTTACCATCCCCACCAGTTGCCCGTTTTCGGTGATTGGCAGGTGATGAATGCGCCGCTGCAACATTAGCACCAGTGCCTCGAACACCAACTGGTCACTTGAGAGTGTGAGTGCAGGAGTTGACATAACCTCGGCGACCGGCGTGCTATCGCTGACACCGGCAGCCAGTACCCGGCTACGCAGATCACGGTCGGTAATAATCCCTAGTGGTGTCGACGCGATTACCAGGCTGGACAGGTAGCGATCACGCATAATCTGGGCCGCCTCCCGCACACTGGTCTCTGGGGGCACCGTAAGCACTTCATGAAACTCTAGATCGCCCAGCCGTGTGCCAAACAGTTCGGGCGCGGTGGTCATCTGCCGCTCATGAAATGCATTCCCCATCCGCTCAATAGCCGACAGAGTAAAGAACTCCCGGATATCGGGCATATCCCGGCAGAGTTGATGAAACATTGCCGCCGGGAGCAGGTAGAGCAGTGCGCGGCCGCGCGACTGGGCAGTCAGGATCGGTGGCTGTCGCCGGATCAATGAGGGATGCCCAAAGACCCCGCCTTCCCCAAAGGTATCGACAACCGTGCTGGACAGCCCATCTTCGCGCAGCAAGTCGATATGGCCCTGCCGCACAATGTAGAGATGGGCCAGCGGTTTACTGCCCGAAGTAAAGACATACTCCCCCGCTGTAACCGGCTTGACCTGAATAGCAGCTGCAATATGCTCTACCTGCGCCGCCGACAAATGATTGAAGGGCGGATGTTGCTGGAGAAAATAGCCAATTGCTGCTTGATCTTCCACGCGTCGCCACCAGACTTTCATCACCAGTGCCGGCAACACGGCCTGGGTTGTCTCAGCCCAACCGTGAAGACATCGGCATGACTCGTAAGCACGCCCTGGTAAGTATAGAGGGCGGCCGCAGAGTCGTCAACATCGTACCGGAACCGGCAGCGCAGAACCGGGGAGCCGGGCCATGGTATAATTGGCGCGTCAGCCTGCAAATATTTCTATCATCATACGCTAAAGATGTTTCACGCTATGTCTGATACATTTACCACACCCGACTGGGTCAAACATGCCGTCTTTTACCAGATCTTTCCGGAGCGCTTTGCCAATGGCGATCCGGCACGCAGTCCGGAGAATGTGTTGCCCTGGGGTACGCTGCCGACGGCGAAGAGTTTTATGGGTGGTGATCTGCGTGGGATCATTACGCACCTGGATTACCTGGCCGACCTGGGCGTTACTGCGCTCTACCTGAATCCTATTTTTCATGCCACTTCAAACCATAAGTTTGATACCTACGACTATTTTCGGATCGATCCCCACTTTGGCGACATGGCGACGTTTCACGAGTTGATCGATCAGGCGCACCAGCGCGGTATCCGGGTGATCCTCGATGCGGTACTGAATCACTGTGGGCGCGGCTTTTTTGCCTTTCATGATATTCTGGAGAATGACGCCGCTTCGCCCTATCTGAACTGGTTTCACATCACGAAGTTGCCGCTGCATCCCTATGATATGACCAAACCCGCCAACTATGCCGGCTGGTGGAATCTGCGCTCGCTGCCCAAATTCAACACGGAACATTCCCCGGTGCGGCGCTTTCTGCTGGATGTGGCACGCTACTGGATTGAGCAGGGCGCGGATGGCTGGCGGCTTGATGTGCCCAACGAGATTGACGACCATGACTTCTGGCGCGAGTTTCGGCATGTTGTAAAAACAGCCAATCCCGAAGCCTATATCGTCGGTGAGATCTGGGAGGATGCCTCGATCTGGCTGGATGGAACCCAGTTTGACGCAGTGATGAATTATCCCTTGCGCGATCTCTGTCACGACTTTTTTGCCCACGAGCGGCTCGATGCCGTCCATTTTGGTCAGGGGCTTGCGCAGTTGTTTCAGCGCCATCAGCGCGAGATTACCCTGGCGCAACTTAACCTGCTGGGTAGTCACGATACGGCCCGCTTTATCACCGAGGCCGGGGGCGATGTCAGCCGGTTCTATCCGGCGGTGCTGTTTCAGATGACCTTTCCCGGTGCGCCATGCATCTACTATGGCGATGAGATTGGGATGGAGGGGGCCAAAGATCCCGGTTCGCGTGCCTGTTTTCCCTGGGATACCGCGCAGTGGAACTATGAACTGCATGCCTGGTTCAAGCGTTGTATTGCCCTGCGCCATGCGCATCCCGCTCTGCGTACCGGGCGCTTCCGGACGCTGCCAGTCCCATCCAACCGCTCTGTCTTTGCATTTGCGCGCTGGGATGCAAACGAGCGCCTGATTATTCTGCTCAATCCCAAAGCGCAGCCGGCTACGCTGGATCTGCCGCTGAACGATGGCGATGCCGGTGCCGGTCCTTTTGCCGACGGCGTCATGCTGACTGACCAGTTAGGTGCGCAGAGCTACACCGTCCAGAATGGGGTTGTAGCGCAGGTGCATGTTCCGGGACGACGAGGGGTGGTCCTGCATATCGCCCACCAAAATGAAATGTGATGAATGTGCCCGCTTTTACGCTGGATGAAAAACTGCGCCTGATCATCCTGCGCACGCCGGAACTGGAACTGGCCTGGTCGCGTGAGGATGGTTCGCTCCGCACCCTGGGTTATCTTGACGGCAGTAGTGTCCTGGGGCATGGTCCGCTTGAATCCGGGTTGGATGTTGCGCTGAATAATCCGGACAACTGGCTGGGGGCCCGTTCGTTTGCCCGCTACCTGTCGCACCAGTGTGTTGAGCAGGATGCTGCGATTGAGATTACGCTGGTGATTGGTCTGGGGCTGCTGAAGCTCTATGATCGCTACCGTATTACGGGCGCAATGATTGCCCGCCAGGTGATGATCCAGAATGTCGATGTGGAGGAAACATACATCTATGGCCTGCGTATGCGTGTTCCCCATGCGCGGGTTGGGCGCGTCGAGTTGTGCCGGTTTGAAGCGCCGGGGAATAGCGTGCGCCCACGTATTCCGCTGGAGGTTGCTACGGAACAGCAGCGTCATACGCGCCCCCGCCGCAACTTTGCTCCTGGCCTGAATCGGGGCAGTGTGTTTGAATCAGCGCCAACCCGGGGTCCGGGTCTGTTGGCGCTGCATTGCCCGGCAACTGGTGACGCCAACTCTGCCGAGACGCTCCTCTGCTGGTACTACAGCGAGAACGAAGCGGCCCAACCGTTCGTTGAGGGTATGCGCGAAATCACCCCCTTGCAACCTGCGGCGGTCTCCCTGGGGCATGAGATCGGTCTGGCGGGACGACTGCAAGGTGAGGTGCTGCTGACCGGCGGCACGCAGTATCTGCTGCTGCTGCGGGAGCCCTGGGAAACGGCACGCCCAACGTTTCAGCAGACCTGGCCGGCGATCGGCCTGCCACCCGGGGAGTCGCCGCCCACCTGGGTGCGTGACGCGGCTCTGTACGAGACGCACCCGGCCCTGCATGGCGGCTTCAACAGTCTGACCCGCAAACTGCCGGAACTGGCCGCACTGGGCATTACCACGTTGCTGCTGCTCCCAATCTGGAGCTTTTCCAATCCGAGCAAACGCCTGTGGGACGGCAACTGGAGTGCCTCGGGCAGTCCCTACGCCATCCGCGACCTGGAGCAACTCGACCCGACGCTCGGCACACCTGCCGATCTGCGCAACCTGGTGCAAACCGCGCATAGCCTGGACATGCGCGTGCTGGTCGATTTTGCGATCCAGGGTTGCGCCGCCAGTTCGCGCTATGTGCTGCAACACCCTGACTGGTTCATTCGGGATGAGACCGGCGATATTGCAACAATCCAGATCCCCGGTACGCCCCTGCGCCTGATGGACTACTACAGTTTCGACTGGAACAACCCGGAACTGCGGGATTACCTGCACAACTGGGCGCTAGATCAGATGCAGCGCTATAACTTTGACGGCTACCGCACGGTTGCCCCGGCCAGCACCGCGCTCAACTGGAAGCCCGACCTGCCCTACCATGCGAGTGCCGCCAACCTGGGCCTGCTGCCGCTGCTGCGCGCATTGCGGGCGGATATGCGTGCCTGCAAACCGGATGCCGCCCTGCTCTGCAGCCTTGCCGGGCCGTTGTACACCTCGATGCATGATGCGAGTTATGATTATCCCTCACATCTCATGTTTGTCCATACTGCCTTAAACCGGATGTCACCCGTCGAACTGGGCGATTACCTGTCTGACCGCTTGCTGACCCATCCCCAGGATAGCCTGCGGATCTGCTTTACCGAAAAGCATGACACCTGCGATATTAACCCGCTGGCGGTTGGACTGCGCGGCTCGCGGATCAGCCGGATGCTGCTGGCCGGGATGGTCATGTGCGGATTTATCCCGGCGCTCTGGGCGGGACAGGAGCAGGAGCAGGATCATGTCTTTACTGCACTGTTTCAGGCCCGGCGTGCGCATCCGGTGCTGCGTTGCGGCGAAGCGCGCTACAACGAGGTCTGGTGTGACTCGCCCCAGGTTTTTGCCGTGATGCGCGTCCTGCACCAGGATTGCCTGCTGGGCCTGCTCAACATCAGCCCCTACAAACAGACCGTCACGCTGAGCCTGCCGATTGATACGCTGCCGCTGGACAATACCAGCTTTCTGCTGCACGAACTGCTCACCGATATCTGCTGGATTGAGGATAATCAACGCTCCTGGCGGCGTAGTGAGTTGCAACATCTGCGCCTCACCCTGGAGCCATTCCGGGCCTATTGCCTCGCGCTTGAGCCGCAGTGAGGTATGCGATGTGCGTATCAGCCCGATCTGCGGTACAATAGGAATATCGGGTATTCTCAATACGATAACATTACGGCTGCCCTGTTGCAGATCTTCCAGCGAGTAGTAGGCGCAAGGAAATGACAACAGCTATTCTTACAGACTCGCGCTACGCCGCGCATACCTATCCGGGACATGTCGAGCGTGCCGAGCGATTACAGGCGATTGAACAGGCTCTGGATGCGAGTGGACTGCGCAGCGACCTGCTGGCAATCGCGCCCCGCGCGGCACAGAACGAAGAACTGACAGCCGTTCACGCTGCGCACTATCTGCAAAAAGTGGAACGCTTTGGTACGCAGGGCGGTGGAAGCCTTGATCCGGATACCTACATGACCCCAGACTCCTGGGAAGCCGCGCTCTATGCGGCCGGAGCGGCAGTTCGGGCGGTTGATGCGATCATGAATGGTGAGTGCAACAATGCCTTCTCCCTGGCGCGACCACCCGGCCACCACGCGACCGCAGACCAGGCGATGGGCTTCTGTCTGATCAACAACATCGCCGTGGCGGCCCGCCATGCCCTGAATGCGTTTAACCTGGAGCGGGTTGCCATCGTGGACTATGATGTGCATCACGGGAATGGTACGCACGATATTTTCTACCAGGAACCGCGTGTTTTTTTCTGCTCGACCCATGCATGGCCCTACTATCCCGGGACTGGCGCAATCAATGAGACCGGCGGTGGTGCGGGTGCCGGCACAACGCTCAATGTGCCATTGTCGCCGGGGGTTGGGGATAAAGGGTATGAGCAGATCTTTGAACGTGTCGTGATCCCCGCCCTGCGCCGGTATCAACCCCAGATGATCTTTGTCTCTGCCGGGTATGATGCGCACTGGAGCGATCCAATCGGGCCAATGGTACTCTCGGTGAATGGATATGCGCGGTTAACGCAGATGCTCTACGATGCGGCGGCGGAACTGTGCGATGGGCGGTTACTGATGGTACTGGAAGGCGGCTACAATCTGGATGCCCTCGGCGCGTCCGTGGTTGCCGCGTTGCGCGTGTTGCTGGGGCGCGATCCCGGCGAAGATCCGCTGGGGCCGATTACCGCTCCCGGGCCGGATGTGACCGGCGTGATTGCCACTCTGGAAAAACGCCATCCGCTCTTTCAATAGCCGCCCATACGGGATACAGAATACGGGATATGGGATACAGAATACGGATTACGGGATACGGAATACGGGATACAGAATACGGATTACGGACAAACAATGATCGCTGTTATTAACTATGGAGCGGGCAACCTGCCCAATGCAGTACGGGCGCTCAAACACGTTGGCGCGGACCTCACCGTCACCGATGATCCGGCGGTTGTACGGAATGCCCCCGCCGTGGTGCTGCCGGGGGTTGGGGCAACCCGCGACACTATGCAGAGCCTGGAGCGTCTCGGTCTGGCTGAGGTGCTGCCGGAGTTTGTCGCCGGCGGTCGGCCCTTCCTGGGGATCTGCGTGGGCATGCAGGTGCTCTGCGCCGTCAGCGAGGAGTTTGGGCAGCATGCCTGCCTGAGTATTGTGCCGGGTACGGTGCAGCGGCTGCCGGGCGGCCAGAAGGTGCCGCAGATCGGCTGGAACCAGGTGCGCTTCACCGAACAGTATGCCCAACACCCGCTCTTTGCCGATATTCCAGACGAGAGTGAATTTTACTTTGTGCATTCCTACTACTGCAACCTACCCGACCCGGCCCTGATTGCGGGTGAAACCGACTATGGCCGAATCTTTCCAAGCGTGCTGCTGCGCGATAATCTGGCAGCCGTGCAGTTCCATCCCGAAAAAAGCGGTCGTATGGGGCTGCAACTCTTGCAGAATTTTGTGGCGTTGAGCCGCGCCACCGCATAGCCACAACAACATGCGTAAGTCGATTAGTGGATGACGCATGCGTCGTTCATTATAGATAAGTATGGAAATTATCCCGGCAATCGATCTGAAAGAGGGTAAATGTGTCCGCCTCTACCAGGGCGACTTCGACCAGGCAACTGTCTATGGTGAAGACCCGGTACAAATTGCCCGCCAGTGGGTCGCCCAGGGAGCTACGCGCCTGCATCTGGTAGACCTGGATGGCGCAAAAGCGGGGCGACCTGTCAATACCGATGCTGTTCTGTCGATTGTGCGTGCCGTGAAAGTGCCGGTGCAACTGGGCGGTGGGCTGCGGCGCGAGACGGATATCGCGGCGGCCCTGGCGTTGGGGATTGAGCGCGTCATCCTGGGGACGGCGGCGGTACGTGATCCGGCCCTCGTTGAGCGCATGGTGGACCGATTCGGTAACCATATTATTGTTGGTGTGGATGCCCGCGATGGACGTGCCGCAACCACTGGTTGGACCGAATTGGCGCAGATCCAGGCAACCGAACTGATTGATGCGATGGCGCAGCGGGGGGTCCAGCGCATTATCTACACCGATATTTCCCGCGATGGTACCCTGACCGAGCCGAACTATACCGCAACTGCAGCCCTGGTGCGCGCCGGTGGGCCGGCCATTATTGCCAGTGGCGGGATTTCGCAGATTGACCATGTGCAACGTCTGTCAGCAATCGGCGTTGAGGGCGCGATCATTGGGCGCGCGCTCTACACCGGGGCTATCGATCTCCCATCCGCTCTGGCGGCGTTGCACTGATGCGCCGATAGATGTCACACGCCGGCGCAATGGTTGTCTTTTTCCTCACCACGTTGGCGTACTACCCCAACTCTATACCAGGTTAAAATACCAGTTTAATCAGTGTAAACCGGAGCATGTTGCACCAGTTTGAGCCAGTCTATGCTAATATAGCAGTAATGCAGCCTACCAGGTAGCGAATAACCAGGATGTGCCGGATGTTATGCTCAGGAGAAACGTATGTCAACACCTGACCTGACCGCAAAATTTGAAGAAGAACGTCTACGCGCCCATGAACAGTCCCAGATTGTCTACCTTCAGGGTCAGATCGATGAACTGCGCCGGTTGATCAAAGATCAGACCAATAAGTACAACTGGGCCATGGAGCAGACCCGCAAGACCGAGGCCGCAGTCGTACAGGTCCAGAGCCTCTTCGAGCGCCACACCGAAGAAGTTACCCAGTCGATTGAGGCATCGCGCCGCGATATTGTCGGGTTGCGCAAAGAGATTGCGGGCGCGCTGGTCAAGATTGAGGAGGGCGTCAAGCCTCTGCGTGAGATGCAGGCGCAGATTCAGCAACTGGCCGAGGCCCGGCGGCAGGATCGGGACCAGGTCTTCCCCTGGTTTGCCCGGATCGAAGATACTGAGCAGAAGATTCTCGATCTACAGTCCCAGATCCGGGAAACCGAGGAGCGTCAGCGGCAACTGGTGACGCAACTGGATCGCCTGCGCGAGGCCGATGCTGTCGCTCTCCAGGAATCTCGCCGCGTGGGTGAGGAACTCCAGGTTGAGAAGCAAAATCTGCGGCGGCAGATCGTTGAGGGGCAGCAGGTGGTTGTTGATATGCGTAGCTGGTTTGACGACTTTGATGCGCGGCTTGTCCGCATTGATGAAGTCCATCACCGCGTCGAGTTGTTTGCCGAGCAACTCCCCGGCCAGATTGTCGAGGTTGCGGATAAACTGCCCGATATCGTCGCCGATATCAAGCGGGTTGAGCGGATCTCTACCGAGCGCTTTCTGATGAACCAGGAGCGCCTGGAAGATATGCGCCACCAGTCCGATGAAAAGCTGGTCGCCCTCCAGGAGACAGACGAGCGCCATCTGCGGCAACTGACTTCCTGGCTGGAGCGGGTTGATGGCTGGGTGCGTGAACTGGAGCAGCGTCTGAGCCGCAGTGCCAGTCGGTTGGAAGCGGCGCAGCATTCCCATATTGCTCGCATTGCCGAGTTGGAACAGCGCGAACTACAAGTGATTGCCGGGCTCTCGGATGCGTTTCGGCAGCAGGCCGATGCGGTTAAGCGGGCCCATGTCGAGTCACGCGCGCTGGCGGATAGTGAGTAGGTCGGTTCGGGTGTCGTTCATAGGTTTCTGGGCAATAACGCTATGAACAGTGAGGCAACCTTTTCGCTGGGTATTACCTACTGGCCGCGCCGCACGGGGTACGCGGGCTGGAAAGCCTTCGATGCCGGCGCAACCCGTGATGAACTGGCGCATATCGCCGATCTCGGTTGCGACACGGTGCGTCTCTGCCTGCGCTGGGAGGATTTTCAACCCGGTTCTACTCGCATCAACAGTCGCGCGCTGCGCGCACTTGAGCACACCCTGGATGCGGCCCAGGCGCAACGCCTGCGCGTGGTTGCTGTGCTCTTTGCCGGCGTGATGGGTGGGGTGATCCAGATTCCCGCCTGGGCCACCGGCATCAGTCCTGGACCGGATCTGGCACTGATGGCGCGCTTTGGTGTCCCGTTAACCAGTTCGGTAGCACCAGTCTTTTTTGATGGTGACTACCACGAAACAACCGTACGGGATCTCTATCGTGATCCGCAGCAGCGTACCGCCCAG
>DAOTVB010000100.1:0-11493 GCA_034436755.1 Chloroflexaceae bacterium | reverse complement strand
AATGCCTGAAACTCCTGCGTGACATCGTGGACCATGGTTTCCGGGGTGGCGATCATACGATTCCTCCGTCGTGCTTCCAGAAGGTGATAGTTTTGGATAGTATCACCGGGAATCGTAGATCGTTCAACCTCCCTGATGTACGTCCTGTGCTGCCTCTTTGTTTCTCATCAGGGTGCGGAATGGGTGGTGATCACAGATTTTGGTCACACTCATTGTTTTTCAAGGCTCGGGGATGATACAATGGAGATAGTGACTCGGAGTCGCAGGGGCTCACGGAACCTGACCGGGAAGACACAACAATGGAGTTTTCTGCTGGTTCTCAAGCATCGGGATATCTCTACCAGGTTCGGTGTGCGCTAGAATTGTTGCTGTCAAACCCGGACGAAACAACAGGGCTTCTCATCGAAAGCCTTGATGATGTCGTGTTCGAAGATAATGGCACCCCCCGTGAGCTTTTGCAACTTAAGCATCATGGTACAAAGGCCTCGCTAACTGATACAAGTAGTGACCTCTGGAAGACCATCCGTATATGGAGCACCCACCTCCACGAAAGGCGCTTGCATCTCCCTGGTACAATTCTTTCACTTATCACCACAGGACAAGCCCCAGATGATTCTATCGCTGCACTCCTACGGCCCAATACTGAACGTGATGAGCGCCATGCCAGTCGCTGCCTCTATAAAGTGGCGACCCAATCTTCAAACAGGACGCTCAAGCCAGCATTCGATGCCTTTACAGCGCTTTCGCAGCAACAGCGCGATTTGCTTGTCGAGTCTATTCAAATTATCGATAATTACCCGAACATTATAGATGTGGTAGACTCTATCAAAAGACACCTTCGTATGAGTGTTCGGAGAGAGCATCGGGAAAGCCTCTATGAACGCCTGGAAGGATGGTGGTTTGATAAAGTGACACGGTATCTTCAGGAAAGATCAATGCATCCCATTACAGGTTTAGATGTTCAAGACAAAATAGTCGATATTGCTGAACAGTTTCGTGCAGATGCTTTGCCAATTGACTTCTACGGCGCTGTACCAGAAACAGAGCCAAATCCTGACCAGGATACACGGCAATTTGTGCAACAACTGCGAGAGATAGCCCTGCACAACAAACGAATTGAGAAAGCCATTCTCGATTATTATCGGGCATTTGAGCAGCGATCACGCTGGGTTCGGGAAGAATTACTTATTAGTGATGAGCTAGAACACTATGAAAAAAAACTTATTGACGAATGGGAACGACATGTGCTTGCCCTCCAGAATGAGATTTCTCCTGATGAAGTAGACGAGGAGAAACTACGCACCGTAGGTCGTCAGATATATGATTGGATGGAATTGAAAGCCAATTATCCGATACGCCCTCGCGTCAGTGAGCCATATGTCATGCGGGGAAGTTTTCACATCCTTGCAGACCAAAACCCACCACGTGTCTGGTGGCATCCGCGTTTCGTTGAACGACTGAAGACCTTGTTGAGAGCATCATAGGTGGAGAATCAGGTGCAAGTCTGGGAAGAACGTCCACGGGAATTTGCTACGCTGCTTAATCCAGCCTTCTGCGCGTTGTTGTTACGCGAAGCCATCAGCGGGTATTACAAAGAGGCGAACCGAGGAATGCCCTATCCACTGGTTCTGATCGTCTTACCCATTGTGCTGCACAAAGGGACACGGGAAGCACTTCCAGGAACAACGAGGACGATGTTGCACGTCTGGTTGCAGAGCAATCCTGCAGCACGTATCAGTTTTGCTCCACGAGTACGGCAGCTTGTACCCTACACAAGAGAAGCTCTCATCTTTGGGATACAGAACCGTGTCCTTGCTCTTGATGATAATGGTCAACTTGTCCGTGGGCAGCAGCGATTACGAAACCCGGATTGGGAACGAGACGCGGAACCCGCGTTGTGTCGGCAGCGGGCTGGCTTCATCGGGCGTTGGTTTGCTCAAGCTGGTGAAGCGACTACCATCTTTGCAATGTGGGGAATTCGACCGTGAGCATGCAGATACGCGCCATTGTGCTCTATAATGCTGCTGGTAATATTCGTATCCTGCCGTTCAAGTTGGGATCAGTGAACATCATCACTGGAAGATCGAGCACTGGCAAAACAGCGCTCATCAGTATCATTGAATATTGTCTGGGACGATCGAGCTTTGAGGTGCCAGAAGGTATTATCCGAGATACGGTCGTCTGGTATGCAGTACTCTACCAGATTGACGATACCCAGATTTTCGTTGCGAAGCCCGCACCAAGAGGCACGGCCTCAAGCCGGCGCCAGGTCTACTACGAAGTTGGTACAGAAATCTCGCCACCACCGTTCAGTCAACTCGAACCGAATATGAATGATGATGCCATTGTCCAGGTTCTATCTCGTCTTATAGGCATCTCTCCAAACCTCCATACCCCTGAAGAAGGGCAGTCATGGCAGCCACTCGAAGCCACCATTAGGCACGCCAGCTTTTATTTGTTCCAAAGATCGACCGTGATTGCCAATGAAAGACAATTGTTTCATCGACAGAACGAACCTCATATTCCTCAAGCCATTAAAGACACATTACCTTATTTTCTGGGTGCTGTGCGAGAGGATGCGCTGAGGCTGGAGCAGGAGCTTCGTAATGCTCGTCGGGCCTTAAAACTCGCCCACCGGAGACTTACGGAAGCAGAGTCAATTGTTTCTGATAACGTGAGTCTGGCACAAAGCCTTGTGGCTGAGGCCCAGCGGGTTGGCTTAATTCCTGAAGATTTCAAAACCGAAGACATTGACGAGATTTTTGAAGTGCTACGCGGGACATTAAGCTGGCAAGAGGCCACATCGCCTATTGTTGAGAATGACAGCATTTCGCAACTGGAACAAGAAATAGAAAGTCTCCGTCAGACACTTCGCCAAAAGCACGATCAGTTCACTGTTGCGCGGACGCACGCACGGGAAGCAGAGGGGTACACAACTGAAGCCAATCATCAGGCCATGCGTCTTGAGTCTATCAATTTGTTCGGTAATGAAGATAACCATACAACCATCTGCCCGATCTGCTCTTCCGAAATGACTCAACCAGTTCCGAGCGTTGTTGCAATGCAGCGTGATCTTGAACGCCTTCAGACCCACGTTGCGTACGAAACCCGAGAACGACCAAGACTACGTGAGTACATCCAAGGGCTGGAAGAAGAGATCGCCTCCATTAAGCAGCAGATGCGTGATCGCCAACGCGCCCGTGATGCAGTTGTCATTGAACAGGAAGCTACACAACAGATCCGTGATGCGAACCTCCGCATTATGCGGATTATTGGTCGGATCAGTCTGTACCTCGAAACATTCGAGTATGTCGATGAGAATGCGCCTCTGAGACGAGAGGTTGAGGAAGCAGAGCAACGTGTTCGAGGTTATGAGGAACAACTAAGTAATGATGATCAGGATGAAATTATCCAATCTATCCTCAATCGTCTCGGCCACCAGATGACTGCGTGGGCTCCGACACTGATGTCAAAAGAGTACAGTGAATACCAGTATCGACTAGATGTAGGTCGGCTGACCGTTATTGCAGACCGTCCAGACCGCCCTATTCCGATGGAACTTATGGGGAGTGGGCAGAACTGGTTGGGGAGTCATTTGATTGCTCACCTCGCCCTCCATAAACATTTCATTGATAGGGGACGTCCGGTACCGGGATTCCTGTTCCTTGACCAGCCAACGCAAGTTTACTTCCCGTCTCTGGAGGCATATCGTGCTACTGAAGGAACATTGGAAGCCACCAGAGGAGCAAACGCTGATATGGTGGCCGTCGAGCAGATGTTCAACCTTCTGTTTGCAGTCTGTGAAGAGCTGTTTCCAAACTTCCAGATTATCGTTACAGAGCACGCAAACCTTGAAGATGAGCGATTCCAGACGGCGCTGGTTGAAGATCCGTGGTATGGCACCAGAGCGCTGATACCAGAAGATTGGGAAGCTACGGAATGAGCGAAGAGTCAATTCGCACCAGGCTTCCAGCGCAGTTCGTCACGCCATATTGTGCCGAACTTCTCTACGAACCAGGCCATAGAAGCAATGTCGTCAAGATCGCGGTCGCGGGAAGCACGATCGAGCACAAATTGCTCAGCCTCGTGGAGCCAGTGTTCGACATCGCGTGGCCCCTGCCAATCCTGCCATCGGCCTTCGGCTTCCATCATTTGGCGCACAAACGCCTGCCGATGTTCCCAGATCAGGCACGAGCGTAGTGCAGACGTGATGCCGTAGATATGTCCCTGCGCACGATCGGGGTCGAGCGCTTGCCATGCCTGCACCGCGCCTTCATCAACTTGGGAAAACACTTCGCTCAATCGCGCATGCACATCCTCCCATGTCGCGCCATCCAATGTTCCCTGTGTTATTTGTAGCACAATTATCTCATATCGAAAGCAATCCCGTTCCAAATGGACTCTCAGGTGAAAATAGCCAACCTACCGCATGGATGAGCTCTTTTCAGGGGTCGGTGTGCGCAGAGCACATGGCTGTCTGTTGGGAAAGTTTTCGAAACACATGTGTGTGTGTCTACTGACACGCGGATGTCAACGGAACTGGTTGCCGGACCACGCGGTTTGATTGCGCCGGTGCTGGTCTGTTCACCTGGACCTTCCTTCAAGATGACCCGAAACGGATACTTACTGTTCGCTTATTTTTTGGGCACTAAATGGAATTTTTACCCCACTTGAGCCTGAAAAACCGACAAAATTTGGAACGCTCTCCCCACTTTGACGTACACGGTTTCGTAACGTGTAAAACATTTCTGTAATTTTCATCACCATGTGGGGTGAGATGCTTCCCAAGTGGCTGTTTTTGACCCGCTCGTGGGGATTTTTTATGAACTCGTTCCGAAAATAAGCGAACGGTGAGGGATAGTTGCCAAATTTTTGTTGTCACCTTCGTCAAATTGCAGATTGAGTGAGCGACTGATTACCACCCCATCACGCACAGAACCGGCGAAGCGCTCAAACTTCCAGCCGGGCCGCAGAAAGTGCGGGCTAAGAATATAGTAGCAAAGCAATTTGGCATCGCCCAGGTTGAACACGAATTGCTGGAAGGCAGTTCGTGTTCAACCTGGGCTGGTCGTAGCGAGCAGCTTCCAGAATGATTTTGCCGATCCGTGGCGCCGCGACCAGATTGTAGTGGGTCTTGTTCGTCGATGCGGAAAATATCTCGTAGGACGGAGGCTGCACGAGAGACGCTCCATTTGTGTTTGCCATCAGATATACCTTCCTGATGTTGTTTGCTCATATGTTTGTATTGTAGCAATAATGATATATGTTATCAATTTATTGCAATAATTCAATATATTGCAATAAATTGACGATTACGCTATATTGTCGGTATAATGCCAGTGCGAACGAACGGTCGGAAGGAAAATACAGATGGCAAATCGCCAGACCACACTGGCAGCGCTGGCTCCACTCAGCGCACCAATGATAGACAAACTTGTTGTGCTCCATCTCAGGCGCTTCAGGGGATCGGACGTAGGTATAGACCCGGCTGCCATTGAAGCGGCGGCGCGGCGGGCAGATGAGGTTCGGAAGGACATGATCCATTCCATCCAATCATGGCGTGAACAGGCATATCAGGCGATCAGCGCCTGTGAACCGCCGCGTATTCGAACAGGAGACGCGCATCGGCTTGCACGGGAGTGGGGTGCCATTGGAAACACTGGCACCTTCCACCGCCGGATTCAGCAAGGCACCCTGCGAAATCGCAGCCACGGGGTTATTGATCCGCATACGCTCGCAGCCGTCCTGATTGCGAGCAAGATCGGCAGTTGTTACCAGGAGGTCAACGCTCGCACATGGCTCCCCACAAAAGTCGCTGCTGACGAACCAGTTATGTGGTTCTGGTGTCAGATGGCACCAGATGGAACCCCCGATCCGGTGCCCGACTCCCAGGTCGTGAGCCTGCCGCCCCACGCGCTGCTCTGGACACCGTGGTGTGGCGTGCTCTGGGATGCAGGGTGGCAGGAGGTAGCGGGAGTAGGCGCGTCGCGGCTGGTCGGAGGAATGACGGAAGAAGCGCGAGCTGTATGGGGTCTGGCAGCGAGCGAAGAGATAGTGGGATTGGTGCAAAGAAAGGCTACAGGGAGGTTGCATGAGGAACACACCACAGAATGTGGAGATAGTGGAAGAGCGGTGGGTTGAGTTCTACAACGATACTATACTGGCAGTATTGGTGCGGGTCGACAACGTGCTTCAGGTATTGGTGCCCGTGCGTCCAGTTTGCGATGTGCTCGGTATTAATTGGGACGGGCAGCGGCAGCGGATTGCGCGTGACAACGTGTTGAGTTCAACTGCGGTTGAAATAACCGCAGTTGCCCGTGATGGGAAACGGCGCAAGATGTCTGCCTTGCCACTCGAATACCTGCATGGCTGGCTGTTTGGCATTGGCGAATCACAGGTCAAAGAAGAATACCGCGAGAAAATCACCCTTTACCGTCGCGAGTGCTTCCAGGCGCTCTCCAAAGCCTTTCAGTCTGATCTGGCTTTGCCTGAACCTGCCAAAGCAGCAGTACCCGCCGTTGACGCCAGTATGACACTGACGCAGGTGCGCGATATGGCGCTGGCGATTGCGCAGATGGCCGACCAGCAGCTTGCGCTCGAAGGTCGGGTCGATGAAACGCACGCCCTGGCAACGCAGGCCCACGGGCGGCTCGACAAAGCTGCCCAGGTTATCGGCGCGTTGCAGCGGCGGATAGGCACCGTGGAAAATCGGCTCAATCCCGGCGCGGCAATTACTGAAGACCAGGCGGCTGAAATTAGCCAACGTGTTCGTGCGCTGGCCCACCTGCTATCAGGCACGGAGAAAGGCAAGAACCACTACCAGGGTGTATTTGGTGAAATCTATCGGCATTTCGGTGTCACCAGCTACACCCACATACCACTCGACCGGTATGCTGAGGTGCTGGAGTTTCTGGAAGACTGGCGGCAGGCCGTGGCGGGGAAGCAGCTTCCGGCAAGTGAAGAGCAGTAATACGAATCTCCACCGATGCCTGGTCAACAGGACAGCAAAGAAGCGGAGCCGTTTGGGGAGCCAACGGAAGCGGCACGAGCAGTGTGGGGACTGGCAGCAGGCGAGGAGACAGGGAGACTGGTGCAAAGAATACAGAGAGGGAATGATGAGCGATTTGAACGAAGCATAAGGACACGAGCGAGCAACTCCGCTTGTGCCGGTTGAGCAGGGGACGGTTGACTTCTACGGCGAATCGATACTGGTGCCAATCACGTCGATTGAGAATACGGTCGTTATTTATGTCCCGCTGCGATAACTTTGCGAGAATATGGGCATCTCGTGGCCAGGACAGCGCGAGTGAGCACTCCACGATCCGGTGCTTGGCCAGGTCGCACGGAGCGTACGTGTAACACGTACGCTTGGCACTGGCAGCGGAACACAAAGTATGCTGTGTATTCCACTGGAGTATCTTCCTGGCTGGCTCTTTGGCAGCAACACGAGCCGGCTAAAAGCCGACACAGCAGATCAGCAAGAAAAAAGAGAAAAGATTATTCGATGCCAGGAAGAGTGTTTTCGCGTGCTCTGGCAGGCGTTTGGGCACCGCATACGGTATCAGGAAACAGCCATCGCGCTAACTGGCGATGTGACCATGCAAGAATTGCAGCGGATTGTTGAGATGGGCGAGGCAATGGCGCAGATGGCACGACAACAGATCGAACTCCAACAACAGCAGCACAGGTTGGGTCAGCGTCTCGACAAGGCGGGGCAGATAGTACGCGGGATGCAAGGAGACATTCCCGACATCCCGGTGCGCCCGGGGACGGTCGAAGACAACCTGCACCCACACGCCTCTATCACTGATGAGCAGGCAACTCACTTCGCAGCGACAGTCAAAGCCCTCTTCCCATGATGTTACATCTGACCATGGGATCAATGATGAAATGCACGAAATGGTCTGCCTCCCAGATCATTCCCTCTCTCGACATCACGTACGTAGTATCGCGCGGATTGAACACGCGACACATACCTATTCCTTCGTTGCACCACTTACCCCATCGTGCGGTTCCGGGTCTTCCGCCATCACCTGGATAAGTTCAATCACACTCGGTGCCAGATAGGCATGCTCCTGCAGGAGCGTGATCGCCTGAGCAAGGTTGGTATCCAACGTTGCCGGTCGTTCGGCCTGCGGGTGCGGCGGCCTGGCAGATTGCTCAAGCGTGCGCGAAACCCCGGCGGTGGGCAGCAGGGTCGCCGGGTTCACCTGGAGGAGGCGGCCAATCGTCACTAACATGGTAAGATCCAGGCTCCGCGCACCACGCTCCCAACGCGAAACCGTCACCCGCTTGACATTGAGCGCCCGGGCCAGTTCGGCCTGGGTGATGCCGCGTTGCAAGCGAGCCTGCTGCAGTGCCCGGCCAACCTGCTGATTCATGGTGGCATCCGGCGTTGGTTTGCTCATAGCAGGCGCTCCTGCAGGGGAGGCAGCGCGTCCGGGTCATCGGGCAGCAGCTCGTTGGCCTTGTAGCGCAGCCATGCAAGCGCAGCATCATATTTCCCGGCAGGCAATAGGCTATATGTGGGCGTGCCCAGAGCAGCGCAGAATTGCCCAAACAGGCGGGCAAAGATCGCCTGACCGGTTTGCGTTTCGTCGCGTGTGGCCAGACGCTTCAGCGCGCGCTTGATGACTTCGGCCTGGGCCGCACTGATCGTTGTGTGGCTCGCGATGTGCTGCTGCACCTCATCGACCAGTGTTTCAAGCTGCGCGACTCGTGCTCCTTGCGCGGCCAATGCTTCGGCAGAGGTTTGCTGGGCTGTGAGAAGTGCCTCGCGGGTAATGCGGATCTCCTGAAAGAGCCGTGCCTGCTGCTGGCGGAGTGAGGCGACCAGCGCAGTATCATCACTCGTGTCCGGCTCGCTCGGCAGTTCCGCACCGTAGAGCGCATCGAGCACATCGACCAGTTCACGCTGGTAGCGGATAAGCTTCTCACGAACAGCTTCGCCAACCTGGGACGGATTCACCGTCGCCAGCCAGAATGGGATGTAGGGATGCAAGATAGCCAGCATGGGGCGCAACTGTTCACCATCTGGGACGCGCACGACCCGTAATCCCTCGCTGAGTACGGGGTGGTTTCGCAACTGGCTCGCCTGGTGCTCCGGCTCCATGCCGATAGCCTGGGCGACCAGCCGCGTTGGTACGGCCACGCCTTCTGGCAGGATGACGGTGAGGAGCTGATCGCCGTGAAAGACAATTTCTGTATAGGTACTGCGGGGCACGAGACCAAAATCGTCGTGAGACATACTGCGCTCTTCCCTCTGTGGCAACGTGATACCGTTATGGTATCGCTGCTCCTGGTAGGTGTCCGGGTCAGTGATACCATAATGGTATCATAGCCGTGACAATGGTGCAACCTGTGGTAACGTGATACCGTGTCGCATGGCAGGGCTATCCCGATCGCTCCGTGCGCTGGCGACCGGCGGGCTACTGCGTCTGGTTTGGGGAGCAGGAGCCGGATATGCCGGTGGTCGGGACGGTGGTCTCCCTGCGGCTGGAGGACGATATGGGTGCCGGTATCGTTCAGACCAGTGACGGGCAGGTGGGGCAGCCCTGGTCAGTCGGGCGCATTGTGCTATGGGAGCAGGATGCCCGGGCTGCCCGGTCGTCGGCCCACCTGGGACTGGTGGTTCTCAGTCCGTTGATGCACAACGCCGATACCACCCTGATTGAGACGGTAGCCCCGTCTGGTCCTGGAGCAGGCACGACCGCCGCCGCAGGGTCATCTGTGGTCGTGCCTGGGTGTGGTTGCCGAGCCGGTGTTGGAACTGCGACGATGTGTCGATCTGGGAGGAAGGGAGCGCCTGATGCGTTCCGATGTGTTTGACTATCTGATGAAAGACCGGGAAGCCGAACTGCACGCACGAGTTGTTCTCTGTGAACAAGAAGCTGGTAACCATATGTGCGCCAGCCAGCCGGAAAATATGTTCAGCGTGAACAAGTGATCTGGTCGCGCTCCGATGGTCGCTGGTCCAGGTGAAATAGCACCTGATCTCACAATACCTCCCCCACCGTCTGCTCCGGCCCACCGATGGCAAAGCGCGTCACATCCGGCATGGTACTCCCATGGCCGGCGCGGGCCACCGCATCCCGCGTGTGGGCCAGCTCCGTTACCAGCATGGCCGCTAGATCGAGCAGGGACGTGACCTCCGCCGGATCGACCGTCTGCCGCGCCGTGAGTGCCGCGCCGCGTTGCGCCAGATCAGCCCGCACCCGGTCCAGGTTCAGCCGCCGCTCCCCGGCAGGGCCGATATCCATCAGCGCTGCCAGGGCCTGTGCCACCGCCCGGGCCTGCGCCGCGTGTGCCCCATAGCAGCGGGCGGTCGCGTCCACGCCCTGCGCTGCCGGGCCATGCAGTTGGATCAGGCCGGCCTGTAGCCGCGCCGCCGTCAGATCCGGCGAACGTCCCAGATAGACGCCGCGCACCCGGCCGGCACAGCGGGCATAGCCATACCAGAAAGCCTGCTGCCCGCGCGGCTGTTTCCGGGCGGTCAACCGCACCCCCCCGGCAGTATAGGCAAAACGGGTGGCCTGCTCCAGCCAGGCAAACCAGGCCGGGGTATCGAGCGCAATCGTATCCTGGCCCTCCCCGATGCATAGTGTTTTCTCGACAACAATAGCGGATAATCGTTCCATCGGCTGGTCCTCCTGTTCCGTATCCGCGATGCCCTTTGGCTGTCCGTGTTGTCTAACAGTCTACCATATTTCTGTTAGACAGTGGCCGATTGCGCGTCCGGGTGCGGAAATCGGGGCATGTGCCGGGTGGATGGGGATGTGGTAGAATAGGACGTGCTAAGCCCAGTTATCAGGTGCTAGTTTCGGAGATCACCGCTATGCACGAGTTCCTTTCCCCGCAGGCTGCTCCCGCAGCGGCTGCGGACGCCATCAGGACAAACGTTTCCATGCTGGTCCAGGCCGCCGGCGACGCGCATGCCCCGCTGCAGCGCCCGCTGGCCGACCTGGTTGCGGCGACGCTCACCGCCGCCGGACGCAGCCGCGCCACGCAGCGGGCCTACCAGACGGCGATTGGCCTGTTTATCCAGTACCTCGACCAGGAACGCGGCGCGACCGTGCCCGCTGATTTCACGACGGACTGGCGGCCGTTTGCGACGGCGCAGACGGAAGGCAAGCGGACGGTCTGGGCGTTTCGGCCACCGGCGGTGGTGTTGCGGCTGGTGGATGCGCAGCTCCTCGATGGCTTCCGGGCCTGGCGCACCGCGCAGGGCGACAGCGTCAACACCGCCGCGCAGCGGGTCTATGCCGTGCGGACCTTCCTGGCGGTGGCCCTGCGGGATGGGGTGCTGACGGATGACCAGGCGCGGCTGCTGGGGCTGCAGGCCTATCGGGCGCGTCAGCCGCGCACGCAGCAGCCGGTCGGGCGGCGATTGACCGCGCGTGAGGTGCAGGCGCTGCGCGAGGCGGTGGACACGACAACCGCCAAAGGGAAGCGTGACCGGGCCATCCTGGATGTGATGCTCTACGCCGGGTTGCG
>DAOTVB010000099.1:0-12836 GCA_034436755.1 Chloroflexaceae bacterium | reverse complement strand
GTGTACGGCCACGACCGCCTGCGCGCCCTGGGTGGGCCGTGGTATGTCGGCGATGCCCTCGGCAGCGTGCGGCAGACGCTCGATGACGCGGGTGCGGTGCTCGCCACGACGAACTACGATCCGTGGGGCACGCCGCAGGGCAGCTTCATCGCGCCCTTTGGCTTCACCGGCGAATTGCAGGATGCGCAGGGGCTGACGTATCTGCGGGCCAGATGGTATGATGCGGGCGCGGGGCGGTTTGTCAGCGAAGACCCGTTTGCGGGGTGGGCGGAGCTGCCGTATAGCATGCATGCGTATCAGTATGCGTATAGCAATCCTGTTACTATGCACGACCCAGGTGGCCTCATTGTGGGGTTTCGGTGTGAAATGCTTGATGTATGTCCCGGAGCCCACCCAGGAGACCGTCGCGGACCAGCGTGCGAATGATAACCGCCGGACGCGTCGTGTTACCCGGCGCCGGCTTCCCCGACTGCTCGGCCCGCTGCTGCTCCTGGTCTTCCTGGTGCAGAGCGATCTGGCCCACCTGCGGACTATCCTGCTAAACGCTGCCGGTGGGCCGATCCTGCTGGCGCTGCTGCTGATGCCGGCCTTTGTCATCTGCAAGGTGCTGCGCTGGCGGGCCCTCCTGCACCAGTTGGGAATGGCCCTGCCCCTGCGCACTGGCCTGGGCCGCTACACCGTCGGGATCTTCCTGGGCAGCACCACACCGGGCCAGGCCGGCGATCTGCTGAAGGCCTGGTACCTGCATGCGCGCGGCTACCCACGGGCGCCCGCCCTGCTGAGTGTGCTGCTGGACCGACTGTGTGACCTGCTGCTGATGGGCCTCTGTGCCACGTTGGGCGTGATTGCGCTGGAACCGCTTTTGCCGCATCCCACCATGCGTACCCTGCTGGTGCTGGGGATGGGCAGTGCCGTGCTGCTGCTTGCGCTGGTGCTCATTGCCCGCCGCTCCCGCCAGTGGCTGCTGCTACAGGCGCTCCCCGCCGTGCTGCCCGCGCGAACCAGAACGGCGCTGACGCGCTGGAACCGCCAGGTCGGTGCGCTGACGCTGCATCCCCGGCTACTGCTGGCGATTCTGGTGCCGCGCGGCTATCCGCCGGAGCAGGCGTTGAGCGTGGCGACGCTGTTCCTGCTGCTGACCCTGGAGCACATCCTGATCGGGTATATCGTCTCGTTCTGGTATCCGCTGGGACGGGGGCCAGCGGTCGCATCACGGGAGCAACCGGGCGGCCAAACCGGGTAGACGAAGGAAACCTACCGCCGGCGGCCCGTGGATTGCCAGACTTTTCCTTGTTTCTGGCAAAACACCCCCCGCCAGCCCCATTTTGTCCCAGTCCCATCGGACCATCCCGCAGCGGAACATGGGAAGTTTTCTGGCAAAATCGCTTGCCTGCCCGTCAGCCCCCGGTTGACATGCTGGTACACATCTCGTATCATACAGTCATGTTTCCGAACACCCATGCGAGGAGCTGATGGCTAACGAGTCGCCAACCGATGATCTGGTCACGACTGCCCAGGCTGCGGCCTTGATTGGCAAGTCGCGGGAACGTATTCTCCAGCTTGTGCGGGCAGGTGAGCTGACCCCGGTGCCGCATGCGGAAGGGACGGGGTATCGGTTCCGGCGCGCGGAGGTGATCGCGGTCGGCAACGTGCCGCGTCGGCCGGGAACCCCGCCCAAACCGCTTGACCAGGTGAGCGAGCGCCAGCGCTACCGCCGGCGCAAACAGGGGCGGGAGTCTGCATGACCCAGACGCTGCCCAGACCCATTGACACGGACGCTGATCTGCTGCTCGTTGAGCGGGCGATCCGTCATGCGCCGCTGCCCTACCGCCTTATGCTGACCATCCTGCGTGAAACCGGGATGCGCGCCGGCGAAGTCTGCGGCCTGCAGGTACGCGATGTTGTCCTCGACCCGGGCCGTGAGATGCTCTGGGTGCGGGCGGGGAAGACCGGCGACCGGGTGGTAACACTGACGAGCAATACCCACGCACGGACCATCCGGGGATTGCGGGCCTACCTCAAGCAACGTGGCAATCGCCCGCCGGCGTCGGCGCTCTTCCTCTCAAACCGCAAAACCCAGGTGAGCTATGATGCGTTAGAATACCAGTGGCAGCGGGCGCTGATGAACATGGGACTCACTGATGAACGGGGGAAGGCGCGCTACACCCTGCACCAGCTCCGGCATACCCGTGCCACCGAGTTGCTGAACGCCGGTATGCGGATCGAGGATGTGCAGCGCTTCCTGGGGCACAAGTCTATTAAGAGCACGCAGGTGTATGCGCAGATCAGTGACACGGTGCTGCGCGAACGGCTGATGGATGTGCGGCTGCCGAAAGGCCGAGGGAGGAAGGATGAGCACGACGACGATTATTGAGCGGGGGGTCACGGTTGCGCAGCTTGCTGCCTATCCGATGGATGACGGCAACCGCTACGAACTGATTGATGGAGAGCTGCATGTGACCACCCAGCCGCACCTGGAGCATCAGGAGATTGTCAATGAGCTTGCCTACGTGCTGACTGCCGGGAACAAGCAAACCAGAGCCGGGCGTGTATTTCCCGCACCAGGTGTCATCTTCTCTGCGCATGATGCGGTCGCGCCTGATCTGGTGTGGGTACGCGCTGCGCGTGCGCCGCTGGTGGTCAATCGCGAAGATGGGAAGCTGCACGGTGCGCCCGACCTGGCTATCGAGGTGCTATCCCAGGGTAGTGCGAACGAACGCCGTGACCGTGAAACGAAGCTCGCCCTCTACGACCGCTACGGTGTTACCGAATACTGGATCGTTGACCGCTTCGCACGCCAGGTCGATGTCTATCGGCGGGACGGTGGCAGGTTGACCCTGGTCGTGCAGGTGCAGGCTGATGCGCTGGTGACCTCGCCGCTGCTGCCGGGGTTTGCCTGTCATGTGGAGACGCTTTTTGCGTCATAGAAAGGAAGCTCGATGACGCGCATTATCGCGCTGGCGAACCAGAAAGGCGGGGTGGGCAAAACCACCACGACCCTTAATCTGGGTGCGGCGCTGGCGGAACGTGGACGGCGGGTGCTCCTGGTCGATCTGGACCCGCAGAGCAATCTGACGATTGGGGTTGGGCTTAATCCTCATGAGCAAGAGCACACATCCTATGATGTCCTGCACAATCCAACCCACTCCCCGGATTTTGCTGTGCAGCACATCTCCGAGCACCTTTCCTTGATGCCTGCAACCCTCGAAATGGCAGCGGCAGAGCTTGAACTGGCTGGACAGATCGGGCGCGAGTTCTTGCTGCGTGATGCGTTGAGCCATTCATCTCGTCGCTATGACTACATCTTGATTGACTCGCCGCCGAGCCTGGGATTGTTCACCCTGAATGCGCTCGTCACGGCCACAGAGGTGCTTATTCCTGTGCAGCTTGAAGTCTACGCTTTAAAGGGGCTTGCTCAGCTTCAGCAGACGATCACGCTAGTGCAGCGCATCAACCCACGACTGGAGATTGGGGGAATCCTCTGCACAATGGTAGATCGGCGCAAAAATCTGTCGGTTGGTGTTGAGAGTCGTGTGCGGGAACTGTTTGGAGCCCTGGTGTATCAGACTATCATCCCTGACAACGTTCGTCTGGCTGAAGCACCGGGAGCAGGACAGCCCATCATCGAGTACGACTCCAGCAGCGCCGGTGCGCAAGCCTACCGTGCCCTGGCAAAGGAGATAGATAATGTCGAAGCGTGATCTTTCGGGAATGATCAACCAGGCCAGCAGCGATCTTGAGCCAGTCCGAAAGCGCGGACGCGGGTTGGAGGGCATGTTCAGTGATACCTCTGCTCCTGAGCAGCCAGAGCCAGAGGTAGCGATCATTCAAAATGGTGAAACGACGCTGAGTGCGCGAGAGGCAGAAGAGCTTGCCACATGCGAGCGCATCATTGAACGGGGCCTTCGCACGTTTCTTGAAGTGGGCAGTGCATTACTGAAAATCCGTGATTTGCGGCTGTACCGCAATGAGTATGCGACTTTTGAGGATTACTACCGGGAGCGCTGGAGCCTCGAACGTTCACAGGTGTATCGGCTCATGGATGCCGCTGAAGTAACGCGCAACCTGCAAAGTTCCCCCATGGGGGAAGTTCCGCTTCCCTCGAACGAACGACAGGCTCGCCCATTGACGAAACTCAAAGACCCTGAGGAACAGCGCAAAGCGTGGGAACGGGCAGTTACGACCGCTGCCGGGCGGGTGACGGCTGCCCACGTCGAATCGATTGTGCGCGAGATGCTTGCCCAGGCTGCTCCCGCAGATGCGGCTCCATCGGTCGATGAGCATGAGGCAGCGCCGGCACAATCGGCAGCGGTCAGCGACCAGGCTGACGAGGATGATCTGTTTCCAGATGATGAATTAGCATCAGCGGTAGCATCTGTCTCCTCTTCTGCCGCTGCGCCGGCGCAAGCGGATCGGCAGCAAATCATCGTGTGGGTTGAGGAAGATGAAGCGGATGAGGATGCGGCTGCTGCACGAACTGATGCGGGGGAACCGTGGCCGGACAACCTCTTTGAGATTGCGGCGCGGCTGGCCGAGGAAGGCTGGGAGCGGGTGAGCGAGAGTGAAACACGGATCTTCTACCAGCGGGGTGAGGAACATCTGCGGCTGGTCAAGCCGCCCAATCCCCATGTGGTGCAACTCCGCCTGGTGGCCCACGCCAGTGAGGATATGGAGCAGGTGATGGCCTGGTTGCAGCGGCAGATTGGGGCAGAGTTCTCGCGGAAACCCACGGGGAGCTGGTTGCCCAAGTATCCGGAGCGCCGGCGCGTCTATGGATCTGTTTCAACGGCACAGCGCAGCTATGTCGAGGACATATCACCGATGGATGTGGCAATGTTGCGGGAGCGAAATGCTACGCTGGAGCAGAAACTCGCAACTATTCAGACGATCATCGAGGAGTACCAGGAGCATATCACACGGGCACAGAGCTTCAAGTCCACCTCCGATCGGGGTGAGGCGGTCTCGCCGCTGCTGCGAGCGCTGGAGCGGGTGGTGCTGCTCCTCCAGGATGATGAGCGGCGAGCAGGGAAGGCTGAAATGGACAGTGCGCAGGGCAATACGGACTCCTGAAAGGGTCTGACATCATGTCAGACCCTTTGGACCAAAGGGAAGTTTCAACAATGAGCGACTTGCTCCCACAACATAAGATTCCATTCTATGAAGACGAACTGATGGCCGTTCAGCAACCAGACGGTGTCATCTTTGCAATCCTGCCCCAACTGTGCGACAACCTGGGAGTAACACGCGAAGGCCAGACCCGCCGTATTCAACGACATGCTGTCTTGAGCGAAGGGTTAGTAACGCTGAAGGTGCAAACTGAAGGAGGCACGCAAACCGTCCGTGGCCTGCGTATTGATTTACTGCCCCTCTGGCTTTCTGGTATTCAGGCAAGTCGTGTAAAAGAGGAGCTCCGGCACAAGCTCGTTCGCTATCAGCGTGAGGCAGCATTCGTTCTCTGGCAAGCCTTCAAATCACAGATTGTTCCTGAAACAACTGCTCTTGAAGCCAGCCCATCGCCTGAAGTGGAACAGTCGATGCAAGAGTTGCAACGCATCGCGGAGATGGGAGAAGCGATAGCCCATATGGCACGTCAGCAAATGGAAATCCAGCGCCAGCAACACCACCTTGCGGAGCGGCTCAACAAAGCGGGCCAGGTTGTTAAAGTGATGCAGAGCGAAGTTGCTAATGTAAAGGTGCGGCTCGATGTGCTCGAAGACAAACTCCACCCGCATGCCTACATCACCGACCAGCAAGCCGCCAATGTGGCGAACGCGGTCAAGGCGTTGGCGGAGATGCTCACCCGGCAGAAAGGGAAGAACCAGTACCAGGGTGTCTTTGCCGAGTTGCACCGGCGCTTCGGTGTGTCGAGCTACAAGCATATTCGACAGGAGCAGTATGACGCTGTGCTGACCTTTCTCGATGACTGGTATGCTGCCGCGAAGGAAGGTCGGGAGCAGCAGGAGGGAACCGCCGATGAGTAGTGCTGTGGATGCCACCCGGCAGCGGGTGATCTATTACCCGGACAGCGACGGGCAACCGATGGCCGACAATACCCGCCATTTCTCGTGGATCGTGCTGATCAAGGAGAACCTGGAAGCCTTGTTCCGAGATCGGAACGATGTGTTTGTCGCAGGTGATCTGCTCTGGTATCCCGTAGAAGGCCGCCCCGACATTCGGCGCGCTCCAGATACGTTGGTGGCCTTTGGCCGACCCAAAGGGTACCGAGGGTCGTATCGCCAGTGGGAGGAAGACGGCATTGTGCCGCAGGTGGTGTTTGAAGTGCAATCACCGCTGAATGGCTTCAAAGAGATGTTGGAGAAGCTGGAGTTCTATGATACCTATGGGGTGGAAGAATACTACATGTACAATCCTGACCCCGAATACAATGATCTGGCAGGATTTCAGCGGCAGGGTGAGCGGTTGCGCCCAATTGATGAGATGAACGGCTGGGTCAGTCCGCGTCTGGGTATTCGCTTCGATATAAGCGGCGAGGAGTTGCGGATCTTTTGCCCGGACAGCGAGCCGTTTCGCAGTCACCAGGAACTTTGGAGGATCGTGGAGCAGGCGCGGCGTGAACAGGAAGCCAGGGACGCATCACGTCAGCACGTCAACCAGCACGTGGCATGGATGAAAGCAAAGCTGCGGGAGCTTGGCATTGACCCCGAGACGCTGTAGGGGGAAGTAAACATCCATGACAGAGCCATCTCCACCTGGCACGCCACCATCCACCAACGGCGATGCCGCAAAGCAGAGCGAAATCAACGGCATTCTCTGGCGGGCGTGCGACACCTTCCGGGGCACCGTCGATCCCTCTGAGTACAAGAACTACATCCTGGTGATGCTGTTCATCAAATACATCTCGGATGTGTGGCGCGACCACTACGACGCCTACCGCCAGGAGTACGGCCACGACGAGGAGCGTATTCAGCGCCGCATGCAGCGCGAGCGCTTCGTGCTGCCGCCCAACTGCGACTTCGCGGCGCTCTACCGCCAGCGCAAAGCCGACAACATTGGCGAGATTATCAACAAGGCACTGGATGCGATTGAGGAGGCGAACCGCGCCAAGCTCGAAGGCGTCTTCCGCAATATCGACTTCAACTCGGAGGCGCACCTCGGCAAGACCCGCGACCGTAACGCGCGCCTGCTCGCGCTGCTGGAGGACTTCGCGCACCCTGCGCTCGACCTGCGCCCCTCGCGCATTGGCAACCTGGATGTGATTGGCAACGCCTACATCTACCTGATTGAGCGCTTCGCGTCGGGTGCGGGCAAGAAGGCGGGCGAGTTCTACACGCCGGAGAATGTGTCCGACCTGCTGGCGCGCCTGCTTGACCCGCAGCCCCGCGACCGCATCTGCGACCCGACGTGCGGCTCTGGCTCGCTGCTCATCCAGTGCGCCCGGCAGGTGGGGAGTAATGACTTCGCGCTGTATGGGCAGGAGAGCAACGGCTCGACCTGGGCGCTGGCGAAGATGAATATGTTTCTGCACGGTATCGACGGGGCGCAGATTGAATGGGGCGACACGCTGCGCAATCCGCTGCTCATCGAGCAAGACTATCTGATGAAGTTTGAGGTGGTGGTTGCCAATCCGCCCTTCTCGCTCGATAAGTGGGGCGCAGATGGCGCGGAGAAAGACCGCTTCCGCCGCTTCCATCGCGGGGTGCCGCCCAGAAGCAAGGGCGATTATGCATTCATCGCGCATATGATCGAGACGGCCCACCCCTACCAGGGGCGTGTCGGCGTCATCGCGCCGCACGGCGTGCTGTTTCGCGGCGGCGCGGAGGGCAAAATCCGCCAGCAGCTTATCGCGGAAAACCTGCTCGATGCGGTGATCGGCCTGCCGCCCAACCTGTTCTATGGCACGGGCATTCCGGCGGCGATCCTGCTGTTTCGGCGCGACAAGGCCGATAGCACGGTGGTCTTTATCGACGCCAGCCGCGCATTTGAGGCCAGCCCCAACCAGAATCGGCTGCGCGAGGCCGACATCGCCCGCATCGTGCAGACCCACCGCCAGCGCCAGAGCGTAGACAAATATGCCTATGTGGCGACGGCGGACGAGGTGCAGGAGAACGATTACAACCTGAACATTCCGCGCTATGTTGATACCTTCGAGGAAGAGGAGGAGATTGACATTGCGGCGGTTCAGGCGGAGATCGACGCGCTCGACGCCGAGTATGCCCAGGTGCAGGCACAAATGCAAACCTATCTGCGCGAGTTGGGGTTACAATAGGGGTGGACATGGAAAGGAGGTATGCGATGAGCCTGACAGATATTGCGGCAAATGTCCAGTTTACGGTTGACCGCACGGGCAAGGTGACGGCGGTGGTGCTCACGCCGGAACTGTGGGAGCGCATTGTCGAACTGCTGGAGGACAGCGAAGACCGCGAACTGGTGCGGTCGCTGCAAGCGCGGCTGAAGCAGCACCCGGCAGCCAGTGGCACGCTGCGCTGGGAAGATGTGGAGCAGGACTGGGCATGAGCTATGCGCTGTTTCTGGAGCCGGAAGTCTACGCGGCACGCGACAAGCTCCCCGGCCATATGCGCCAGCGCGTGCGGCGGGCCATCACGGCGCTGGCCGACAATCCGCGCCCATCCGGCAGCCGCACGCTGGCTGTTTCAGGGCTGGATGTTCCGCCAGCAGTAGAAATCCACCGGCTGCGGCTGGAAGGCTGGCGGCTCATCTATGCGGTGAACGATGCCGAAAGCTGGGTGTGGGTGCTGGGCATCTATCGCCGCCCACCGTACAACTACGAGGATTTGCCCGATTTGCTCGGAAGGTTGCCCGATGACACCGACGCCTAGCCACCAGCGCGAGATAACCTTACAATAGGGGTGGACACGGAAAGGGGGAGAATACCATCCAACTCGGCCTGCACCTGACTGGCACCGAGATGGATACGCTACTGGAGCAACTGATCGAAGTGGCACGGCAGCGGGAGCGGCTCTAAGATGGCAGACACATCTAGCTACAGCGTGCAATATGGCACAACGACTATTCAGTATGACCTGTCGTTTGCCGCGCGCAAGACAATCGCCATCGACGTGCATCCCGACCAGCGCGTGCAGGTCACGGCCCCCCAGGGCAGCGACCTGGAGGCTGTTGCCGCTGTTGTGCGCAAGCGCGGTGCCTGGATTGTCACGCAGCAGCGCCAGTTCGCCACCTACGCCCCGCCCGAAAAGCCCCACACCTACGTCAGCGGCGAGGCATACCGCTATCTGGGCCGCCAGTATCGGCTCAAAGTGGTGGCGGGCGATGTGCCGGATGTCACACTGGGCCGCAGCATACTCGCCGTTACCGTGCCTGACCGAACCGACACCGACACGGTGAAAGGGATGCTTGACCGCTGGCTGCGCGAGCAGGCATACACCATCTTTCAGGCGCGGCTCGATGCCTGTTTCCCCCGTGTAGAACGACTGGGCATACCCAGGCCGCTGCTGCTCGTAAAACCGATGGAAACCCGCTGGGGAAGCTGTTCCTACGACGGCGAGATCACCCTCAACCCCCACCTCTTGCAAGCCCCCTATGACTGCATTGATTACGTCATCCTCCACGAACTCTGCCACCTGAAAGAGCACAACCACAGCAAGCGCTTCTACCGCCTGCTCGACCAGGTGCTGCCCAACTGGCGTGACCGCAAGCAGAAGCTCAATGCGCTGGAGGTATTCGATACGCCGTCAGCCTGAGTTGAACATACTTTGCCAAGACATCCTTGTCACATACCTGCACCCTCATGGCGCATGGGTCGCATGCAGGTATTGGGGAGTCCATGTGGAACTACCTAGCCGAGGGCACGCGCCTGGTCAGGGCTGTACGTGGTGTACAATTGCACGGGCATCCCCTTTCAGGATGCGGCCCGACTGGACTGGGAGCCGATGCGGGGGTGGAGCCTTATCGAGTGGGGGTACACGAAATTGTGGCCGCGAAGGGAGGAACGTATGCCGATCTTGCAGGTTGACGTACCGAGTGATGTGTTGACATTGCCGGACCAGACCGCAGAAACGCTGGCAACCCTGGCACGGGAAGCCTTGATTGTGCGACTGTATGACCAGGACATGGGGTCATCGGGGTGGGCAGCGCAGGCATTAGGCATGTCACGCCGCGAATTTCTGGATCTGCTGGGCCGGTACGGGGTGTCGGAGTTTGATGAGACCCTCGATGTTGCAGAGGAACAGCGTCGTGCCATTGCCGCCAGTACTATCTAACACCAGTCCCATGATTAAATTAGTCGGCGTCGGGTTGCTGGATCTGCTTCCCCGTCTGTATCACACGATCTGGATAGCCGATACAGTACAGGTGGAATATGCTACGAAAGCGGCAGCAACGGACCCTGATCTGACGACACTGCCCTGGCTGATGGTACAGCCGGTGACAATCGATCCAAGCCGCGCTGCCCCACAACAACGCCTGGGGTATGCTGCTATAATGCCCCCAGCGGTAGGGGCGCAGCAGGGGCCGGATCGCACTGCACCGGCAGTGGGTAGGTGCAGGCAAGCAATGAGATGGCGAGGGGGAGCAAGCGATGAGTAGTGTCACCGAGACGCCGACAGCGCAGCGGCAGACGATCCATTATCCGGAAAGCGATGGGCAACCAATGGCTGATAATACACTTCAGTTTCAGTGGATCGTGCTCATCAAAGAGAACCTGGCAACCCTGTTCCGCGAGCGAGACGATGTGTTTGTGGCGGGCGATCTGCTCTGGTACCCCGTGGAAGGCCACCCGAAAACGTGCCGTGCCCCCGACACAATGGTCGTCTTCGGGCGACCCAAAGGTCATCGTGGCTCGTACAAGCAGTGGGAAGAAGGTCAGATCGCGCCGCAGGTGGTGTTTGAAGTGCGTTCACCTGCGAACAGCTTCAAGGAGATGGCGGATAAACTGCTGTTTTATGACCGCTATGGCGTGGAAGAATACTATCTCTATGACCCGGAACCGGAGAAAAACGAACTGACTGGCTTCCAGCGGCAGGGGGATCGGCTGCGCACGATAGATGAGATGAACGGCTGGGTCAGCCCGCGCCTGGGTATTCGCTTCGACACGAGCGGCGCGGAGTTGCGTATCTTTGCGCCGGATGGGACACCCTTCCGCAGCCACGAGGAAGTTGTGGCGTGGGCAACGCAGGCTGAGCAGCAGCGGCAAGCCGAACACGCAGCCCGCATGCAGGCTGAACAGCGAGCCACGCAGGCCGAGCAGGAGCGCGAGCGCCTGCTGGCAAAGCTGCGCGAGATGGGCATCGATCCGGAGACGATGGCGGAGTAGCCGATAGCACATAGAACCTTCCCTATGTCCATCGCCGCCTTAACACCAGCGGTCATTCGTCCTCGCCCCCGTCGCCCAGTCTCCGCTTTCGCTCATCACGCCGAATCTGCTTGACCCACTCCACCGGGTCTTCGATTTCTGGATACTTCATCTCAATCGGACCAAGCTCATCCAGCAGGCGCAGCAAGTTACGCCCCCAGTGTTCTTCTGGTGCTTCTGTGTCGCCTTCGGGCTGCGATGTTTCCTGCATCGCTCGCAGTTCTTCAAGCAGTTGATCCCGTTCCGCCTGCGTGAGCTTTTTCGCCTGTTCCAAAATCTCGGGTACTGTCGACATGGGTGCATCCTTACGCTATCTGCCTCCATTATACGTCAAACCATCCCCAGGATGCCGACCGCCCACGCCCGCATCTGATGCGCCTCGTCGCGAGTCATGCCTTCATCATGCGCTGCCTTATTGCGAAGCTGGGAGAGCAGCCGTAGGGTGCGTTCCACGCCCCGTGCCACCTGCCTCCGCAGCAGCCGTAGGGTGCGTTCCACGCACCGTGCCACGGCCTACGCAGGGAGAGCCGTAGGGTGCGTTCCACGCACCGTGCCACGGCCTCCGCAGGGAGAGCCGTAGGGTGCGTTCCACGCCCCGTGCCACCTGCCTCCGCAGGGAGAGCAGCCGTAGGGTGCGTTCCACGCCCCGTGCCACCTGCCTCCGCAGCAGCCGTAGGGTGCGTTCTACGCACCGTTCCACCTGCCTACGCAGGGAGAGCCGTAGGGTGCGTTCTACGCACCGTTCCACCTGCCTACGCAGGGAGAGCCGTAGGGTGCGTTCCACGCCCCGTGCCACGGCCTACGCAGGGAGAGCAGCCGTAGGGTGCGTTCTACGCACCGTTCCACCTGCCTACGCAGGGAGAATTGACGCAGCTTGATTCGCAGCGTACGATAGCAACACCCGTAACGAGGAACGAGAGACAGGGTGACGCGGTGCCGGATCAGGAAGAACAGCAGGAATATGTCGATCCGCTGACTATCGGCGCATTGATGACGCTACAAGAGGCAGCAGTGTATGCAGGATCGGGCGACTATCCCCGCGCGATTGCCTCCCACGAGCAGGCACTGGTTATCAGCCGGGCGATCGGCGACATCCAGGGCGAAGCGATAGGTAGCTGGAACCTGGGGCTGCGCTACGAGGCGCAGGGCGACCTGGCGCGGGCGGTGGAGCTGATGCAGGTGTGGGTGGATTTCTTGCACCAGATCGGGCATGCTGGTGTGGAAAGCCGTATCCAGAGATTGGAAGAGGTCAAGCAGAAGCTCGCCGCGCAGGGCGGGTGAGGCCGCCGCAGCACCCGGCAATTGCGCCGGTAGTGGCGTTCATCCGGGTGGGGATGGCGCGGCGGTGCCGCGTCCTGCTATCATGCCCAGTATGATCATACCGACGGAGCAGCTTGATGACGAATGATGAGCAGAGTACCTTCAATCAGCGAGACCAGCATGTCGGAACGCAAAATAACGCGGGCCGTGATATCACCATTCACAACTACGCGCAGCACCAGCGCGACGCCCGCCACCAGCTCCGCGCCCCGGTCGGGGATTTCGT
>DAOTVB010000098.1:0-8607 GCA_034436755.1 Chloroflexaceae bacterium | reverse complement strand
TTGCACCACGGGGCCACTCGGTTAAGAGGCGCGTATGTCCTCCATAGCTTAACCGCCAGACCCGCCCACCTTGCGTGCGTAGCCAGTCACGCATCTGCTTCCGAAAGCCCTCGGCTTTTTGCGCGTAGATCGTGCCGCTGCCGCTGGTGGCAGTGCCGCGCAACGCCAGCGCAGCCGCAGTCTGACGCAGCAGGGACAGGAATGTATCATCTGGAATCAGTGAAACAGCAATTTCATCGGCTTGCAAGGTACCGGGCGTGCGCTCGAGCGGCAAAATATAGAGATAAAAATCGCGCGGTGGTTGTGCCGTGCTCCGCTCCTCCGGCAGGCCGAAAAAGAGGTACCCTGGTCGCATAATGCGCCGCTCGGCCCAGTCCAGTTCATATTCCCAGATACGGTATCCGGGCACATACGTTGCCTGCGGGCGTTCCAGAAGCTCAGAAAGGGTTTCAAACAGCGTTCGGTTCACATGCTCATCATCAACCGACTCCGCACGTTGCTCAATGAGTGCATCATAGTCCACATCTTTATGGACATCCAGGTAATACTGTCCACTCTCATTCCGGCTGATGAATTGGTTATTGACCGCCCGCTCTACCTTGCCTAAAGCAAGGCGAATCATCTTTTCGACATCCTCTGCCGTTTCGTTGGGTGGTGGGGTGATAGGACAGAGCGTGTCACGTAGTTCTGCCGGCGTTGCTCCAATCGGAACATCGATTCCAGCAGTTGTCAGGCGGTGGACGCTCAATGCATGAATGAGCCGAAAGGCCAGCGGACGCAGATGAAGTGGCTCAAAGGCCGTCTCCACCCGCCGCTCCAGCACCTGACTCTTATCCATTACTTCGCGCACATCGGGAATTGATCGCCAGGATGGATTCTCGACAATCTGATTCCAAAACTGATCATAGGCGAGCAGACCCGGCCCATCATCGGGGACATCTCTGTCCAGCAATCCCTGCATCGCAGTGGTCAACGCTTTGAGCACCTGGCGTTTCTCGATGGTACTGATCTGCTCAAAGATGGCCAGGTAATCAGGATGCACCGGGAAGAGGCGCACAAACCGTTCCAGGCGTTCATTCATCCCGGCATAGCGTGTTGCAAAGCGCTGTAGATGATCAGTAATGCGATCACGCTGTGCATCATCTTTCCGCAACAAGCGTGCTTCCACGACGAAGGCCAGATCTTCACGCGCAATGCGCACCTGCTCAAAGCGGTCTTTGACACGCCGCAGTGCCTCTGATGCGAACTGAAAGCGTGGGGCATCGAAGATGGATTCTTGCACACCCGCGACAAAACGGAAGGCCGTTTGCGCACAGACTTCCCCCACCTCACGCATGAAGCTCAGATCAAGCCGCAAGTTCTGATCTTTGCGGGTTTCCAGATAGTCGAGCAACTCATCAACGACGACAAGGAGACCCTTGTCAGGGTAGCGCTGCTGAATGTGTCCAACGAGATCGAGCAAGACCAGTTTGTTGTTCGTAATCTGATCCATTGGTGGGATGGTCACATCCACGTCCAATGATGTAGCGAAGGCGTGCAATTCGTCCAGCACGATATCGCGCAACGGTCGCGTGGTGGAACCAATTTCGAAGCGCAAGACGAGGAAGCGACCCGCAATCGCTGGAGCTGCAGCGGCGACGTGTGCATTGGTCACGTGCTGCACGAGATCCGCTCGCTCGGCAAGCGCCGACACCACAGCCATGAGATGGCTTTTCCCTGTGCCATAGTTCCCCACAATCAACAGCCCGCGATTGTCCTGCGGCGTCGCGAATTGCAGTTGTGGAATAACGAGATTCGTCAGCACGTCGGCCATCCGTTGCGACATGACATAGGTCGCAACCAGTCGTTGAGCAGCATCAAATTCTTCGGCGTCCACCAGTTGCACCACGCTCGCTAGCGGCTCAAATTGGATCAGGTCACGATAGCGCATACAGACTCCTAGACAACAGAAACAATCAGGGCTTCGGGACGGACAACTCGTTGGTACTCCGGATGACCAGGAGCGGCATACGTCAGGGTCGTCCCATCCCACTGACCAGGCCACGCTGCCACGAGTGGACAGAGCGTTCGACTGGTTTCACTCAGTAATTGAAGTGGATTGAGGTGCAACTCTGGCAGAAACAACAACGCCGTCCGATCCAAGAAAACCATCTGCTGGTGATACGGTCGCAGCAAGGCTCGAAATGTCCGTGCTACAATACGCATACGCTCACGCGGAGACACTTCCAGCAATAGAACCCCCAGGTCATGGCTCACTGGAATACAGGGAGACTGAGTCACCACCTGAAGTCGATGCAGTGCTGCACTGAGACGTGCTTCCAGGCCAACTAGCAGGAGAAGTGGGGGTGATGCTTGCGGAAGCTCATCCATATGACGAAGAAGCCAGCCAATGTCAGTTGCCATAGTTACATATCCTGGTATACCTGGACAATGCATTATTGGATAGGGTATGTCAACATGCTTACCATCTTAGGTTCTAAAAAGATTTGGCTCATGTCCAGTCTGCGCACATTGCACCCAGAATATGGCATTGCAGAGACCTGGAAAAGCACTCTGTACCCTGGATGGACATGAGCCATCCTGTCAACGCCGATAAGCAATGAACACGCTGATAAGCCTTACATTATTCACCTTCACAAAAACAACAACTGTGCTATACTGTGATTACTCTGCAGGAACAGCGCATCGATACGCTTTGGTGCCCCTTGCTCCACAACTTGCACTCAGGAGCGGGGGGTAACAAACAATTGGTTCACAGTATACTACGAAGACCATCTCTGCGCTAAAAACCGTACAGATAACATCAGTATACACATCAGCCCGACCACTGGCATCCCGCCGACACAATGATCTGACACTCGGCCCACCATCGCGTTGCACAATGCGATGGTGGGCATTGTCTTTACACTCCCTCTCATACAACAACGAGGATTTCCTTCAACCATATATGTTGAAGCCGGCAGAGCAAGCCGGTCAATCCACTCGGTGTTTATCATCTCTGCGCCCGCTGCGTCTCTGCGGTGAAAAGACATCTCATTTTCCCCCGCGTCTTCTTCCGCTCCGGCCACCACGCCCACCACCAGATCACCCTTGCATTTGCCGCATAGCGCATCCGTGCGCCCAATGACCCGCGCCGCTGCTGCTGCCAGTCACGGTATGCGCCGGCGGCAAAGACCCGTATCGTCCTTCGTCCTTCGTCCTTCGTCCTATCCCCCTTCACCCGCTCACCCGCCCCATTGACACCCCTGTTAGACGGTGTATAATGCAATGCAGTTTTATTGCTCATGTGGAGTGAAGCTATGCCCACGACCACATCCCGTGTCACCCCATCTGGAGAAGCCATGCGCCCGCGCAAACGTCTGAAACTCGCCCCCGATTTCGTGGAGACGCTGGCGCAAGCCGAGATCTCGATTGCGCAACTGACCCGCGAGTCAAAGGTATCGGAAACGACTATTTATCAGCTACGCAACCCGTCGCTCCATCCGGAGCGCAAGGGCGGGATGCAGCGCACGACTGCCTGGAAACTCGCCAATGCCTTTGCGCGGCTGACGCAGCGCCAGCCCAAAGATGCCTATGCACTGTTGATTGTTGAGGAGACGGAGCCGCCGGCCATCGATGGGAACGACCACCGCTGATCAGCCACGTGCTGCGCACTGAGGAGGAGCATGGACTACCCGGATCAGGATGTCATCGCCGATCAGATCACCCGGCTGGCCCGGGGGTGCGCCGACCCGCTGATGGTTGCGGCGCTGGATCTGGCAGCCGCGACGCATCAGGGTGATCCGGCGGCGCAGCGGGACAGCCTGGCCCATCTGCTCTCCCTGGCAGGCGAGCGTCTGCTGCCCGAGGCGGATCGCGTGGGCCGTGCAGCACTGGCCGCCGGCACCGGCGCACTGCGACACAACGGGCTGCTGCTGGCCGCCGGCACGCGCCTGCTCATCCAGTATCAGGCGCTCAGTACCGCGGATCTGCTCGAGACGACCGGAATGCGGCTGGAGCTGGAAGCCGTGACCAGCGGCGCAGACTGGGTCGCCCAGGTCGCCGGCCGCGTGCAGGCCGCCGGGGTGCAGTATCAGGAGCAGGCCGGGGAACATGACACAGGACAGTAATCGGATAGACAGAAACGGACGATGACAACAGAACACCGGCCTGGTGGAGTCAGCACCAGGCCGGGGCGGGGAAAGGGGCCACCCAACCCCGCCACCCAATGGTACCAGATTTTATGCGACGAAAGGGGCCACATGATGCCTTTGCACAACGAATCGGTGGACATGTTGACCCTCTCCGCCGGGACGCCGGGCTGCCGCGTGGCGCAGGATGCGCTGCGCCGCCGGGGGGGACCACAATGACGACACCACCGCACCCGAACGATCCATCCGCCAGTCACCCGGAGAGCAATGACGAACTCCGCATGCTGCGCGCGTTGCTGGACCAGCAGGAGCACACCGAACGTCACCAGGCTGAGGCGGAAGAGCTGCAGCGTCTGCGCGCCCAGCGGCAGCGGATGGAAGCCCAGGAACGCCAACTGGCGGCCGAGCGCAGACACCTGGCAGAGGAGTCGCGCCGCCGGCGGGCACAGACCGCCGCCCGCCCGCTCCGACCGCGCCGCGCGCAGCACCGCGTCTTTGACGCCGTCCGCCAGGGGTACGAGTTTGGCGGCCTGCTCCTGGCCGAGTTTGCCGCCTTTCTGATCTGGTTCGTCTTCTGGCTGGCCAATGGCTTCTTTACGGCGCTGTTTGTCCAGGCCGTGGCGCTCCAGTTGGTGGGCGGGCTCAACCGCTTTATCGCCGGCGCGATCACGCCCGACTTTCAACTGGCCCTGTCGGTGACGGCCGCCTGGGGGATCGGGGGCCTCATGCATCTCATCGTGACGCTCATTGAGCTGCATCTGTGGCGCTCCGGGCGTCGCAGCACCTACCCGCTCATTCTGGCGGTTGGGGTATTCGATGTCTATACCTCAACCCGCGGGATTCAGGCGCTGGCCGCCGCCTGGAGCCTGCCGACCACCGGCTGGGTCTGGCTGCTGATCTATGTCATCCTGGCCGAAGGGATTGCGCTCTTCCCGGAGCGCCGCATGATCGATCACGGAACCGCGATCTGGCTGATGCTCCGTCCGGCACAGCCGGCAACGAGTACGGGATAACACACAGGGGGAGCGCTATGGAGGGTTGGTTGCTGTTGCTTTTCTTTCTCGGCATCGGGGCATCGCTGGTGACGATCGGGTTGCGCCGGCGTGCTCACCTGGTCTGGTTCAATGATGAGGTCATCACGGAACCGCCGCACACTCGTACATCCGTCTTGCCCCCGGCGTCTGGTCTGCCTGGTCGGCATATGCCCCTTACCCCTGAGCAGGAGCAGGCGGTACGTGCGCGCATTGCCGAACTGGAAGCTCAGGAAGCCCAGCGGCTGCTGGCCGGGCCAATCCCCGATCCCGACCAGGATCTGCCCACCCCACCGGCGGGGGTTCTGCCGACCCTGGTCCGGCTCCGGCAGGACTATCCCGACGATCCCTTTACCATTGCCGCCGGCTGGACCCGGCGCGCCGGGCAGCTTGCCCCCATTGCCGTCAGCCTGCATAACGATAGCCCGCAGAAGGCCGGGCATATCCTGCTCACCGGCGAGACCGACTGGGGCAAGGATGGCTGGGCCTTTCTGACCAGCGCTCTCCTCTGCCTGCGCAATCCACCCGACCGACTGCAGCTTGTCTGGATCGACGGCAAGGGGCCGGACGGGGCACTGTGGCGCGGGAAGGCCCACAACTGGCACGAGCCGATCACCCGCGCCGATGCTATTGGCCCCATGGTCCCGCTGCTGGAGCGTGAGCGCGAGCAACGCGCGCGCCTGCTGGAGCAGCACGCTGTCACACGCTGGGAGGAACTCCCTACCACCATCCGGCCACCACTGCTCTGGGTCTATGTCTCGGAGGTGCGGCTGCTCCGGCGCGCGCTGGGCCGCGACCTGGAAACCTGGCTGGAAACGGAGTTGTCCAGTGCCCGCGCAGCCGGTATCCGCTACTGTATCGGCCTGCAAAATGCGACCAATCTCCGCATGGAGTGGCGCAGCCAGATCGGCTGTTATATCGCCGGCGGCCAGACCAGCCGCGACGGCGACAAGCCGAACCTGAATATGTCCACCGACGAGATCCGCGAGCGGGGAGCCCTTCCGCCCTCGACGTTACCCACGGCCGGCTACTTCACCATGCGCCGCCGCCGCGAGGTCGTCACGGTTCGCGCACCAGTGATCACCCTGGCGGAGCGCAAGGCCATCCTGGCTCGCCTGCCCAATCGTCCGGCCCCGCCTGTGGATCCGGCAGGAGCTGACGCGATGCTGGCCGATCTTTTGACGGAGCATCCGGACACACCACTGCCCGGATCACCCCCTCAGCCTCAGCCTCAGCCGCCCCACCAACCGCAGCAGAACGGGCAAAACGGGGCCGGTGTACCCTCAGCCTCAGCCGCAACCGCAACCTCAGCCGCAACCGCCCCACCGGCGGTGGATATGGCGGACGACACAGCGGCGCTGGAGGTCATCACTCCACCGGCCTGGGTTGATGAGATTGCCTGGATCTGTCCGGACAACGACCGGCGCGCGACGAAGGGGGACGTTCTGGAGTTACTGCGGCAGGCCCGCACCGAGCCGGCGATTGTGAAGGAACTCTGGCAGATCGACGGCACCACCGGCGCGCGCTACAAGAAGGCGTTGGAGGTCGTCGCAACCATCCGCGCCGCTGCCCTGCTGGGTACCCTGGAACCGGCACCGGTTGCGGTACCGGATGGTGCCGATGCCCGGTAAGCGCTGTTGAGCTGAGGAATGCATGATTGAACGAGATAGCGGAACTGAACGCCGGCCCCTGCCGGGAGCCCGCCTGGATGACCTGGATCTGCATCTGGTGCGCCGCCATATTGCGACGGCCATCGAGCGGCGTGGCTACGAGGGCCCTACCGAGCCCCGCGACTATCTGCACCGCTACCATTGTCTGACGGAAACCGGCTCCGAGACCGTCCCGACCCTGGCGGGAATCCTGACCTTTACGTCCGAACCGGACCGCTGGATGAGTGCGGCCGGGATTGATATCGCCCAGTTCCAGGGCGATCATGCCCACTCCACCGATCTGCAGTTTTCCCGCCAGATCCGCGGACCAATCGTTGATGTGATTGACCGCACGGTTGAGTTGCTCTGGGCGCGCTCCGACCATCGCTACCGCCTGGAGGGCACCGAACGGATCGAGGAACATGCCTACGCGCCGGTGGTGCTCCGGGAGTTGACGGTCAATGCCCTCTGTCACCGGGACTGGAGTTATACCGGCTCACTGGTACGCATTCAGATCTTTCCCAACTGTATTGAGTGGGTTACCCCGGGCGGGCTGCCCCCGGGTGTGACCATTGATACTCTGCGGACGGCCCAGGTGTCCCGGAACCCGGCCATTGCCCAGCTCCTCTATCACGCCGGCCAGGTCGAGAAGTTCGGCATGGGCGTTGATACGGTGCTGGATATTCTCAGCGAGTGGGGCTGCGACCCACCTGTGCTGCGCGATGATGGTCATTTCTTTACCTTTCGCGTCTGGGGGAAACCGCTCAGTCCGCATGAACTGCCGGACGATCCCTATCTGACCTCTCGGCAGCAGCGGGTGCTGGCCGAGCTTGACCAGCGCCGGGTCTGCACCAGCGCTGATCTGGCCCGCGCCCTGGGCGAACCCCGACGTAATATTCAACGCGATCTGCAGGCATTGATTGCTGCCGGGCTCGTCGTGACCGAGGGGTCAACCACGCGTAGCCGCTACCGCCGCACGCGTTCGTAGTCAGTTGGGCGGCATGTGGCGCAAATATGGCGCAAGTGTGGCGCGAGTGGCGCGAGTGGCGCGAGTGGCGCGAGTGTGGCGCGAGATTGGTTCCGATCTGGCGCACCAACCGCTTGAGGATGGCGCAAGATCCTGCTAGAATGCAAGGATAACCTGGTGAACGAATGATCGCGTTCACCAACGGTTCCAACATGGACTTTACTGCGGGATACGAGAAGCGCGTGGGGGCCGCTGCCGACCTTACACCAGCCCCACGCTGCATACGGAAGAGAACGCCCATCATGTAAGACGGACGGACGCGAGGGACAACGCACCCACGGGTGCAGCAGCGACACAGAGAACACAGCGACGCCGATCGCTGGACATGAAAACGGCCCCCGACCCTTATGCTTGGCGGCGAATGGTCGAAGGCCCCTCAAGTCCAGTGCCACATGCGTGGCGTGGTTTCGTGTTGTCTGCTCCTATCATACCATCCACTGATCCTGTCGTCAAGTCTGATTGCGGACGCAGTGGGTGGCCCAGGAGCCAGTATGTGCAGATATGCCCCCATGCCAACGATCGTTCTGCCCGCCCGGCCCGCCGCCATGCCGATCCGGTTGTCGGCCTATCCGCCCGGCATTGCCCCCGGTGAGGTGCCGCGATGATCGATGCTCCCACCACCACCACCGGCACGGACGATGATCTGGTGGCGTTTTGTGTGCGCAACGCCAACCCGGAACTCTGGCGCACCACCATTCCGCTGGTCGTCCGGCTCCGCTGTGACGGCCATAAGGGGCTGATTGCCACCTGGACCGCTATTCACTGGCTGA
>DAOTVB010000097.1:0-4978 GCA_034436755.1 Chloroflexaceae bacterium | reverse complement strand
GGGATCGGCCGGCGCGTCGGAGCCGCCATGCCCGATCAAGTCGGGCGCGATAACCCGCCGCCGGGGTGTGACATGGGGCAGCAGCGGCTCCCAGGTGGCCCCACTGCCGGTAAAGCCATGCAGCAGCAGTAGCGGCGGTCCGCTCCCCGCCAGATGGACATGCATGCGCAGGTTGTTGATGGTTACATCCATCCGTTAGTTATGTCAACTCGGCCAGGGCCGCATCCACCACCTGCCACAGCTCCCGGTGCAGCATCACATTCCGGTCGCGCCGGGTCATCATCTCAATGATATCCAACCCGGCGTGCGTAAGTCCGTTCTGAACCGCCGTGCGAAACGCGGCCCAGGTTTTCACCCGCGTAAACCGCGCACCGTACATCTCCGCCAGCGGGCGAAAATCCAGGTCATGCGGCGTGCCAAACAGCAGTTCGAACTGCGCCGGATCGGTCGTAGTTGCCTGTGGCAGGAAGGAGAAGATCCCGCCGCCGTCGTTATTCAGCAGCACAATCGTCGCATTCAGATTATGCTGCTTTGCCGCCAGCAGTCCATTCGCATCGTGATAGAAGGAGATATCGCCGATCACCAGCAGCAGCGGCCCATTGCCGGCGGTACTCGCTCCCAGCGCGCTGGACACCACACCGTCAATGCCATTCGCGCCCCGGTTGGACAGCATACGAATCGTGCGCTCACTACCGGGGAAGAAGGTATCCATATCACGTACCGGCATGCTGCTCCCGGCCCAGAGCGTTGCGTCGTCGGGCAGCAGATCCGCCAGTTCCGCAAAGACCTTGCCCTCGAACGGCTCATTCAGCGTATTCAACCGCTCCGTCACGGCGGCGCGCGCCCGGCGATCCGCTGTCATCCAGGCTTCGGCCCAGGCGTTGCGCTCCGCCGCATGCGCTCCGGATTCCGGCAGTGCGGCGGTCAAGGCATCACAGACCTGCCGTGCATCGGCGTGGATCATCTGATCGGCCAGGTTGGTTGGCTCATTCCATCCCCCGGCCCCATCGATTACAATCTGGTGGCAGTCGGGATAGCGCTGCAGGTAGAGCAGCAGCGCCTTGGAGGTTGGAAACGCGCCAAAGCGCAGCACCACTTCCGGCACATAACGCGCCACAAACGTGCCGTTGCGCAGCAGCCTATCGTACAGATCCAGGATCAGCGTATGCGTGTGCGGACCGCAACGCAGGCCGGAGAGCGGGTCGGCCAGAATGGGAAAGTTCAGCGCACGCGCCAGCCGGGTCACGGCTTCGGCCAGGTGCGGATCATCCTGCGCCCCACAGACGATCAGCCCCCGGCGAGTATCTGCCAGTTCACCCGCCAGCGCCCGGATCTGCGTCGGGTCAGGCGCGCGCACGCCGGCCGTCACCGCCAGGTAGGGCCGCTCGTCGGGACGCTGCTCCCAACCCGCCGGGTCATTCGGTGGCAGCGGCACCAGCGGCTCACGGTAGGGACAGTTGATCTGCACCGGCCCGGCGGGAGCGGTGACGGCAACTGCCGCCGCGCGGCTCGCCACCGTCCGCACATACCGCACCAGATCGGGTGTCGCCTGCGGCACCGGCAGATCGACAAACCACTTTGCGTGAGAACCATAGAGATTGATCTGGTCAATCGTCTGCGGCGCGCCGCGATCACGCAGTTCATGCGGGCGATCCGCAGTCAGGATGATCAGTGACACGCGGGCATAGCGCGCTTCCACCACGGCGGGGAAGAAGTTGGCCGCCGCCGTGCCCGAGGTGCAGACCAGCGCCACCGGCTCACGGCGGGCCTTCGCCATCCCCAGCCCAAAAAACGCCGCTGACCGCTCATCCAGATGCATCCAGACCCGCGCCGCCGGGTGCTGCACCAGCATGAGCGCCAGCGGCGTCGAGCGCGAACCGGGGCAGACGCAGAAGTTGCGCACACCCGCCCGCACCAGCTCGTCGATAAATGCACCAACGAAAACATGCAGCGTCTGCTGCTGCGGAAGCTCGCTCATGGCAACGCCCCACCCAGTGCTGCCAACAGCGGTCGCAGTTTAAGCTGCGACTCGGCATACTCCGCCGCCGGGTCCGAGTCAGCAACCAGCCCGCAGCCCGCGAAGAGCGTTGCCGTCGCGCCTCGCAGCAGCGCCGAGCGGATCGCCACCGCAAACTCACCCTCGCCACGCGCATCGATCCAGCCGACCGGCGCAGCATACCAGCCACGGTCCAGTTGCTCCCGCTCGCGGATCAACGGCAGCGCCCGCTCGCGCGGCGAACCGCCCACGGCCGGTGTGGGATGCAACCGCTCCAGCAGTTCCAGAACAGTGTGCGTCCCGGCCACCTGCCCGACCAGCGGCGTGTAGAGATGCTGCACATTCGACATCTTCATCAACGTGGGCGTTTCGGGCATGGTCAGTTCCGTGCAGAGATCGGACAGCGCATCCGCGAGGGTGTGGGCCACAATCGCATGCTCGGCACGATCCTTCGCGCTTGCCAGCAGCGCCGCTCCCAGTTGCCGATCCTCCTCCGGCGTGCTGCCCCGACGGATCGACCCGGCCAGCGAGGTCGCCTGAACCGTCCCCTGCTGCAGGCGCACCAGCCGCTCGGGCGAGGCCCCCAGGAAGCAGGTCTCCCCACGCGCCACGGCAAAGCCAAAACAGCCGGGATAGTTGTTGCGCAACTGCGCCAGCACCGCGCCGGGATCGAACGGTCGTCGGCCTGCTACCCGGCAGGCCCGCGCCAGCACGACCTTCTCCAGATCGCTATGGTGCATCGTCTGCACCAGCGCATGCACGATTGCCATCCAGGTCTGCGCGGGCAATAGCTCCTCCAGCGTTAACACCTGCTCCAGTGATGCCGGGCGGGACAGGCTTGCCGGAGCCGGCAACGTCGGCAGGCGGTTGAGCAGCCGCTGGGCGACATGCGCCGGTGAACTGCTGGGATCGACAACGGCATTGAGCGTCAGCCAGGTAGCATCGGCGTGGCAGGTCAGCAGGTAGCGCGGCAGCACCAGCCGCCCATCCGGGAAGCCCGCCCAGATGGGCGTCGTCGGGCGCAGCGGGTCAAACGCAAAGCCTCCCAGCAAGAGCGGGCCGGTGCCGGTAGCGTCCGTAGCATTATCGATCAACGCGTCGGCGCAACACTCCCGCCAGGCCGCAGCCGCAGCGGCAAAACGCTGCGGCCCGGCAACTTCCAGCGTCCAGGCCGCACCGCTCCCCGCCAGCGCATACTCCTCCGTCGGCGACGACCAGAAGAGCCGGTCAGCCACACGGGAAGTCTGCCGGGCAAAGAAGGTTAGCGGGTCAGCCGCCGGCACCGGCCGCACCAGACTGACCAGGATGGGACGATCAAGCCGCCGGGCGCGATAGACCCCGGCCTCGATCAGGGAATGAATATTCCGGGCTACCGAGGGGGCAGCCCGATCAGGTAGTGATAGCATGATATTTCGGTAATAACTCTAATGTGAGTAACGAACGTTCAGATCGGCCAGTGTAGGACTACAACGAGGATTGCCTGCAACCATGCGCGCTGAAGCCGCAGAACGAGCCGATGAGTCCAGTCCGGTGTTTATCATCTCTGCGCCCGCTGCGTCTCTGCGGTGAGAAACAATCTCGTTGTAGTAGTAGACGGCCCGGTTATGTGGTAGCGACGCTAGCAAGATCGAACAGAGCCACTAATAGCATTATAATCCAGATTACGCGCTACTGCGATTTTCTTCACACGGCTCTAATGGTTGGGTGGTTAGGGGTTAGGGGTTAGGGGTTAAACCCAATACCTTTCAAATAGCAGAACCTGCGCGGTAGTATGGCAAACCGGGTGGTTGCTCCGATACAGAACGGTTCCGCCTGCGGCAGCATGGTACGTTTTTATCTTGTTTCACAAAAAGTTTTCACAAAGTGAAAACTTCTTGTGAAACAAGGATGATTTCTTCCGCCCTGCCGGAGGTGGTATCCTCTTCCAGGTAAGGAACCACGTAAGCCCGGTTATTTAAAAGGTATTGGGGTTAGGGGTTAACCGTTAACCGTTAACCCCTAACCGTTAACCCCTAACCGTTAACCCATCAAATGCGGTATAATTCTCCCTAAACTACCGCGATATGATATTATGATATGGAGCGTGGCAGCCATGCTGCCGCCGACCGGCCGCGTGGGTATCGCATCACCAGCAAGAATATTGCCACTCGTAGTGCCGCCTTCAGGCGGTGGGATGCCTGCCGGGGCCACCTCATATTACCAGCAGCGCCCGGCTGCTGAAGGTTGAAAAATAGTCCGGATATGAATGACCGGGAGTCCCGGCTTCAGCCGGTTGAATGCCTGCCTCGACAGCGGTATACTGCCGGGCAAGCCTGATCCGGCTGAAGCCGGGACTCCTGATACCAACTTGACTTCCAAACGGCAACAATCAGACCAACCACGAAGCACACGAAGGAACACGAAGGAACACAAACGGCTGCATAGACGGACTACGGACTACGGACGACAGATTACGGACGACAGATTACGGACGACATTATGTCAACTAAACCTTCCCACATCCGCGAAACCATCCAGCGAGACGATATCGCGGCGGCGCTGGAGCAACTGACGGCGCTGGTCACGCAGTCGCAGGCGGGGTCACGCTATCGCAATGAGGTGACGCTGCATGCCGCCGGCTTTCGCCGCCTGCAGACGGATGCGCGCCAGGGGTTGCTCACGCCGCAGGAGCAACGTATCGAGCGCAACCGCATCACCGCCGCGCTGCTGGATCTGCTGGATGCGCTTGAGCAGGATCTGACGCGGCAGGGTACCCCGCCACCCGTCGCTGCTCCCCAGGCGACAGCAGCATCCAATGTCAGTGAGGCAGGGTCAATGCCGACCGCACCCGCGCATCAACCGTCCAATGACCGGCAACCGCTGCGGGTCTTTCTCTGCCACTCCTCCGGGGATAAGCCGGCGGTGCGCACGCTCTACCAGCAGTTGCAGGCCGCCGGTATTCAGCCCTGGTTCGATGAAGAAGATCTCCTGCCGGGGCAGGTG
>DAOTVB010000096.1:0-14621 GCA_034436755.1 Chloroflexaceae bacterium | reverse complement strand
CATCGGTCACCAGGTTCCAGATGACGGGCTCACTGTTCCAGCCGACCACCATAGCCCGTCCATCAGGCGCAAGGCGCGCCCCGCCCGGTGTGTGCCAGGAAGGAACCAGCAGGTCTGCCTGCCCCTCAACGAGCGGCAGATGGTTGATCGACCAGGAGCGCAGCGGCGGGATATACCACCAGAGGCCGCTGACATAGCAGGCGAACAGCAGCAGCAGCACAAGCAGCAGCATGATGGTTGTCTGCCCCAGGGAACGGGGCCAGCGCGTGTGGGGCCGGGTATGCATGTGGGTTCCTCCGTGGTTGGGAACGACCCCGGCAGAGCAATGGAAGCCATACCGAGGTCGGCTGCTAGAACGGGCTAGTTCGGCTCGGTGCCCCAGATCAGCACCCCGTTGCGGTAGAGCGTAACCTGGGTCCAGTCGGTAAAGCTGGTCTTCGTCGGATCGAACGAGTAGTCGTCCGTCTCGTCATAGCTGCTAAAATCGGTCTTGGTGATGCGGCTCTGGATGTCACCGCTGCTGCCACCGCCGGGCAGGGTGCCCGCACTGCTGGTGAAGCCCAGTTCCAGGTAGTGGTCCGCCCCATCGCGGGGACTACTCAGCGGCACAAACTGGTGGGTGATGTTGGCACAGTTTACTACGGCCCAGTCACAGGCATAGCTCTGCGACTGCTCGCTATCAATCGTGTACCAGTAGCGTACGGTTAGCTCGCTGAGCGGAATATCCGTTGTGCCGTTGTTGACCAGGTTCAGGACGGGCTTGATATCGCTGTTGGTCGTGCTCGTGCCACCGCTCTCGCCCACGCGATACTGCGCGGCGAGGTCCGCATTGCCTGGCGCGGGGGCATTCCCGGTCACCACAACCGGAAAAGCCGCGGCCCCGGTGCGGCCCTGGACATCGGTCACGGTCACGGCCACCCGATAGTCGCCATCGGCGGCATATGTATGTGCGTGCGTGCCAAGCGTGCCGGTGACACTGGTCGTAAAACTGAGCGGCTGAGTGCCATCGCCCCAGTCTACCGCTACCGTCCAGGGTCCGGCAGGAACCGGTGTGCGGAACCCACCCAGATCAAGATTGGCGGCGACTCCCGCCGTCGCACGCTGTTCCGGCGCGGGAGAGACCGCCGGGATATCCGGGTCGAACATGATGGTAAAGGTATCCTGCTGCCCGGTGACTGTCTCGCCCAGGAAGACGCCGCGCGGGCTCACCGCGTCGCCGGCAATCTGGTCGGCGCGGATCAGATAGTCGCCCTGATCATACCCGCTGGCGGTCAGGGTATAGCTGCCGGGAAGCGGTTCCGCCAGGTAGACGATCTGGGGCTCCAGATCGGGGCTGGTATAGATCGCGTTGGGGATCTCGCGCAACACCTGCCCGGTGGCCGGATCATACCCCAGCCGCCGCCCCTGTGGGTCGGTTATCAGCAGATTGATCGGGCAGGCCGTAATGATCGATAGCCCCGTCCCGGCATTCACCAGCGGTGCAACATAGTTCGTTGTGAAGGGTAAGGTCGCAGTATCGCTGATTACCCCCAGGAACCGTGGCACCCATACCTGTTGGGTTTCCGGTTGATACATAATCTCCTTGTGCCGCGCACCACCCTGGTCTGCGGCAGGTGCAGCATTCATTTCTTGCTCGTTGGTTCTTGGTATAGTTGTGAGTAAGCCACTCTTCAGCAATGTGGTGCTGTTTGAGGGAATCAGGTCATCACCGTCCGGTTCCTGAATAATGTTGCTATAGGTGATTTCTCCCAACCAGTCAGTCTCTTCGCGTACCTGCCCATGCCGCCAGAGGTTACCGCCTGGCGGCGGGTCTACTTCATACCGCTGGTCCGTTTCGGGCGCGCCATTGCCATAGAGCACATAAATATTATTCGCCCCAAGCCGATCTCCGAGATCGCGTTCAATATTGGCATTGAGCGCATGGAGGAACCCGTTAACTTCAACTCCCCACGGCCAGTCAGTCGGTGTACCAGGGGGAACACCGTCGTCATTCACCAGGTAAACCGGCAGCCCACTGGTTGGCAGCATCTCATGCAATGACCAGGCAGCGCGGGTCGGATCCGGTACCGTAAGCGGGGCCGCATCGGGAGGAACGCCATGGGCCCATCCCGCGATGGTATTCAATACGCATACATATATCCCCGGATTTCCGTCGCTATCGCGGCCAGGAACCAGGGTCTGGCCTAGCAGCAATGCCCCTGTCGTAAATTCTTCAATCATAGGGTCAGTATAGGCAAACCATAGACAGTGCGCTTCCAGATCCGAAGCGGTCGCATCATAGCGCTTGGTCACCAGGGTAGGCCAGACAATCTGGTCAAGCATGGTGGTCAGGCCATTGACGAGTGGCAGATTACCGCCGGAGACGGTCGGAGCATTGTAGAGATAGTCACTCCAGGTCATCCCTTCCCAGGTGCGGTAGTTAAAGGGAAATCCCTGGTGGGGCGTGGCAATAAAGACGAGTTTCCGCACATTCTCATTATAGGGCACAGCATCTCCCTGGTCGTCGGTTGCCACGCCCTGCACATAGGCGCGGGAGACCAGACCGCCCATGCTGTGAACAAGCAGATCAGCTTTGCCATCCTGCTGAACATACCCTACGTCTGGGGCATGTGATCGCGGGATGATTTGGGTATCGAGTTGGTCCCCCAAAAATCTTCCAGAAACTTTATTTGACTGGCGCCAGTCATACGTTATCCCGAACAGGGTCTTATTCCATTGATACCCCATTTTCTCGAGATTGTCCAGGAGGGGCCAGTAGGAACCGATAAAGGGATCAAACACCTCGCGCGCCCGGTCGCGGGACGTGATTAACTCATCAGTGGGCGGCATAGAACCCAGAATGCCATGCACAAAAACCACTGGATGGATCTGGGCCTGGGGAATGGCAAGCGGTTTCTCAACAGTACTGCTATTAAAATTGGTAATAACGTTCAACTCAGTTGCTTCAGAGGGTTGGATCCAAAGGGACCAGGTGAAAGTCAAGGTACTTCCTGCGGAAAGAGAGACCGAGCTACACGCTGCCGTATACGCGGTATATGAGTTCTGGTCCAGGTCTGTCGGTGAGGGATCGGCCACACAATTCAATACATTGCTCGGTCCATCAACTGTCGTCTCCCTAAAGGTTGTCGCGTATGGCAGGAACCGCGCCTGGTCCCCATCGGAGGAAATGGTGAAAGAAAATGCGTCATCGCACGCGGTAGCTGCGTCTTCCGGGCAGCGCAGGGTTACCGTCACGGTAATCGGATTCGCCACTGCATCGGTGTCCGCGTTCAGCGCGGGCCAGCCGTCATCATTCAGCGCCAGTGCGCTGACATCGTTGCCCGCAGTGTCGGTAATGCGCAGCAATGAGTTCAGCGCCGGCAGCGTTGTTGCTACCCCGACCGTCTTATCATCCGTATTATCGGCGGTTGCCTGAACCGCATAGGTAATCGTGGTTTCCTGGTTCTGCGGTGTCGCCTGAACCCGCCAGGAGACCTGTTCTTCGGCACCGACTGCCAGGTCGCCAATCGTCTGCGTGGCGCTGCCCGCATCAAGCGTAAGCCCGGTCGTGCCGGTTAGATTAAGTGTCACCTGCACATTGGTTGCCGGCGCAGTGCCGTTGTTTAACACAGTTGCTGTTACATCAAAGGGGTTGGGGGAATATTGGCTACTTTCCACGGTGAGTACATTAGGGGCACTCACGGTGAGTGCTAGTGGTGGGCGCAAATCAGCCGTGACCTCAGCCAGTCCGTACAGCGTCACATAGCTCCGCGCCTCACCAGGAGCCAGCGTCTCCTCATTCCAGTAGACGGCATAGGCACTATCGCTTGTGATTGACCGACTGCTGTCGATGTTGTAATCATATGTAGTGCCGTTAATACCCGGCCAGCGTGCGATAACGAACCGATCAGGTGCGATCGCGCCACCGCTGCGGAGCATACCCGCCGCAACCCGGCTACTATCGTCCACACTATAAAAGACCTGAAAGGTATCGGGGACAGCACTTCCCAGGAATTTGCGCTCGGTGGTAATGATCCCTGCGCCCGGCACGCGAAATGGTGCCCCGTCATTGTAGTTGAGTTCAGTATCCAGCATCACGCGCGCGCCCACCGTCCGGGCAGTTGAGCCGGTATTCTGAATGGTGTAAGCGATCCGCACAGTATCTTCCTGCCCGGTTTGCGGGTTAAGCGTCAGTTGCAGGCGCTGTGTTACCTCGATATCGTCACTCGCACCAACCCGCCAGATGCTACTATTCGTTTGTGGATCAATATCGGTGGGTGCCTGGACCTGGGTACCGTCCGTACCATAGACATAATTCGTTCCATCAACGCGGATGGTGGTGAAGGACGTACCGGGAGTATTCGGCCAACTGAAGAGGAGATCCCAGCTTGTTCCATCAATTGCATCGCCATTCGCATCCGGGAAAGCGCCGATGTTAAACCGACCATCACTACCGACCTGAATTGCCAGGCGGTCGTTGTTGGGAGCTGCCTGGGCAGTGGGCGGAGAAAGGAAGGAGTGTTTCATACGCGGAGCCGGGTACGCGGAGCCGACCATGAGCAGCAGCAGCAGTAGGATGCCGTGGAGTGGACGAAAGCGCCGGTGTGACATAGTATGCCTCCTTTGAGAAGTGATCATCGAGGGACAATGCGTCGTACAGCGATGGCGAACATACTACTGTGCAGTAGTGTGGGTAGACCCGTGGATGGTTGGTAATGTGCCGGCATAATTCCATTGAATGGATGTTGTTAAGGGAAAGTACCGTTTCCTAGACTATAATACATGATACTTTAACCATTGTCAATAACCCTTTCGGGATTTCACTGTTCCTCTTTACAGATACGCTTGAAAAAGTACTGGAGTAACATTGTATTTATGATGATTATTTGAATAGTTGATTATATGATCAAGTGTTTATGCGATGTGTTTAGTTAGAGGCTAATGTGTAGAGAAAGAAGCTATAATTCAACTGAACAGAACCGCAGACAAAGTAAAGACGCTCACAGTTTCATCAAACCGTGAGCGTCTAATATGGAATGAAGAAGACCAACTACCGCGGTACATCCAGCATCCTGAGTCAGGGGCTGATCGCGCTGTGGGTCAGTTCAAATGCATACCACGCAGGCGGGCAAACTCGGTGGTAAATTGCGCCTCCATCTCGGTGCGCGCGGTGGAAGGTAGCAGCGAGGCCCGCACTGCATTCAACACCAGGCGCTCCAGGTTGGCAGCAGTGAGTTCAAAGGTGCGCGCGATTGCCAGATACTCATCGGTGAGGGTAGTGTTGAACATGGGTGGATCATCCGAGTTAATCGTCACATACAGCCCGGCATTGAGCAGGCGCGGCAGCGGATGTCGCTCCAGGCTGGGAGCCACTCCCAGGCAGACATTGCTGGTCGGGCAGACTTCGAGGGGGATCTGACGGGTGCGCAACTCGGCCACGAGGCTGGTATCCTCCAGGCAGCGCACACCATGCCCGATGCGAATGGCATGCAGCGCCCGCAGCGCCCCGCGAATGCTCTCCGGGCCGACGGTCTCCCCGGCATGCGGCACACTGGGCAGTCCGGCGGCGCGCGCCCGCTCAAAGGCAGCGACAAACTTCTCCGGCGGATGGCCCTCTTCCGGCCCACCCAGTCCCAATGCCACCACGCCGTCGGACATGCCGCTGATGGCCCACTCGGCGACCAGTTCGCCCTCCTCGGGGGGGATCATCCGGGGAATGTCAATGATCAACCGCATCGTAACATCCAGTTCCGCCTCCGCCCAGGCCCGTGCCCGGTTGAGCGCATCCAACTGGTCGCGAAAGGACAACCCCCTGGTGTGATAGTGCGTAAACGCGGTGTAGGTAACTTCACTGTAGCGTATCTGCTGGGCGGCCTGGCCGGCTAAAAACTCACGCGCAATCAACTCGATATCCTCGGGGGTACGGATGCAGTCCGACACCGCCAGATAGATCTCCACAAAGTGCGCAAAATCCGTGAACGTGTACCACTCGCGCAGACCAGCAACGCTGTCGGCCGGCAGGTTTACCTGATGGCGTTGCGCCAGGGCCAGCAGCGTTGTCGGCTGGATCGATCCCTCCAGATGCACATGCAATTCGACCTTCGGCATAGCATAGATGAAAGACTCCAATGACATCGTGGCCTACCTTCCCTGCCTCACAGGATGATTTTGCGCTCGTTGATCAGGCGCTGGCGGGTTTTCTTGAATAGATCGTCGTATTTCATGCGGCCCTGCGTGATTTCATATTTATAGGCTTTAAGCATCTGATGCACCTCGGCATCGAGGCGCTCTTCGACCATTAACTCATCTGTGATAATCTCCTGGATTGCCAGGCGCAACTGGCTATCATTACTTTGAAAAAGTATCCCATCGATCTCGGCCAGTTCATCGACCAGTTGTTCTGATAGTTGTTCAATCTTTTTCGGGGAGAGTTTCATAAATCCTCCTGCTGTGATCTGGTATGGTTTGCCTTGCGGTCGGAATGGGCTTGCCAGCGCTGGCGTATCTGTTGCAGAAAGAGCAGTGCGGCCAGCCCCCACCCCAGCCAGGCAAGCAGCGCGCGTTTGAACCGCGTAAAGAGCAGTAGCACCAGCAGGGTGGTACGGAACAGGCCCACCAGCAGACGGCGATGCCGTGGTGACTGGGTATCGTGGCTCCAGTCCAGGTCGGAGAGGCGCGGCAGCAGATTCTGCTCGACACAACCTTCAAGTGAGAAAATATAGATCACGTCCGTGTAGCGGGCGGCCAGGAGAATGTCCCGGTTCAGCGCTTCCCAGGGCAGCGGCAGCAGTCCTGCGCCGGCGCTGTAGGGCGTGCCGGCACAACTGCCGGTGCTGCCAATGGCGATGCTGTCCGCATCGGGACCATAGCTAGTGATCAGCGCGCCGCCCAGGTCACTTCCCAACAACCTGACGGGCAGGCTGCTGGGGCACATTAACACTTCCACATCAGCCGGCAGATCAACAATATCGAGTGCCCGCTGGATCAGCGTTGTCCCGGCGCGGCGGTCATCGGCGAGGAAGGGCAACTGGTAGGTATGCACTTCATAGCCGTCGTGGTGGATCTCGTTAATCAGGTCGGTGTATGCGGCCCGGGCTGCCGGGTAGAGCACATTCTCGCGGGCCAGCCAGAAGCGGCGTATGACACTCACTGGTTTCCACTGCTGGATACGGGCTGTTGTGCCCGCCGGCGGCTCCATATCCAGCCCGATGGCTGCGAAGCGCAGATGATGGGCCTGCGCCCACGCGCGAAAGATACGGTAGCGCTCGATGGCCTGCGGGTAGTTTTGCAGGTTAAACCAGCGTCCCTCGTCCGGCGGCAGGAGCAGCCAGGCCACGGTCGAGATACCGTGCGTGTGGAGTTGTTGCACTACCTCGGCCTGGGCATCGTTCAGGTCGGTCATTGCCAGGGCAATGCTGTACTGCTGCGCGGCCAGTTCCGCCAGCAACTGCCGCTCCAGCAGCAGTTGCTGGAGCGCGCTCCCCGCCAACTCGGTAAAGAAGATAAGCTGCGGCCGGGCGAGGGTCGTTGTTGTCTGCGCACTTGTTGCTGTTGCCTGTTGCACGGTTGTGATAACTGACCAACGACCCGGTACACTGTGCTGATCGTCGGTCATAGTATGCTGAATATTCAGCCAGGTGTTTGTAAGGCTGACGCGGACGGCTCCGGCCAGGGGTGACATCACTCCTGGCCGGATGTATTCCTACCGTCGTAGGTATTATACTCGAACCAGGCCGGACGTGAAGATGATTATGGAGAAATTGCTCCGACGACGACCGAGTGCGGACGCGTAGAAGCGCATCCCTCCGGTACTGCGGGGGTGCGGACGCGCAGAAGCGCGTCCTTACAGCAAAAATTCGGGAAATGCTCGTGCGGAACGATCTGCACCTCAGTCTGATGTCTCGCCGGCAGGTGGGTCGGTAGCCGGGATGTCGTCAGGTGTGGATGGTGACTCCGGGTCCGCCTGGTCGGTAGCCGGGCCGGCTTGCTTGTCCGCATCGCCTGCGGTGTCCGGGATGGATGGTGACTCCGGGTCCGCCTGGTCGGTAGCCGGGTCGGCTTGCTCGTCTACATCGTCCGCGGAACGATCGGTTCTATCGGTTCGCGGGTTTGTGCTCTCTAAAGTTTCACACCACTGGTTGTGCTCTGAAACGGCGGCGGTGGTGGTCCGACTATTCAGGGTCCAGACGATCTTTTCTGCGGCCGGGAAGGTGACGACAAAGGCAAACGGCCCCTCGGGATAGAACCCGGTTCGCCCGGGCCGATTATCGACTACTTCGGGAAGTTCAAACTCTTCCGGTTGCAGTTCGTTGTATTCCGCCGGCGTAACCTGGTTGCGTTTGCCATAGGGAATCATGATCGTTCTGTCGCTCAGGTTTTCATAGCCAAAGTAGGCGGTAAATGTACCATCCGCGTTATTCGCTATGCACTCCAGAATTGGGCGCACACCCTGCGCCTGCTCAACAACTGGTGTTGGCGTCACACTCGGCGTGGCGGACGGCGTGGCCGATGGCGTCACACTCGGTGTGGCGGACGGCGTGGCCGATGGCGTCACACTCGGCGTGGCGGTCGGTTCCGGTGTAGCGGTCGGCGTGGCGGTCGGTTCCGGCGTATCCGTCGGCGTAGCGGACGGCGTGGTCGATGGCGTTACACTCGGCGTGGCGGTTGGTTCCGGCGTAGCGGACGGCGTGACGGACGGCGTGGCCGATGGCGTTACACTCGGCGTGGCGGTTGGTTCCGGCGTAGCGGTCGGTGTGGCAGTCGGTTCCGGCGTAGCGGTCGGCGTGGCAGTCGGTTCCGGTGTAGCGGTCGGCGTGGCAGTCGGTGTCCGGCCTGGCCGGGCTGTCGCCGTAGCGGTCGGGGTAGACGGTTCCGCCGGCAACGGCGCTGCCGCCGCGTCATCTGGTTGTGCCGATGGTGCTGGTGCCGCCGTGTCGGGCACGCCGGGGGTAGTGGTTATGGTGCTGCGTACGCGGGTTGGTCGCGTCGTGGTCTTGCTGGTCGTAGGCGATGGTCTGCTACCCACGTCAGATGTGGCCTGCAATGATTTGCGTGTTGGTCGTGGTTTTGCCGATGGTGTGGCTATCTGCGCCATAGCCGAGGCAGTCTGGCCTGCCTGGGTCGGGGCACCGTTGCTCGCCAGGCGCGGTAGCTCCTGCTTAAGTGTGTCAATCTTCCGGCTGGCAGCCTGGAGTACCTGCTGCTTCTCCCGTGGTTGCACTACGGTTGGTCTTGCTGTCGGCGTAATGGCCTGCCGGTCAGGTGGGCGGTTTGTATCGGATGGCTGATCCGGCGGCGGTTCCGCTTCCAGATCGGCCTTACCGATGAGCTGGTTCAGCGTACTATCGGCCGTATCCAGCATCGTGGCAAGCTGCTGCTGCACCACCGGCGTAGTCCCGCCCTGATTCGCTTCGTTAATAGCGGTTTGAACCTGCGTATCCAGCCGTTCGACGGTATGGGCGATCTGCTCCGGATCGGAGCCTTCGGGCTGCGTCGCCATCACCTGCAACTCAGTAACACGCTGGTTGGCATACCCGACCCGCAGCATGCTGCGTCTGGCGGGATCGGGCGTTAGCGCCAGCGTCACTGCTTCGCGCGTCAGCTTCCAGGGATAGAGCATATCCCCGGGCACGCTTGATGCCGACACAGTATTGAAAATTGATGTTACAAAGACGAGCATTAGCGCGACCAGCACCAGGGTTGCCAGGCGGGGCAGTCGCCGGTATGAAAGACTGCGGCGTAGGGCGGCGAGGGGATGCGGTGGCATGCTGGTAGGCCCATGGCGCGGTGGGGACACCGAGACGCGGCGTGGTCCCGTTTGCCGGGCCAGCGTTTCAATTTCGCGCCGCCCAACGGTGAGCCACTCCTCCATATCGGGAGGCAGCGGCATTTCCGTCTGCCGGCGAACCATACTGGCGGCACGGAGCAACGGTTCGAGTTCATGCGCCGCGTCAGGGTAGTGCTCCAGGCATTCCTCGATATTTTCCCCGGCACGCAGGCGTTCCAGGGCTTCGTCGAGCGTTTCTGAGAAGTCCCTCCGCTGCAATGCTTAATCTCCTACACGCGTTTCGAAGTGACCGGCAGGCATCGTCTGCAACGTTCGGCACTGGTGTACATCGTTTTGCGAACGTTCGGATGCGACTGCTGATCGGCGCTGATCCACTGGTTGCGCGCGTGTAGGGGTAGGTTTTTCACTGCGGCGCTCATCTTCGCGCGCCAGAATCTGCTGCAGGCTCTGGAGAGCCCGATGTTGCAGCGCCTTGACCGACCCTTCGGTACGGTTCAGGGTGGCTGCAATCTCACTATTACTCATGTCGGCAAAAAAACGCAATGTCAAAACCTGTTTCTGATCGCGGGTTAACTGATCGATTGCCTGTTGCAGCGCAACGCGATCACAGACGCGATGCACATCCTGCTGGCTGCGCAGGTCAACCATCTCACCCTGATATTCCAGGGGGGTTGACTGGACCTTGCGCCGCCGATGGTAACTGTTGAGCACATTTCCGGCAATGGTATACAACCAGCCCAGGAACGACTTCTCATCACGGTAGGTAAACTGCCCAATACCCTTAATGACCCGGATAAAGACCTCCTGGGTCAGGTCTTGCGCCAGTTCTCGCTCGTAGACGCGCGCAAAGAGATACCGCAGGATGAGACCTGCGTAGCGGTCGTACAACTCGCTAATTGCGGCGACATCACCGGATTGGGCCGATTCTACGAGACCTGGTAATTCCACGCGAAGGACACACCTTTCGGCGCTATCTGTTGCGTGTACCTTCCCGCCACCTGAGTGATATGTCCTTCACTCATACCAACGCTATGGGTGGGGAAGAAGATACGCGCCGGACTTGCACATTACTAAAAATTCATCAACCGGATGACAGGCACAGTGAAGCTCTCAGGTGACAACTGCTTCTATCGCATTATAACCAACTGTGTCATCTTTGGTAAGGGAAAAATTGGTTAAAATGCGCGAAGTGCAATAATTTAGGTTGCAAAATATTATTGGTCCGTATCGTACTACAGTTTGCCGTAGCCGGATCGGCCTATCGGCAAGCAAAGTAGATCAGCAAGAAGCGTGCCATATCACCGTTGCCCGCTGCTTTCCATCTGCGGCCCAGGTTGCATGGTGGCACTACTCGCGCTATACTGCCACTGGTGGTCAGGTATACCGTTCCTGCACTCGACGCTGCCGCGATAACTGTAACTGACACGCGTTACGTGGTGGTTTATCAGGTCGGGTGTTTCACCCGGTGAACGGCAGCATCGCCTGCGGTAGCAAGGTACTCCTTTTCTTCTGGTTTCCAAAAAATGCACAGCGTGCTTTTTTTGAAAAAAGAGCGGGTTTCTTCCACCCTGCCGGAGGCTGAAATACCGTTTAGATCAAGGGATCGCGTAACGCGTGGAACTGATCGATTGAACTGTTGATTATCCGGGCCGGCGCGCCATGCATGGTTGGTGGTGTGCCGGCGAGTGTGTTTTGATAGAGTGATGATAGTCTATTATGCGAATTGCGATTATTGGACTTTCTAATAGTGGGAAGACAACTGTCTTCAATGCACTGACGCGGGGCACGGTTGAGACCGCAGCCTACTCCTCCGGTCAACTCGAACCGAACCTGGCGACCGTCAAGGTTCCCGATGAACGGCTGGACCGGTTGACGCAGATGTTTAATCCGCGCAAGACCACGCCGGCTGAAGTGCAGTATGTTGATGTGGCGGGTATTGACAGCAGTCACCAGCAGAAGACCGGTTTGCCACCCGCACTGCTCAACTACATCAGCGGTGCCGATGCGTTGCTGCATGTTGTGCGCTCATTTGAAGACGCAACCGTGCCGCATCCCGACGAGTCGCTGGATGTGGCCCGCGATGTGGCCAATATCGACCTTGAACTGACCTTCTCCGATCTGGCAATTATTGAGCGGCGGCTTGAGCGCTTGAGCGCCGAGATCGGGAAGATGGCGGGGCGCGAACGGGAAGCGCGGGTCGCGGAGCGCGAGTTGCTGCTGCGGCTGCAGGAGGCGTTGGAGAGCGATGTTCCCATCCGCGATCTGGCCTTGAGCGATGAGGAGGAGCGTTCGCTGCGCGGCTACCAGTTTCTGACAGCCAAGCCGCTGCTGATTGTCCTCAATATCGGCGAGGGGCAACTGGCGGCACCCCCGGCTCTGAACTATGAGCATCGCCAGAGCGCGGTTGTGCCGCTCTGTGGCAAGATCGAGGCCGAGTTAGCGCAACTGGAAGATGTGGATGCCCAGGCGTTTATGGATGACCTGGGAATTACTACGCCCGCGCGCAATCGAGTCATTCAGCTCTCGTATGAACTGTTGGGGCTGATCAGCTTTCTGACAACCGGTCCCGACGAGGTGCGGGCCTGGACGATCCGGCATAACACCCCGGCGGTAGAAGCGGCCGGGGCGATCCACTCCGATATTCAGCGGGGCTTTATTCGCGCGGAAGTCGTTGCCTATGCTGATCTGGTCGCCGCCGGCGGCATGACCGAGGCGAAGAAGGCCGGTGTTGTCCGCTTTGAGGGGAAGCAGTATATCGTCAAAGATGGCGATATTTGCCACTTTCTGTTTAATGTTTAGGTGGCGATTGGGGATTGGGGATTGGGGATTGGCACGGCGACTGATCCTGGAGCCGGACATGGAGTGCGGGAGCCATGCTCCCGCGTTCATCAGGCGGCTCTACGAGACAGGCTACACATGCCGCTGCCGGTTGCTCTGGATGCCGCGTTCAAAAATGGTTGCCAGCATGGTTGCGACACTCGCCGGGTCGGGGGTGCCGCTGCTGCTCAAATGGGCCAGGTAGGGCATACCCAGGAGTGCATACATGGTCCAGACAATCGTTGCCGGGTCGAGGTCCGGGTCAATTTCGCCCTGCGCTTTCCCGGCCTGAATCAGCGCAACCACTCTGTCATCAATCTGATTGAGACAGTCGCGGGCCTGTTGATGTTCACTGAGCAGTTGAGAGAGATCGGGCGTCCAGGTACGCGGTATCTCGCCGGTTTCGTCAATCCGCAACTGAATGGCGGTGCGCAGTAACAGAGTCAGGCATTGCAATGGTGTGCAATTCTCCTGATCATACGCGATCAACGTGCTGATCCGCTGCATTGCCTCCATAACCGCCGCGACGACCAGTTCTTCCTTGGTAGGAAAGAAACTGTAGAGGGTTGGTTTAGAAATGCCAACCTGGGCTGCCAGTTCATCCATTGACATGGCGAGGTGCCCTTTCACGGCAACCAGTCGCCGTGCCGTATGCAGAATGTCATCGCGCAACATCTGTCGTCGCCGTTCGCGTAGTGATACTACCATCATCCTGACCTCGATCGCTATACTGCCAGTGGGGAGTGGCTGCGACCTGGACATATCCGGGTATGCCCGTCGCAAGCACTTTGCTCTGGAGAGGATTGTGACATGGCGCTAGTATAGGCGCAAACAGCGTGCGGCGTCAACCTGAGTGGGACGCGCGCGAAGTGGACGAGGATGCAAACAATGGATGCACAGCGACTGATGACGACAACTCTGCGCACTGCGGACTGGGGGCCGCGAGTGGCGCGGATTATGGCGGCGGCGCTGAGTGCCGTCGAACCGGCCGCCGCAGTCCGGCAGCATCTGCAACGTGATGGCACGCGGCTGAATGTTGCCGGGCAGACGTATGATCTGCGGGATTATGCGCGTGTCCTGCTGGTGGGTGCGGGGAAGGCCGGTGCGCCCATGGCCCAGGCTGCGGCGGATATCCTCGGTGCGGAGTTGCGTGAGGGCATCGTGATCGTCAAAGCTGCCGGCGCAGAACCCGGAACCGCTGACCCGCATAGTCCAGCGGGCGCGCCGCAGTCGCCGGTTACGGTTTTGCCCGCGCGCCATCCCCTACCCGACGAGCTCGGTGTGGCGGCAACCCGGCGCATTGCAACGCTGCTTGAGTCTACCAGCGAGCGCGACCTCGTGCTGGTCTTGATCTCGGGCGGGGGCTCGGCCCTGCTGACCCTGCCCGCCCCGGATATCACCCTGGATGATCTAGAAGCGCTGACGCAGGCGCTCCTGGCGTGCGGCGCAAGCATTGACGAAATCAACACGCTGCGCAAACAACTGGACCTGGTCAAGGGTGGCGGGCTGGCGCGTATGGCGGCCCCGGCAACAGTGATCACGCTGATCCTCTCCGATGTGGTGGGCAATCCGCTGGATGTGATCGCCTCCGGGCCGACGGTGCCTAACCGCTCCAGCTTTGCCGATGCCTATGCGGTGCTGGAGCGCTACGACCTGGTAGATACCGTGCCGGCGATGGTGGTGGCCCACCTGCAGTCCGGAATGTGCGGTGTTGTTGCGGAAACACCCGGCGCGGGCGATCCGATCTTTGCGCGGGTGCAGAATGTGTTGATCGGCAGTAATGCGCAGGCAGCGGCGGCGGCCCTGGAAGCCGCGCGTGCTGAGGGATTTCATCCGCTGCTGCTGACGACCTTCGCCCAGGGTGAGGCGCGGGTGGTCGGGCGGTTGCTGGCGGCAGTGGCGTGCGAACTGGTCGCCTCCGGACAGCCGGTGCCACGTCCCGCCTGTGTGGTTCTGGGGGGCGAGACAACCGTGACACTACGGGGGCAGGGCCGAGGCGGGCGCAACCAGGAGCTGGCGCTGGCGGCGGTGCGCGATC
>DAOTVB010000095.1:0-68447 GCA_034436755.1 Chloroflexaceae bacterium | reverse complement strand
GCATACCGCTTCTCGATTGCCTGGCCGCGTATTCTGCCCGGTGGATGGGGGCAGGTCAATCAGGCGGGTCTGGACTTCTACAGCCGTCTGGTCGATACGCTGCTGGAGCAGGGTATTGCGCCCTTTGTGACGCTCTACCACTGGGATCTGCCCCAGGCGCTCCAGGAGCGGGGCGGCTGGCCGGAGCGTTCCACAGCGCAGGCGTTTCTTGAGTATGCCGATATCGTCAGCCGGCATCTGGGCGACCGGGTGAAGCACTGGATTACCCACAATGAGCCCTGGTGCGCCGGCATGCTCGGTTATCAGACAGGCCGGCATGCCCCCGGCATTCAGGACTGGTATGCAGCCCTGGCCGCCAGCCATCATCTGCTGCTGTCGCATGGCTGGGCCGTGCCGGTGCTACGCCAGAACAGCCCGGCGGCCGAGGTTGGGATAACGCTCAACTTCACCCCGGCGATGCCCGCCTCACCCAGTCCCGCCGATTTTGCAGCCTACCGGCACTTTGACGGCGCGTTTAATCGCTGGTTTATCGATCCGCTCTATGGGCGGCACTACCCGGCGGATATTGTGGCGGACTATGTTGCCGCCGGGCATCTTCCGGCGCATGGCCTGGATTTTGTGCAAACGGGTGACATGGAAGCTATTGCTACGCCAACCGATTTCCTGGGGGTGAACTACTACACCCGTGCCGTTGTGCGTAGCAGCACCATCCCGGAGAACGAGAACCAGCCACGCACGGTCTTCCCTGCCCCGGCAGACGAACAGACCGATATGGGCTGGGAGATCTATCCCGAAGGGCTGTATGAACTGCTGGCCCGTCTGCATTTTGCGTATCGCCCCGGTAAGATCTATGTCACCGAGAATGGCGTCAGTTTTGACGACCAACCCGATGCTGAGGGACGCGTACGCGACCAACGACGGCAGCGCTATCTGCGGGATCACTTTGTCGCCGCACAACGGGCGATTACGGCGGGCGTGCCGCTGGCGGGCTACTTCGTCTGGTCTCTGCTTGACAACTTCGAGTGGGATCGGGGCTACACTCAGCATTTCGGCATTATCTGGGTGGACTATGCGACACAGCAACGCATTCCCAAAGACAGCGCGCGCTGGTACAGCCAGGTCATCGCCGCCAACGCGGTTGAAGTGCCGGATGCGGGCTGAGGCCGGCCTGCTGCACGCGACTTCCTTTGTGTGGTATACTCATTTATGAACTCTGAGGAAACAGGCTGGTATAGCCGTCCGGGTGCTCCTATCCCGGTACGTCACGCAGAGGAAGAGAAGCAGCAAGGAGGATCGAATGCGTAGGTATGTTCCACTCGTATGTATGGCTTTATTGATGATACTCGTGGGGACGGCATGTTCCACGGCTCGTCCCGCCAGTGGACTGTCCGAGGATGAACAGCAGGTCCGGAGAGTTGGCGAGGCGGCGGCGACGACCCTTATTCGCAACTTGATGCCGCGGGTCCAGGCCGCGATGCAGGAGAATGGGCCGGTCTATGCGCTGGATTTCTGTTCCGTGCGGGCGCAGCCCCTCACGGAGGAGGTGAACGAGCAGCTCCGTGGGGTTGATATCAAACGCACATCGTTCAAGTTCCGTAACCCGCTGAACGCCCCGGATACCTACGAAGCCGCCGCACTGCGCTACTTCCAGAATACCCTGGAGGAGCAGGGCAACCTACCGCAGTATTATGTTCAGCAGATCCGATCGAATGAGTATCGCTACTATAAGCCGCTTGTCGTCGGTGAGGCCTGTTTGAATTGTCATGGCGACCCGACCCAGTTCTCACCCGAACTGCAGCAGACATTGAATGAGCGCTACCCGAATGATCGCGCCGTTGGCTTTGAAGAAGGCGATTTTCGCGGCGTTGTCCGTGTCACCATTCCGGAGGCAATGGTGCAGTAGCAGTTTGTCAGTCCGTTAGCCGCACAGCAGTAAACCGGCGTCTCTATGCCTCAGAGTATCATGCGGCTTGCGGCAATGGACGCGGCGATGTAAAACGCAGTATCTTTACGTGTTCCGGCGTACTTCCCCGGCGGGGAGTATGCCGGTTTTTAGTTGGCATGTTGTATGACTTGAGTTATGCGCGCTGACCTGCCGTCCGCAAATGGGCATCCAGCCAGGCCAACTCCTCAGATGACAGTGCGGGTGCAGGTGGCTGCTGCTGATAATCAATGCGCAGATCATACCGGGCACTGGTGTAGATCCGCTGAAGTGCCTGGTTTAGATCAAGTGGCACATCCGGATCAGGACCGCGCAAGGGAACCGGAACGACGGGTAGCGCCTGCTGAAGCGCAAGCGGCCAGATAGCAATCTGTGGGCGCTGCTCGGCCCGGCTAAGAAAAATGAAGTAGGGAGCTACCGGCAGCGGAGTCGTCACCGACGGTCGGCGTCCGCCACGCAACAGATCAACTTCAAGCAGGTGAACGGCGCTTCGAAGGAGGCCACGCCGTTTACGTTCATAGGTGTCGGCATCTGCGCCCGGGCGTTTGTTGGCCGGCGAGAGAATTTCGATAACCGTCACCAGTGTTTCCTCACCAACGACACGGATCTCAATGCGGCGGTACTGTGCCGGTTCATCCAGCGCAACTTCGCCCATAAGCGTAGCCGGGGCAATAACCACCGGTTCATGCTGTGGCAGCGGTCGGTCGTGCTGCACCAGAGCAACATCGGGAACCAGCACTCGCGCCGGCGTGATTGTAATCTCCTCTGAGGTCGCATACGGTGTAATCACCGCAGTGTAGCGCGGGCTCAGGTGTGGCTGGATCTGATCACAGATCGCAAACGTGAGGCGATTATGGACATCAGGCCAGAGTCGGGGTGCCTCAAGATAGGGGTCCATACCGGGAAATGGCAATTGCATCGGATCTCTCCTCGCTACGAGCTATCTGCTCCATGATAGCACAGCTCCCCCTTCTTTCATACTAACCGGCTTTTGTGTATCACGTTCGGATAAGTGTGATCATTAGAAAGAAACCGTAAGCTGCCGGAGATGCACGCCAATTTCATACGGTTTGCATACAACCTCAGGATACATGCAAGTTTTTCTGTTTTTACCGTTTATATAACGACAAGGGAATACGCGCTTTATCTGTTTCTGAAAAAATCCTTAAGACTACTTGTGGATTACAGCAAGCCCACGTCACGAGCAAGGAGGGGATATGCTACTCTACAACTCGCGCACGGCCCGCAAAGATGCCTTTGTTATTCCGGCGGATCGCCCGGTCAAACTCTATGTTTGTGGGGTTACGCCCTATGATACCACCCACATGGGGCATGCCCGAACCTACCTGGTGTTTGATGTACTGCTGCGCTACCTGCGCTGGCGCGGCGCAACCGTCCACTACTGCCAGAATGTCACTGATGTGGACGACCCGCTCCTCGAACGGGCTGCGCGTGATGCTGAATACTGGGCTGACCTGGCACAGCGCCAGTTGGAGCAGTATGTACGCGACTCGGCCGCGCTGAATATTCTGCCACCGACCTACCTGCCCAAAGCCGGCGGCGAGATCGACTATATGATCGCTATCGTTGAACAGTTGATTGAGTTAGGATATGGTTATGTCCGCGGCAGCAATGTCTACTTCCGGGTGGCGGCCGATCCCAACTTTGGCGCGATGGCGCGGATGAGCTATGCGGAGATGCTGGCGACCGCCAACCGGCGCGGCAACAACCCACATGATCCGCTCAAGCACGATCCGCTCGATTTTCTGCTCTGGCAGCAGAGCAATCCGGGTGATCCTACCTGGCCCAGCCCCTGGGGACCAGGCCGCCCCGGCTGGCATATTCAGTGCGCCGCAATGACCACGCACTACTTCGGCCAGCAGATCGATATTCATGGCGGTGGTTCAGATCTGCTCTTCCCGCATCATGTCGGTGAAATTGCCCAGGTTGAGCCGGTGACCGGCGTGCGGCCCTTCGTCAACGTCTGGTTGCACACCGGCATGGTCTATCTCGATGGGCACAAGATGAGTAAGTCACGCGGCAATCTGGTCTTTATCCGTGATGCACTGAAAGAGCATGATGCCGATACGCTCCGCTGGTATCTGCTCAGTGTGCCATACCGCCAGGAATTCACTTATGAGCGGGAGCGCGTCGGCATGCTGCGGCAGCGGGTTGCCACCCTGCACAATGCTCTGGATGTGACCGGGGAGCATGACACGGCGCTGGATCTGACCTGCGCTCGACAGGCTTTTGATGTAGCCCTCGGCGATAACCTGAACACGCCGCTGGCCCTGGATATTCTGCACGAGATGGCGCAGACAATTCTGACAGCGGCATCTGCGGGGCGTGATGTCTACACGGCCCAGAGCACGCTGGCGGAACTGACGAGTGTGCTGGGGTTGCGTGCCTGGCGCGATATGCGCGAGGAGATCGAGATGCGCGAGCGCTGGTGTGACCTGGCCGGTGGAACTGTTCGCACAGTTGGAACATAACCTCGCACCTCCGGCACGGACAATCCACAGACTGTCCGTGCCGACGGATATCTAGCCGGCGCGCGTCCCGCTGAGGCATTCTCCCATTCTGCACATATAGCAACCCTACATTGGTCGTAGTGCCGCCTTCAGGCGGTTGACAACGAATTCCCGAAGAACCAGTTCACAACCAATTTAGGATTGCTATATCACTCATCTGACGGGCCGACGTTATCGCCGGCGCCCGGGCGGTGATCCGGCGACAGGGGCGGCCTATGCTGCCGCTCGTCCGGCTCATCATCGACCAGGAGATGGTGCGAACTGGTCGTTAGCAGATCGTGATCGAGCGCATAAATCGTCTCCCAGATCGGATCATCGGGCGGGGGCACCGTAGCCGGGCCCAGCTCGCGCCGCCAGATCTCCTGTACCGGGTGAAAGCCGGCGCGAGTGTAAAACTGCTTCGCCGCCGCGTTTGCCGCCGTAACGTAGAGCTGCACCCGCTCGTAGCCATTCTCATGTGCCCAGGCCGCGCCCAGCGCAATCAGTCGCTCCCCCAGAGGACTGCCCCGCATAGACGGTACCACATAAATTGCCAGGAGTTCGGCCCAGTGGCGATGGCGAAAGAGCGGCGAGTCGGTATGCACCCCCATCATCAAGAGGCCCACCGGCACGGCCTCCTGCCATGCCAGCAGCGTCAGACCATGGCCGGTTGTGCGCACATGGCCGAGATGTTCACTCAGGACACGTTCCCAGCCATCGGCTAACGCAAAACGGGGATCAAGTTCGGCGTTGAAGGTATGCAGATCATAGAAAAGCTGACGTACGGCCCAGTCATCTGCCGGATTTGCGGACTGGATCATGATCGCCTGATCGTCTGTTGTCATAAGCCTCAATTCATACCCCGGATGGTAGTAACAGGGATCCAGGTATAGCAACCCTACATTGGTCGTAGTGCCGCCTTCAGACGGTTGGGAGCGAGTCCCGCAGAACCAGTTCACAACGTTAGAATTGCTATAGAAAGCAGCACGCATCATGCTACGATCAGTATACTACCAGAAAGCCGCATTCTTCCATATGTTTGGAAAACAGTTGCTATTTTTAAACCTGTGTTCGGGAAACTCCCCCTTGATCCACCCACTGCCCTCTGCTACAATCAGGCCAATGCACCTGAGAGAAATTTCACAATCCCACCATCACCGCCACTATTGAACCTTCAACAATGACACCGGATCTCCAGCGTCGCCGCTACCAGTATCACCAACATCACCAGGCGCGGGTGCCGGCACCCGTGACTGGATAGTCCAACATTGTTCGCTGTCCAGGATTGTACGGTTTGAGCATAGGAGAACCGAGTATGCACAACCGGGCGCTGATCGGAGCAGGCGGAGTCGGAAGGGTGTGGGTCGGGGTACTGTTGCTGATTGTGCTGGGAGCATGCGGCGGCGGGAACGGTGGGAATGAAGGCGGCGCGGATACATCCGGCGGGGCCGGGGGCGAGCAGGGGGTGAGCAATGTCGCGGCGGGGGAAACCCTGTTTGCGCAGCCGACACTGGGTGAAGGCGAGAATACCCGCGCCGGCTGCATCACCTGCCACTCGGTCGATCCGGCGGCGGAGGATATGGTTGGGGTTGGGCCGAACCTGGCGGGGATTGCGACGCGCGCCGCCACGCAAGAGCCCGGCATGACCGCCGAAGAGTACCTACGCGCATCAATTGTGGACCCGGATTCAATCGTGATCGAGGGGTTTGAAGACGTCTCAGCAATCAAGCCGCAGAACTATGGCGAGATCCTGTCGGATCAGGAGATTGACGCACTGGTGGCTTATCTTCAGTCGCTGGAGTAGGCCGCCGGAACAGCGGACGGCGTGGAGTGCTCATGGGGTATGCCGGTGCAGTGCTCCGCGTCGGGTTATGACCAGTTCGGGATGTCTGCCTGAGAGAGATGGTCGAAGCAGATGCCGACACGACGTGGATTACTTTATATGGAGCGACTCAGGGAAACTGTTATTAGAAGAGTATACACTAAAATGGCAAAGAAACGCCTGAAGGAATGCATACCCACCTCACTCCGTGGCATAATGCTTATCAAGGATTCACAAGCTCATTCAGTTCCTCGGTCCAGGTAAGATCACCGAATTGTAACGCCAGTCCCGGAATATCATCATGCTCAACGATGATCATGTTGAACCGTCCTTGCTGCTGCTCAACAATCGCCGCGCCGCTCAAGGTCATTTCTGCCTCGGAGCCATCCGGATAAATCAAATCTCCAAATACAACTCCATGAATGACTGTTTCGCCATTTAATTCGTCGCGATACAGGTTTGTCGATACTATAGGGTCAACCTCTACATCGATCACACCCGTGTCTGCCGGCCCGACCAGCATCAACGACATTTGCTCAATCTGGTCCGCATCAAGCTGCGCTGTGTCGGGGGGGATTGGTGGCAGCACCATGCGGAGTTGGAGCGTGCTCATGTCCGCCTTTGTAATATCGCCGTCCCCGGTCAGGGCATCACCTAAAAAGGGGGCTACTGCCTGGCGTCCTGCTATGTTTATATCCCGGGGAAATGCATCTTCCTGATAGGGCAGCGTAAAGATGACACTGTCTTCTGCCGGCGGTGCCTGTCCCTGCCCTGTAGTCGCCGTCTGCCCGCATGCAGCGAGACCACTCACGCCGACCAGGATGCCAATCAGCAGCCATACACGCAGATGAAGCACTATGGGTTTTGAACTATCGTGGCGCATACTTTTCTTCTGAACTGGTTCTACGAACCACTGTTTTCATGCGTTAATACGCCGTGTCTTTACCGATTGTGGGTATTACAACACAGTTGGGTACGAGAGTTCCTGAAAGAGAAGGTGATTTCTATTTCCGTGACGCCCGTAAATAGAATAGTAGATCCACAGCGTACGGCAGCAGAACGGTGCATCGAATGCACCCTACGGCTGGTGCTTACTGAGGTAATAGAAAACCGGCTGATGAAAGTGAGAAAATAATCCAGATATGTGACGTACTGGAATCCCGGCTTTAGCCGGTGGAATGCCTGCTGGGGCCGCAGCATACTGACTGAAGGTCACGCCCGATCCGGCTGAAGCCGGGACTGCAGATTTATTGATGTCCGGATTTAATGTTCAACATTCATTAAACAGCGTACCACAGTTATGTAGAGTAGACCCGCGGGCAAACCGCCGCCTCTGTGAGTTTTGTCGGCGATACATGGTTTGGACGAAGCATCACCTGAAGCGATTTTGCTTCTGATGAAAATCGCCTCACCGTGGTCGGATACGATAACCGATTGGAGCGCCTTCCGGCAATCTCGCAAACTTGAGACTTGACCTCCTTTTTGATCTCTGGTAAAATTTGAATATAAGTCAAACTTGTTTCATTCACATATAATGACTGCAACCTAAACCATTGCTGTGATCGAGCAGATGGACACGTCGGAGCAAGACGACCAGGATGCCAGTTCCGCTGCTGCCCCGCCGCGATCCATAATCATGTCTGAGGTATCGGGCAAATCAGGCGGGGGTATCTCTACGGCACATTGGAGCGTTGCGTGCTCATCATCACTGGTGTGGTGGCGCTTCTCTGTATTGGTTGTTGGTGGATTTTCGTGTGAACGATTGTAGAGAGGACAATGTTATGCACAGAACAGGTTGGGTTATCGGACGTGGGGCGTTTTTCACTGTATTGATGCTCGTCACACTGCTCGCGGCATGTGGTGAGCCGGTCGGCGTTGGGCGCAGTCGTGCGTTAACGCCGCAGGGGGCCGCCGTCATTACGCCAACAACAACACCGGCACCACCGCAGGCGGCGGAAATTGTGATCGACACGGAAGGGACACTGAGTGGTGAGGGTGTTCAGATCGCGCCCGGTCAGGCGCTGGATCTGATCTTTGTCAACCAGAGCAGTTCTGATGCAGAACTGCAGGTTGCCGTCGGTGGCGGCTCAACCTTAACCGTCAATCTGCCCCGTGTATCCACACAGGAAGGAACCGAACTTGTCGCCCGCCAGCGGGTCTCGGTCAACTACGCCGAGCCGGGTACCTATGAGATTACCTGCATCAGCGGTTGCACCGGCACCGCTAACGTAACGGTTGCTGAGGCGGCACCGGAAGCCACCGCCGCACCGGAGGGCACCCCCGCGCCAGAGGGCACGGCAGCGCCTGAAGGCACGGCCGCACCGGAAGCCACCGCCGCACCGGAGGGCACGGCCGCACCGGAAGCCACCGCCGCACCGGAGGGCACGGCAGCGCCGGAAGCCACCGCCGCACCGGAAGCCACCGCTGCTCCGGCGGAGCCCACCGCTGCCCCGGCGGAGCCCACCGCTGCCCCGGCGGAGCCCACCGCTGCCCCGGCGGAGCCCACCGCTGCCCCGGCGGAGCCCACCGCTGCCCCGGCCGAGCCCACCGCTGCTCCCGAGGGTGAGGCTGCTCCTGAGAATGGGGCCGCCGCAGGCGATCTGCCCGATCCCGCATCCATCGGTGATCCGGATGCCGGTCAGCAGCTCTGGAACCAGAACCTGATCAACACCAGCGGTGGCGTGGCCGCCGGCTGTGTCACCTGCCACTATGTCGAAGCCGCCCGCGGTGACTTCACCGGGCCGAACATGGCCGGTATCGCTGTCCGGGCGCAGACCCGCGTGCCGGATCAGTCGGCAGTGGAGTATCTGCGAAACTCGATTGTCAACTCCAATGAGTATGTTGTCGAAGGCTACTCGGCCGGCGTGATGCCGCAGAACTACGGCGACATCCTCTCGGAGGAGCAGATCAACAATCTCGTTGCCTACCTGCTGACTCTGCAGGGTGAGTAGCAGAACGACTTGACTTCCAACAGATGGAGGGTGCCAGGAGTAATTCCCGGCACCCTCCATTGCGCTTCGGCTACGAATGTATGTCAGATACTGCCGGGGCGTTCGCGCCGTACAGCGGCAACCAGGTAACTCAGGTATCCCCGGCGATAAAGGTACTGGATCAAATTCAAGATCTGCATGGCCTTGCCACTGCCCCCGACAATCTCTAGATTGACCTGTTGTTCAATCCCGGCTTTCCCCAGTTCCAGTTCAATATCGTGACAGAGCAGTGCCAACTCTTCCTGCCCAAAATGCTTTACCATTACATCGCGCAACTGACGCTGATCAACATGTACATTCTTGCCTGGTGCGGGTTGATCTTCAGCCGTATTATCAGAAGCATATTGTGGAGTGGGGGTACCACTTGTGGATTGCGAACCGGCTGTTGGTTGTACCGACGACTGAACATTATTCAGCACAGTCAGAATTGACTCTGCAATACGTTTGAGTTCGGCGCGGACCTGCGCGTCGCTAAAGTCTTTATCCTGAAATGGGCGCCAATCGCAGACCAGGCGTTGCGCAATTTCCTGGATGAGCGGGTCGCTTATCGGCCCGCGCACGCTGTGGTGCTTCATTGCTTCATCAAGTTTCGGTTCTGTCTGATAGTAGAGCGAGATTATCAGATCATTCCGCCCCAGTTGGCGCTCCCGGTTCAGAAATAATTCTAATTCTTCACGGCACCATGGGCTGGTGAAGTAGTTTGGTGTCAGAATAGGAATGAGTACGATAATTTCATCCAGCGATGCTTTAATCCGCTGCTGAATGTTTTGACCCAATCGAATACCTTCTACATCCTGAAAAATCTCGATCTCCCTACCGCTCAGAAACCGTATTGTTTTTGATAACTCTTCGCGGAACCGGGTTAATGCTTCGCCCACAAAATCATCATCGAAGCGCGTATAGCTCATAAAGGCGATGGGTTTACCTGCTGCACTCATCATCTGCTCCTCTGGTTAGCATAACGCGCCAGACTGCGCCGGAATAGTGTAATTCTACCACAAAGCATGGTGTATGTCATTGCGCAAAGATAGATCAATCTGCCCACAAAGCATATGCGATAGCGCAACCGGCACTCGTTCATGTGGGATGAGTCTGTAATACAGGCTACGGTTTTCACTACACGAGATAACGACAAGGGAGGGAGTTAGATGAACGGACCACAACTGCCATCAATTACAGTACACCATCCCCAGCCCCATGATATTGTCGATGATCCGGTGCGTATCTGCGGAGTTGGCACCGGTTTCGAAGGCACCATTCAGGTGCGTATTCGTGATGCCCAGGGTGTAGAACTGGCACAGAGCCACATCCAGGCCGGCGGTACCGGGATCTGGGGGAATTTCCACACCACGTTTGATCTTGGCGGCATACCGGCAACGGCCCCGGGCATCCTGGAAGTCTTCGAGCAGTCCGCCCGGGATGGCAGCGAGATCAACAAGGTCGTTGTGCCGATTGTATTCGGCCCCGCGCTAATCAATTCCTACACCGGCTTCTCGGTGCATACAGTGGCGGGCGGCGAAACACTCTCGGTCCTCGCCCAGCGCTACTACGGCGACGGCTCCCTCTGGCCGCGCATCTTTGAAGCCAATCGTCATCAACTGAGCAACCCCGATATTATCTTCACCGGTCAGGTCTTGCGTATTCCTATGTGATCCTGCCCCTTACCCACTAGCTTCCGGGAAGTTCGCAACTTCCCGGAAGCTCTGAAGTTTCCCTTTGCGTCCTGCCCGCTTTGCGCTACAATGGAGGACGGTTGTCTGCCGGATCAGTGCTACGGGACCAGTCCAGCCCGGTGAGAACAACTGATACTGCAAGCCTGACTCAACGAAACCTTGCGCTCCCTGGAGATAAACGCCAGGCACGCCCCCAACATCTAGCTAGCAGAGCGAGGAACCCATGCATACCTATGACGAAGCAGTCCGCCCGATTCGCCGCGCAACCGAACGCTATTTGACCCTGGATCACCTCTGGGTTTTCACGCTGCTGGCGTTGATCTGGCTCTTTCTCAGCATAACGCCGCTGCCGCCAAATGATCTCTGGTGGCATATGGCCGCCGGACGTGCGATGATCCAGGAGGGCGGGCTTATTACAACTAACCGCTGGGCGTATACGCTCCCCGCCGACGCACCGTATGTCTACCAGAGCTGGCTGAGTGAGCTGATTATGTATGGGCTCTGGTGGCTGGGCGATGTGCCGCTGCTGACACTGACCCGCACCCTCGTCATTACCCTGAGTTATGGACTGATAAGCTGGCACGCCTGGCGACAGGTTGGGCAGGGGAAGGCGGTCGCGCTGGCCCTCTTCCTGGCGATTATGGTCGGCTGGAACAACTGGACGCTGCGCCCGCAAACGCTGGCCTTCTTACCGGGAGTGGCATTTGTAGTCCTGCTGGGGGAGTATCGCAGTGGGCGACTGACGACACGCTGGTTGCTTCTGTTGCTGCCACTGCTGATGATCCTCTGGGTAAACCTGCATGGCTCGTTTATGCTGGGGGTCGCACTGCTGGCGTTGGCCTGGCTCGGCACCGCAATTACCGTCCTGCGTAGCGTGCGTGAGCCGGACCATCAGGCTGGTGCGCAGTTGCAAGGACTCACGCTTGCCGGGGGGTCAATGCTGCCGGCCCTGCTGGTCAATCCATTGGGCATCGGCATCTTCGGGTATGTCCGGGATATGCTGACCAATACTCCGCTTCAGCAGTGGTTTGTCGAGTGGCAACCACCGGAGAATACGTTCAACCTGGCCGGTACCGGTTTCTGGTTTTATGCGCTGCTGCTGTTGCTGGCCGTTCTGATGGCGACGGGACCGCGCCGCCCCTCGGCGACCGATCTGCTCTGGTATTGTGCGCTGGCATGGTTGACCATCGGCGGCGTACGCTATGCCGCCTGGTTTGCGCTGGTGCTGCTTCCGCTGCTGGCCGCGCGGCTGGCGCTGCTGTTTCCCAACCGGCCGCCTACGCGGGGTAGCGCGCTGTTTAGTACAATCTATAGCGCATTTCTGGGAGTCATGCTGGTCGCGGTGTTGCCCTGGTTTATGCCCGCCCGCTACCTGGGGATTGAACAACTCTTTGCAGATACTGGTCGCTACCGCTTCCTGGTCAGCAGTTCCACGCCGATTGCCGCAACTGCCTGGTTAGAGGACAACCCGATTGAGGGGCGCTTCTGGACGACAATGACCTACAGCAGTTACACCATTTGGGAGATGCCTGAAAAGCAAATTTTTGCCGATCTGCGGGTGGAGTTATTCCCGGTAGTGATCTGGGAGGATTACTTTACCATCGCCCGTGGTGATGAGCGCAGCCTGGAGGTGATTGACCGCTGGCAGATTACCCATCTGCTACTGCCGAACGAGTCGGATCTGCATCTGCTACTGGCGAATACGCCGGGATGGTGCGAAGCATATAGCGACAGCCAGGCAGTAGTTCTGGCGCACTGTCGCTAAATCGGTTCAGCCGGGCATATGGACAGTAGCCGGCTCTACTCATGAATAACCCGACAACAGCGTTACGTTGAACTCCGTACAGCGTCTCGTTCACACCAGCATGAGACGCTTCACGGAGTTCAGCGCGAATCAAGCAAAAGTTCTGGTAAACATCCCAGGAAAGCAGGAGTATGGAATTTCTCACCTCGCTTAATCCCGAACAGCGCGCGGCCGTGACTGCGCCAATCGGACCCGTTCTGGTGCGCGCGGGTGCAGGCAGCGGCAAGACGCGCGTGTTGACCTTGCGGGTCGCCTACATGATTGCGCAGCACCGGATCGCCCCGGCAAACATTCTGGCGCTGACCTTCACCAACAAGGCCGCGCGTGAGATGCGCGGCCGCCTGCGCGACCTGCTGGGGAAGCGGGTGCGCGGGCTGACCACCGGCACCTTTCATGCTGTCTGCGCGCAGATCCTGCGGGCCGAGATTACCGGGCGGATCGGCAGTTATACCGCCGACTTTACCATTTACGCGACTGATGAGCAGTTACAGCTTGCGGCGGAAGCCCTGAACGCCGCCACCGAGACACCCCCCGTGCTGCTGGAACCGGCCGACCTGCTGCGGCATATCTCCCGTGCCAAAAGCCGGTTGCTGACACCGCGTATGCTGGCGCGCTTTACGCGTGACCCGCTGTCGGTCTTTGTCGCCGGCTGTTACCGGCGCTACCAGCGGGCATTGGAGCGGGCCAATGCGCTCGACTTCGATGATCTGATTCGCCTGACGCATCAACTGCTGACGGAGCATCCCGAGGTGCTGGAGCAGTACCATACCCGCTGGACACATGTCCTGGTGGATGAGTACCAGGACACCGACCCCAGCCAGCATGCGCTGGTCGAAATGATCTCCCGTCCGGCGATGGGGCAGCCGCGCTCAATGTTTGTTGTCGGCGATGGGATGCAGTCGATCTACGGCTTCCGCAACGCTGACCACACGATTATCGGGCGTTTTACGCAGGACTTCCCCGAGGCGCAGGTGATTGAGCTAACCACCAACTACCGCAGTCGCCAGTCCATCCTCGATGCCGCCTATGCCGTCATTCGCCACAGCCGGACGGTGCCGCCGATTGCGTTGCGCGCTGCGGCCGCTTCGCTGCCCGGCGAGCGCTGCCTGCATATTCTGGAGGCGCGTGACAGCCGGGATGAAGCGGCCCAGGTTGTGCGGGATATTAATGATCTGGTGCGGCAGGGACGCCGGCTGCGCGATATGGCGGTGCTCTACCGTACGCGCCATATGAGCCGACCGATTGAGACGGAATTGCGCCAGGCGCGGCTGCCCTACCAGGTGCGGGGCAGCGTGGGCTTCTATGATCGGGCCGTGGTGCGGGATGCGCTGGCCTACCTGCGGGCTATCGTCAATCCCGCCGATAACCTGAGCCTGACGCGGATTGCGAATGTGCCGGCACGCGGGTTGGGCGCGCAGTCACTGGCGGCGCTGTCCAGCTTCGCGGCGCAGGCCGGGCTCTCGCTGGCGGCGGCCCTGGAGCGACCAGAGGCGCAGGCGTTGCTCAAGCCGAAAGCCTGGGCAGGAGCAGGGAAACTGGCGGCGTTGCTGGCACGCTGGCGCGGCCTGGCCGAGCAGGGCTACCCACCGGATCATCTGCTGGCCGATGTGCTGGAGCAGAGCGGCTACATGGCCGCCCTGGAGCAGCGACTTGACCCGGAAGAACTGCCCGATGCGCGCGAACATCTGCAAGAGCTACTGCGTGCCACGGAGGAGCATACCGATCTGCGGACCTTCTTGCAGGAGGTCGCCCTGCTGACCAGCGCCGACAACGAGGACGACACACGAGATCAGGTGCAACTCCTGACCATCCACGCGGCGAAGGGGCTGGAGTGGCCTATCGTGTTTGTGCTGGGGCTGGAGGAGCGCACCCTGCCGCACGAGCGTAGCCTGGGCAGTGCCGAGGGCATTGAGGAGGAGCGACGCCTCTGCTACGTGGCGCTGACCCGCGCGGGCGAACGGCTCTACCTCTCCTGGACGGCGGCCCGCAACCGGGGGCAGCAACTCAAGCCTTCGCGCTTTCTGGATGAGATTCTAGCGTATGGGCGGGAGCGGGTGCGGTAGACAAATCAACTAACTCCGCGCTGACCTGCCATAACCGCTCCTGTACCGCCTCGTCATAGGCGATAGGTGCTGCGCGGATGGGCTGTTTGTCCTTAAAATAGGTGCCGGTCGCATCTGCGACTTCTGGGGAGGATGCCAGGTAGACCAACGTCGCGGCACCTTCTTCCGGGCTGCGCAAGAACGGGCTAAAGAGTTTAAACACCAACCCGAACCAGGTGTTCTGTGCAAAGTTGGTGGCAACCCCACCGGGATGCATACAGTTCGCCGTTACCCCGCTCCCCTCCAGCCGCCGTGCCAGCGCATAGGTGAAGAGAATATTCGCCAGCTTGGAGTTGCCATAGGCGCGCATGCCATTAAAGCCCTGCCGGAGCTGCAGATCGTCAAAGTCCAGGCGGGCTCCCCGCTCGGCCTCCGATGCCACCGTGACAACCCGCGCGGGCGCACTGGCCTTGAGCATATCGAGCAGCAGGTTGGTCAGCAGGAAGGGAGCTAGATGGTTGACGGCAAAGGTATACTCGTAGCCGTCGGCACTCTCCTGTCGCTGGTTGAGGAAGAGCCCGGCGTTATTGATCAGCCGGTCGAGCCGCTGATACTTCTGTCGGAAGGTATCAGCCAGTTCACGCACCTGCTGGAGCACGGCGAAGTCGGCCAGCAGCAGATCAACCTGCTCATTGCCGCTCTGCGCTTTGATCTCGGCCTGGGCTGCCCGGCCCTTTTCCTCACTGCGGCAGACCATCACCACCGTTGCGCCCTGCTTCGCCAGTTCCAGCGCGGTAACTTTGCCGATGCCGGAGTTTGCGCCGGTGACTATACACACGTTGCCTTGCATATGCAATGTCCTTTCCAGGAAAAAACTTGGTCTGTCACCAGGCTACCATGGTTCAGGCCCATTGCCCAGGGTCAATCGGCAAATCGGCGAATTCAGAGATCGTAGGGATCTTCGCGCGCCAGGTAGGTCAGGACATGCCGGCGGTCAGGATGCTGATCCATTAGCTACAACTATTCCGACTTGTTCTGCGATAACTGCCGCCCCCAGGCATGCAGAAAGTTGATCGTAATCCAGCGGTGGACGTGGACCTGGGTACCGCGATAGAGCCAGCCTACCCCCAGGCGGGGCCGGTAGGCGACCACATCCACCCAGAGGCGCAGCCCCCCGGCTTCTTCGCGGTAGCCGAGCGCCAGCCAGCCGCCGCGCGCCGCCGCCAGCGCCCCACCGATGATCGCATAGCGCAACTCGCGCCCATCACGTTCCTCGATGAGGTAGGGCGGCGCAAAGCGCAGCAGCGCCAGGCGCAGGGCGGTATCATTTATCGTACGTTCGCCGGTAGGTCCGCGTTTCACCGCGATCCAGGGCAATCGCTCCAGCCAGCGAAAATAGCTTTCGCCGTAGGGGACGAGGCGTTCCGGTCGGGCCGGCACATTGGGGAGCAGGAGGCTCTGGAAGGCATGCACCCCCCCGGCACGAATGCTGAGGGTGTCGATAATATCGGGCATAGCATGGGCTTTCAAGGTTTGCAGTTGCGGGATCGAATAACGTCGTCCGCGCGGGTACAGCGTATGGCGCGATATCGCGCCCTGATTAATTATACCAGGTACGGCGTACGGAGGATGGGGTGGACAAAACAGAGCCCCACCGGGGCAGTTATTTCCCCGGTGGGACTGGATGCGCGTTGCCGGCAGTGATTAGCGCTGGGTAAAGCTTACGACGGTATGCTGCGCCGGCAGGCCGTTGACATAGACAGCAACAGCGGGTTGATTACCGATTGGTGTACCGGGAACAAAGTAGAGCACCGCCGTCCAGTTAGATGCCCCCAGACCACAGACGCGGAAGTTTCCACCGCCACCGGTCGTTGCATCGAAAAAGTTTTCACCATTATTGACATTCACGACCGCCCCGACAATCGGGCCTTCACTGCCGGTCACACTGCCGGTCACACAGGACTCAAACCGTCCGCTCTCGCCCGACCCGGCGTAGCTGACGACAGGAGCAGCGTCAAAGAAACGTACTTGCGGCTGTGGGATAGGAGTTGGATTTGATCGCGGAACAGGAGTTGGAACTGGAGGCGATGTTGGCGGTGGCGGTGCTGGAGTGGGTACTTCGTCATTATCATCCACCAGCCAGCGCTCGATCCAGCCGACCTTGCCAATCTCATCCGGGTCGCTGCTCTCCCGAATCCGTACCTGGTACCAGCCATCCCCTTCGTCACGCAGGATATCCACCAGATCACCATTGCGCAACACACCTATTCTTTCACTGTCAACATCGCGTACCTTACGCATGGCGGTGAAAGGGCCGGTTTCGTCTTCGGCTACTCGCCCGGTGTAGCGGTATTCAATTTTTACCCCCTTAACTTCTTTGATCTCGATATAATCGCGCAACGCAACTTCGCGGTAGTTATCCCCATTGATTTGCAGTTCGTAAGGCACCTCCCCATTCAACGCCTCCGGTAGTTCGTTGAGGGTTAAAGTCGCCTCGCTGGGCGCGCCAGACGCTACGTTTAGCTGAATAGCCGGGCGGTTATCGGCCACCAGTTGCGCATTTTGTATTTGATTCAGATTTGACCCGCGTACGGTGAATGTAATTGGCAAGGTATCGGTAAATACTGTGGTTGGATCAACGCTGATGACACCGATAATTTCAGGCGCGGCGGTTGGCGTCGGCGTGGCGCTGGCGGTTACTGCCGGGGAAGGGGTGACTGCTTCGCCGGGAATGCTCCCCGCCGCCGCCGCAGTATTTGTGATCGACGCGGATATGATGTCGGTCGCCTGGGAGGTCGCGGTAGGCGAAGCCGTTTGTGCTGGTGCCGGCGGGGAGCCCGGTCCCAGCCCGAATGCCCAGACCCCGCCACCAAACAGGAAGAGCAGCAGCACAACGCCACCGAGCATCAACAGCGCACGCCTTTCACCAATTCCCCCGGATGCGGCAGCCAGCGCCGCTTCGGACAGTTCCTCTTCTTCCTCCTCCGTAACGACCGGAGCAGATACACCCGGCGAAGCTCCATCCACTGCCTCCGCCGTGACGACCGGAGCATACACACCCGGCGCGGCTCCATCCAACTTCTCAGTCGGGATCTGATCAAAGAAGCGCTGGACCATCTCGCGATGGAATTCCCGCCCGATGATCCAGGCGGGATCGAGGTATTGCGCCTGCACCTCGCGCTTCAGATCATCATATGTAGCCCCGGCCTGAGCATAGGCCGTACGCGCCATTTGCAGCAGGTTGTCGGCCTCATCCTCGCGCCGGTTCTGGACCTCATCAGCAACAGTGGCCGGATCACCCGCATTCGCAAAGAACGTCAGCGCCCGGTTCAGATCGCGCGCCTGGAGCGCCTGCAATCCTGCATCAACCGTACCCTCGAACTAACCCGTGGCAGCGCCTGCCAATCAATCGCTGCCCGAATCGCTGTGCCTAACTCCGCGATCTGCCAGCCTTCTTTCGCACTCGTTTCAAAGAACTGCGCAAAATCCAGGTCAGCGACCAGGTGCGCGAGCCGCTCCCGACTGACGGGAATGCCGCCCCGATCGGCCCGCGCTGCAACCAGTAACTTCTGCAATGGCAGGGCTGCATCACCGCGCACACGTTGCGCCTGGCGGAGCGCCCGATCCCAGTGTTTCACCCCGGCGAAGGGCTCCGTCTCACTGCGGGCATCAAATACCACCAGCGCAACAGCGACTTCCTGCAGGTGTAACTGATGGATCAGTCGGTAGCTCGGTTGTCCTGCCAGATCCCACAGTAACATCTCGCGGGTTTCCTGCCGCTGGTCATCAAGATTAACCCGGGTATGTTCAAGGGTCCAGACCCGTCGTCCATGGGTCGACTCGGTTGGCACAAATGGCCGGCCGGTCAGCACCAGTCCCAGGCCCGATTTGCCGACCCCGCTGTCGCCCACCAATACCACCTTGGCATTGGTATAGAGACTGGATCGTAAGGGTATCGTGGTTGCAACCGCGCTATCGGCCGCACTGCTCACCTGAAGTGCCTGACCCTGCTGCATGCCGAGCAGCATGCCGGTATCAATTTCCCAGATGCGGATCACTTGCCCATCCTCCCCCAGGGTTGCCAGCAGCGCGGTGGTGGGATGAAAGTCCAGACCGGCAAACCAGTAGCGCGACGATGGTTCTGTCAGGACGGAGACGGTGTCCCAGGTGCCGCACCGCCAGATCCGGACGGTATGGTCGATTGACTTCGAGGCCAGGAAGTGCCCATCGGCGGAAAAGGAGACACTGGTAATATCGGCAGTATGACCTTCCAGGACAAACCGCTGGCGACCGGTCCAGGGGTTCCAGATCCGGATGGTATTATCCAGGGAGGCCGACGCCAATTGTTGTCCATCCGGGGACCAGGCGACACAAAACACCTTTTCGGTGTGGCCGGTAAGTAACCGCAGCGACTCTTCCCGGGTGCCATCCCAGATCCGGATGGCGGCATCATCCGCCCCAGAAGCCAATAGTTGCCCATCGGGCGACCAGGCAAGACTGTTAATCGCCTGGGTATGCCCGGTCAATATGTGCTGGAGCGTGCCCGTTTCCACCTGCCAGAGCAAAATATTCCGATCATCGCCGCCAGAAGCCAGCGATTGCCCATCCGGCGACCAGGCCACATCCCGAACATCATCGTAATGTCTGGAGAGAGTCTGATGGAGTTGCTCTGTTTCCACATTCCAGATGCGCACGGTCGTATCTTCTGAGCCGGATGCCAGCATCCGGCCATCGGGCGACCAGGCAATACTTTTGACAGAGCGCAAATGCCCCGTCAGTCTCCGATAACATGTCCCCGTTGCGGTATCCCAGAGCCGGATGGTGTGGTCATAGGACGAAGAAGCCAGCAGATGCCCATCCGGGGACCAGGCGATGCGTCCAATGGGAACATCATGCCCCGGAAGAGTATGTCGGAGTTTAAACCCGGGATTACCTTCAGAATGCTGCGGTGACATTGGCGGCTCCTTCTGTCAAACGTTTATCTAGCCTATGACAAGCGCTATGGTATTACGCACAATCTTGCAATGATTTCTGCTTTTTTTGCAATGCGAACATATGTAATGCGCATGGCATACACGGTGTCAGTCTGAGCCATCTGGAGGAGAAAGGGTACTATGGTAGTATACACTACCACTAGTGGTTTTTGGTTAAAAGCTCACTTGAGTAGATGAATAACTGTTCACCAGCCACTAATGCCGGCTTCTGTCAGTCGATTGTGCTATCTGACTACCCCATCCCCACCGGCAGCACCTGCTCATGCGTCGTCGTGCGGTAGGGGATAAAGCCGCGCGCCTGGTAGTTGGCCCGGGCATGCGGACCATCCAGCGTGCAGGTATGCAGCCAGACCCGCTCTGCTCCATCGTCAAAGGCATGCTGAACACCATAGGATAGCAGGTGTTTGCCCAGGCCAAGCCCATGGAAAACCGGAATAATGCCAAAATAGGCAATTTCCGTCCCGGGTTCCTCGGCGGCGGCATTCAGTTCGATATAGCCCGCCGGAGTGCCGCGCAGGTAGAGCACCAGTTGCGTCACCCCCGGGTGGGACAGATAGTTCTGCCAGGCGGCATCGGACCAGGCGTGGCGGTCGATCCAGTAGTAGTTCCGCCCAACAACATCGTAGAGAAAGCGAGCAAAGGCAACCAGCGGCTCCCGCGCCGCCAGGATCAGCCGGTCAGGGGTATCGCTGGTGGCAGGACAAAAATGCGCGCGGGAGGGCAGATGCAGGTAGGTTGTGGTAACGGTCACGGTTGGGCCGGGGGCAGAGGTCATAAACGCTTCCTAATTAAAAATACATCCACACTGAGCAGCGAACCTCACATGGTACCTGCGCATGCGCGGGCTGCCGGAGAGGTTATCGGCGCACTCCGTGCGGAGGCGTAGCGTCGGTTATCGCCGGCAGCGACCATGAGACGCTGCACCTCCGCACTTCAGAAAGGGGTAGCCTGACGAACGACCCGGCTAATTGTGCCACACGGGGCCGGGTAAATAATCCATAGTAATGATGCTCCCCGGGATTGTAACCGCTGTTATGATCCCAGGGAGCGTTGTTGTGTGCCATCCGACTTATCCCAAAAGTAGAGCTGATTGGGACTCATCATCGTTGCCCGAAACTGCTGATAGCGTGCCTGGTTAGCCATGCCAAACGGCACATACATCACCAACTCATATGACTGCGGAAAATGGAAGAGCGCCTGCATCACGATATACTCAATCGGTCCGAGCGGGCTGTTATGGGTGACAATTGTACCACCCACATCAATCGGCGGCAGATTCTCGTCCGCATATTCACCCCACGGCATGGTGTTCCATTTTTCTTTAAATGCATCACCATGCCGCTTAACCAGGTCGGCTAATACCTGCTGAAATGCCGGGTCATTTGAGCTGCGTATTGTTTTGTTGTAGAACACGCGCATGGCCTGCGTGACATACCGATCCCACTCTTCCCCCAGCAATCCACGCACACGCTCGGAGAACAGATCATCGAGTACATGCAAATACTCGCTGTCTGCCTGGGACACCTGCCAGATTTCCTCAATACCCTGGTTCCAGGCCCACACATACCAGATTTCATCAATGATAAATGCTGGACAGGGCAGGTGCGGCAGGAATGCCTTGGCCAGTTCGCGCAGATCGCAAGTACGCGGTGGCTCCAGGGTCGGCTCGGGAATAAACCCGGCTGCCAGCCAGAGTTCGTAAGCCTCCCAGGGAGTAAGCTGAAAGGCTTCAATTGTCCGCCGGATATCCGTGCGCTCGATGTTATCCTGGCCGCGCTCTTTGCGTGAGAGTACTGGTGCAGAAGTGCGCATGATGGCGGCGGCACGGGCCAGAGTGAGGTTGCGCTGTCGGCGTAGTTGCCGGATCATGTTCCCTGCTGCTTTGCTGTAGTCAGACATGTTAAAGTTTCATGACTCCTTTCTAAAAGCTTTCGATTTCTGAAAAATTGCACATATTGTTGAAAAATTGCACATATTCTCAGAAATTGCCTGTATACTATGCCCTATATAGGCGAGACGATGATTCCTTTACCGCCATGTTATTCGGCACATTATCGTCTGGTGCAATCACCATCTGGGAGGCATAGCGCTAAATTGTAGAAATATCGTTAAAATGGAAGGCCTTTGTCTCCCTGATTACACGTCATCTACAACCACCAGAGGTTTCAATAAAAAGGGTTCATGAAATTTACCGTTCTAACATCTCGAAAGTAACGGTAATTAATGAAAAATATGCGAAATAAAGAAACTGTAACGCTGGCTGAACCAATTATGTATATGTTGATAAGAAGCATATTGTATAAATATACAACGGTTCTAACAGGAGTAGACCAGAGATGATCATCACTACTGCCGGCAAAACTGACACCGGGCGCATTCGACCACACAATGAAGATTACCTGTGGGTCAATTCCGAGGCAGGCGCATATATTGTTGCCGACGGTCTGGGAGGCCGCGAGGCGGGTGAGTTGGCCAGTCGTCTGGCAGCCGTTACCGTCGGCCAGATCATGGTCGAGGCAGTGCAGGTTAGCCGCTGGCCGCCGACCGTTACAACGATCCGAACTATTATGACGGATGCGATTGAGACGGCCAATGCGCGGCTCCAGAGTGTGGCACAGATAGCACAGCAGCATCACCATATGGCAACCACGCTGATTGCCGCCCTGGTTCGTCCCCCGTATGCCTATATCTGTCACGCAGGCGATACGCGTGCATATCTGGCCCGTGACCATAGGTTGCTGCGCCTGACGGAGGATGATACGCTGGTGGCGCGGATGGTTGCTGCCGGCGTCCTGTCCATAGATGCGATGGCGACCCACCCCCATAGCTATATCGTCACCCGCGTTGTGGGCCAACCCGATCCGGTGCAGCCCTCCTTTCAGGAAGTGCTGCTGCTGCCGGGAGACTGGCTGCTGCTCTGTAGTGACGGCCTCTGGAGTATGCTTGAAGATACCGCCATCCTGGAGTTGCTGCTGCAGGCGCAGCACAACCCGGCACAGGCAGTCGACTCCCTGGTCGCGGCAGCTAACGCTGCGGGTGGCACCGATAATGTGTCGGTGATTGCACTCCACAGTGAAGCCGAATGTCGGGAGTAATATGCGCACTGGTGTGTTGGATACTTCCATGAGTAAATCTTAAAAAAAAGTAAAACATTCTAACAATTGAAGATATGTTCAAAAGCTCATATATTCATAGTATACTCTATTCAGCAACAGGCGAGTTTCTTTGGGAGAGAGTGACAATGAGAGTTATTCTTCGCACGCTCGTTATCCTGCTGACGCTGGCAGTGAGTGCGCCGGGCCATGCGCGGCAGTTGCATACCCCCGCACCGGCAACCACGGCAAGCCCGCCCGTCACGCAGGCACTCACAGGCCAGTATCTCTTTGTTGAGTTCTGGGTGGCGATCACGGGCACTGGTCAGCTTCCCATGCTCTGCATCGACTTTCCAGGGTATCATTTTGATGCAGCACAGGGCCGGCTTACCCCCTTTGCCGATACGGAGTTGCCCCAACTTGCGGCCTCCGATTGGGGGTTGGCCGGCAATGGTACCAACCGCGCCGGCGCTGCCGGATGTGGGGCGGCCAGCGGTCTGGAGCCAGTGAACAGTCTCTCCTACACCACCACACTGCATATTGCCACGGGCGAACCAGACGATTTTGGGGTAGACCTGCGCGCCGCTCCGGTGGCACTGCAGGCGGTCAGCGCCGGCGGCACCCTGACGACCACGATTGACGGCACGGAGGTGATCCTGGCAGCGGGGGAGGACTGGTCGCACACGGTCACGGTGGATCTGGAGACAGCGGAGTTTACCGGGCAGTACCAGGTGACATCATCGGTGACAAACTATGGCTGGCAGTCGCGGACTAATATCCAGCGGGCGGAGCAGTTTGTCTGGCTGCCCCTGCTTATCCGGTGAAGGTGAGGAGTGGTAGCAAAATGCCCCCAACCATTGTCATTGGGGGCGTCATTCGCTACGAACATTAGATCAATCAATAACAGGAGTTACGCGGTCGGTTCCAAACCAGGCGTCTGCCGGGACAACCGGCCCGATTCGTCTCCGGCAGGGCGGAAGAAACCAGCTTTTTTCACAAAAAATTTGCACAAAGTGTAAATTTTTTGTGAAAAAAGATCAAAATGTACCATGCTGCCGCAGGCGAATCGGGGTTTCATCGGGTGAAACGACCAGTTTGAACACACATCGCGTAAGTCGTGTCAATAAGATCAATAGATCAATCAATGCCCGAATGCACCAGCCGGGAGTTGCTCTGATAGAAACTCGTTTGGCGGGATACCTGGCAGCGCTGGGCAACGCGCTCGATAACTTCCAGATCTTCGTCGGATATTTCGGCAAGGATAAGCTGCATGTTCAGGCCAAAGCCATAGGTGGACTCCTGCGCCAGCATATCCTGAATGTAGCGGGCCTTCTGGTAACGCTCCGACGTGGTCATCGCTCAACTCCTTCTGCTCGCTCTTCTCGGGTGCATTGTCGTAGCAACAACACTGCAGGTCGCTGAGAAGCGCAATTCACCAGACCTGTGTAGAGCATAGCATAACCGCCGGACGGTAGCTACCGGGGGAATCCTGGAAGCCCCTGGGGAGCGCCCCTGAACGCCCTACAACAAAAGGATGAACCGTTACACTAAAAAGATGAACCAGCGTGTTCGGCGGCGCTACCCGACCGGTTGGCGGCCATCCGGTCAATCGTTGTATCAGTCGTTTGGTGTCACCACACCCATGCGAATGGCATAGCGCACTAACCCGGCCACATCGTGAATGTCGAGCCGCTCCATCAACTGGGCGCGGTGGCTCTCAACTGTCTTGACACTAATATTCAGAGTTCCGGCAATCTCCTGCGTTGTGCGACCCTCGGCGATTAACTGCAAAATCTCGCGCTGGCGGGCAGTCAGACGTTCCAGGGAGCTAGGTTCACCACCGATGCGCTGCACATACTCAACCACATGCTTCGAGACTGCCGGGCTGAGGTAGGTCTCGTTCCGCACAACCGCCTTGATCGCCAGTTCCAGTTCCGTAACGCTGGCATCCTTGAGCAGATAGCCCATTGCCCCGGCACGCAACGCCTGGAGTACATACTCCTCGTTTGCATGCATCGACAGCATCACGACCCGCACATGGGGAAACTCCTGCACCACTCGGGCCGCAGCCTCCAGGCCATTCAGCCCGGCCATCGCAATGTCCATCAAGATAATATCGGGTTGGTGAACGCCGATCAGTCGCAGGGCTTCACGTCCATCGCTTGCTTCGGCAACGACCTCAATGCCCTCAATACTCTGGAACAACGCGCGAAACCCCGCGCGCACGAGGGTATGATCATCCGCTAAGATTATCCGAATGGTCGTCATCGTGCCGAACTCCTCTCATCCAGATCGACCGAAGGTATCCATGTCGCTAGTGGAAAGCGTACCCAGATCTCGGTACCACGCTGTGGACGCGAGGTGATTTCCATATGCCCACCAGCGAAGAGCACCCGCTCCTGCATCCCCAGCAAGCCCGAACTGGCCCCCTGCATGGCACGGGCTTGCTTCTGGCGCACATCAAACCCCACGCCATCGTCACGGATAATCAGGAACAGCGTATCATCGCGCTGCCGCAATGAGACATTCACCTTGCCGGCATGGGCGTGGCGGACAACATTGGTAAGCGCTTCCTGCGTAACGCGGAAGCAGACCGTTTCCAGGTCGGGTGGCAGGCGCGCATCACCCAGATTGGCGGTAAAGCGGGCCTCAAACCCGGCCAGCCGTGCCTGCCGATCAACATACCAGCGGAGAGCCGACACCAGTCCCAGATCGTCCAGCATCGAAGGGCGCAGATCCAGGGAGAGGTTGCGTACCTGCTGGAGCGTACGATCAACAATGCTGATATTTTCTTCCAGGTAGGGCTCGAGTGTGGCGGCATCAGCCAGGCGCTGCACCGCATGCAGGTTAATTTTCATGGCCGTCAGCGCCTGGCCGATCTCGTCGTGCAGCTCGCGGGCAATATTGCGGCGCTCTATCTCCTGCGTATCGAGCAGGCGCTGGGAGAGCATCTGCAGCCGGGCGCGCCCGGTGCGGACCTGGGCAAACAGCCGGGCATTCTGAATGGCAACCCCCACCTGCTGCCCCAGGACCGTGAAGAAGTCAGTCTGATCTTCCCGAAACAGGGTTGGCGCATGGCTGAAGAGATCGACAACACCCTGGATTTCCCCGCGCGCCACCAACGGAATACCCATGTAACTTTGCCAGCGGGGCCGGTCAGCATCCAGGCCTACGGCCAGAAAGAGATCAACCTCGCGGAAATCCGGCTGGATGCTGATCTCTTTGCGCCGAACCACCCGTTCGTTGTAGGATGAGTGAGCGGGCAGCGTCTTGAAGGCATCGACGGCGCGCTGCGGCAGTTCCCAACTCGCCTCCAATGAGAGTTGGTCTTCACCCGGATCATAGTAGAACAGCGCGCCGCCGGCAACATTCAACTGCCCGGCCAGCAGGGTACTCAGGATACCAAACACCTCAGTGATTTCAAGCGAACCGCTAACGGCGGCCGTTACCGTATTGAGCGTGGTCAACTCCCAGTTGCGCTGCCGCAGTTCCTGCTCCCACCACTGACGCACCGTAATATCAATGCCGGTGCTGACAATATATTCGATTGTACCCACACCATCACGGAGACAAGCGTTTGACCAGGCGATTATGCGTTGTTCGCCGTCCCGGGTTTTCCAGGAACTCTCATACTCGGTAGGAGCCTCGCCCTTTTGCATGCCGGCAAACATCGCTTTGACCGACGCGACCTCTTCCGGAGCGATAAAGATATCCCAGAATGGCTGATCCCGCACCTCGGCAAAGGTGTAGCCGGTAACATGCTCGCACGCCGGATTAAAGCGCACAATCTGCCCCTGCGTATTCAGCACCAGAACCAGTACCCCGGACGTATCAACAACTGCCGAGATGAAGTCGCGCTCTTTCTTTAGTTTTTCTTCTGTCTTTTTTCGGTCGGTAATATCCTGCCCAATACCATAGAGAACGGTCTGACCGGCAACGCTGACCGGTACAATGTTGAGCAGCAGCGTCTTTATGCGCCCGTGAATGGTATAGGTAGTCTCGATTGTCCGTCGCCGCACAAACGGCGTATGCTCCTGCTGCTGCTGCTCCAGCGTGTCAGGTACGGCAAAATCCCAGATATCTTTGCGCAGCAGTTCTGCGCGATCACATTCGAGAAAGGCCAGTGCTGCCTCGTTCGCATCCAGATACTGCCCGGCTTCGTTGACTACCATAATCGGGTTCAACGTCTCATCAAAGAGCGTTCGCAGGCGCACTTCCCGCTCGAGCAGCGCCCGCTCGGCCCGTTCATGCTGCGCCCGTGCTCGTAGCGCGCGGATACCAAAGGCCAGGTCATTTGCCAGTTCCGTCAGCAGTTTGACCTCTGCCGGTTCAAAACTATCCGGGTCAGCGGCATAGATCACCAGCACGCCAAACGGCTGCGTATCATCGTTCAGGGGCAAGACAATGGCCGAGGCAAATCCATGCCGGGCGGCTTCCGCGTGCCACCGGCTGGTGGTCGGGTCGGTTAGCATATGCTGGATCACGGTGGGTGTTCCGGTGCGTAGCGCGCTGTTAATCGCCTCACTCCCCGGCACAACCGGCTCCTGGATCAACTCAGTGGAAATATCGGTATGGTCGGCACTACTCGCCTGCGCCAGATGGCAGATATACTGCAGGTTATCCTGTTCAACAAATCCGACCCACGCCAGCCGGTACTCACCAAAGTCAACCAGAATACGGCAGGTATCCCGCAGCAGTTCCGTCTCCTGGGTAGCATGTGCCAATGCCTGGTTAATCTCAATCAGCGTGCGCAGATTGCGGTTCGCTTTATGCAGTTCCGCAGCGGTTTGCTCGTGCTCACTGATATCGCGCAAAATAATCACCAGTGGCGTCTGTTTGTACGCGCGTAGTGGAGCAACCGAGACTTCCGCCGGAAAAATTGTGCCATCACTGCGCTGTGCCAGAATATGCAGGTGAGTATCCATATGCTGGTCCTGATCAACTACGCGCATCAGGCCATCTACATGCTGATGATAGGCTGAAGCGGTAGCGGGAGCCAGCAACAGGTCAATCGACCGGCCGCGAATATCCTCCGGGCGGTAGCCAAAGATGCGTTCCGCGCTCTGATTAAAAAGCGTGATCTGCTGCGTCTCATCGACGGTAATAATAGCATCAGCCGTGATACTGAGAATGGTTGACAACCAGGTTTCGCTGGTGTGATGACGGGCTTCTGCCTGTTCCCGTGCCCGCAGTGCATGGTGCAAAAACAGATACAACACCAGTGTGCAAACAAAGATAAATCCCAGCCCCTTGACGGTCTGCAGCCACGCCATCTGTGCGGGGTCGGCAATCAGTATGCCGAGCACCCAGTCACTGATGACTATCCAGAGGCTGGTGATAACCGCATATACCAGGCTGATACGTAAGGCGCTGGTTATAAGTGAGCGCTGCATGCCAGACGTATCCTTTCGCAACTATTACAACAATATCGGGTAATATGGTACACAGGTATGATACTCGATAGACCGGCAATGTGCATGCTACCGGCCCCACCTCATCGCCGGAACGCACGCCGATAGTGCGGCAACCTGGCTGCCGCACACTGCCGGGGTTTATAAATAAACAGCATCAGCGAAATAGCTTAAAAGTATGTTTCAGTATAAGCGTACTTTGTACTTTGAGCAACCAATCTTCTCATTGCTTAAGTATTTCTTATGTACACTGCTGCTTCAGGCGCGTCTTGACAGCCGGCGGGAACAGAGTATAGTGAGAACATTCTATAGAAAGCCAGAACAAACGATCAAGCATACGGATTCAGCCGGCCCCTGTGACCGGATGAGTTGAGCCTCCGGCAGGTAAGAAAAGTACCACTGGTTCATCTATGCCGAAGTCGCACCCGGTTAGCGCCGTTTCTACACTGTGTACCGCCCTCAGTCTCGTCACCGACGGGCTGCAGGCGGGGGTCGGCGGCCTACCCCGCGATCAGCGGCGCGCTTTCGCCGGGTGGCTGCTCAACCGGCTCTTCTTTCTCAAGTGTGTCGAACAGCGCGGCTGGCTTGACAATGACCGCGATTACCTGTATGCGCGGTTCCAACCATCGCCCCGGAACTACTGGCAGGAACAGCTTGTGCCGCTGCTGTGGGGCACGCCGGGCAACAACGGTAACCAGACCGGATGGCTACTCAGCGCCGAATTCCGGGTGATTTCCGCTGAATGGAATATTCATCAGGTTACGCTGGCCGCCGACAGCCTGTCACTACTGTTTGAGCATCTGCTCAACCGATATGATTTTACCCTCGCCCCACCCGGCCAGCCTGATCGGTCTTCTCCGGGGCAATCCTTCCCGGATATGCTGGCCTACGCCTGTGAACAACTGATTGTCGACCGGCATGGCCAGGGAGCCTACTACACACATCCTGCCGAGGTCAACCTGATGTGCCGCGAGAGCCTCCGCGCCTACCTGGAGCAACGCTGCCCCGAGATTGCGCCAGCGTCCATCACCGCCCTGGTGTATGCCGAGCCGGGCATGCCCCCGCCGCCGGCGGCCCAGGCGTTGCAGCTCTACACGGCGCTCCACGACATAACCGTCTGTGACCCGGCCGCCGGCTCCGGGATCTTCCTGGTGGCAATGCTGCGGCATCTCGCACACAGTATGCGCCGACTGGGGCAGTTCCTGGCCGACTATCCCCCATTCCGGGAGGCAATCGCTGTGGCCGGGCTAACCGATCCCCAGGCCGGTTTTGACCTCGTAACGCATATTCTGGGGCAGAGCATCTACGGCAGCGATATCGATCCGACGGCGATTGAGCTGGCCCGCCTGCGCTGCCGGCTGGAGCTGCTGGCCGTGTGTGAGCATCCCCGACCACTGCCCAATCTTGCCGGCAATCTGCCGGCAGGCGAGGCGCTCGGCAGCCCAGTAAGCGTTGATGCGCGCGGCACACTGCAACGGCTGGATCTGCACAGCGGACAGGCAGTAGCCGCACCCGATACCGCTGGTATGCTGCGCCGCTTGATTGACCTGAAACGGCGCTCCTTCACCGCCTACGATCCGCACGTTTATTGCAGCCTGAATGCTGAACTGACAGATCTGCGCACGCAGATCTTACAACACCTGGGGGGCGCGGGAACATCAGAACCGGACGATGATCGCTACATTCACTGGCCGGTAGATGCGGCTGCGTTCTTCCAGCGGGCGTCGCCAGGGTATGATATCGTCATCGGCAACCCGCCCTACCTGCGGCAAGAGTTGATCGACCCGGCCTATACCACAGCGGGGCTGCCCACGCGCAAGCGCGATCTGCAGCGGCTCTACCAGGCCATGACCGGCTATAAGATCCGGGGAACGGCTGATCTCTATGTCTTCTTCTTCTTGCGCGGCTTAATGCTGGCGCGGCAACATGGCGGAACGCTCTGCTACATCTGCTCGAATGCCTGGCTCGATGTCGCCTATGGCGCAGTTATCCAGCGCGCGATCCTTGAGCGGACGACCCATTGTACGATTTTCGATACGCGCGCAGAACGTTCCTTTGCCCCTGCCGCCGCAGTCAACACGGCTATCACTCTGCTCCAGACTGGTGCCGGCTCCCGGTCGCCCCGGCAGACCGCCACCTTTGTACTCTTCCGCACCGGCTTCGCTCAGGTCAACGACTGGCGTACCCCGGCGCAAACCGATACGGGTGACGCAACCACGCGGACAACCGTTACGACCGTCGCCTATGCCGATCTCGCTCAGGTGGGGGGCGGCAGCGGCAACTGGGGCGGGCGCTACCTGCGTTCGCCGGATATCTACCGACAGATTATGGAAAAATGTCGGGCGCGCCTGGTGCCGCTCCAGGCGATTGCCGACCTGCGCTTTGGCATCAAAACCGGCGCTAACCCCTTTTTTCATCTGAGCCGGGCGACCAGCGCCGCCTGGGGGATCGAGCCGGACTACCTGAAGCCGCTGCTGCGCCGACCACGCGAGTGCCGGTCAATCCTGGTGGAACCGGAGGGATTAACCTGTCACCTGCTGGTCTGCAACGTAGACTGGGCCGACCTGACCGGAACGCGGGTGCTGGATTACATCGCGTGGGGCGAGCGCATGCGCTTTCACGAGCGACCAAGCTGCCGCGTGCGAGCACGCTGGTATGCACTCGGCACACAGCCACCCGCTGATTTTATTGCCCTACGCTTTCGGGAGCAGCACCACTGGACGCCGCTGCTCCGCGCGGTTGATATTGCCGTGGGCGATACCGTCTTTGTGGGGCGATTTCATGATCGGCGGCTGGTTGATGTTGGCGGGGCGCTGCTCAATAGCACACTGTTCGTGCTGATGAGCGAGGTGTACGGCCGGGCGAACCTGGGCGATGGGCTACTGACGACCTACGGCCCGGAAATCCTCAAACTACCGCTAGTCGATCCGATGCTGGCATTGGATCGTGCAGCCGAACTTACCGCCGCCCTCCAGCAACTGGCAGCGCGGAAGACCCGTCCGATCCTGGAGGAGATCCAGCAGCCGGATCGGCACGCACTGGATGCGATTGTATGTGCCCTGCTGGGCCTCACCTCCGGTGAGCAGGAAGCGGTGTATGCCGCAGTGCAGGATCTGGTGTTGGCGCGGCTGCACAAGGCGAAGAACTGAGTAGGAAAGAACAAAGAACAAAGAACAAAGAACAAAGAACAAAGAACAAAGAACAAATTAGATATGACCTCTAGCCGCACACATTAACTGTTTGTTCTCTGTTCTTTGTTTGTCTGTTCTTTCTATGTGCTCATTAATCGGCGGGGGCGGCGTCGGGTTGGCGGCGGCCCTGCCCAAAGGCACGGAAGACCGGGTTTGACCGCGACTGCAGATGATCCAGGATTGTGACGATCAGGAAGCCCAGAATGCAGAGCATCAACGCAATCACAAACTCTTGCGAGGCAAAGTTGGGCAGAATATTCCGCTCGAGCAGCGGGACCGTTTCGCCATGGTGATCAATCCGGGTCGCAATCACTTCCTTCCAGGGCCAGATCTCGCGCAGTGAGCCAAGCATAAACCCGACCAGCACGGCGATAGTAGCCTGGTGGTAGTGCCGCAGCAGCCAGCTTAACACCCGCGCGAAGCCGATAATGCCCACCACACAGCCGGTACCGACAAACATGATCGACACAATATCAAACGAGCGCACGGCTTCGATTACAAAATCATACTGACCAAGGATCAGCAGAATAAACGAACCGGAGATTCCCGGCAGAATCATTGCCATAATCGCCACCGCACCGCTGAGGAAGAGCGTCAGCGGATCATGGCTGATATCGAGCGGAACCAGCCCGACGATCAGGTAGGCCACGAGCGTTCCGATAATAAAGGCAATCACCGCGCGGGGCGACCAGCGAACCATCGCGCCCACGGCCAGAATTGACGCCAGGATCAGCCCAAAGAAGAAGGAAAAGAGAAACTCAGGATAATTTTCCAGCATCCAGCCCACCACATGCGCCAGCGAGAAAAACGCCAGCCCGATGCCGGAGAGCAGGATCACGAGAAAGCGCCAGGGTATCTGCTCCAGGATGGCGCGGAACTTGAACTGCAGCGCCAGGCGGGCGGCATCCAGGTTGAATGACTTGATCGCATTCAGCAGATCTTCATAAATTCCCAGGATAAACGCCATAGTACCACCAGAGACACCGGGGATAACGTCGGCGGTGCCCATGGCGATGCCGGTGAAGAAGAGGCGAAGCGACTGCATTGGGGTGCGGTAATTGTTCTTCGGATTGGACATGGGTGCTTACTCCAGGCTTAAAAGCTGTTTGTTGTGCTGCCGATGCAGCGTCCATATCATGCCTGACAATATTCCATTCGTCAACTGTGCTACAATGACTGTTGCGTGAACATAGGCTGGATACACAGATTGTACAAACATGTGCAATCTTCAGGCGCGGACTACTCGTTCCGGGTTCTAGTTGATGAAGTTTGACTTTTTCATCCAGATTAGCGATGATCAGGAGTCCCGGCTTCAGCCGGATCGAGTGTTCCCGGCAGGATGCCGCTGTTCCGGCAGGCAGGCACCGGCTAATGAAGTTTGACTTTTTCATCCGGATTAGCGATGATCAGGAGTCCCGGCTTCAGCCGAATCGGGCTTACACTCAACCGAAGCCGAACCGGCAGTGAACGTTGACCGGAACGGGTAGCACACTGGCGAACAGCGTAATGCTAGTAGGCCGCGGCCCCGGCAGGCATCCAACCGGCTAAAGCCGGGACTCCCGTATGACATATCCGAACTTTTTTCTCAAAGTTCATCAGCCAGGACTCCTGGTCAGCATGTATCTGGGTTGACTGTTCATAATTCATCAACATAGCCTATTAGATGAACTCATGTTAGATATTCGGTCTATCATGGCGCAACGGGATGAATTCCAGATGGTACGTTTGCGCTGGTATGGTTACGAAAAATTCATCATAGGAGGTGACAGTATGGGGACAGTTCATCGGCAGGTAGCCTCAGCGGACGCAGCAGCATGGAACTATGAGACGGTTCCCGCCATTGAGTACAAGAGCGGTGCCCAGGGTGGAGCCACGCCGGGCGCGGTGAAGCGCGTGCTGGTGGGGCCGGACGAGGGCGCGAACGATTTTATTATCCGCTACTTCACCATTCCGGCGGGCGGCCACTCGGCGCTGGATCAGCATCTGCATCAGCATGGCGTTGTGGTGATGCATGGTCGCGGGCGCGTGCTGCTGGGCGATCAGTGGACGGAGATTACCGTGGGTGACGCGGTGCATGTTGAGCCGAACGAGGTGCATCAGTTTGAGGCGCTGGGCGATCAGTCCCTGAGCTTTATTTGCGTCATTCCCACCTGGGCCGAACAGCCCAAATAAACCGGCGTGAAAACGCAAAGAAAAACCGGCCAGCGGCGCAGGTGTAACCAGATTCGGTTACACCTGCGCCGCTGGCCGGTTCCTCACTCACCCCCAACTGGCTCACCCTGCGCCGCTCCCATCAACGCCGCCCGTTCCTCCGGAGTAATAATCCGTAATGTTCCCTGTTCATTAATATACACAATCGCCTCGCCACGTATCATCACAAGTAGATCTACCTGTCCATCGTCATTGATATCCTGGAGGGTGGGATGCGGCACCGCGTAGGGACCATCGCGCCCAACCAGGTATGGGCCTTCCAGCACCTGGACACCGGCCGCATCGCCGCCGGGAAGCACCAGGGTGCTGACCTGTCCGTCAATATTCAGCGTGATAATCTGCGTCGGCGTCCCCATGGCATCTTCGGGGCGAATAATGCCGTTGGTATGCGCACTGCGGGGGAAGCCATAGCGCAGATCATCAAGTCGTCGCTGGCCCCAGACCATCGCCTGCTGCAGTACAACCACGATAGCCAGAAATGCCAGCAGATAGGTCACCAGCGTCAGCAGTGACGTGAATCGAACCGTGCGCCGCGCCTGGGTGGAGCGCCCGCGCTCGAGCGGTCGAGAAACAACAGCCATCGTGAGCCTCCTTTCGTTGCCGGAGGCACACGGGTCACGCCAGAGAGTCCGTTCGCAGAAGTCCGGGTGGGTGGTTGAGGTTCACGCTTAGTTTACCACAGCCACAACATTATGTAAATTAGAAGCGTGTTAGAATTTCTGTTCGGATTAACAATGTGACACGCGTTACGCGGTGCTGCCTGTTTCAGCCTGGTGTCCGATCCAAAAGCGGAATTCGTCTGCGGCAGCATGGTACTTATTCTTTCTTTTTCACAAAAAAATTCACGTTGTGAATTTTTTTGTGAAAAAGATCTGGTCTCTTCCGCCTGGCCGGAGGCTGACATACCTTCCGGGTCAATGACCGCGTAATGCGTGTACTGTAGCACGCGTTACGCAGTGGGCGTTCAACCTGCACGTTTGACAAGATGCACGTCCGAATCGCCTGCGGCAACACTGGCAGCTTCGTGGTTTTCGCTCATGTCGTGTTGTTCGTGGTCCAAGCTTCCACTATGTAACGCGTGTCATGGAAGAGTTTCCCACGTTTGCGTTTGCATCGCATCCCCTTTCGCGCTACAATCCGCAACGCTATGGACCAGCCAAACCCGATGATCGGTATTGTTATCGTATCCTACAACACCCGGGAGTTGCTGCGCGACTGCCTCCGGTCGCTGCAACCTGTTACGCTGCCCCGGCGCATCCTGGTCATCGATAATGCCTCGCGCGACGATAGCGTTTCCGTGGTGCGGACAGACTTCCCGCAGGTTGAAGTCTGTGCCCTGAAAGAGAACCGGGGCTTTGCCGCCGCCAACAATCTTGGCCTGCGCATGCTGGGCTTTGCCCCGCCGTCATCCGGCACAGCGAACGTCACACCACCCGAGTTTGTGCTGCTGCTCAATCCCGATACTGTCGTGCTACCCGGCGCGTTGGAAACGCTGACCGCCTTTCTCCAGGCGCATCCCCGGGTGGGTCTTGTCAGCCCGCGCCTGCTCAACCCGGATGGGACAACCCAGACGGCCGCCTTCCGCTTCCCTACCCTGACGATGAGCCTGCTCGATGTCTTTCCGCCCGGGGAAGTGCTGCCGGGACGGCTCTACAACTCCTGGTGGCATGGGCGCTATCCTCAGGAGCAGAACGGCACAGAACCCTTCCCGATCGATCATCCGCTGGGAGCGTGCATGCTGGTGCGCGGCAGCACCATTGCCCAGGTCGGCCTCCTGGATGAAAACTATTTTATGTACAGCGAGGAGATCGAATGGTGCCGGCGTATCCAGCGAGCCGGTTGGGCCATCTGGCAGCACCCCCACGCCCAGGTTGTGCATGTTGGCGGTGCCGCCACGCAGCAATTCCGCCGGCAGATGCTGGTGGAGTTGCACCGCAGCCGCATCCGTTTCTTTGAACAGCACTATGGACCGGGCTTCCTGCGGCTGCATCGCTGGATCACTCGCCTGGGCATGCTGCGCGCTACCCTGTGCGCCTGGTATGCCTACCGCCGCCAGCGCATCGGACGGGATGAACTGCGGGCGCGGCTCTGGGCGTATGGCGCAATCACCCGTCTCTAATAAACAGGTGTTACGCGTTGGGTGTTTGGACCACGAAAGCCGCGAAATGAGCGAAAAACGCGAAACGGTCAATGCTGATCAGGTATAAGACGATCCCACGTTTGGCGGGGGGTATCGCCTCTGGCAGGGTGGAAGATTCCCAATCTTTTTCACAAAAAAATTCACACTGTGAATTTTTTTGTGAAAAAGGTAAAAGCGTACCATGCTGCCGCAGGCGAATCGGGCTTCCATCAGGTGAAACGTCCGGTTTGATCGCCCACCGCGTAAGGTGTGTACTACAAAAGTTATGTCTCGCCCTACCGGCGGCGCAGAACTCACCCACACGCACCACGGTGCAACTCCTGCTAATGCTGGACTATTGCCGCTAGATATCGGCCGGAATGTTTGCATGAACAGCGCGGCAGTGCTATAGTAGGAATTGTCGCAATAGGCAACCCCGGCGATAATGACGCGATGGGGTTCCTGGCGGTACCGTGAGGGATTACAGAAGGATGATAGTACCTTTGAGCAAACGTATGTCGTTCTGCTCACCCCGCCTACTCCTGACATAATATCGGCTGGTTTGCATACGCCACACTCAATGGATAGACCGGCGCTGACATCACTGAGCCGGAGCGCCGATACCAGACCGGTCTAGATGTGCAGGTGGGCTCGCACGAGACATGCACAACCTCAAAGCGTTGGTTTCAAACGTTAACAGACGATCCTGTGTGTCACGACGGATTTTTCCAGTGCCATGTGCATAATAATGTACGTTTTTCATATGTGTCCTGCATAAGCTCAGTCCGGTCCGACCACCGGCTGCCCCTTCTTCAGGCAGAAAGCGTACATTGGCCCGATGTGCCACGCCTGGCACTGAAGTATTTCGTCCTGAACACACGTACAAGACACTTTCGTAAAAGGAGTAGTACTTACAGGCAATGGTTTATGAAAACAAGCGTCCCGATGTAGCGGTCTTCATCGACTTCGAGAATGTCTATGTGAGTGTACGAGACAAACTTGATGCCAATCCGAACTTCGAATCGATTATGGACCGTTGTGATGATCTAGGCCGCGTGGTCATTGCGCGCGCCTACGCGGACTGGTACCGCTACCCGCGCGTTACCAGCGCACTCTACGCTAACGGCATCGAGCCGATGTATGTCCCAACATACTATTACGATAAAGAGATGGGACGCACAGGTCGCGCTATTAAAAATAGTGTGGATATGAACCTGTGTATCGATGCCATGAAAACGTTGTTTACGAATCAAAATATCGAGAAGTTTGTCCTGGCAACGGGAGATCGGGATTTTATCCCCCTGGTCAATAGCATCAGGCAGCAGGGCAAAGAGGTGATTATTATCGGCATTGGCGGGGCCGCCTCGGCCCATCTGGCGCAGAGTGCCGATGAGTTTATCTTCTACGAGCAACTGGTCGGGAAGGCGGTGCCCCCACAGACCAATGGCCGGCAACGTTCTCGTGCCCCCGAACAGGCGCGTTCCATCGGTGAACAACTTCAGTCAGAACCGACCAGAGCCCCTGAACCGGCTCCCAGCGCCGAACCGGATGTCTATGATACGCTCGTTGATGCGGTTCATCTGGTGCGCAAGCGTGGCTATGTTTCGACACTGGGCTCGCTCAAACTGGTGATGAAAGAGTTGATGGGCGGTGACTTTAAGGAGAGCCGCTATCGCGATCTCAATGGTCGCCCGTTTGCCAAGTTCAAAGACTTTGTGATGGATGCCGAACGGCGCGGCAAGGTGATTATTTTCACCAGCGGCACGGTCAACGAGGTCTTTTTACCGGGGGAAGATCCGCACAAACTCTCTCAGTTTGCCGCCGATCTCAAAGAGGAGCCGGCAACCGAAACGTTCGACGAGACATCTGCCGTCGATACCGGCAATGGACAGGCGAGTCGCGCAAAATCGTCAACGCAGGCAAAAGATACTGCGGACGAAGTGTCACCGCCACCACCACCGGCCTCTACCGGCCGCCGCCGCCGCCGCTCCCGCAGTCAGCGTAAAGCAGCCCAGGCAGAAGCCCAGGCTGCCGAAGCTGCGGCCCGCGAGCAAGCAGAAGCCCAGGCTGCCGAAGCTGCGGCCCGCGAGCAAGCGGAAGCCCAGGCCGCCGAAGCCGCTGCCCGTGAACAAGCGGAAGCCCAGGCCGCCGAAGCCGAGGTTGTCGAGGAAACCGAAGAACCAGTCACCATTGTGCCGGCTGAGGCGCTGTCGGACGAGGCTATCTGGGCCTTGCTGCAAGACATCGACCTGCGTTCACTGTTCAATGTCAGTGAAGCATTAACGCTGGCCGGTTCTGAGCATCAGATGGAGGCCTTCTTCAGTGAACTGCCGCTTGAGGTGACGACCGAGGAGACCGAAACCGAGGAGACACCCTGGCAACCGTATACTGAGGAGCAACCGACCGGCGCGTTTGCCCCGGAACATGAAGAGCATGAGCATGCCCCGGAGGGCGGTGAAGCAGCACCCGCCGAAACTGACGAGGCTGCCGCCATTGCCGCCATGCCCGAAGCCGCACCACCGGAAGAGTATGCCGGAGAACCACCAGTTGCGGAAGAGTCGGTCGTTGAGCATGCCCCCGAGCAGGCAGAGCATGCTCCGGAAGCCGCACCACCACAGGAGTACATCGGGGAACCGCCCACCGAGGAGCAACTCGCTATCGAGTTTGCCCCCGAGCAGGCGGAGCATGTCCCGGAAGCCGCGCCTCCAGAAGCGTACACTGAGGAGCCACCTGCCGAGGAGCCGCCGCCCGAGCATCTCGAGCATGCCCCGGAAGCATACACTGAGGAGCCGCCTGCCGCGGAGCCGCCCCCAGAACATTTCGAGCATGCCCCGGAAGGTGGGGAAGCGACGCCTGCCGAAACTGACGAGGTTGCCGCCGTCGCGGCCATGCCTGAAGCTGCACCCCCGCAGGAATACGCCGGGGAGCCACCCACTGCAGAACAGCCGGCACCTGAACATGCCGGGTTTGCGCCCGAAGAGCCGGGCGAAGAGCATGCCCCGGAAGCGTACGCCGGGGAGCAGCCGACATCTGAACATGGCCAGTTTGCACCTGAAGAGACGGGCGAAGAGTACACCCCGGAACATCTGGAGCATGCCTCGGAAGGCACGGAAGCGTCACCGGCTGAAACCGACGCGGCTGCCGCCATTGCCATGCCCGAAGCTGCGCCTCCCCAGGAAGATGGCGGGGAGCCACCCGCTACGGAGCAGCCGGCACCTGAACAGCCGCCGGAGCAGCCAGAGCATGCCGACGCAGGCGAAGGTGTAGGCGAGGAGCAGTCACCGGCAGCCGAGCAAGCGCCCGAAACTGGCTACATAGCACCGGATCAACCGGCCGAACCCGCACCCGCCGCCGAGGCCGCAGAAACAACCGGGGCGGAAACAACCGAGGAAGATGAAGAGGCAAATGAGCCACAGATTCATTTTAGTGATGAGGAGTGGCACGCCTTTAGCACAATGATGGCCGACTTTACGAAACCGGTCTCCTTTGCCCAGATCTTTGACTCGCTCCGGGAGCTGCGCAAGCAAGAGGCGCTGGCCCGCACCAACGAACAACTGCGCACGATGGTCAAGCAGGCAATCAACAAGGGCTTGCTTGAGCGGAGTGGACGCGGGAAGCGGGTCTACTATAAGCTCAAGCAGAATGGAGATGGAGATGCAGATGGAGAAGGGGAAGGAGAATAGTCGCAGTTTGCGGGTGTCGGATTTGGGCCCGAACATTGATTGCCCAAAGCTGACATCCCGGTGCTGATGGCTGATCCAATGACCATCATCAAGATTTGTGGTCTCCGCACGATTGAACATGCGCTCGCTGCTGCCACAGCAGGCGCTGACCTGCTTGGGCTGGTATTTGCCCCCAGCCGGCGGCAGGTAACTGTTGATCAGGCCACCGCCATCACGATGGCGCTACGCCACCACACCGCCGGCCGGCGCGTGCGAGTGGTCGGGCTCTTCGTCAATGAAATCCCGGCACGGATGAATCAAATTGCTGAGTATTGTGGATTAGACTATCTGCAACTTAGCGGTGATGAAGCGCCGGAGCAGATGCGCGGCATTGACCGGCCGATCATCAAATCGTTACGACTCGATGGGTCACCCCGCGAAGAAACCTGGTTGACGCTGCTGCGTGGTCCAAAGCAGGTAGTACACCATCAGGACAACCTGTCTGGCTACTGCATATCGGCCGCGGTGCAGCAGTTGCTGGTTGCGCCCCTCCCGTTGCTGATTGATGCCCATGTGCCCGGGGCATACGGCGGAACGGGGACGCGGGCCGACTGGAGTCGCGCTGCCGAATTAGCCTGTCAGTATGCGCTGATGCTGGCCGGTGGGTTAACCCCGGACAATGTTGCCGCTGCGATTGCGCAGGTGCGCCCCGGCGGGGTTGATGTTAGCAGCGGTGTCGAGACGAGCGGCGTGAAGGATATCGCCAGGATCGAGGCGTTTATTCAAGCAGCCCGAGAGGCCGAAAAGAGCAAGAGGTCATAAACGCAGCACAATCAACAACCACGGTACCCTGCACGTCGTGTTGTATAATTGCTGCACGCTGAAGACATAGAAACGGTGTCGCTGAAAATATCTCACAAGCAAGGAGGTTTCACCATGAAAGGGTTTTTGAAGTTCGTGGCAGTTGCCGCTCTCATTGGCGCAGTGGTCTACTTCTTCACCCGCCGGTACCGCGAAGACAGCGTGTTTGAGGTTGCGCCGTCGGCCAATCGTGCCGCCCCCGGCGGCACACCGACCGGGCAGCGCCGCAGTATCAGTCCAGAGTTGCTGGAGATCCTGGCAGATCCGGCGGACAAGGGGCCAGTCGAGTTGATGACGGATGCCGAAGGCAAGGAGTGGCTGGTCAATCGGCGCAACGGCTATCGTTACCCGGTCGAAGACGGCATTCCGATTATGCTGATCGAGGAGGGCGAGAAGCACAAGGACGAGAGCCTGATCGCAAGCTAAACCGGAACAGGCGCAATGAGAGGCAGGAGGCAGTATTCACATCTGCTTTCTGCCTTTCTGAATGCTAGAAGGTTATTTTTATGGCCCACCTGGAAAAACATCTGGAAGAAGTATCTGTCGGTCGCTTTGGTCCCTATGGCGGATGCTATGTGCCGGAAACGCTTATTCCCGCTATCACGGCGCTGGATGCCGCCTATGTTGCGCTACGCGATGATCCCGGTTTCTGGCAAGAGTTAGCGCATCTGCACCGAACCTACACCGGACGGCCAACGCCGTTGAGTTTTGCCGGACGACTGACTGCGCACTGCGGCGGCGCGCAGATCTATCTCAAGCGTGAAGATCTGGCGCACACCGGCGCACACAAGATCAACAACGCGCTGGGTCAGGGCCTCCTGGCACGGCGGATGGGCAAACGCCGGGTGATTGCCGAGACGGGGGCCGGGCAGCATGGCGTGGCAACGGCAACCATCTGTGCGCTACTGGGGTTGGAGTGTGTGATCTACATGGGCACCGAAGATATGGCTCGCCAGCGCCCCAATGTCTTCCGTATGTGTCTGCTTGGCGCAGAGGTGCGCGGTGTCGATAGCGGTAGCCGTACGCTCAAGGATGCCATCAATGAGGCGATGCGCGACTGGGTCACCAACCCCGACAGCTACTACCTGCTGGGCTCCGCGCTGGGTCCACATCCCTATCCAACCATGGTCCGCGACTTTCAGAGCGTCATTGGGCAGGAGGCGCGTGAGCAGATGATCGCGGCGACCGGTGGCCTGCCGGATGTGATCCTGGCCTGCGTCGGCGGCGGATCGAATGCGATTGGTATTTTTTACCCCTTTATCAAAGACCCGGACGTTCAGTTGCGGGGGGTTGAGGCGGGCGGACGAAGCGCACTGCTGGGTGAGCATGCTGCACGCTTCCTCGGCGCGGTACCGGGGGTGCTGCAAGGCACCTTCTCCTATGTGCTGCAAGACGAGCATGGCCAGATCGCCCTGACACACAGCGTCTCGGCCGGCCTGGACTATGCCAGCATCGGCCCGGAGCATGCCTGGCTCCATGACACCGGACGCGCCACCTACACCAGTGCAGACGATGCAGAAGCGCTTGACGCCTTTCAACAACTGGCACACCTCGAAGGCATTATTCCCGCCCTGGAGAGTGCCCACGCTATCGCCGAAGCGCTCAAACTGGCACCAACGATGCGCCCGGAACAGAGCCTCCTGATCAACCTCTCCGGTCGTGGCGACAAGGATATTTTTACTGTTGCGGACCTGCTGAATTTTGAGTGTTGAGTTCTGTCCAAAACGCAGAACTTACAAGCGATGAAGCATTTTATTATTCTCAATCCTAATGCCGGGCGGGGCACGGCTGGGAAACGTCGGGGCGAACTGGAGCGGGCGTTGCAGCAGGCCGGCGTAAACTTCAATCTGGTGACAACCCATGCACGCGGTGGTGCAACCGAGTTGACCTATCAGGCGCTCGAGCGGGGCTACGATCAGGTGATTGCCGTTGGTGGCGATGGCACGATCAACGAGATTGTCAACGGTATCCTGGGCCGACAAACCCGACACGGCAAGAAGGTGCAGCATACCCGGCCCAGCCTGGGGATTGTACCACTGGGAACCGGCAGCGATTTTATCAAGGTGCTTGATGGCGTCAAACCGAATGATCTGGCGGGAGCGGTGCGGCGTCTGGCACGCGGACGGACCCGGGCCGTCGATGCGGCCCATGTTCGTGTGCGCAATCCCCTGCAAACCTACACCCGCTATTTTATCAACGGGATGACGCTGGGGCTCGACTCGCAGGTTGCCGTTGAGAGCCTGAAGATCAGCAAGTTCAAGGGGCGCGCGGTTTACCTGCTGGCGATTCTGCGCGCACTGAAAAATTATCATGCCCACCCGATGACCGTCCGCTTCGATGGACGTGAGGTCTACCGCCGGCTGCTCTTTGCCAATGTTGCCAACGGACGCTATCAGGGCGGAGGCTTCCGAATGACCCCCGACGCGCTGATTGATGACGGTTTGCTGGATCTCTGCATGGTCGATAATCTGCGCCTGGATCAGATTGCGCGCTACCTGCCGCGTCTGATCAAAGGCACACACACCCGCTTACGTCAGGTGCGAATGGATTGCGCCCACCATGTGGCGATTGAATGCAGCGAGCCGCTGCCGGTCGCCACCGATGGCGAAATCGTCGCCACGGACGCGCGCTATGTCGAGGTGGAGGTATTGCCGGGAGCGTTGGAAATTGTGGTATAGGTGAGAAGAGCGAGCGCAAAGTGCAGAGCGCAGAGCGCAAAACTGAGAACTCAAAACGCAAAACTATCGGGAGGTCGAATATGCAACTGGAAGATTATTTTGATTTCCTGGCCCCAAACGATATTCGATTGAAAGGACATCGGATCGGGATTGAGACAATTTTGCTTGACTATCTCGAACTGGGACTCTTTCCCGAACAGATTGCGGTACGCTATCCCACATTGACGTTGGAGCAAATCTATGCCACGATTACCTATTATTGGCACAACCAGATAGACGTTGATGCATATCTGCATGCCTGGAAGGAACATGGTCAACGGAGGCGTGCGGAACAAGAACGCAACCCACCGCCCGCAGTACGCCGCCTGCGCGAGCGTATCCACCAGCGCGAGCCGGCAACACAAACCCAGGAAACATCTACGAGAGAACAGAGAACAAAGCAACAGAGAACAGAGCGTGTCAGGTGCATCTCCAGCGGGTAACATGGTTGTTCTATGTGCTTTTGTTCTTACTACGAGGTTGTTTTTTCAGACAAAAGCAGACCCCCGGCGGATGCTCCAGCATCCGCCGGGGGTCTGTTCTTCGCACTGCCTGAGCGAGCAGTATTCTGGCGGGGAGGGAGGGATTCGAACCCTCGAGGGGCGTGAGCCCCTAGCGGTTTAGCAAACCGCCGCACTAGGCCACTATGCGACCTCCCCATTATCTAAAGCAACGCTATCAGTATACCACCACCTGCACCCATACGCTGTAAACCAAACCGTGCCAATCGCTCTGGCGGAGGAGGTGGGATTCGAACCCACGAGGCTTTTTACACCTGGTGGTTTTCAAGACCACTGCCATCAACCGCTCGGCCACTCCTCCACAACGTGATGTATACTGATATTGGCAGGGGTGCAGGGACTCGAACCCTGAGTCCTGGTTTTGGAGACCAGTGGTTTGCCAATTAACCGACACCCCTCAAAATTACTTCTTCCTGACGAAGAAAGGCCGTCCACTTCCGCGATTTAATGAACCATATGTGGATGTTAATGCGTGGCAATTAGGACACAAAAATCTGAGATTTTCAGGACGGTTGTTAGCATAGTTGCCATCTATATGATCAATATGCAACGGTATTAAACCCGTAAACATATTTTTCTCGGCCCAACCACAAAGCGCACACTGTTCACCGTGAGTTTCGCGCAAGTATCTACGGATGAACTTAGATGTTGCGACATTCCCGCGCAGACCGCTTTTGCTTCCCGTTAGCCAGTCTTCAACCCACTGCCTGTATGTCAACTCTGCCTGACAACGATTGCTACAAAATTTCTGTGTTGCACGCGCGGTAGGCTTATGGCAGTTGAGACAGAGCGGACGCTCTTTCTTTGGCATTGGCATAACGTCAATTTCCATGAAATGGCTGCACGCGCAAGATACGCATACCAGAGCGCTGCTCTGCCAATTGAGCTACCCGCCTGTATGTACTGCCGAATGATACCACAGCGCGCGCCGCTTTGCAAACCTGCGTGCCCTGGCATGCCCTGGAATTGCCTGCCGCTGACAAGGAAGGCCGATGCACCAGACTGGATACATACGTGCCGTTTCTGCGCCGTCCGGGGAACGATACAGAACAAAGAACCGGAGAACAAAGCGTGCCGGATACCCCGTTCGTGAACAATCGGTTTGTTCTCGGTTCTTGGTTCGCGGTTCGCGGTTCGCGGTTCTTTCTGTATGGTATAATGTCCCCAGTTACGCGTATGCAAACCCACAGTCAGATTTCCATAATGCATCAGATTCTTCTTGCCGGCGGGCCGGTCTGCTATCGGCGGGCCGGGCAGGGTCCACCGCTGTTGCTGCTACACGGCTGGGGTGGTTCCTCCCGTTACTGGCAATCGACGCTGGATGCGCTTGCCGGGGTGCGCCACATGTATGCCCCCGATCTGCCCGGCTTCGGCATGTCACCACCCCTGTCGGAGGCGGCCGGTGCTGAACGGCTGGCGCGGCTGGTGATCGAGTTCGCCGATGCGCTGGGGATAGATCAGTTTGATCTCAACGGGCACTCGTTTTCCAGCAGCGTGGCCGTCTTTGTGGCGCACGGCTGGCCCCACCGTGTCCGGCGGCTGATTCTGACCTGCAGCAGTACCTACCGCGATGAGCGCGAACGCCGCTTTGTCCAGCGGGTCCACCGCATTCTGGCGCTGCCGATTATGCTGCGCCGTCCCTGGATGGAGCGGCAACGGCTGATCTATCGGATGCCGGCGCGGCGCTTCTTCTACCGGGTGCCGGACGATAATGCACTCCTGCGGGAACATTTTGCCGATTTCCTGCGCATGGACCGGCGCACGGCACTGGAGAGTGCCGCGAGTGCGGGTGATCCGGTGTACAATACCATGTTGCCGCAGGTGACCACGCCGACTCTGATCATTGGTGCGCGTCAGGACGCGATTATGCCGACGGCAGGCACGCCGGTTCTGGCCCGGTTAATCCCGAATGCGCACCTGACCTGGCTGGAGGAGTGTGGACATCTGCCGATGATCGAACAACCCGTGGCGTATAACCAGTTGCTGTGTGATTTTCTTGAAGATGTCATGTAAACGATACGACCCACACGGAGGCAGTTATGTCCCTTGCCGATCTTGCGCACTATCGCGCGCTCTTCCCGATTACCGAAACCTGCGCCTTTCTCAGCCATGCCGCCACCTCGCCGATGAGTCGCCCCGTCGCCGAAGCGGTCCAGGCCCATCTACAGCAGGCGCAGCATGAGTCGCCCATCGGGTTCTTTCCCCAGATCCTGGACCTTTCCCAACAGACCCGCCGGCAGATTGCCGACCTGATCAATGCGCAGACGATTGACGAAATTGCGCTGATGCCTAATACCGCTACCGGCATTAACACCGCCGCGCAGAGTCTGCCGCTCGATCCCGGCGATAATGTGCTGGTGCTGGATGGCGACTACCCGGCGAATATTTATCCCTGGATGAATCTGGCTTACCGGGGCGTGCTGATCAAGTTTGTGCCGCAACGTGCGGGCGGCCTGGATATAAACCTGCTGGAGCAGCGCATTGACCGCCGCACCCGGGTGATTGCGCTCAGCACCGTGATGTTTGCGACCGGCTTTCGCAATGATATCGCGGCGGTGGGGCGGCTCTGCCGGGAACGGGGCATCTATTTTGTGGTGGATGCGATCCAGTCGCTGGGCGTGTTACCGATGGATGTTCAGGCGTGCCATATCGACTTTCTGGCGGCCGGCTCGCATAAATGGTTGATGGCAGCCCCCGGGAGCGGCTTCCTCTACTGCCGCCGCGAGATCCTGGACGAGTTGACCCCCGGTGCCTATGTCGGTGCATCCAGCGTGGTCGATTTCTTTAACTTCCTCGACTACAATCTTACCTTCCCACAGAGTGCCGAGCGCTTCCATATCGGGACGATCAACTGGATGGGAGTGGTTGCGCTCAACACGGCAATCGGCCTGCTGCAGGAGGTGGGCATTGAGCGGGTCAGCCGGCAGGTGCAGGGGTTGATCGATGCCCTGATCAATGATCTGACGGAGCGCGGTTACGAACTGGCCGCCGACACCGCCCCCGAACAGCGCAGCGGGATTATTGTGATTGAGACACCGGATGCGGCAGCAACCTGCCGGCGCATCAACGAGGCGGGCGTAGTTGTCACTCCCCGGGGTACAGGTGTCCGGGTTGCGCCCCACTTCTACAACACTGTGGAAGAGGTACTGCGTGTAGGTGAGTTGCTGGGGCCGCGTTAAGTGCCAGACACATCGCTGTAAGAAAGGATCGAGATCCATGGCCGTACCTTCCCACTCCGTCGGGCGGGCGCTGGTGGGTTCACCGCTGAAGCGACCGCTGGTTGGCTGCCTGTTTCTGGGGGCGATGCTCTTCCTGCTGGGACTGGCGTTCCTGGGCCATCTGACCCTCTGGATTATCGCGCCGCTGCCGGCCAGCAGTCTGTTTGTGGGCACGGCGCTGCTGGCGACGCTGGCCTCGCTGCCGGTGCTGCTCTTCCTCTGGGTGCTGGATCGGCGTGAGCGTGAGTCGGTCTGGTTGTTTGGCGGCGCAATCGCCTGGGGCGCGGTTATCAGTACCGGGCTGTCAGCGCTGTTCAATGCGCTGGGTTTTGGCTTTATCGCACTGGGACTTGAGTTGGCCGGTGCCATGGACGACAGCATGGTCATTGGGGAACTGCTGGCGGCCGCGCTGGTGGCGCCCCCGGTTGAGGAGGCCGCCAAGGGGTTGGGGGTGCTGCTGCTCTTCTGGTTTGCGCGGGCCGAGTTCGACAACCTGCGTGACGGCCTGATCTACGGGGCGCTGGTGGGCCTGGGTTTTAATATTGCCGAGGTAGCGCTCTATGTGATGAATGGCTATCTGGAGACGGGCACTGCGCCGATTGGTGAGCAGTTTGCCACCCGCTTCGTGTTCCTGGGGCTGAATGGGCATCTGCTCTGGAGTGCGCTGGTGGGCGCGGGGCTGGGGCTGGCTCGCCAGACCTCCCGCCGCTGGCTGCACTATGTCGCCCCGATTGGCGGCTACCTGGTGGCACTGATCGGGCATGCGCTGAACAACTCGGTGGGTATTTTTGTGCTGGTGATCTTTCTGGCAATGATGGGCTACGATATGTCGGTTGAGACCAGCGTGTCGGTGCCGGCGCTCTGGTTGGCCGCCGCCCTGATGCATCTGCTGATCCAGAGCGGCCCCTATCTGCTGTTTATTGTTCTGCTGGTGCTCAGTTCGCGCTGGGAGCGTAAGGTGCTGCGGGAATACCTGGCCGACGAGGTTGATGGCGTGACCGTGCTGCCGGAGGAATACACCTCGATCCAGGGCACCATTCCGCTCCTGGGGACGCATGCGCTGGCCCGCCGGGGTGGACGGCGCATCCGGCAGATTACCAATGCCCAGACCGAACTGGCCTTCCGCAAGTGGCATCTGGCCCGCGACAATGGCGACCCGGCCAGCGACCCGCTGGCGATTGCCTGGCGCGAGGATATTGCGCGGCTCAGGCAAAGCTCATAACAAAAGTTTAACAAGATCTTTACATCTGCATAACTTCCAAACAGCTTCTATCACGTACGATAGGAGTTGTTTTGATATTATCTCCCCATAGTGGTACGAGAAACATATACGCATGAAAGAAACGACGCTGCAGGAGTCGTCGTCCGGTGCGCACGTACGTGCCGGTACCCGTCGGTGGAATAGTTTCAAGATGGCAGTTGAGGGGTATCTCTATCTGGCCCCCACCCTGATCATCCTGGGCATCTTCGTCTTTCTACCCGTCTTCACTTCCTTCACCCTGAGCCTGAACCGCACGGCTCCGTTTGGGAGTCGCCAGATCTTTGTCGGTTTAGAAAACTATGTGCGCCTGCTGACCAATCCTGAGTATTGGAATACTATCTGGGTCACGCTGCTGTTTACCCTGGGGGTGGTACCGACCAGCCTGCTGCTGGCGGTGCTGCTGGCGGTCGCGCTGGCCTACCCGGTGCGCCATCTGCGTAGTCTGCACCGCCTGCTGATCTTTGTGCCAGTCGTGATCAGCACCGCCGTCGCGGGTGTGCTCTTCCGCTGGCTCTACCACCCGGTGGTGGGTTACATCAACTACTGGCTGAGCCTGATCGGGATTAACGGCCCCGACTGGTTAAGTTCTAAGGAATGGGCACTGGTGGCGATTATTATCACGACAGTCTGGAAGGAACTGGGCTTTAATGTGATTATTGCGCTGGCCGGGGTGCAGAATATTGACCAGACCTACTACGACGCCGCCCGGGTCGATGGTGCAAATGCCCTGCGCCGCTTTCTGCATATCACTCTGCCGCTGCTCTCACCCACGCTCTTCTTCTTGCTGATTATCAATGTTATCCATAGCTTTGAGTCCTTTGCGCAGATCCATGTGCTGACCGAGGGCGGCCCCGGCTCGGCCACCACAACGATGGTCTACTCGATCTATTACGATGCCTTTGTGGGCACGCCGCAGCGCGGAATCGCCTCAGCGCAGGCTTATCTGCTGGCGCTGATGGTGGTGCTGATCTCATATTTTCAGTTCCGCTTCCTGAATAAAAAGGTGCATTACCAGTGAGAGTTGAACGCTCCCTGCCTGTTCCCCGTCGGCGCTGGCGGATCCGCTGGGATGAACTGCTGCTGCAAGGGTTGCTGATCGGGATTGGCCTGATTATCGCGCTGCCGATTGTTGTGGCGGTCTTTACCAGCTTCAAACCACCCGAGAGTGTGATCACCTACCCACCCCGGCTGTTTCCCGGCCCGGAAGAAAACTGGACCCTGCGCAACTATGTGACCGCCTTCAACGCAAATCCGTTTGGGCGCTTCCTGCTCAACAGCTTTATCCAGTCGGGGATTATCACCATCGGGCAGGTATTTTGTAGCATTCTCGCCGCGTATGCCTTCGCCGTGCTGAAAGTTCCCGGTCGCAATATTTTGTTCCCGCTGCTGCTGGGCAGCCTGATGATCCCGTTTGAGCTGACGGTTATTCCCAACTTTCAACTGGTCAGCGGGTTGGGCTGGGCTAACACCTACGCCGGGTTGACGGTGCCGTTTCTCGCCAGCGCCTTCGGGGTGTTTATGCTACGCCAGTTTTTCCTGGCGGTGCCGAGCGAACTACACGACGCCGCCAGGATCGATGGGGCCAGCAATTGGCGCTACCTCTGGCAGGTGCTGGTACCGCTCAGCGCGGGGCCAATCGGCGCATTTGGGATTTTCGCATTTCTGAGCGCCTGGAATCAGTACCTCTGGCCGCTACTGATAACCGACGCTGTTGAGATGCGCACGATCCAGATCGGCATCCGCTTTTTTATGACCAATATCGAGCGCGGAGCCGACTGGGGCGCGGTGATGGCGGGCGCGGTCATCGCGATTGTGCCCACGCTGATTGCCTTTCTGATCGCGCAGAAGCAACTGGTCGAGAGTATCGCTATGACGGGAATGAAGTGATGAAAAAGAACCGAGAACTGAGAACCGAGAAGGGAACCCTTGAAACCTGGAACCTGGAATGTTGAACCTGTCACCTGTCACCTATCACCTGTGACTTGTTATCTGAAGGAGGAGTAGAACCCATGATGAGACAGACACCCCGATGGACGCCCCTGGCCCTGCTGCTGGTCCTGATGCTGATTCTGGCCGCGTGTGGCGGCGCACCTGCGGCCGAGGCTCCCGAAGAAGAGCCGACAGAAATGCAAGAGGAGGCGGGCGAGGTTGTGGCAACCGAGGCCGCCGACGAGACGCCGATTGAGGAAGAAGAAGCCCCGGAGGCGACTGTTGCCGACGCGGGTGATGCGATCACGCTGGAGTTCTGGCATGCGATGGGTGGCGAACTGGGTGAACTGGTGGATGAACTGGTGGTGCGCTTTAACGACAGCCAGGATGCCATTGTTGTGAATGCGGTCTTCCAGGGCACCTACGACGACACCTACAATGCGTTGCTGGCTGCCTTTGATGCCGGCACCGAGCCACATATCGTGCAGAACTTTGACCTGGCGACCCAGACCATGATTGACACCGAGCGGATCATTCCGGTGTATGAGTTGATGGAGCAGGACAACTATGACGCCGGCATGTTTGTGCCTGCCGTGCGCGACTATTACTCGGACGAGAACGGCATGCTGGCGTTGGCCTTTAATAGCAGCACCCCGCTGATCTACTACAACGCCGACATGCTGGCGGAAGCCGGGGTCGAACCACCGCCCCCCGACTGGACCTTCAGTGACCTGACTGCCACCTGCGACCAGATCCTGGCGGCGGAGAATGCGCCCCAGTACTGCTTCACCTTCGGGCAGGTTGGCTGGTACTTTGAGCAGATGCTGGCAAACAGCGGCGGCCTCTACTTCAACGAGAATAACGGGCGCACCGGGCGTGCCGGCGAGGTGGTCTTCAACCAGAATGAGGGTGTGGAGGTCTTCACCTTCCTGACCGACCTGATCCAGAATGACTACTCGCCCAACCTGGGCAACACCTGGACCGATACCGACAGCACCTTCACCACCGGCCAGGCCGCGATGATGATCGACTCTACTTCGGATGTGGCGATTATCGAGAATAGTGACTTTGAGGTAGGGACCGCCTTTATTCCGCATACCGACAACAGCGAACGCAACGGCGTGATTATCGGTGGCGCGGCGCTCTGGCTGATCGACACCGGCACCCCGGAAGAGCAGGCGGCGGCCTGGGAGTTTATGAAGTTTATGGCCGAGCCCGAGCAGCAGATCACCTGGCACACCGGCACCGGCTACTTCCCCGTGCGCACCGATCTGATGGACAACCCGGATCTGGAGCAGTTCTGGGAGGAGAACCCCAACTTCCGCACGGCTATCGAGCAGTTGAACACCACCAACACCACCCTGGACAGCGGCGAGTCAAACTACGCCGTTCTGGGTGGGCGTGCCGGGCCCTTCCCGGCCATCCGCCGCATCATCGTTGAGAGCTACAGCCGCGTCCTCGACGATGGCCTGACGCCGCAGGAAGCCCTGGACGAGGCCGCCGAGCAGGCCAACCAGGAACTGGCCGACTACAACGAGTTCTTCGAGTAGGGGAAGCAGACGCAGGACGGAGGACGCAGGCCGAGCGACGAACACAAGCCGCTGCGTCCTCCGTCTTTCGTCCTCCGTTTTTCGTCTTTCGTCTAGAAGTGAAGTCATCCAGATGCAATCTTCGCTCAAGCGCCCCGGACTGATCCTCGCCGCGTGCATCGGTGCGTTGCTCCTGCTGCTGCTCTTCACGCGGTTATCGGCGACGGCGCACGAGCCGCAGGTGCGCCTGGTTGCGGAGGGCTTGCTGGGGCCGGTAGGCATGGCCGCGCTGCCCGATGGCGCGCTGCTGGTGGCCGAGGAGGGCACCGGCGAGAATGACACCAGCGCGGGCGTTTCAATTGTCACTCCGGACGGCCGGGTGACGCGGCTGGTCTCCGGACTGCCCAGCAGCCGCGATTCGGGCGATCTGACGGGCGTGGCCCTGGTTGCGCGAGCACCCGAGGCAGCGACGATCTACCTGGGCAACTTTGGGCAGGGGCACCTCTGGACCTTGCCGCTGACCGCCGCGCTGACCCTTCCGGATAGACCGCTCACCCCCGAGCAACTGACGCCGCAGATGCTGCCGCTCAACAATGTGCGGCTGGTCAACCCCTTCGATAGCGCCTTCGACCCGGAGGGCGTGCCGGTTGTCACCGACGCCAGCGGCAACGGCGTGGCGAAACTGCAACCCGACGGTACCACCCGGTTTATCCACCGTTTTGACCCACTACCCAATCCGGCGCGGCCCGGCACAACGATTGAGGCGGTGCCCACCGGCATTACGCGCATCGACGCGGAGTACTATGTCACCCTGACTGGCGGCTGTCCCTACCCGGAAGGGGGCGGCAAACTGGTGGCGATTGACGAGACGCGCAACCAGTACACGGTCGCGGATGGCCTGAATATGCCCATCGACGTGACGCAGGGCGCGGACGGCACCATCTGGGTGCTGGAGTTTGCCCGCTTCACCGCCGATGCCTCCTGCTTTAGCGGCGCGGGCTACCAGGAGCAGAGCGGTCGCCTCAGCCGGTTGCGGCCCGACGGCACACTCGACCCGGTGCTTGACAACCTGAACTTTCCCGGTGCGCTGCTGGCAATGCCCGACGGCAGCCTCTACCTGAGCGAAGTCTTTCCGGGGCGCATTCTGCATGTCACTTTTGGTCCGACAGCCGCCAATCAGCCAGCGTCCGCCGCTGCGCAACCAACTGCCGGCCGCCGGACGCAGTCCCGGGCTGAACGACCGGCGATTGATCCTGATCAGTACGACGCGCTGCTGCAGGAGATTATCGCGCACGAGGAATTGGAGCCCCATCCCGGCAGCGCGCTGCGCGAGGCGGATACGCCCCAGGCGCGGCTGGGGCAGGCACTCTTCTTTGACCCGATTCTCTCCGGCGACCGCAATATCGCCTGCGCCACCTGTCACCATCCCGCCTTTGCCATGGCCGACGGGCGCGCGCTGCCAATTGGCACGAGCGGGCATGGCCTGGGGCCGCAACGCACCTTCCTGGAGGAGGTAACGCTGGGCGATGAGGCCGGCCATGTGCGCCGCCGGGCCGGGCAGACCGATCCGCAGAGCGGGCAGACGGTTGTGGCAAACCCCTTTGTTGGGGCATTTGTGCCGCGCAATAGCCCCACGATCATCAACAGCGCCCTCTTTCCAACGCAGTTCTGGGACAGCCGGGTTGAACATGCTCCGGCGGGGCAAACGATCCACACCCAGGAGGAGTTGGTGACGCAGCTCTACCTGGATGACCCGCTGACGGCACAGGCATTTTTTCCCGTCACCAGCCTGCACGAAATGGCGGGCGCAACGCTGGGCGATCTGCCGCCGCCGACCATTCGCGCGGTGCTGCTGGAGCGGTTGCGGGCTTCCCCGGCCTACCGCCGCCAGTTTGCGCAGGTCTGGCCGGACGCACCGACTGATCCGGAAACGCTGATCACCCAGGTGCGCATGGCCGAGGCGCTGGCCGCCTTTCAGCGCCGCTTTATCCTGACGAGCACGCCCTGGGATGCCTACCTGGCCGGCAATCGGGACGCGTTGAGCGCGCAGCAGAAGCGGGGTGCGCTGCTCTTCTACGGTGCGATTGACCCGGCGGTCAACTGCGCGGGGTGCCACCGGGGCAACCTCTTCAGCGATTTTGAACATCACAACCTGCTGGTGCCGCAACTGGGTCCGGGCAAGGGTGACGGCTACAGCGGGCGGGAAGACTGGGGCCGGGGCGGTGTCACCTTCGATCCGCGGGATCGCTATACCTTCCGCACACCCGCCCTGCGCAATGTTGAACTGACCGCGCCCTACTTCCACGACGGCGCATTTGCCACCCTGACCGAAACCATCCGGCACCACGCCGACATCCGGCAGAGCGCCGCAACCTACGACCCGGACGCGCATGGGTTGCCCCCGGCGCTCTACAGCAGCCTGCGCCCGTTTGATCCACAGCAGGATCTGACTGCCGCACCCGAGTTGCGGAATGGGCTGCCGCTGGATGCCGCCGATATCGCTGACCTGGTGGCTTTTCTCGGGAGCCTGACTGATCCGGCGGCCCGCGATCTGAGCGCTTTTATTCCGGAGAGTGTGCCGAGTGGGCTGCCGCTGGATCCGCTGCCCGCTCCGGATGCGGCTGCCCCGGCGGTCACGGTCGCCGCACCCGCAACCGACGCGGCAACGGATGATCTGCCGGTGACCCGGAGTGATCTGCGCCTGCGGGATGTGGCGGCAACGGTGGGGCTCGACTTCCGGCATGGCGCGTTCCGCACAGCCATCTCCGCAGACCCGGCGGCGGCGATGGGCGGCGGACTCTGCTGGATCGACTATGACAACGATGGCCGGCTCGATCTCTACCTGGTCAACAGCCATGCCGAGGAGGAGGCCGCCTACTGGCAGGCGCAGGGTGGGTTGCCGCGCAATGCGCTCTACCGCAACCTGGGCGGGCGCTTCCGCGATGTCAGCCGCGCGACGGGAACCGATTTGGCGCTGCGTGGGAACGGCTGCGTGGCGGCCGACTTTGACGGCGACGGCTGGATGGATCTCTACATCACGGCGGACGGGCCGAATGCGCTGCTCTGGAACAACGGCGACGGGCGCTTCCGCGAGGGGGCAGCGGCGGCGGGTGTAGCCGCGCCGGAGTGGAACAGCGCGGCAGTTGTGGGCGATCTGAATGGCGATGCTCGGCCGGATCTGTTCATTGCCGGCTATATCGATCTTGATCATCGCATCCCCAAACCGAGCGGTGCCTTTCCCCAGGACTACTACGGCCTGCCCGACCGGCTCTACCTGAACGCCGGCCCCACCCCGGACGGTGCAACCCCGGCAGCCTTCCGCGAAGTGACACTCGCAGCAGGATTGGCGCGGGAAGAGCGGGGGCTGGGCGCGCTGTTGAGTGACCTGGATCAGGATGGCGATCTGGATCTCTACATCGCCAACGACGGCCAACCCAACCGGCTCTACGCCAACACACCGCTCCCCGGTGGTGCCGCGGCCGACCCGGCGGGGCTGGGCTTTCGCCTGCAGGATCTGACCGACAGCGCAAACGTGGGCGACTCCGGCAGCGGGATGGGTGTCGCCGGGGGCGACTACGACGGCGATGGCTGGACCGATCTGTTTGTCACCAACTGGGAGCGGGAACTGAACGCGCTCTACCGCAATGAGTATGCTGAGGCGGGCGACCTGACCTTTCGCTACAGCACGTTTCGTATCGGCATCAGCGGCCTGGGCAACGGGATGACCGGCTGGGGCACTGCGCTGCTGGATCTGGATCAGGATACCGACCAGGATCTGCTGATTGTCAACGGGCGCGTGCCGGTGACGAATTTGCGCAGCGATCCGGAACTGATCCGGCTCTACCGCAACCGCAGTTGGGATGCTGCCGGCGAAGCAGGCCGCCCCGGTCATTTCCGCGAGTGGACTGAGCAGGCGGGCCTCAAGGAGATCGGGCCGCAGTTGGGGCGGGGCAGTGCCGTCGCCGACTACGACAACGACGGCGACCTGGATATTGCCATCAACACGATTGCCGGCCACGCGCTGCTGCTCCGGAACGATGGGCAGCATGGCAACTGGCTGCAGGTCGATCTGGCGGGCTTCCATCCCGGCGCACGGGTGACACTGACGCTGCCCGATGGTCGCCGCCTCGTGCGCGAGGTCTACGCCGGGAGCAGTTACCTGGCTTCCGAAGATCCACGCCTGCACTTCGGGCTGGGCCAGGCGCAAAGCATCCCCCACCTGACGCTACACCTGCCCGACGGCCGCACGCACGAACTGCGCGATGTGGCGGTGAATCAGCGGCTGGTTTTGCCGTAGGGCGTAGGGTACAGGGAACAGGGAACAGGGGACAGATTTTATATGATTGAACGGTTGATTCGCTGGTGAGCCCGATGATCAAGAGAAGGTTGACTGGACAGAGCGCCCTGAGATTAACTTAGATAGAATAACTCGTGAGCCGTGAGCATGCCTGATGGTAGATGGGCATGACTCTCCACTGCACGCAACATATTTTCCGTTAAACACCAGGAACTCTGCTTGACCAGTCGCATAACTCTGGTTATACTCCCTTGTATGAAAACTGCAATCTCTATTCCCGATGCGCTGTTTCAGGAAGCGGAACAATTTGCCCAGAGCCGAGGTCTCTCGCGGAGTGAGTTGTATGTACGTGCATTACAACTCTATCTCCAGACATACCGGCAGGGTGATATTACTAGCGTGCTCAACGCAATTTATGCGGAAGAAGACGTAACTGTCAATCCTGGGTTTATCGCTGCGCAAACATCCGTCCTGTTGAAAGAAGAGTGGTAATGCGACGGGGCGATATCTGGTGGGCCAATTTACCTGATCTACAGGGATCTGCCGCCGGCTATCGACGACCAGTGCTAATTATTCAGGCAGATACCTTCACTGCCAGCCGCATTGCAACCGTGATTGTCATTGCGATCACGAGTAATTTACGCCTCGCAGCCGCACCAGGCAATGTTTTCGTATCCGCAACGGAGTCTGGACTTCCCCGCGACTCGGTTGTTAATGTGTCGCAAATTCTCACCCTCGATAAATCAATGCTTGATGAACATGTCGGTCATCTGCTCCCACCAGCGATGAGGCGTGAAACGATGGGTGCTGTTGATAGCGACGTGATGACAGGCATCACCCACGCGGCGATACCCCCTGCCATCACGCCTCTGGTATAATATCGACAGTGTACCGGTATGAGATTGCCGTCGGCGTTGCATCCCAGGAGGCCCACCCGCGATGACCAGCAGCGATGATTACGACAGCCCGTGGAAAGACATCCTCGAAACCTATCTGGCCGACTTCTTCGCCTTCTTCTTTCCGCAGATCCACGCCGAAATCGACTGGAGCCGCACCCCTATCTTTCTGGACAAGGAGTTGCAGCAGGTCGTCCGCGATGCCGAGTTGGGGCGGCGACTGGCCGACAAGCTGGTACAGGTCTGGCGGCGGGATGGCGCGGAAGCCTGGGTGCTGATCCATATCGAAGTCCAGGGCCAGGAAGAAGCTGCCTTCCCGCAACGGATGTTTGTCTATCACTACCGGCTGTTTGACCGCTACAACCGTCCGGTGGTCAGTCTGGCAGTGCTGGGCGATGACCGCGCTACTTGGCGACCCGACCAGTTCACGCTGGGGTTGTGGGGCTGCGAAACCCGCTTCACCTTCCCGGTAATCAAACTGCTGGACTACCGCAGCCGCCGGGCGGAACTGGAGGCCAGCCGGAATCCGTTTGCCACGGTGGTGCTGGCCCACCTGACGGCGCAGGAGACACGCCAGGATGCGGCGGCGCGGGCGCGGGCCAAACTGCACCTGACCCGCCGATTGTACGACCTGGGCTATACCCGGACGGATATCATTAACCTGTTTCACTTCATTGACTGGCTCTTACGCCTGCCGGACGAGTTGGAGCAGCAGTTCTGGCAGGAGATGGAACAATGGGAGGAGGGACGTCGGATGCGGTACGTAACCAGTGTTGAACGCATTGGCATACAGAAGGGGCTGGAGCAAGGGCTGCAGCAAGGGCTGGAACAAGGTCGTCGTGAGGAACTGCTGGCCGGGATTGCCCTGGCGCTGGAGCTTAAGTTTGGCGATGAGGGGCTGGCACTGTTGCCGGAGATTCAGTCCATCACTGAGGTTGCCCGGCTCCAGGCCATCCGTGATCGGATTAAGGCCGCCGGCACCCCGGACGAGTTGCGGCAGGTGTATGCCGGAGCGGGGGACGCGCCCCCAGCGAGCTAACCGCTCCCGACAGACCATATAGCGGAATTGATAATCAGAACGTTAGAACATTGGAACGTTCTAACGTTCCGGCAGCAGGTGCGCAACTTCGATCACTCCCCCGCCGGCTCCAGCCAGACCACCGCCTGCTCGGTTTGTGCGGCTTGCGGCAATCCCTCGTTCAGGCTGCCACTGCGGAAGCCCGCCAGGTCCAGGGTGACATAGGTGAAGCCAATTTCGCGCAGCTTGTGCTGGATGCGCTGGCGGGTGGCGGGCTGGGCCACACGCAGAATATCGTCGGGTTCGACCTCCAGCCGGGCGACCTCGCCATGGTGCCGCACGCGCACCTGCCGCAGCCCAATTTCCCGCTTGAGAAACGCCTCGGCCTGCGCCACCTGTCCCAGCGCCTCGACCGTTACCGCGCGGCCGTAGGGAATGCGCGAGGCCAGGCATGCCATTGCCGGCTTGTCATGGGTGGGCAGTCCGCGCTGCTGCGACAACGCGCGAATATCAGCCTTGCCCAGACCGGCCTCCAGCAGGGGGGCGCGGATGCCATGCTGCTGCGCGGCCTGCATCCCCGGCCGGTGATCCCCCAGGTCATCGGCGGTTGCGCCATAGACGACGGCAGCAAACCCGCGTGCGCGGGCCAGCGGCCAGAGCGTGGTAAACAGTTCGTCTTTGCAGTGAAAACAGCGGTTAGGATCATTGCGCACATAGTCGGCGTTGGCAAGCTCGTCGGTTGTTACGATCTCCAGGGATACACCGATCTGGGCGGCCAGGGTGCGCGCCTCGTCCAACTCCTGCGCGGGCAGGCTGGCGGAGCAGGCGGTTACGGCCAGCACCTTGTCGGGGCCGAGGGTATCGCGGCAGGCGGCCAGCAGGTAGCTGCTGTCAACCCCGGCGGAGAAGGCCACGACCACCGACTCCAGTGCGCCGATGATGCTCTGCAGGTGGGCGGTTTTAGCTTCCAGCTTCGTCATGGAGAAATTTCCTCACGGTTTCATCAAAGAGTTCAGGTTCCTGCCAGGCGATGATATGCCCGGCCTCGGCCCGGAAGATCAGCCAGGAGCGGGGAATGGCATCGGCGACCGCGCGGGACTGCCGCTCCGGGCAGAAGGGATCATGTCCGCCCTGGAAGATCAACACCGGAATGCGGATGTTGTCCAGGCAGGGAATGACTTCGGCTCCGCCGGCTTCCAGTTGTTCCATCGCCGCCGGCAGACCATCCCGGAGGCGCGGCCAGCGCTCCGTGCCATGCTGCGCCTGCATGTAGCGCTCCCAGGCGGGCGTCATGGTTGCGTTTCGCTGGCGGTGCGCGCCCAGGGCTTCCGGGCCGATCTGCGAAAAGACGCCATCCAGGATCAGCGCCGCGATATGGTAGGGCTGCTCGCAGTAGGCGTTGAGCGCCGCTATCCCGCCCGCGCTCATGCCGAACACCGGTACGGTATCTTCGGGAAAGAGCGTCTCCAGCAGGTCGGAGAGTGCCTGCCCCTGGAGCGTAAAATAGTCCCGGGTGAACAGATTATCCGGCAGGGCGGAGTGCCCGTGCCCCAGCAGATCGACACTAACGACCTGGTATTCGTCGGCGAAGCGCTGCGCCAGCTTCTCCTGGCTCGCGGCGGTCATGGTGTTGCCATGGATCAGCACCAGCGGGCGGCCGCTGCCGACGGTCATATAAAACATCGCGCCGTGGCGCGTCTCCACATAGCTCATGCTGGTTCTGCTTCTCGTTCAGGTTATGAGACAAAGGACGAAGGACAAGAAGAACAAAAAACAAAGAACAAAAGAACAAACAGTTGATGGGCGATGTTTGCTGGTTGCTCTCCTTGATCATACTTCGGGGAGTGGGCGGAGTCAAGGATTGAGAACTGAGAACTGAGAACCAAGAATCGAGAACTGAGGAGCCCGATCAGGCACCACCAAAATAGCGCAACGCGAGACGCAGGCGCTCTTCCAGATCGCCGGGGGCGTCGGGGGGCAGGGCGGCAATGGCAGCACCGGCTTCGGCACTGCTGTAGCCCAGGCTGACCAGCAGATCCGCCAGTTCGTTGTTGACCGCCAGCACCGCCGGGGGCGCTTCCGGTTGCGCCGCGGGCAGGCCCTTCAGATCCAGTTTGCCGGTCAACTCGAGCACCAGCCGCTCGGCGGTCTTTTTGCCAATGCCGGGTATGCGTGACAGACGGGTGATATCTTTCTGTGCCACCGCGATGCGCAACTCATCCGGGGTTGCGGCGGAGAGCATGCCAAGGGCCAGCCGTGGTCCCACTCCCGACACGCTCAGGATTGTCTCGAACAGCGAACGCTGTTCCATTGTGGCAAAGCCATAGAGCAGCAGCGCATCCTCGCGCACAACCATGAAGGTCTGCAGGTAGACTTCATCGCCAATACTGCCCAGCTTCTCCAGCACGGGACGGGGCACATAGACGAGGAAGCCCACCCCGCCGGTTTCGACCACCAGGTGATCGGTGCCGATAGCGCGTAGCATGCCACGGAGCGAAGCGATCATATGTTTAGTCCGTAGTTCGTAAGCTGTAGTCCGTATTCTCGCGTGACAATTCCCCGGTTCCGCTCGTCTGTTCGGGGATTGTCATACATCCGGGTGCGCGCAGCGCATGAATATCTGTATTCTGTAGTCCGTAATGTGCTGCCGGGTGTCACAGGTCACGGATTACCATTTCGGCCTGGAAGCGGTCGGCGAGCGCCTGGGCTTCGGCAATGTGATCTTCCGGGATAGGAATGGCGAGTTTTTGCAGGATGGCACGATGATAGGTGGTGATCAACCGGGTTGTGACGAGCAGCAGGGCGGGACTACCCGGTACAACCTGCACATCCGCCAGCGTCAGATGGGGATCGTCGAAGGTGATGTAGCGCCCCGGCAGATAGATCCCGAGCGACCCGAGATAGACATCCACGGCTGTGGCGGGCGGCGGCGTTTGCGCCTGGCGATAACTGTTGATCGCAAAGAACAGGCTGACCGCCAGCACCACCCCGCCCATGATCAGCGCAATCTGAATGGCCTGCGGGGTTGAGCGCCCAAAGATCCCGATGAAGTAGCCGGCCGCCGCCGCGCTAACGCTGTAGAGCAGCACATTCCCGGCCAGACCGGCGACCGTGATCTGCTCCTCGTCGGTGTTGGCCCGCACCCGCTCATCGCTCACCAGTCGCCGCCACTCCCCTGCCGGGTAGTGCCAGGCGACCCAGTGCTCCCCGGCGATGATGCGCTGGACGATGGGCAGGCTGCGGCGATGCCGCAGCAGCACACTCAGCAGCACAATCAACGCAACCGTTCCCAGCAGCAGGGTCGGCAGCACCGCGACCGCCGGACTGGCCCCGACCAGCAGCAGCACCTGGGCCAGCAGGATCATCGCTCCGACAAAGAGTAAATCGCCGATCACAAACCGGCGGATCTGGTTTTGCATCAATCCCGCATCCCTCGTCACCTGAGCCAGTCCAGGCAGCGACCAATGATCAACTCGGTCATCGCTGCGTGGTGTGTATTTTTCATCGCAACTGGCTGCGTGTCAAATCTATGCATCTGGGCAAGCGCGCGTATCTCCGCAGTGTTATCGTAGGTCATCATAAAATCACCCGTAAACGCGTCGGCCAACCGGAAGAGTTCCGAATGATCCAGAGCGGCGTGGGTGTAGAGCCGCGCCCCGGCTTTCTTGCCAGCAGCGGTGTAGGGCGGGTCAATAAAGCAGACCACGCCAGGCTGATCGGCATACCGGCGCAGAACATGCATCCCGTCACCCTCAATAAAGGTGAACCGCTCGCGGATGCTGCCGATAGCCTGAATGCGGCGGCAGAGCGTTGCGGGATACCAGCGCGACCGCAGACCTTTGCCGTTCTCGCCCTGCTTTACTTTCCCCGCCCCCGCCGCCATGATGCCTCCACGATTGACCCGGTTCTTCAAGATGGTGCGAAATGCCTGTTCTTTTACCTCCGTTGCCGGTTGTGCAAGCACGTCGGCAACCGCCTCCGGGGTCAACTCAAATGTCGCAATCTGCTCGGCCAACCAGTCCCGCGCAGCGCCATCGCCAAGGATCGTTTTCCAGACCGCAGCAACCTGATCGTCAACTTCCACCATGATCACATGGTCGGCCAGTTGTTCAAACCCCACCGTCAGACTGACAATGCCACCTCCGGCAAACGGCTCGATAAACAACTCCGGCCGCGCGGGCCGGTGTGCCAGCCACTGCCTGATCCGGGGCACCAGCCAGGTCTTGCCGCCGGGATAGCGGAAGGGGCTGCGCTGTGGGACCGTTGCGACGTTGGTGATAGTATGCAGTGGTGAGTCGTCTAGAAATGACATCTGTTGCATGAAGATTACACGAAAACGTGTTGACTGTCAACTTCACTCTATTGTACCATCATATCGCATAAAGCTCACTCCGTCGGCCAGCCCCACACAGCAACTTCGGCAATGGCGGTGTCGTCGTGGTGCGTGCCGGAATAGACCGCCTCAAGCGTGATATCCACCATAGTTGTGGTGATGGGCCGCAAGATCAGCGACTGCATTCCACGCTGATCCAGGAATGTAACCGGCAGAATGCTGCCGTCGGAGAAGCGCACCTGCGCCGCCCGCAGCCGGTTGTTCGCCCCAAACTGCCGGGCATCGATATCCCGGCCGATATTCAGGTCGAGGCGCGCCACCGTAACCGGCTCGGCAAAGCTCAGGCGCAGCCACTCACCGTTGCCCGGTCCCGCTACCCCTTCCACCCAGGCCGTTGTCGGGTCGCCATCCAGGACATGCGCCGGCGCGTAGGTAACGCTACCGCCGTCCGGGATGGCTGCGCGGGGCAGCAGTGAAGATGCTTCGGCGGTCGCCGCACTGGTCAGGTCGATTAGTTCAACCGGCGGCGCGGCCTGGGCCGGTTCTGGTACGGGTGTGGGTACCGGCGGCGGGAGCGGCGCGCTGCTAAAGTAGCGCCAGGTCGCCTCCGAGACGCTCATCGCATGCGCGTAGGCATCCTGCCGGCTTGTGCCATAGCTGCCCAGGTAGGCCAGGGCGTAGGCATAGCGCCGGCCGTCGCGCTCGAAGACCACAATCCCGGCATCGTTCCAGGTGTTGTGCGGCTCGTAGAGCTGACCGACCTTGTGATAGAGTTCGACCCCGGCGGGCAGCGCGCTGCCAAACGAGGCATTCATCCAGTCGGGTGCGATGGTCATGCTCCAGAGGGTGTACGCGGTCTCTTGCGCCGGCAATGCAGTGCCCTGGTAGAGCCGGCCCAGGATCAGCACCAGATCATCCGTGGTCAGCAGGTTGGCGGTAATGCCATGGCTGGCGGCGTAGCCATACTCCTCCCAGTGATAGCCCGGCGGATGGGTCATAATCGAGCCGCTTGCGCCCAGATCCCACATGATTGTATTGGCCCGCCGAATGCCTGCCCCAATATCGCCCCCACCAATAATGCCCAGCAACTCGCGTGCCGGTGGCGTGTTGCTCGGTCCCATCGCCGACTGCACCAGCCCGGCAACATCCTCGGCGGTGTAGCGGCCCGCCGCGATATCCTGCGCCACGCCCATCAGGATCGGGATTTTGATGGTGCATGCGGCCTGCTGCGGGCGCGTCCCGTTAATCGAGATCATCTGTCCGCTCTGCAGATCAAGCACACTGACGGCATGATCGCCATACCAGCCGGCAACCATGCCTTCCAGTTCCGCGCGCAGGGCCGCAAAGCCGGGATCGGCCGGTGCCGGCGCGGGCGGAACGGGTGTTGGCGGAACGGGTGTTGGCGACGGGGGTGGTGGCGCATTGACCGGCTCGGCAATCTCGGTCAGCACCGGCACTGCCGGAGCCGGGGGTACATTCGTGGGTGATGGCACAGGGGTGGGCGGCATGGGATTAATTGGCATCGTGGGGGTGTTGATTATTGCGACAACCGGAGCCGTAGCCGCAGGAGGAATACCCAGATAGAGTGTAGCAAACAGAACGCCGGTCAGCAGCAGTATAACGCCGCGCATAAGCTTCTCCTCTCGCTGGGGCACCGCAGACGACGTAGCACGCGTATCAATCGGGGGCGAAACGGGTCAGGTGGGCGAGGTAGGGCTCACCCAGGTGGGACATCTTCTGTTATAGTTTATTGTACCAGGTGTGGCAAGGCTTTTTGCTCAGGTATTGTAGTTTATCGTAGGTTGCCATGCCGTCTTCGGGCAGGGTTACGGCATACGAACGGGATATGGATACGCAGTATTATGTTCCGGTAGGGCCATGCTCTCTGTGAACGACAGGATCTAACCGGCTAATGAACTTTGAGAAATGAACCCGGATATGGCGTGCGGTAGCAGAACGGTGCAGCGAATGCACCCTACGGCTGTCTCCCGGGGTGACGATATCTGGATTACATGTTCAAACTTTATAAGCCGGGATTCCAGGTCATTTCATATCCGGACTATTTTCTCAAAATCCAGTTGGCGGACGCATGCTCTGTTTTTTATTGTAAGAATAATAAAGATAGAGAAAGGCACGTATTCGTGGGTAAACGCACACTCATCGGTATGCTGGGGCTGGGGTTGGCCGGGTGGGGGCTGTTCCAGGCGCGCCGGCAGATCTTTCGCCACTGGTTTCACCTGCCGCCAGTGCAATACGCTGTCGGGGTTGAGCGGGGCCTGCGCCTGGCGTTACCCGATGACGTCACGCTGGTGGCCGATCACTACTTCCCCAAAGCCGAGGGCGCCTTCCCGACGATCCTGATCCGCACTCCCTACGGGCGCAAGCTGGGGGCGGCGCTGGTCTTTATTGCGCCCCGCTTCGCCGAGCGCGGCTACCATGTGATCATACAGGACACCCGCGGCCGGTTTGACTCGACCGGACAGTTTGATCCGTTTCGCACCGAGGCTGAGGATGGACATGCCACGCTGGATTGGATCGCCCAGCAGCCCTGGTTCAACGGCGTCATCGGCATGTGGGGCCAGAGCTACCTGGGTTTTGTGCAGTGGGCGGTGGCGGGTGATCCACCACCACCACTCAAGGCGATCATGCCGATTATCACCGCCTCGCAGTTTGTCTCCCTTATTCGCGCCGATAGCTCTTTTGCCCTCGACACGATGTTGCGCTGGACGTTTATGGTCGATACGATTGATTTCCTGCGCAAACGCACATTTGCAGCCGCACTGCTCCGCCTGTTACGCACCGAGCAGCTCGTGGCCCCGGCCCTGCAGCACCTGCCGATTGGCGAGGCCGACGCGGTAGCAATCGGAACGCCGGTCAGCTTTTACCGCGACTGGCTCGATCATCAGATCTATGACCACTACTGGAAGGCCATGGACCATCGGGATGCGCCCGGACGTACCACCGCAGCGGTTCACCTGATCGCGGGTTGGTATGATATCTTTCTGCGCGATCAACTGGCCGACTATGCCGCACTACGAGCGGCGGGAAAACGGCCGTATCTGACGATTGGCCCCTGGTTTCATCTCGACACGGATATCGCGCGCAGTAGCCTGGATGAGAGTATCGCCTGGTTCGATGCGCACCTGAAAGATGATCACCGCCACCTGCGGCCGAACCCGGTGCGTATTTATGTGATGGGGGCCGACGAGTGGCGCGATATGGAGGAGTGGCCCCCACCCACCCGTGAAACACGCTACTATCTGCAATCGGGGAGGCAGCTTGCGCCCACGCAACCGGATGCCCATGCCCCTCCCGACCAGTACCGCTACAACCCGGCCGATCCTACGCCCGCGATTGGTGGCCCGCTGATGAATCCCGGTGGCGGTCCGCGAGATAACCGCGACCTGGAAACACGTTCTGATCTGCTCTGCTACACCACCGAACCACTGCATGCCGACCTGGAAGTCATTGGCAATGTTGATCTGGAACTCTATGTTCACTCCACGCTCAAGCATGCCGACTTCTTTGGACGGTTATGCGATCTGCATCCTGATGGGCAGTCGATCAACATTTGTGATGGGTTGCTACGGATTGAGGGCGGCCAGGGGGAGCCCCAACCGGATGGTACCTTGCGTATCGTGATCAACATGTGGGCGACGGCACACCGCTTCCGGCGCGGACACTGCCTGCGGCTGCAGATCGCCAGCGGCGCGCACCCGCGCTGGAGCCGCAATCTGGGCACGGGTGAACCTATCGCTACCGGCACCGCCGGTGTCATCGCCGAGCAATCCATCTACCATGATATTACGCACCCGTCGGCCCTGGTTTTACCCATTACTTAGTTACACGCGTTATGCGGTGGACGTTCAAACTGCACGTTTGACAAGATGAAAGCGGTCTTCGCCTGCGGCAGCATGGTACTCCTTTTTTCTTTATTTCCAAAAAATTCACGTTGTGAATTTTTTGGAAATAAAGATCGGGTCGCTTCCACCCTGCCGGAGGCGATATCCCCCGCCAAACACGGGATCGCCTGATCCATGGCAGCACGGATCGTTTCGCGGTGTTCGCTCATTTCGCGGTGTTCGTGGTTCAAACTCCCACCGCGTAACTCGTGTTAGTTAATGTTGCAGACTACACTACACTGTTGGGAGGTATGTCATGGACATGACGCTGCTGATTATTGCCGGCGGTTTGCTTATTGCCGTTGTTGTCGTCGGAGTGCTGCTGTTCCGTCGGAGTTGGGGTGATTTCCCCGGCGAGTCCGCTGTGTTGCCTGGTCAGCCACCATCCGACATGTCAGAGATGGAAGTGGAGGTGCGGCAGTTGCTCCAGCAGGGCCAGAAGATCCAGGCGATTAAACTGGTACGCGAACGCAGCGAGATTGGCCTGAAGGCGGCGAAAGCGTATGTTGATGGGCTGGAACGGGGAGAAGCGCTACCGCCGCCACCTTCACGCCCGGTGACACTGGACGATGTGCCGCCGGATCTGGTTGCGGAAGTCGGCACGCTCCTCGCCCGGGGGCAGAAGATCGAGGCGATCAAACAGGTGCGAGAGCATACCGGGATGGGCCTGAAGGAGGCGAAGGATTGGGTTGATCGGTTGGAGGCGAAGGTGCAATGAAGATGTAGTCCACCGCTGTCACGAATGTGGCCGGCAGCGGTGGGCTACCGACCAGGCTATGCGCGCTGCAACGCATAGGCAATCCCGGATTGCAGGCTGTTGAGCGTTTTGATGCTGCTCATATCTGCACCCAGATGCACCAGCGTCTGCGCCACATCGGGGCGAATACCCGTCAGGACTACCTCTGCGCCGAGCAGTTTCACTGCCTGGGCCGCCTGGATCAGCGCGCTGGCGACCTGGGTATCAACCACCTGTACGCCGGTTATATCAACAATCGTAATGCGGGCTTGATGGTTCGCCACGCCTTCAAGCAGGTTCTCCATAATCTGCAACGCGCGGCTGCTATCAATCGTTCCCACCAGCGGCATCACCACGGCGCTGTTGGAGATCGGAATCAACGGCGTGGAGAGTTCACGCAATGCTTCCCGCTGGGCATCGATCACCTGCTGTTGCAGCATCACGCGTTCCGCTTCGGCCTGCACCAGATCGGTGCGATCGCGGACAAATCCCGGAAAGAAGCGTATGCTGCCGTCGGCAGCATAGATCGGGAAGACCAGCAAATCTACCGGCAGCGTGCTCCCATCCCGGCGGCAGCCCGTCTGTGTGCCCTGCCAGAAGCCCTGCTCGAGCGTCTGCTGAATAATCGCTTCCGGCTGGATATCGTTGCCGGCGAGTGTGCGGTTAACCGGGATGCCAACAAAATCATCGTCATATCCCAGCAGCTTCTTCGCCGCCGCATTGCCATAGGTGATAATTCCCTCGGGCGAGACAAACGAGATGCCGTCGGGTGCGTTCTCGATCACCGCCTTGAATACGCGAAGCTCCTCATCGGCCTGCCGACGCGCGGTGATATCCTGGATAATCGCCACAAAAACGGACGATTCCTCCTCGCGCGCGAGCTGCAGCCGCACATCAACCGGATAGGTAGAGCCATCCTTGCGCTGGTGAACCGTTTCAAATGTCACCAGGTCGCGCGTGCCATCCAGGAGTGGCGCGATCAGTGTGGCGAACTGCTCTGCATCAACCGTAGGTTTAATATCAACCGGCGTAAGCCGGGTGAGTTCTTCCATAGAGTAGCCCAGGTTCTGGCGGCCCCCCTTATTCACCTGGACAAAATGCAGAGTTTCGGCATCAAAGACAAAGATCTCGTTGCGCGAGTCTTCCAGGATGCGGCCGAGGCGCAGCGTTAGTTCTTCTGCGCGCTTGCGTTCCGTGAAATCGCGGGTGCTGGTGCGGTAGCCCATTGGCCGACCGTCGGCGGAATAGACTGGCTGCCAGGAGATTGCCATCCAGCGGAGCGAACCATCGTGGTGACGTAGACGAAACGTCACATCATTGCCGCGCAATCCCTGCGCCGCTTCCGCCCGCATCCGGGTGATAACCGGGCGATCGTCGGCATGGACCAGCGGCAGGGGATAGTCCGGCATTGCCAGGCACTCCGCGACGGTATAGCCGGTGAACTGCTCAACCGCCGGATTGATCCAGCGGACTGTGCCATCACCGTCAACCCAGCTTTCCCAATCGTAGGTGTAGTCGGCAATGGCCCGAAACTGCGCGCGGCTCTCCTCCAGTTTGTGTTGTGCCTCCAGTTGCTGCAGGCGCTGCAACCCCATATCGGCCAGCATGCTGGTAAACAGGGCCAGGTAGTTCAAAATGGGTTGAATCTGTTCTTGCTGCACCACCGGCACCTGGGTCAGGGCCGTGAGATAACCCGCCTCATCGAAGCCAAACGCGCGCCCCTGATCGCGGAAGAAGGTGACATTCGGTTCTTTGAGCAGGAATTG
>DAOTVB010000094.1:0-10420 GCA_034436755.1 Chloroflexaceae bacterium | reverse complement strand
CGCACACCACACCTACTTCTGAAGCAGCAGTAGGGTGCATTCGATGCACCATTCTGCTGCCGCACACCATATCCGGGCTTATTGCTCACCGTTACCGCCTCTCCGGCTCTTCCTGCCAGTAGGGTGGCTGCCCGTAGTGCTGGTAGAGCGCCGCCTCGTACTCGCGGTTCAGCATGCTGGAGGGATCATACTCCGGCCCCTGCTTGATCGTCTCGCGTTCCAGGTTGACATCAACGCTACGGTCGGCCCAGTTCACGCTCTCGATCCAGCGGGGCGCGACCAGCACCTTCTTGCCGGGCCACCAGTTGCGCGTATCGATCACCATGTAGCGAATGGCCCAGTTCGCATCTTCGGCGATAAAGTCTTCAACATGCCCAATCGACCCATCGCGGGCATGGATATGGTAGCCTGTGACCTCGTGAGTGCTGCGCAGATGCGGGTCGCCCTGTTCATCTTCGTGGGCTTCGCCCTGCGGGCTGGTTCGCTCCTGCGCAATGGTCTGCGGTGTGTCGGGTGGTGGGATAATTTGGCCGGGATAGCCCGGATAGGTCGGGTACATCCCTGCGCCCCACAGTCCAGGACCGCCCCAGTACACCGGATAGTTGTAGTAGCGGAAGTATTCGATCTCCTGCCGGCGGGAAACCGGCTGATCTGCATCGATATCGGGGCTGTTTTTGATCTGCTCCTGAGTGAGATGCACCGGCAGCGTTTGCGCGCCCCAGTCGGGTTCACCCATGGAGATTGGCGAGATCAGTACCAGTCGTCCCCGCAACCAGTTGCCGGTTTTGACCACCAGATACCGGATCGTCCACTTCTCATCATCAAAGAGAAACGAGTATACCTTGCCGATTTCGCCATCGCTGGCCTGAATTGTATACCCGCGCATATCGTGAGCACTGCGTAGCATAGTGTATTCCTCCTTTTCCCGGACAACCGCGCAGGTCTGACCGGGTTCTATCGCTATCTACTTCTCTGTCTTTGCAAATATCGTACCCCCGATGAAACGGCAGACGCACTTCATACTGATTTACAGGACTTACGCAGTGCCGTTTGTTTGGGCCTGGTATCAGACCCAAACGCTGGTTTCGCCTGCGGCAGCATGGTCATTTATGGATCTTGTTCACAAAAATGTTGCACTTTGTGCAACATTTTTGTGAACAAGATCGGAAATCTTCCGCCCTGCCGGAGGCGAAGTTTCCTTCCAGGTCAGAGATCGCGTAAGTTCTGTGATTTATTGTCATAGTCACAGAGAACGCAGCGGTGATGAATGGGAACATACAGCCCTGTGTCTGTTGTGCCCGTTCCGACTGATTGCCGGGTTGCCGGCAACCGGGTATTAGCACGTCTGCCGGGATCTGACGGCACGCGTCTTGCAAGCGACTGACAGAAGAAGCGCATCGGCAAATCAGTTCTAGACCACACGACTTACGCGGTCGGTATTCAAATCAGGCATGTGCCTGGATGAACGGCCCGATTCGCCTGCGGCAGCGTGGTACTGGTTTATCTTGTTCACAAACATGTTGCACAAAGTGCAACATGTTTGTGAACAAGATCGGAAATCTTCCGCCCTGCCGGAGGCGAAATGCGCTGCCAAGTCAGTGACCACGTAACTCGTGTAAACCAAAGGAGATAGTCAGGATGCAAGAGGTACACGCCCAAGGTCGGCAGCCGGGGACACCCCATGATCAGGGAACCCGAGGTAGTGATCACTTCGCGCGCAGCGCTATCCTGGCAACCGGGGTGATCCTGGCAGTTATGATCGGTCTTTTCCTGCTCTGGTATTTGCTGCATGTTTTTTTGCTGCTGTTTGCGGGGCTGCTGCTGGCAACGCTGCTGCATATTCCGGCGGACTGGATCAGCGAGCGCACCTCCATCGGGGAGCGCTGGTCGCTCCTGCTGGTGCTTGTGAGCGGGCTGGCGCTGCTGGGACTGGGTGGCTGGTATCTCGCCCCCCGGGTTGGTAGCCAGTTTGATAATCTGGTGCAGACGCTGCCGAGTGGCTTGCAGCCGATTCGCAGTTTTCTCGATCAGTATCTCTGGTTCCAGCCGTTTATGGGTGAAATGCCGTCGCTACGCGAGGCCGTCAGTAGTACGATGGGGAATGTCAATGCCTTCTCGGGGATATCGCGGCTCTTCTCCGGTATTGTCGGTGTGGTGACAAGCCTGTTTGTCATCCTGTTTGTCGGGCTCTACCTGGCCTTTCAGCGTGACCTCTACTCCGCCGGGTTGGTCAAGCTCTTTCCCAAGGTGCGGCGCGAGTACATGCACGACATCCTGGAAGATCTGGGCTACGCGCTCAAATGGTGGCTGCTCGGGCGGGTGGTCTCAATGGTGGTGCTGGGCGTCTTTACCGGGGTGGGCTTATGGCTGCTGGGTGTGCCTTTTGCGCTGACGCTCGGTGTCCTGAGTGGCCTCTTCTCCTTTATCCCGATCATTGGCTCGATCCTGGCAGTGATTCCGGCGGCGCTGGTTGCCCTGACGCAGGGCCCAATGATGCTGCTCTATGTGCTACTGCTCTACTACGGCGCGCAGACAATCGAGAGCTACCTGCTCACGCCGAGTGTGCAGCAGCAGGCGGTATCGCTGCCGCCGGTCCTCGCCTTTGCCGTTCAGTTAATTCTGGGCGTGGTTTCGGGGGCGCTGGGGCTGGCGCTGGCCTTCCCGATTGCGATTGTCGGAATGATACTGGTCAAGCGGCTCTACATTCAGGATGTGCTGGGCGATACCTCGGTCCAGGTTGTGAACCATTGACCATGGTACTGTTTTACACGAGTTACGCGGTGGGTCTGCAAATTGGGCGTTTATGCGCAGTAATGGTCGGATTCGCCTGCGGCAGCATGGTGCTTTTTTCTTTTTCCGCCATGCTGGATCTGAAACATTGTGTGTCAGGATGGAGTAGGGATACCTCTCAGAACCTGTCTGAAAAGGGTGTGTCATGGGGCTACGGCCCCGGCGCGGGAGTCCCGGCTTCAGCCGGTTCCGGGCATACACCGGCTGAAGCCGGGACTCCTAGGGCGCTGTCCGGCGTATCTGGGCAACCGGCATTAACGTGTGACCGACGCGAGCCACCTTTTAAGACATGCTCTCAAGTGTAGACTTTTTCGCCAGATCGCATTGGAATGTGGTTGGTTCGCGTGGCAGAGACCGCTGCTCGCGCAAAGCCCTTCCCACATCGGGACGGGCTGCGGACGCGCAGAAGCGCGTCCCTACCACAATATGTCTACACCTGAGGGAGTAGGGCTGCCCCTGCGGACCCTGAAACGCACTGGTAGGTATCAGGGCGGCCGGCAGGATGACGACAACCCCCCGATGAAGCCCGCCCGGAAGGTGTAAGTCCGGGCGTTCCACTTCATTCAGTACCGGGCCAACTGCTATGCTAACCCGCGCCTGGTTCGTTGTCGTCTGGTTCCCGGATCTCCGTGCCAAACGCCGACCCATCACCGAGGGTCCGGATAATGGATAAATCCCCGCTTGCCTCCAGGATCACGGCTTCAACCTCACGCATGGAGCCGATTCGACGCTTGCGTATCGCCCCCCGCACCTCGGCCTCCGTGATCCGGTTCTGCTGCAGGGCCCGCTGCTGGAACTCCCCTTTAAAATAGAGCAACACCGGCGGGTTTGTGACCAGGCGTTTGAAGGGTGCCCAGCGCATCTGGAGCCATGCCACCACAAACTGCAGCAAGATGAGCAGCGCGAAGGCCGTCACCGCTTCGCTCAGCGCCACACTCTTGGCCGTGAGTGCCCGCCCAAAGGCCGATCCGATGGCAATGGTAATGATAAAGTCGAAGATATTCATGGTGGACAGCGTCCGGCTGCCCGAGATGCGCAGGAGGACAACGAGGGCGATATACATCGCCGTGCCGATGAACAGGATGCGGACGAGCGGGGCCCAACCGGAGAAAACATAGACTACATCACTCATGATTGCACCGGGGGCCAGGGCCAGGCATCGGCTTCAAGCATGCCGAGCAGCTTGCGGCGGCGCTCCTCCAGGTCGGCGAGCGCCGGTGCAAACACCTCATCCGCGACGGTTGGCAGGCCGGCGGCGCGGATGAGATCCAGATCGGGTGGGGGCGGTGTCCGATTGGCCGGCTGAATAAAGGCGGAGTTGAGGGTTTCGAGATAGCTTCCGATGCTGGAGCGAGCATTCTCAACCTGGGCCGCGTTGGGCCGGCAGGCCTCCGGGACGCCAAAGCGGAAGATGGTCAGGGCTTCATCGAGGAGGGTGACGGCCAGTGCCGAAGCATTCTTGCCCTGCGCACTATGGTAGTAGTGCAGAATCGGGTAGGATTTGTGCTGCTCAACCAGGGTACTGAGCTGCGTAGCCAGGCTGCTCAACAGCAAATCAATCGCATGGAAGTCCGCCCCGTTCCAGCCACGCCGGGTGATCTCCTCACTCCGGGTGCCTAACCCGGTGACACTGCCGGCGAATGAACGCTTCTGCGCGACTGCCCCCAGCACCGCGAGGATGTAGGAGACGCCCAGCGTAACAAAGGTCATCCCGCTGGCCGCCGTAACGGACGAGGCGATCTGCCAGAAGCCATCCTTCGGGCTGAAGTCCCCATTCCCCACTGTGAACATCGTGTAGGCAACGTACCAGATCCGTCCGGGCCAGGTAATCGGCTCCTGGTCGCGGGTATCGATGAGCGAGCCTGGATCACCCGCAAAGAAAAACGTCCAACCGGCCCAGATCAACGCGACCCAGGTGAACAGGGTAGCTGCCAGGATGAGCGGACCCGCCAGACTGAGTGTGCGTGAGCGCCGCCCGCTCACACGCCGCAACCCGCGCCACATCCAGGTGGTCAGGCGGGCCGAGATTGGACCCGCGCTCCCATCAACCCAGAGGGTTGTCCAGAGCAGATCCAGCGTGGTGGCAATCAGCAGGAAGCCACCGAGCAAGAGGTAAAAGATGTTCATGCTGCCTCTGTAATACCAATTTGCCATCAAACCAGCAATCAGCCGGAATGGGTGCAACGGGCGCAACGGCGGCACAATCCCGTTTGTCATCGCTGCGTCCTCGGTGTTCTCTGTGGCTATGACAACAAATCAGTATAAAATAATTATGGAAGACCGTATGCCCTTTCTGATGAACGCACTTCCTCCATATTCCTCTATTCCCGGCTGCTGCAATAAATGTGCCGGCGCATGGTAAAGCCCACACAACGAAAAAACACAGAACAAAGCGCGCCGGGTGCCTGGCGATCAAAATACCCTGTTGTTCTTTCGTCCTCTGTTTGACAGTTTTTTTCTTGCTCTTCTTTATCGGCAAGCGTCCGGGCAAGAATGCGGCGGCACGCGTCTTGCAAACGACCTGCCCGAGAGAAGCAATCTGGACGAGCGGTTCAGAGCCAGAGCAAGGAATGTGTGTTAGTTGCCGAGATAGCGAAGTAAATTCTTGTTTATTTCTGGCACGCATGTTGCAATGACTCTGCCCGTTACCACATGTACAACTTCGGCTTGAACGTTGTTGGGTGTTGCAGGTACATGGATGTCAGGCGTTGTTGGTCCTTTGTCGTCAATCCCGCAAGCGATCACACACAAAAGCCTTCCCTGGAGTTGCTCACCGGGTTGTACCTGGTACGTCCGGTTTCTTTTTTGAACCATTTAAGGAGGGTTCACGTATGGCAAAGCAAAGTTCGGTTCGACGGAGGGGATTATCACAGATAAGCATTGCTGTTCTGCTCTTACTCCTACTGGGAGCACTGGCCGCATGTGGAGGCGGCGGTGATACGACAGAGGTAGCAGAACCGACCGAGGTCATGGAAGAGCCAACCGAGGCTATGGAAGAACCGACCGAGGCTATGGAAGAACCGACCGAGGCTATGGAAGAGCCCGGTGCCGGTACTGCGGGCGGCATTGTCACATTGAGTGATGTTGCCGATAACCCGGATGCTTATATGGGCCAGACGGTAACGGTCACGGGTGAGGCCAGTGAGATCCTGGGTCCGCAGGTCTTCCGCATGAATGAGGGCAATCTGCTGGATATCGGCGACGAGATCCTGGTGGTTCATACCGAGGATCAGGCTCCGGCGGATCTGGCTGAGGATACCAACATCCGGGTGACGGGTACCGTCCGCACTTTTGTGGAGGCCGAGATTGAGCAGGAATTCGACTTTGACTTCGATGAGGAGTTGTATGTCGAGTATGAGGAGCGGGTGGCGATTGTCGCCGATAACGTCGAACCGATTGCCACCGTCAGCAACATTAACGAAGATCCTGAGTCCTACTACGGTCAGGAAGTGACAGTAACAGGTGATGTCGTTGAGCTGGAGAGCACCTATGCGTTTGAGCTTGACGACCCGGCCCTGCTGGGCGGCGACACGCTGCTGGTTGTGGGCGGTGAAGACCTGACCGTTACCGAAGGTGAAACGGTCCAGGTGACCGGCACCGTGCGTCAGTTCAACCTCACTGAAATCGAGAGTGAAACCGGCTTCGACCTGGAGGACGAGCTGTTCATCGACTTCGGAGATCGCCCGGTCATTGTGGCCTTCTCGGTTTCGCCGGCACCTGACACGGAAATGGAAGAGACTCAGTAAAAACGGCTCCCAGCGCCGGCAAGACGGGCAGGAGTGGCATGTCAGCCCTCCTGTCCGCCAGTTATATTCGGTATGGAATTCACATCTTAGAATAAACGTAAAAAAGGAGGTTTTAGTATGATAGATCGTTTTGCAGATCAACAGAAATATTTCCTCTGGTTCCGGCATATGGGCATTGCGGCACTGCTGGTTGTGTTAAGCATACTGCCGGCAGCATGTGCCGGCGACCAGGCAGGAACAGAGACCGAGGAGTCCACATCAATTGTGGAGCCAACCGAAGCCGCCGGCCGGGTCACGGAGGGTGATGTTGACCGCCCTCTGGCCGATGATCCCACCATGGCGGCGGGCCGCGTGCCGGAGGACGATGAGAACCAGTCGATAACGGATCAACCGACCGAAGCCGCCGGTCGGGTTGATGAGCCGGGGGATGTGGTTCTCCCCGGTGAGGCCGAAGACCTGGACATTGAGGGTACCGAGGTCGAACTGGAAGATGTCGCCGACAACCCGGAAGAGTATCTCGGTCAGACCGTAACGGTGAATGGGGAAGTTAGTGCCGTTCTCAGCCCGCAGGTCTTCCGCATGAATGAAGGAAATCTGCTGGATATCGGTGATGAGATCCTGGTGGTGCATCTGCCTGATCAAACCCCGGTGGTTATGGCCGAGGATGCTGAAATCCAGGTAACGGGGACCGTCCGCAGTCTGATTCAAGCCGAGATCGAGCGCGATTTCGACTTTGGGCTGGATGAAGACCTGTATATCGAGTATGAGAACCGTCCGGCCATCGTCGCCGACTCCATAGAGGTGATGGAAGCCGAGTAGTATATACCTGAATATCGCATACGGAATTAGAGGGAGATGTTTATGCATAACGCACACAAGAGTTGGGGCGGATTACGCTGGTTCGGCGTCATCACAGTCCTGCTTGTTCTGGCAGGCGCACTGGTTGCCTGTGGTGAGGAAGAAGCCGGCGTGGAAGAGACGGAACTGGATGAGGTTGCCGGCGCCCCGGATGCCTATGTCGGGCAGACGGTGACGGTCAGCGGTGAAGTAGGTGAGATATTGAGCCCCAACATTTTCTAGATCGACAACGACGAGTTACTGGACATTGGCGATGAGGTGCTGGTGGTGCATACCGGCCAGGAGGCCGCCACCCAACTGGTCGAGGAGACCGAAGTTCTGGTAACCGGTGTCGTCCATCGCTTCACTGTCGCTGAGACCGAAGATGATCTGGGCCTCGATCTGGGCCTGGAAGAAGATGTCGAGGTTGAGTACGAAGACCGACCGGCAATCGTTGCTACCGGCATCGATGCGCTTGAAGCTGACGATTAGGGCAGCAGTAGCTGAGCATCCCGGCTGGTGAACATTGAATGTTAATCCGGGCATCCGCTGGATCGGAGTTCCGGCTGGTGAATGTTGAAATGTTAATCCAGACATCGTTGGATTAGGAGTCCCGGCTTCAGCCGGATCAGGCTTGCCCGGCAGGATGCCTGCCGGGGCCAGGACATCCTGCCGGCTGAAGCCGGGACTCCATGATGGCATTGTTCTCAGTTCTTAGTTCTTTAAATCTCAGTTCTCAGTTCTTAGTTCTTTAGTTCTCAGTTCTTAGTTCATTGTATTCAAACACTGGAATAGGAGATAGTATATGTTTGCGCAACATAGAATATGGAACCCGCGCCGAATATTCGGTGGTGTCGTCGCCGGCTTGCTCCTGCTAAGCATGCTGACCGCGTGTGGCAGTGAGATGAGCGAGGCAGTTACCCAGAAGGACGAAGCCGCCCAACTGCTGGAACAGTCATATTTACTCAAGGAAGAGGAAGCCCTACTGCTGGACGAGGCGGCCAAACTGCAAAAACAGGTCGGCAAAATGTTTCATGCCGCTGAAAAACTCGAGCGACGGGCCACTAATCCCTCTCGGATGGCACGCATAGAACCAACCATAAGCCGACTGCTGGACATCGCTAACGAATTAGAAACCGAGTCGGAAGATCTTGTCGCAGACTCGATCAACGTACGGGAAGAAGCCACCGAGTTGTTGCGGCGGGCAAGTCAGTTTCAGGCCGCGGAGATCCTGCTGCCGGGGATGGAGGGCGAGGGAACGATCGAGTCCCGTGAAGGTGGGGAAGCCGGCGATGGCGCAGAGAGTAGTTTACAGATTGAAGCAGAAACTCCCACCGTCGAGCGCGAAACGCCCGTGCGCGAAACATCCGAGCAGCAGAAACCGTCGCCGACGATGGAGCGCGCCTCGCCGACCGTCGAGCCAACCGCTGTGGCGCAACCGGCGACCCCGACAACGCGGTTGCCGGCAGAGGTAGAAACAGCACCGACAGCCGCGGGCATAGCACTCGGCCTGGATGAGATTGCTAATAACCTGGCTACCTATGTCGGGGATAAGGTAACAGTGACTGGCGAAGTAGATAAAATTCTCACCTCCCAGGCATTTCGGCTGCAGGAAGATAGTCCGCTGAGTTTTCTGGGGGTCGGCGAGGAGATCCTGGTGGTGTACCCCGACGGTGTCCCGGCGGCGGGCTTCTCCACCGGCGATCAGGTGCAGGTGAGGGGTATTGTCAGCCCCTTTGTGCGCATCGAGTTTGAACGACAGCTTGATATTACCCTGGATGAAACAGCGCTATCCGCCTACGAACGCCGGCCTAGCCTGGCGGCCTCCGAGGTGACGCTGCTATCGGAGTAATGCCTATTCTATTCTATTCTATTGTACAGGTATAGTTATTGACACGAGTTACGCGGTTGCTCACCCAAAAGGCATTTTCGCCTCCGGCAGGGCGGAAAATTCCATTCTTGTTCACAAAACATTGGCACAACGTGCCAATGTTTTGTGAACAAGATCAACCAGTACCATGCTGCCGCAGGCGAAGCTGACTTTCATCGGGTGAAACGTCCGGTTTGTATATCAACCGCGTAAGTCCTGGTATTAAGGAGATTATTATGCAAACAGATCGCACACGAACACACTTGAGCCGGCTTCGTCGGGTTAGTGTCACCACCGCCCTCGTGCTGCTCCTGAGTGTACTGGCAGCCTGCGCCGAGGATGAAGCGGTGACGCTTCCCGACGAGGCGGGCGTCGTGGACGAGGCAGAACCGGGACTGGCCCCCGGACCAACGCCCGAGGCCGACATTACGCCGCTCGCTTCGGCGATGACGGCGGGCAACATTACCGTTACAGATATTGCCGATGCTCCCGATGCGTATATCGGCGAGACCGCCACGGTGCTGGGCGAGGTCAGCGCGATCCTCGGCCCGCAGATCTTCCGCATGAATGAGGGTAATCTGCTGGATATCGGTGATGAGATCCTGGTTGTGAATACGGCTGGACCGATCCCACCGGAACTGGTTGAAGATGTGCGGATTCTGGTAACGGGTACCGTCCGCCGCTTTGTCCAGGCCGATATCGAAGGCGACCTGGGAATCGATCTGGGGCTGGATGATGAGGTCGAAGTAGAGTATGAAAGCCGCCCGACCATCGTCGCCGACTCGATTCTGGTCATCCCCACCCTGAGTGATATCGCCGATGACCCGTCCGCCTATATCGGCCAGACGGTTACGGTGAGCGGTGAGGTCAGCGAGATTCTCAGCCCGGTGGTCTTTCGCATGAATGAGGACAATCTGCTGGATAGCGGCGATGAAATCCTGGTGGTGTACACGGACGAACCGGCCCTGGTTGGTCTGACCGACGACGCCGAGATCCTGGTGACCGGCACCGTACGCAACTTTGTTGTCGCCGAGATTGAAGACGATCTGGGTCTGAACCTGGACCTGGATGCCGATCTGGAGGTTGAGTACGAAAACCGGGTAGCTATTGTCGCCGATACGATCATTGTTGAAGTTGTGGAGTAACCGCATTCCGATATGCCATCCGGGAGTTCCGG
>DAOTVB010000093.1:0-7451 GCA_034436755.1 Chloroflexaceae bacterium | reverse complement strand
TGCGCGATAGCCAGACGGGACGCCGCTACTTTGTCGTCTATGATCCCAATGTCTGGGCCGGCAATCCGATCTACTACTACCATGGCGATGCGCGCTATCCCAAAGGGTTGAACCGGCTCTATGCCTACGACCAGCTTGCGGCAGCAATGCAGCCACCACATTTCTTTGAGGCCATCGAGATACTCGCCACACCCGCGCAACCCATCGCGGTCGCCGAGCCGATCCTGCGCGAACCGGTTACCGTGACACCGGCCTGGTGCTACCAGACCCCTGCCGATGTGGCGGATGTGGTGTGGTGTGAGTAGCGGTGCATCGCTGTATTGGCGCTGAACATCCCGGTGCATGGACGGGGAATGTGGATAGGGTTTTTACCCGCCGCGTCCGTGCGCCGGTCAGGCGACGGCAGCAGCCTGTGCCTCCTGATCATCCGCGATCGGATCATCGTGACCAGGGATGGTAGCAGCAACTTCACCTATATTGCGCGGTGGAAGCCACGCCGTTTTAACGGCAGTGGAGGAAACCGCGCCATCCTTTCTCGTATACTAACTCCACGAGCGGGGTTGCTCCCGCTCACCCGTTGACAACCGAACCGGCCCGTGCGATGCTATCGCTGTGAACGCCATATGTTTGACAGGATGGCCGGACGAACTACGGTTCCTTTCTGCGGTACGACCGCTTTTCAAAGACGGTAGCCGCCGGGCGCGACCGTGACTTCTTACCCGCAGGTTGTTCGTCCGTCGGGAGGCCGGCTCCGAGCAGCAGCAGCGCCGGCACGCCGGGAATGGTCCCGGCTCCCGGCGGTGCGTTCTGATACCACGCGAGACTGTTGCGCGGTCGTGTGGCCCGGGCGGGTTCGGCCAACCGGAACGGATCACCCGATGACGATTAGCTCTGTTGGATTGGAGGTCAGTCAGGCCGACGTGCATGTCTGCCTCTGCCTGATGCGCGCCGATGACGACGCGACCGGCACCCGTTGGACGGTGCCCAACACCCAGGCGGGCGCCGACACCCTGATCGCCCGCCTGACCGACCGCTGTGCCCAGACCCAGATTGCCGATCTGCGCCTGGGGGTCGAAGCCACCGGCCTGCGCTGGTGGCACCTGGCCTGTGCCCTGGTGCAGGCCCCGAGCTTGCATCCGCTGCACCCCCGGCTGTATGTGCGCAACCCGCACCTGGTGTCCCGCGTTCGCGCCAACTATGGGGCCTTGCCCAAGACCGATCGCCTGGATGCCTTCCTGCTTGCCGAGCGCGTGCGCTTCGGCCGCAACCTGCCCACCCCCTTTCGGCTCGACCTGCGCTATGCCCCCCCTTCAATAGGGGTCACTGCCAAAGGGTCTCAAAAGGGCAAACTCCCCCTCCCCGACGAAGGTTGCATGATTCGCATTGGACTGACCGTTCGGTATACAGCACCCAGATCTGGGGCAATGGGCATCCCAGGCTGGCCAGATGATTATGCCACGCCTGACCGATCAGCAACAAACGGTAGCGCCATGACCGGGCGGGGCCGCGATCGACTCGCCGCCGCCATCCTTTCTTGACGACATACCGCCCAACACACACCAGCCACAGATAGGCCAGACTCAGCACGATCAGCAACCGCCCAACGCGATCGAGATCGATCACCCCACTGGCTTCCAGGTCACATCCCTGGCTTTGCCCGTCGCGAAACACCGTCTCAATCCCCATGCGCCGCCGCCCGAAGACATACGTCTGCCAGCGGGCGGGCAGATTGGTCATCACCGCCCGCAGCAGAGGCGTGCCCGCCGCATTCGTTGTCCACCAGGCAATCACATGCACCGGCCCCGTGCGGGCCGCTGTCAGCTACCCCTGATGCAGAGAGACCACGCCCGTGTCAGTGACGTCCGTCGTCAGCGGCTGGGCCGTGGCGGTGGGATGGTGCGCGATGAGCGTCCCGCCCTGGCTGCCCAGCATGGCATCACCGCCCTGCTCCCGCAGCCACTGATAGCGCGCCTGACTGCGGAATTCGCTATCCCCATGCACGGTGCCCCGTCCCCGTGCCGGCAGCAGGTCCAGGGTGGTCGTCAGCACCTGCTGCTGATCGGTCAGCGCACGTGCTCCCGGATGGGGCACCACCATCCACGCCACGGGAATCGAACGCCGGCGACAGGCCGCACGCGCCACCAGGATATTCTGTCCATGCCGCAACAGCAAGCGGTCGATGATCACGCTCACCCGTTGCCCGCGCAGACCATGCAGGGCGCGCTGCACCACCGGTTCGCAATGGATGGCCGATGTGATGCGCACATTGGTCACCAGGCGATCGAGCCGTTGCTCCTTGCTCTCCTGGGTGGTCGCCAGCGGCATCCCAAGGGCAATGCGCCCCATAGCCGCCGACCCGCTCACGACCACGCCGACCATCGCCAGGGTGAGCGATGTGATCTGACGGTCCAGGGCATCAGGCAACGCCGTCCGCAGGGACGCATATGTGCTATCATCCATGGGCGAGGTGCGCATCCAAATCCTCCTGCTCTGATCATGGTATTGGCACTCCTGATCATACCAGATGGCGGCGTGATGCGCACTTCGCTGTGTCAAGTGACCCCCTTTGAGGGATGAGCTGTTCGCTACCCTCGACGGACACGATGTCACGATTGAAACGAAATGTTAATGTTTGGGCACGAGCTTTTGTGATACAATACCATTAACCCTTCGGGTTAATGGTATCAAAGGCAGCGTTTTGAAAATCACCTTCAGGCAGAAGAAGCTCGAAAAAATCTGTAATAACCACAAGCAACTTATCCGTGAACATGGTGAGCGCAGAGCGAAACGAATCAGGCAGCGCCTTGCTGAATTCAGTGCCGCTGCTAACCTCGCGGAGATCGGCAAACTGCCAGCCCCACGCTGCCACGAGTTGACCGGCAACCGGAAGGGACAGCTTTCGGTGGATCTGGATCATCCCTACCGATTGCTCTTTGTTCCAGCCAATGACCCGATCCCACGGAAGGATGACGGCGGACTGGACTGGGCCAGTATCACGGCGATTGAGATTATTGAGGTGGAGGACACACATGGGTAAGCACATCGAAAATCAGTATGCGCCTGACTTCGTCTCACCACCTGGAGAAACGCTGGAGGAGACGCTCGAAGCTATCGGGATGTCCCAGGCTGAGCTAGCAGAGCGCACCGGTCGTCCTAAGAAGACGATGAACGAGATTATTCAGGGCAAGGCGGCTATCACGCCCGAAACGGCGCTCCAGTTAGAGCGCGTGCTGGGGGTGCCCGCAAGCTTCTGGAACGAGATGGAGCGTCAGTACCGCGAGTTTCTGGCGCAGCAGGAAGAGACACGTCAGCTTGCAGGCCAGGTCGGCTGGCTGAAGCAATTTCCTGTAACCAAAATGGTTGATCTGGGCTGGATTAAGGAGTACGACGAGAAAACCTGGCAACTGCGCGAGGTCTTGCAGTTCTTCGGGATTGCCTCGCCGCAGCAGTGGAATGCAGCAACCGCGAGCTTCCGCAAGTCGCCCGCCTTTGCGGTGGATGAGATGGCGCTCGCGGCGTGGCTGCGGCGCGGCGAGCAGGAGGCAGAACATATCGTCTGCGCGCCCTACGATGGGCAGCAATTCGAGGCAGCCCTGCAAACGGCCCGCGCCCTGACCGTTGAGGAGCCGGCGGTGTTTGTGCCGCAGCTCCAGCGGATGTGCGCGGAGTGTGGTGTGGCGGTGGTCTTTGTGCGTGCGTTGCCAAAGACGCGGGTGAGCGGGGCAACGCGCTGGCTCAAGCCAGATAAGGCATTGATACAGCTTAGCTGGCGCTACAAGACGAACGACCAGGTATGGTTTTCGTTTTTCCACGAAGCGGGGCATATTGTGAAGCATGGCAAACGTGATGTGTTCATCGATCTGGAATATGGGGACGAGGAAAAGAAAGAAGCTGAAGCCGATGCCTTTGCAGCCGATATGCTCATTCCGCCAGATGCCTGGCGCATGTTCCTAGATACTCGCAACTATCGCACGAAGGCGGTGATCAGGGCGTTTGCGGAAGAGATTGGCATTGCGCCGGGTATTGTGGTGGGGCGGCTCCAGCACGAGAGGCTGATTCCTCATTCTCACTGTAAGGACTTGATGGTGAAGTATCGCTGGGAAGACACGCACGACGATGCCGCGTAAAGGAGCATAAGCGATGGTTGATACCCGAACGTTTGTCGATGCACGGCTCTATGAGAGTGAGGAAGCGGTCATTCAAGACGCGCTGCGCCACCTGCTGCGCGCCCGTCCCGAACTGCGCGTCAGTCTGGCGGTGCATCGCTATCAGATGGAGGATATGTCGCTGGCGAAGGCGGCCGGCCTGGCCGGGGTAAGCTGGGCGCAGATGCGCGATATTCTGTTGGAGCGGGGCGTGCAACCCCGGCTCGGCCCGGAGAGCGTAGAAGAAGCCGCGCAGGAAGTACAGGCCCTCCGCGACCATTTTGCCGAGCAGCAGCAGTGAACACGATTGCCAATACGACGGTCTTGTCGAACTTTGCCCGCATTGGGCAGCTTGCCCTGCTGCACCGCCTGTACGGGGTGCTGTACATTTCGGCGGAGGTGTATACCGAAGTGCAAGACGGACTGGATGAGGGCTATGCCTTCTACGCAGGAATTGAGCAGCTTGTCTATCCGCTGGCGGCGGATGGCTGGATACATCTGACCAGTATGGCCGACACGGAAGAACTCCGGCGCTTCGCCGCGATGCCGCGCGGGCTGCACCAGGGCGAGGCATCGTCGCTGGCGATTGCGGCGCAGCGTGGCTGGATGCTGCTGACCGACGACCGCGCCGCCCGCCGCGAGGCTGCTCGGCTGGGTATTCGGCTCTCTGGCTCAGTGGGTTGCCTGGTGCTGGGCGTGGAGCAGGGGCATTGCACGCTGGACGCGGCAAACGGCCGGCTGCACACGATGATCCAGCAGGGCTACTATGCACCCGTGTCCGACCTGACACCGCTGGTTGTTCGTTCGCAGCCGCCCGACGCAGCCACGCCGGAGGGCAGCGATGCCTGACGCAACCAACCACCTCCCGCCCGGCTGGCGCGTCGTGCGCTTTGACCAGATGGCGGAGAGCATTACCGAACGTGTAGACAAGCCGTCTGAGGCAGGGGTGGAATACTATGTGGGGCTGGAACACCTCGACCCGGAGTCGCTGAAACTCCGACGATGGGGCACACCGGACGATGTGTCAGCAACCAAGCTCAAATTTCAGCCAGGTGACATCATCTTCGGGCGCAGGCGTGCATATCAGCGCAAGCTCGCAGTTGCAGAGTTTGAAGGGATTTGTTCAGCACACGCGCTGGTGCTGCGTGCTCGTGAAGACACCGTGCTGCCAGGGTTTCTACCCTTCTTTATGCAGAGCGATGTGTTTTTCGAGCGGGCTATGGCTATCTCTGTCGGCTCACACTCGCCTACCATCAACTGGAAAGTACTTGCGCGGCAGGAATTTGCCAGCCCGCCCCGCGCCGAGCAGCAGCGCATCGCGGAGTTGCTGTGGGCGGCGGATGCGGCGGTGGAGGGGCATTTAACAGCCCAGGAGGAGTTGAACAAGTCTGGTGTCTTGTTATTCGAGCATTACATTACCAAATATGAACGACAAGGCGGCGGCCGATACCGGCACGCTGGATGCCAGTATCCGTACCCTGCGCACCGTCGCGCAACCCCTGGTTGATGCGGAGGTACTGGCGCTGGTGCGCAGCGGGCAACCCCGCTGGTTGGATGGAGATCTGGTGGGTCGCCCGGTCAGTCCAACCAGCACCACCTATCCGGACGCCGACTTTGGCTGGATGGACGCGGGTGTGGCCAAGGGCTATCAGGCCGCGCTCACCGCTCTGGCCGGTGGTCCCAGTGGGCGGCTCCTGGTGAGCAGCCAGCGCTATCCGGGTCGCACGCAGTCGGCGGCATGTCTGCACGCCGCCATCCGGGAGGCAGAAGCGGTGCTGGGGTGCCACCCGCAACGGCGTCCCGATCTGGTGCAGACCCGCCTGCAGGCCCTGGCGACCGCGCTGGCCCAGGCCCAGGCCCAGTTGCAGGCACTGAACAACCAGCAGCAGCGACTAATCGACGATCTTGCGACGACGGCGGCCGCCCTGATCCAGGCCCAGACAGCGGTTGACCAACTGGAAGCCGATCCCGCACTCCAGGCACACGCCGCCAGCCCGCACAGTCGCCTGAGTCGGGCGCGGACGCGGCTGGCGACGCAGGAACGCCGACAGCAGCGGCTGCACCAGCGGCAGGTCGCGCTGACGACTCGCCAGCAGCGGAGGGCGGAGCGGGTGACGACCCTGCAGCAGCAGCAGGCAACGCTGCAGCAGTGGCACGATCGGCTGGGAGCGGAGCATGCGCGGTTGACCGCCCCCCTGCCCATGGTGGCGCGGGTCGATGCGGGCTTCAGTACTGATGCCAATCTGACCTGGCTGATTGAAATGGGCTATGCGGTCGTGACCAACGTTCACAATGGGCAGATCACCACCCGATTGCGCCGGGGGATCGCCGACGATGCCCGGTGGGAGCGCGTCGGACGGAACGCGGAAGCCCACAACCTGGGCATGCAGCACATGACCAACTGCCCCTATCCGCTGGAGACGTTGGTGGTGCGCTACCATCTGCCGGAATGCATTCGGTATACAACATTGGTGAGCTACGGGCGGGCAGATCGAATGTCGCCCCAGTGGTTTCAGGAGTACAACGCCCGTCAGGTGATTGAGGCGGGGATCAAAGAGCACCAGGGGGTGTTGACCATGCGCCGCCCACTGGTGCGCTCGCCCATCGGGATGCAGATCCAGGAGCAGTTCAGTCTGTTTGCCGCCAATTTTCTGCGCTGGGCCGCGCACTGGCTGCGCCCCCTGGTGCAGGATGCGAACCATGCGCTGCAGGACGCGCTCGGCGAGGTCAAGACTCTGGTCCGGGTGCTGACCCAGTGTCGAGCCGAAGTTAGTACCACCGCGAGCGGCATGGCACTGCGGTTCGATGACGGTGGTCCCGTTGCCGGGGCCACCGTCATCCTGTCGGGCCAGGTGGCGATTCAAGAAGTCCTCCCGTTGTTCAACCAATCCGATTGGGCACATGAATGAACGACATGACCCGTGGTTGCACAAAAGTTACGCTAGTGCCGCGCAAAGCGTACCGTGCCGAAGACGGAGACGTACGTCGTCTCGCGCATCCCGGTGTAGCGCATGCGCCGACCGCTCGGGGTCGTCCGTGGTTCGGATGGGCGGTTGGCGGCACGACTGGTGAAGAAGAGCCGCAGCAGGGCGGCGCCCAATGCCAGCAAACGTCGAAACAGGGTGCGTTCGACCTCGTAGGCCGTGCGGCTGCGCGATTCGTCGTTGGTAAGATAGTCGATCAATGCCTGAAACTCCTGCGTGACATCGTGGACCATGGTTTCCGGGGTGGCGATCATACGATTCCTCCGTCGTGCTTCCAGAAGGTGATAGTTTTGGATAGTATCACCGGGAATCGTAGATCGTT
>DAOTVB010000092.1:0-36731 GCA_034436755.1 Chloroflexaceae bacterium | reverse complement strand
CCCCGCGCCGCACACGTCAGAATCAGCGAGAGGATGCTACCGACATAATTACCACAGCATATTCTTGATACAAGATAATAATGATTGCTTAATGCTACACTCACAAGAAGAAGCCTGGAGATAACTAATACTATTTCACAGTTTTGCCTTCAGCGCAGGCATGGCTCCCGCACGCCAGATGCGCACCTGTCGTCCGCACGCCAGATGTTGTGGTACGCTATCCCCATGGACTCATGGACTGGCTACATTGACGATAAACTCAATCACATGGTACAATCGCCCCGCCGGAGTAGCGCACATAAAAACAGGTGAGACATGTCCTGGCCGCTCGGTGACAGGACGCTGGTTGCTACTTTGGTGTAGATATGCTACATTTTAGGATATCCAAGCGGGACAGGAGACAGGGAACTGGGGATACTTCCGGTCATGGTGGCACCGCCGCCGCAGCAGCGTGGGGTAGATGTTGCCCTCAATCTGGTGGTGATGACAGACACGTCCCCCGCATTACCATTACCGCACGGAACCTGCATCCATACCCCCGGGCCGTCTCAGTCTGTTGTCTGTCCCCACAAACCTGTAGTCCTGGAACCGGCTTGTAACAGAAAAGTGTGACTCGATGATGTTTGACACGGTACTTGTTGCTAATCGCGGTGAAATTGCCCTGCGCGTGATGCGCGCCTGCCGCGAACTTGGTCTGCGTACTGTTGCGGTCTATTCGGAAGCTGATCGTGATGCGCCCCATGTGGCCTATGCGGACGATGCGTATCTGATCGGGCCCGGTCCCTCGGGCGAGAGTTATCTCAAGATCGAGCGGGTTATCGAAGCGGCGCAAAAGTCGGGCGCGGGGGCGATTCATCCCGGCTATGGCTTTCTGGCGGAGAATTCCCGGTTTGCCCGCGCCGTGCGCGAAGCCGGGCTGGTCTTTGTCGGGCCGCCCGCCTCGGCGATGGAGCGCGTGGCCGGGAAGGTCGAAGCACGCAACGAGGCGAAAACCGCCGATGTGCCGGTTGTTCCCGGTACGCTCAAGCCCCTGAACGATGTGTCGGAGGTGCTGCCCCTGGCCGAGGAGTATGGCTATCCGATTGCAATCAAGGCGGTCAGCGGTGGTGGTGGACGTGGTCTGCGCGTCGTCTGGGAAAAAGATGAGATTGAGCCCGCGTTTGAGAGTGCCCGCCGTGAAGCGGAAGTCTCGTTCAATGATAGCGCGCTCTATGTTGAGAAGTATCTGAGTAATCCGCGCCATATCGAGATTCAGATCCTGGCCGATACGCACGGCAATGTGGTGCATCTGGGTGAGCGCGACTGCTCGGTGCAGCGTCGCCATCAGAAGTTGATCGAGGAGTGCCCCTCGCCCGCACTGACGCCGGAACTGCGGGCCGAGATGGGCGCTTCGGCGGTGCGGCTGGCGCAGTCGGTGGGCTATACCAGCGCCGGTACGCTGGAGTATCTCTTCCAGGACGGCAATTTCTACTTCCTGGAGATGAATACGCGCATCCAGGTTGAGCATACCGTGACCGAGATGGTCTATGGAATCGATCTGGTCCAGGCACAACTGCGTGTTGCTCAGGGTGAAAAACTCTGGCTGCGCCAGGAAGATCTGGTTCCGCGTGGGCATGCGATCGAGTGCCGCATCAACGCCGAAGATCCGCTGACAAACTTCCGGCCGGCGCTGGGCACGCTGGGTGACTACTGCGAGCCGGTCGGGTTGGGGGTGCGCGTTGATAGCGGCGTGCGCGCCGGCTATACGGTTCCGCAGTTCTATGACTCGATGCTGGCGAAGCTGGTCACATGGGGCTATGACCGCTCGGAGGCGATTGCGCGGATGATTCGCGCGCTCAAGGATTACCAGATCGAAGGTCTGACGACAGTGATCCCCTTCCATCGAGCGGTGATGGAACATCCCGAGTTCGTCAAGGGCGAGGTGAGCGTCAACTTCATCCCCAAACATCCCGAACTGAAGGATACGGTCGCCGCGCTGGTTGCCCCCAAAAAAGAGGTTGAGCCGTTGGAGGAAGCCGCCGAGCCGCGTTCGTTTGCGGTGGAGGTCAATGGTCGCCGCTTCAGTGTGCGCATGGCCGAGGTGGGCGCACCCGCCGGGGCGAATGGTCAGGCCGCCGGGGGCGCGCGCAAAGCGCCCCGGCGCAAGGGCAAGAAGGGGGCCGCCTCACCCCAGAATGCCAATGGCGTGATCTGCCCGCTCCAGGGGGTGGTCGCGGCAGTACGGGCCGAACCCAACCAGGAAGTCGAGTCCGGTCAGGTGCTGTTTGTGATTGAGGCCATGAAGATGGAGAACGAGATTACTGCGCCGCGCGCCGGTAAAATTGCCGATGTGCGCGTCAAGCAGGGTGCCTCAATCGAGGCCGGTTCGGTACTGGCGACATACGCAGAATAGGTTATTCGAGTTTTAAGTTGTGAGTTCTGAGTTTTGAGTTGACCCGATACGTTGCGACGGGCAAATACGTCATTGTCATCCTGAGCAGAGTGAAGTGTCTTGCGTCAGCATGTGCGGTGCTTCACTCTGCCGGGATGTTCGCTTCAGTCACGCCGGCAGGAACACCCGGCCTACTCAACATTCAAAACTTAAAACTCAAACCTCTACCAGGAGATGTTATGCCCAAAGAAGGTATCACCCCCCGGGAGCAGGACTACAGCCAGTGGTACCTCGACATTGTACGTGGTGCAGACATGGCCGACTATGCCGAGGTAGTACGCGGCTGTATTGTGTTCAAGCCGACCGGTTATGCGATCTGGGAGGCGATGCAGAGTGGCCTGGATCAACGGATCAAGGCGACTGGTCATGTGAATGCCTATTTTCCCCTGCTCATCCCCAAGAGCTTCCTGATGAAGGAGGCCGAGCATGTCGAAGGGTTCGCGCCCGAGGTGGCCGAGGTAACACGCGCTGCCGGCGAGGAACTGGTTGAGCCCTACGTGATCCGCCCGACCAGCGAGACGATCATCGGCTACTTTTACGCCAAGTGGGTGCGCTCCTGGCGCGATCTGCCCGTGTTGATCAACCAGTGGGCCAATGTGATGCGCTGGGAGATGCGCACGCGGCCCTTCCTGCGCACGGCGGAGTTCCTCTGGCAGGAGGGCCATACGGTGCATGCAACCGAGGCCGAGGCCGAGCAGGAAACGTTGATGATTCTGCACGATGTCTATGGCGATTTTATCGAACGCGATATGGCCGTTCCGGTGATCAAGGGCGTGAAGTCCGAGAAGGAAAAGTTCGCCGGGGCATTGCGCTCCTATGCGCTGGAAGCGATGATGCAGGATGGGCGAGCATTGCAGGCCGGTACCTCTCACAACCTGGGGCAAAACTTTGCGAAGGCGTTCGATATTACCTACACCGATCAGAATAACACCGTTCAGCATGCCTGGACCACCAGTTGGGGCGTCAGCACCCGCTTGATCGGCGCGCTGATTATGGCCCACTCCGATGACGAAGGACTGATCCTGCCGCCGCGCCTGGCACCCACGCAGGTGGTGGTCGTGCCGATCTACAAGAATGATCAGGAGCGCAGCACCGTGCTGGAGACGATTGAGCGCCTGACGGCGGACTGGCCGGGTCGCCTGCGCTTCAAGATCGACGACCGCGATAACCTGACGCCGGGGTATAAGTTTAATGAGTGGGAGTTGAAGGGTGTGCCGGTGCGCATCGAGGTTGGCCCCAAGGATGTGCAGAAGGGCTCGGTTGCCATGGCCCGCCGCGATATCCCCGGCAAGGAGGGCAAGCAGTTTGTGCCCCAGGCCGGGTTGACAGAGCGCATTACCGCGTTGCTGGACACGATCCAGCAGGGGCTCTACGACCGTGCGTTGCGTTTCCGCGAGGAGCGCACCTTCACGGTGAGCAGTTATGACGAGTTGCGCACAGCGGTTGAGCGGGGCTTTGCGCGCTGCTACTGGGCCGGCAGCACTGCGGATGAGAAGCGCATTCAGGATGAACTCAAGGCAACGATCCGCGTGATCCCGCTGGAGCAACCCGACACCGCCGGGCGCTGCATCCTGACCGGCCAGGAGACAACGCAGCAGGTCATTTTTGCGCGGGCGTATTAGCGGGGAGTTTGCGGACGCGCAGAAGCGCGTCCCTACGGGTGTTTCGTGCTGATCCTGGCTGACTTCCGGGAGCGTCAAGGAGGGGCATCTGGATCTGTTTACCAAATGCCGGCAGTTTACTGATGCAAAAGCGGTGATTGCGGCCGGTAGCTATCCCTATTTCCTGGCCCTGGAGGAGCACGAAGGCACGGTCGCCACGCTGGATGGCCGGCAAGTGATCATGTGCGGCTCCAACAACTACCTTGGCCTGACGATGGATCCGCGTGTGCGTGCGGCCAGCCGGCAGGCGCTGGAGCAGTATGGCCCCTCCTGCACCGGGTCACGCTTCCTCAATGGCAATCTGCTGCTGCATGAGCAACTGGAGCATGAACTGGCGGACTTCTTCGGGAAGGAGGCTGCGCTGGTCTTCTCCACCGGCTATCAGGCCAATGTGGGAACGATTGCCGCGCTGGTCGGGCGCAACGATGTTGTGCTGATTGACAAGGATGATCATGCCAGTATCGTCGATGGTTGCCGCCTCAGCTTTGGCACACTCAAGCGCTTTGCCCACAACGACATGGATGACCTGGAGCGCCAACTGCGCGCCTGTCCGCCGCGCGCCGGGAAGCTGGTTGTTGTCGATGGCGTCTTCTCGATGGGCGGCGATATTGCGCCCCTGCCGGAGATTGTCCAACTCTGCCGACAGTATGCCGCCCGGTTGCTGGTGGATGATGCGCATGCCGCCGGGGTGCTGGGCGCAGGTCGGGGCACGGCGGCCCACTTTGGCCTGACCGATCAGGTCGATCTGATCATGACCACCTTCAGCAAGTCGTTTGCCTCACTGGGCGGGGCGATCATGGGGACCGAACCGGTGATCCACTACCTGCGGCACCATGCGCGCAGCCTGATCTTCAGCGCCAGTATTCCCCCGGCGAATGCGGCGGCCGCCCTGGCCGCGCTGCGCATTATGCGCGACGAGCCGCAGCACAGCGCGCGCGTGCTGGCAATTGGTGTGCGGATGCGCCATGGGCTGAACGCGCTGGGCTACAACACCGGTACCAGCCAGACCCCGATTGTGCCGATCATCCTGGGCGCGCGCGAACCGACCTTCAAGCTCTGGCGTGTGCTGCTGGACGCAGGCGTCTTTACCAACCCGGTTCTGCCGCCGGCCGCGCCATCCGGTATGCTGCGCACCAGTTACCTGGCAACCCACACCGAAGAGCAACTTACCACGGTGCTGGAAGTGTTTGCCCGGGCCGGGCGGCAGTTGGGCCTTATCCCCGATCTGCCGGTATCTTCCGCCCCACATGCCCTAAAGTTCGGGTTGCCATAGCCACTACCGCCGGTCCAGCACGCCCAGAGTTTCAACATGTGGCGTGTGTGGGAACATATCGTAGCCGCGCAGCAACGTCAACTGGTAGGCCGGTGCAAGGATACGCAGGTCGTCCAGTTGGGTCAGCGGGTTGCACGAGACATAGACCACCCGGCGCGGAGCCAGGCGCAAAATCTCGGCGCAAACCTCCAGCCCCAACCCGGTACGCGGTGGATCGGCCACAAAGACATCAATGCTCCCCGGCATCTGGCGGCTCAGAAATGACCAGACCTCCTCCGCCTTGACCTTGACATTCGCCAGATTGTTGACCGAACTGTTGTAGCGCGCGAGGGCGGCACTCTCGGCCTGCGCCTCGATGCTGATCACGCTACCCACCTGCGGCGCAAGGTGCATGGCAATCGTCCCGACCCCGCCGTAGAGATCGACCGCATGCTCCGCTGGACCAACCTGCTCCGCAACCGCATCGAGCAGCGGGAGCAGCAGATGGACATTGTTCTGGAAAAACGAGTTTGGGCCAAGGTGTAGCGTGTTGGTGCCAACCTGCATCGGCAGCGTGTTCGCGCCCCAGTGGCGCAGCGATGACCCAAACGAGAGATCGGTCAGCGTATCGTTAAGCAGCCAGTGAAAGCCCAGCACGCCCGGTTGCTCCAGCGCCACGGCTGCCAGTTGCTCCATCTCAGCGGTGTACTCCTGCGCGGCGGTGACGGCTGCCAGAAGCAGCGTGTCCTGGGGACTGCGCCGCACCACCAGATAGCGCAGAAACCCCTCGTGGCTGCGCACATTGTAGTCGGGCAGTTCCAGTTCCTGCGCCTTCAACCAGAGCGCGTGGACGGCGGCAAAGGCTGCCGGCGGAATCAGATGGCACGTCTCCAGGTCAACGATGTAGTTAAACCGCCCACGCATCCGCAGCCCGAAGCGGCCCTTGGTCGTAACATAGTCCATCCGCGTGCGGTAGTTGTAGGGACTGGGCGAGGGCACGATGTCAATTGGCAGGTGCGGTGCATGCATGCCCTCCGGCAGATCCGGGTTTTCCCACAACTGGTTCAGCACAGCGGCTTTGGCCGCAACCTGCGCGGCATAGTCCCGCTCCTGGAACGCACAACCGCCGCACTCGCCGGCATGCGGACAGCGCGGCTCAACCTCGGTACCGCTGCGCGCCTCCTGAATAATAAGATTGCGAAATTTCTTGCCTGTCAGTGTCATCGTGACGTCGTTCCCTGGCCGACAGGCCGCTCCATCCAGTTGTCCAGCACACGACGTACGGCGTCCAGGTCAGGTTCAACCTCGACGGGCGGGTTAGCAAACTGGCTCACCACCTCGTTGAGCTTGCCTTCGTGGTAGTCCACCTTGAAGTTGCTAAACTTGAGCCCGTGAGCGGTCGAGATGACCACAACCCGCTCGGACTTATCAATAACACCCCGGTCGATCAGCTTGATGGCGGCGGCCAGCGCAACCCCGGTATGCGGGCAGGCATAGGCACCGCTGCGGTCGGCGCGGGCGGCGGCATCGGCCAACTCCTGCTCGCTGGCCTGCTCCACAATGCCGTCGAAGCGCTGCAGTATGCGCACAGCCCGGTTGATACTGACCGGATCACCAATCTGGATCGCGCTGGCGGCAGTGGGGCGGGCCGCAATCGGTTCGTACCGCTCGAAACCGTGCTGATAGGCGCGGTAGAGCGGGTTGGCATTCTCGGCCTGGGCACAAACGATGCGGGGCAGCCGGTTAATCAACCCCAGTTCGTGCAGCATCAGCAGCCCTTTACCCAGCGCGGCCACATTCCCCAGGTTGCCCCCCGGAATAACGATCCACTCCGGGACATCCCAGTCGAACTGCTGAACAATCTCAATGCCCACCGTCTTCTGGCCCTCGATCCGCAGCGAGTTGAGCGAGTTCGCCAGGTAGATACCCATGTCCGGGTCGGCGGTGAGCTGGCGCACCACGCGCATACAGCCGTCAAAGTCGGTGTCCAGCGCCAGCACCAGCGCGCCATGGGCAATCGGTTGCACCAGTTGCGCGGTGCTGACCTTGCCCTTGGGCAGAAAGACAATCGTCGGGATATCGGCGGCGGCGCCGTAGCATGCCAGCGCCGCCGAAGTATCGCCGGTACTGGCACAGGCGACCGCGCGCACGGGTTTGCCCTCGGCCATCATCTGGCGCACCACACTGATCAGCACCGTCATGCCCAGGTCTTTGAAACTACCCGTGTGCGAGTTGCCGCACAGCTTGAGCCAGAGATCCCTCAACCCCAGCTCACGCCCCAGGCGTTCAGCCCAGAAAAGATTGGTGCCACCTTCGAACATGCTGACGACATTATCATCGGAGATAACTGGGCAAACCCACTCCTTTTTGCCCCACACACCGCTGCCATAGGGCCAACTTGTCCGCATCCAGCGGCGCTCAAAAATCTCTTTCCACTCGGCAGCGCTATGCTGCCGCAGCGCATCCATATCGTGCGTAACCTCCAGCAGACCTCCGGATTGGCTGTAATAAACTACCTCAGTCAGGGGATAACGTTCATCGGGGTTGTCCTGGGCAGCAAACCAGGCATTATATTGCATCATTTCACCTCTCTGTGAATAGGGTTATAGAGAACAGAGAACAGAAGAACAGAGAACAGAGCGTGCCGAACGTATCGGACATTTCGCGTCACTCGCCTCAATTATAGCACGCTCACTTACCTTCACTTCTGCGGAAAAACCTCACACTGCTGCGCAGATTGTCTGCGTCGGACGCGGGAGTCGGGCGGGAAGCGGCGCGTCAACCAGCGCACCAGTGGCGCACCGGCCAGCATGATGATCAGGAAGCGTAGCAGATGGATCGTCAGGATCAGGATAACATTGGAGCGACTCTCGAGCGCGATAATCGCTACCAGGTTGAGCCCACCCGGCGTGGTCGCCAGGTAGGCGCTAAAGAGATCGATCCGGGTGAAGTAGGCCAGCACGCCCCCGATCAGCGCGGCACTCCCCAGCAGGGCGATATTGCTCAAGACAAATGCCGGCAGGAGCCGCCCCGTGGTGCGTAGTGTCTGCAGATCGAACTGCAGCCCGACCATGACGCCGATAACGGCGTAGGTTACATCCAGAATGAGCGGCGGCCAGGGCGCATAGCTGATCCCCAGCAGTCCCGCCAGCGTACCCAGGAGCGCCGGTCCCACCAGTTCACCCGCCGGCAGATGAACCCGCAGTCCGGCCCACGCGCCCAGCGCGGTGATGCCCACCGTGAGCGCATAGCGGCCCCAGCGTGGCTCGGCAGCGAGTAGCGGTTCGGCCGGGGCGGCCGGGGCGAGGGGCAGCGCCAGCGATGCCACCAACGCGAGCGTGGCAACGACCAGCATCACCCGGAGCGACTGCATAATCGCCACCAGCCGCGTATCCGCGCCGAGGGTCTCACTCAGGGCGACCATGCCGGGCGCGCCACCGGGCAGCGTCCCCAGCAGCGCGGTGGCCGGGTGCATCCGGCTGAAGCGGGCCAGCAGCAGGCCGTTGAGCACGCTAATGCTCAACAGCAGCAGAATAATTAGCAGAATGCCCCACCAGTAATGCCCAAAAACCCCCAGCGCGGCGGGAGTCAGCGCGGTACTGATGGCGCTGCCGATCATCGCCTGTGCCGCCAGCGTCAGGCCGGTTGGCAGCCGGGCCTGTTCCCCACGCAGACAGGCCAGCGCCCCGGCGGCCGCCATCGGCCCCAAAAACCAGGCCGCCGGCAGACCAATCAGGGCAAACAGCCCGCCTCCCACCCCCGCCGCACCTGCGATCAGGAGCCACCGTTGGATTTTTTGTTGCAATTAGATAACCTTCTCGGCAAGAACAGAGAAATAAAGAACAAAGAACAAAGATTTACGGACTTCAGACTACCGACTACGGACTACACACTTCGGACAATAGCCACACCAGGACAAATGTCCCGGCGAGAAGGGGCGTTCGGTCCCTATGCGATGCGCCCCACCCCAGGTATGATAGCACCATCACCTGATGGAGCAAGGAAATAAGAGCCCAAATGAGGAGGTCAATCATGGCAAGCCCGAAGCAAGGAAATCCCGCCGTCGTCGGTCTGGCAGCGTTCGGTTTAACCACTATGGTGTTGCAGTTCCACAATGTCGGCTGGATGGAAGAACTGGGCCCGGTGGTCTGGTTAGGTCTGATTTTCGGTGGGGCCGCGCAGATGATTGCCGGATTGCAGGAGATGAAGACCGGCAACAACTTTGGCTACAGCGCCTTCACCGCCTACGGTGCCTTCTGGATTTCGCTGGCATTGCTGTTGATCGGCAATCAGACGGGACTGTTTGTGACGGGCACGGCGGGCACGGGCTGGTTCCTGGTGGCCTGGACGCTCTACACGGCGATTATGTGGGTCGGCTCGATGCGCATCAACAGCGCCCTGGCGTGGACCTTTACCACTCTGTTGATCGGCTTTATCCTGCTGGACCTGGCACACTTCGGCTTCCCGGCGATGACGGTCGTGGCCGGCTATGAACTGATGATCTGTGCGCTGCTGGCCTGGTACGTGATGGCCCACCTGATCTTTGCCGATGTGTTTGGCCGCGATGTCCTGCCGGTCGGCAAGCCCTGGCTCCGCGACCGTGCCGCTGAGAAGGTCGAAGTGCCCGCCGCTGCGGTCCAACCCGAAACTGTATAACTCTTGTGTGTGGACCGGGCACTGAGCGACCACGCGCTGTGGTCGCTCATCTGCATTGATAAGGAGCGTAGGCCGTAGGGGGTAGGCGTAAGACGTTAGACGTTAGTAAGACGTAAGGGCAAAAATTTTTTCGCCCCTACCACCCCCACCGGGCAGATGTTTCCGCCTGATCACACAGCACTGAATCACACCAATCTTGCTCCCGACTGTTCTCTTCCGCCACATCCGCGTAGTTACTACCCGGATGACCAACACCGCCGCAAGGAGGCAAACAATGATGCAGCCATTTCGCATACTGATTGCCGATAGCCATGCGATTGTGCGCCAGGGTCTCAGCCAGATCTGCAATGCCGAGCCGGATATGTGTGTGGTAGGGCAGGCCGTTGACGGCCAGGAAGCCTACCAGATGGCATTACAACTCCAGCCCGACCTGATCATCCTTGACATCAACCTGCCCAAGCTGGATAGCATGCAGCTTACGCGGCGGTTGATCCAGGCGCTTCCGGGTGTTGGTATTCTCCTGCTGACCATGCATCGCCAGGATCAGCCCATTTTTGAGGCAATCAAAGCCGGCGCGCGCGCCTACCTCTTGAAGGATGCCGATAGCGACCTGCTGTTGCAAACGATCCGCACCGTCGCTTCCGGCGAAGCGGTTATGAACCCGGTGCTGGCGCTCAAGATTCTGGAGACCTTTCAGCAGCAGCAGCACGATCTGCTGCTGTCGCGGGGCATTATCTTCCTGAATCAGCGGGACATGGACATCTTGCGCCTCTTTGCCCAGGGTCTGGATACCAGCGCAGTCAGCCAGCGCCTCTGCCTGCTGGAGACGACGGTACGTGACCGGATGACGGTCATTCTGGAGAAGCTGCATGTCAGCAACACCGTCCAGGCCGTGCCGGATATGCCGGAGGCCGTTCCATGTGGCGCAGTAAGTGGCCCATAGGGCGTGCAAATGTAGCCGGCACCGAACCAGGAAACAGAGAACAGAGCGCGTCTGGAACGCAATTATCGGATCAGCGGTTTGTACGGTAGACTGAGGGCACCGGCTCTTTCCAGCGGTGGCACGGTTTGTGTATAGAATGTAGGGGACCGATCATTTCATTCGACAAATGCACCGAATCAATAACATCCAATCACGCAATAGTTGCAAGATGAACTTTTTTGATCTTATACATTAAAATACACCTGTTGTAAAATAGACTTGTCTGTTAGTTGCCTTTTTCACAACCGGTGTGAAGTACTGCAATGTTGTAGCGGACAGCGCAGTAAGATGCTGATGTGTGAAGAATGGTTTGAGCCAGGGAGGTGCAAATTTATGGAACGCTATGGTACACTGGAGCGCAGTTGGTACGGTGTTACGCCGAGTGGCTATCCTGTTCGGGTCGAGGAGCATCGGAGCGATCTGATGTACATCGTCGAGTTTTACGATGCCGATGAACTGAGTGGCGGTCAGCCGCTGTCCCGCTGTCCGGTTTCCGGCGAATGGCTGGATGTGTCCCGGCTGCAGGCGGCATCACCGGAGATGGCCGCTGCGTAATGCCAGTTTGACCAGATCTGCATGTAAGTGACACGTTTTGTGCGCCAGGCTGCTGAGGTATCTCAGCAGCCTTTTTTGTTGTGTCTGGATCAACGCCCCACAGACCCCGGCATATGGTAGCGCAGGCAACCAGGACCGGCTTGCCCCTCCTGCCACCATTGGAACAGGTGTATAATCTGGTGCAAGGGAGCCAGCACTGACGAAAGCATTGCTACAACACACCGTTCTTTTTATTTTATGTGCGGGAGACGATAGTGAAGACTGATATTCCGCTCAAGCGACTGACTGCGCTGTGCGGTGCCGACCTGCTGCCGCTGCTGGGCCTGCCCGCCGCCACCCTGTTGCGGGTCGAGAGCCGCGAACTGCCCGCCAGCGCCACCCGGCTCGACACGGTATTGCGGATACGCAGCCCACAGGGACAGGAGTACCTGCATCTTGTTGAGTGGCAGGGCTACCCTGACCGAACCGTGCTCTGGCGACTGGCGGGCTACCGCGTCTGGTTTGGGCAGCAGGAGCCCGATACGCCCGTGGTCGGGACGGTGGTCTATCTGCGACCGGAGGACGATATGGGTGATAGCATCGTCCAGACCATTGACGGACAGGTCGTGCAGCCATGGTCAGTCGGGCGCATCGCACTGTGGGAGCAGGATGCCCAGGCAGCCCTGGCATCGGCCCGCCTGGGACTGATCGTGCTCAGTCCGTTGATGCACAACGCCGATACCGCCCTGGTTGAGACGGCGGCCCGCCTGGTGCTGGAGCAGGCACCGCCACCACAGCAGGGCGATCTGTTGTCGATCCTGGGTGTATTTGCCGAACCATTTCTGGAAACGCAACGATTTGTAGATCTGGTAGGGAGGGAGCGCCTGATGAGTTCTAATTTGTTTGACTACCTGATGAAAGACCGTGAAGCGGAACTGCAAGCCCAACTGCGGCAACAAGAGGAGCATTTTCGCCTGGAATTTCAGCAAGCGCTTGAAGACACGCTGCTGGTGCGCTTTCCTGCCGCACCGCTGGCCCTGGTACGGGACATTCGCCGAATAGAAGCGCCGGCCGAGTTGCGCCGCCTGATCGTAGCAGTACAGCAGGTACCGGACCTGGCAGCCGCCGAGCAGTTGCTGCGGGAGGCGGCGCAGGCTGGTGCCGGATGAAAAGCGCGCGGTCAGATCAGCAACTGACCAGAAATTGTCCCGAAAACCGGCCACATTGCACGGCATGACCGCTGGATGTATACTGAAGACCAGACGTATAACATATCGTCTAGTATGCGAGGAAGTACTAAATGAGTACCACCATCGATCCGCCTGTTCAACCGGAGCAGACGATCCACTATCCCGAAAGCGATGGGCAACCGATGGCCGAAAACACCCGCCAGTTCCGCTGGATCGTCATCATCAAAGAGAACCTGGAGGCGCTGTTCCAGGACCGGGACGATGTCTTTGTCGCGGGCGACCTGCTCTGGTATCCGGTGGAGGGCCACACCGAGATCTGCCGGGCTCCAGATGCCCTGGTCGTGTTTGGCCGCCCCAAAGGCGACCGGGGCTCGTACCAGCAGTGGAACGAAGGCGGCATTGGGCCCCAGGTCGTGTTTGAAGTCCAATCACCCTCCAATACGTTTCTGGAACTGCTGGACAAGCTAACATTCTACGAGCGCTATGGTGTCGAAGAATACTACCTGTACGACCCGGACCCGGCGCGCAACGCACTGGCGGGCTTCCGGCGGCAGGGCAAATGGCTCCGCCCGATCGCGGCGATGCACGGCTGGGTCAGCCCACGCCTGGGCATTCGCTTCGACACGAGCGGCGAAGAGTTGCAAATCTTCGCACCGGATGGACAGCCTTTTGTGAGTTTCACCACCTTGAAGCAGCAGCGCCAGCAGGCCGAACAGCAGCGCCAGCAGGCCGAACAGCGTGCGGTGCAGGCCGAGCAGGAGCGTGAAACTGAGCGCACCGCGCGCGAACTGGCCGAGCAGCGCACGGCGGAACTGGCGGCCAGGCTGCGCGAACTGGGCATCGACCCGGAGGCGTCGGCAACCAGCGGTGAGTAGCACGGACAGGAGAACACCGTCAATGAGTAGCGCAATCGATACCACCCAACCACAGGTAATCCACTATCCCGAAAGCGATGGGCAACCGATGGCCGAAAACACCCGCCAGTTCCGCTGGATCGTCATCATCAAGGAGAACCTGGAGGCGCTGTTCCAGGACCGGGACGATGTCTTTGTCGCGGGCGACCTGCTCTGGTATCCGGTGGAGGGCCACACGGAGATCTGCCGCGCCCCGGATGCCCTGGTCGTGTTTGGCCGCCCCAAAGGCGACCGGGGCTCGTACCAGCAGTGGAACGAAGGCGGCATTGGGCCCCAGGTCGTGTTTGAAGTCCAATCACCCTCCAATACGTTTCTGGAACTGCTGGACAAGCTAACATTCTACGAGCGCTATGGTGTCGAAGAATACTACCTGTACGACCCGGACCCGGCGCGCAACACACTGGCGGGCTTCCGACGGCAGGGCAAATGGCTCCGCCCGATTGGGGCGATGCATGGCTGGGTCAGCCCACGCCTGGGCATTCGCTTCGACACGAGCGGCGAAGAGTTGCAGATCTTCGCACCGGATGGACAGCCCTTCGTGAGTTTCACCACTTTGAAGCAGCAGCGCCAGCAGGCCGAGCAGCGCGCAGCAGCGAGTGAGCAACGTGCTACCCAGGCCGAGCAACGCGCGGCACAACTGACGGCCAGGCTGCGCAAACTGGGCATCGACCCGGAGGCACTGGAAGGTGGGGGCACAGCCAGTGCAGAAGAGTGATACGGCTGTAACTCATCCAGAAGCAAAAATCCCTCGAAGAGGCAACGCTGGAGGAACCGAACAAGAAATAACAGATCTATAGACCAGTGCGGGTTGGACTTCGAACGCAAGCCGGATACGCTGTTTAAAGACAGTAAGCCATGCCTGATGCACGGCAACATCAAAAACGAACAAACCCATTAACCAATAATTACCCGATAGTTACTGCATCAGACATATGTCGTTCTCCACCTGCTACAGCTTCTCCCAGGAGCTTGCCAGCTTACTCTCGGGAAACAGATGTTGATGCACCTCAGCGATATGATCCAGATGATCGCGGAGCCTGTTTTCTGCGTGCAATCTTCCCGCAGTAGCAACGACATCCAGGACCATCCAGAGATTGTGCGCGGCCAGCAGGTTCTCGTTTCGCCAGATCGCCTGGCCCGATGTGCGAATGTAGGGCGATAAACCGGCATATTCGAGGGCCCACTTAGCCCGATCTTCCTTGAATGAACCATACGGAGTCATGCACCAGCCATCACGGGCATAGTGAATAAATGCGGATGAGTCGAAGATATTGCATCCGAGCGCAATATAAAACGGTAACTCGACCGGATCGCCCGCGCCATAGATGTGAATAGGGATACTCGGCGGTACGACCTCTCGGGCCTGCATCAGAACCTTGCCGATAAACTCGATATCGTGATACCGATTAAAAAAGGGCACAAGGCTGCCCAGGGCAATATATTGCACACGCATATTCACCAGTTCACGCAGTGCTTCTACGCGCAGATCGAGAAACTTCCCGCCCTGCTGAACCCCAATCAGGATTGCGCGATCGGCCAATGTTAACCCCTGCTCAATGCGTTTCAGGGTAGACGTCAGTTTCTTGCCGGCGGTGGTCCGATTGTCACCCGGGGTGGTAATAACATCGAGCGGTGAGATCACATCGGCCCCAATGTCTTGCTGGAAAGCGATGATCTGGGTATTGGAAAGATACAGCGGTCGGGAAAATTGTTGAAACGCACCTGAGTCGGTCACGATGAGTTTGTCAAAATCCAGGAAATCTTTTATCCCCCGCTCTTTTACCACCTTCTTGTATTCTCTATCTTTGTACAAGAAATACGCATTCGTAATTATCCCATTGACGTTAAATTCGTTTCTGAGCTGTTCCGCCGCGATGAAACTATTACCATATTTGAAGACTGGCAGAAAAAGGGGATTGGGGATTGATATGTTCTTTAGCAAGAAGTTCATAGCACGCTTCTTTTTGTAGCCTGCGCAATGGTAGACTCCGCTACCGTACGTCATAGAACGGCTTTGTATTGTACCCTGGAACGCGAATCACTGTCAACCGGAGAATATTGCCCGGCATCCGCACATTGTCAGATGGCGCGGAGGTTGGTACACTGGGATGGAGCAAGCCAACCTATCAGACGACCGGGAGTTCCCAATGAGTATGCAGTTTCCTGAAGATCTGCTGGAGCGGGAGATGACCAGGATTCTGGAGCAGTATCGCGCGACACCGGAGCAGGTTCGGGCGATTTTCCTGGATGTATTCGGCAAAAACAAGAAGCTGCTGCGCAATATTCATGATCGTCATCCCCAGGAAGATGTCACCCGGTGGCGCGATTATAAAGCAGCCGTTAAGGAAGTGCGCAAGCGTGTCTATTATGCTCTGCGGCAGTATCATCAGGGAGCAGATGAAGCAACAGCGTTGGGTGAACAGTTGGCAGCGGCAGTGAGCTTAACCAATGATGTCGCAGATCTACGCGACATCACCAGTCAGATCCTGAAAACCCATGTATCCACCCGGGAGCGCCACCCTTACCTGGCGGCATTATACGAGCAACTGTTTACAGCGGTTGGCACACCCGAACGTATTGCCGATATAGGTTGTGGTATCAATCCGATAAGTTTTCCTTACTATGCACCGTATACACCCGCAATTTATGCAGCCATCGACAAAGATCCACGCTCAATCACATTCCTAAACACCTTCAGTAAAATATGGACACCCCTGCACCCCAGACAGCAGGATATCCGCGAATGCACGTTTAGCGACAGAGATACGCCCGACCTGATCCTGCTACTGAAAGTTATTCCGGTGGTACAACGGCAAGCGCCTGACCTGCTGCCTATCCTGGCAAACCTGCCTGGCCGGTATATCTGTATCACCGCCAGTTCAGTGGCTATGACGAAAAATGTAGCTATTCAGCGCCGCGAAGATTGCGTTCTGCGTGATTTTATCGCCGCCACCGGCCGCGAAGTCCGCGCTACAATTGAGATACCGAACGAATTCGGCTACATTCTCTGTTAAGCGGCAGATACTGATGGATCGGGAGATCCGCACAGGTACCAGGATAGCCGGGTGCGAAAGATTGTCCGCGCGTCGTCACGTCGTCGCGTTATCATGTCCCTTCATCGGATCATTCCCGCGTGAACCATGCTGAACGTTAAAGCTTTATCGAAACTGGTTACACTCGTATGCTATAGTCGTTACCAGTACTGATACCGATTTGTTGTCATAGCCACAGAGAACACCGAGGACGCAGAGATGATACACGGGAATGTACCACCGTTGCGCCCGTTGCGCCCGTTCCCGTTGACTGCTGGTTTGATGGCACATTGGTATGATACGCACGCATGCGATCACGTTCATTTGTAGCGAAACGGAGCAACAATGTCACCCGCAATGCCGTCTTCACCGTCCTCCAGGATGCAGTGGCTCCTGGTCATTGTTGTCTGTCTGCTCTTGCTTGTCACACTGGCAACCCTCGTGCTGCTCGTTGGAGAACGCATGGCCGCCGGCGCAAATCCGGAGCCGGTGGTGCTTGCCGCCACCGCCACTGCCATGCCTTCAGCTACAGTCGTGCCGACCGCTACCGCCCTGCCCACTGCGTCGCCAACGCCAACACCAACCGCCAGCGCGACTCCCACAGCCAGTGCCACACCAACCGTCAGCCCGACGGCCGCGCCGGCATATAATCCCGAGGCCATCGCCCTGGCTGAACGCGGCCTGATCCGGGAGCGTCGTGATGACGATGACGCGGGTGCGCTGGCCGACTACAGCGCGGCCATCGCCGTTGATCCGACCTACCCCGATGCCTACTATCTGCGATCATCGTTACGTGCCGAGATGGGGGATACCCTGAATGCGGAGGCGGACTATGATACGGCCTACCAGCTTGACTCCACCTCGGCCCACGCCCTCTATCATCGGGCGCGCATTGAGAGCGATCTGGGCCAGTTTGATGCCGCCATGGAACACTACAACGAAGCAATTCGGCTGGACCCCAATTATGCGCAGGCTTACTACAGCCGCGCCGTGCTGCAAACCAACCTGGGGGATATTCAGGGCGCGATTGACGGCTACACCGCCGCGATTCAGGCCGACCCCACCCTTGCGTTCGCTTACAGCAACCGGGCCAATCTCTACGATGACCGCGGCCAACTGGATGCGGCCCTGGCCGATTATGCAAAAGCTATCGAGCTTGATCCGCTCTATTATCATGCCTATTTCAACCGGGGCTATGCCTATCGCTGGCATGCCAATGATTTGCCGGCGGCCCTGCGCGACTATGATCAGGCTGTGAGCCTGCGCCCAGACAGCCCACAGGCCCGCTGCGAGCGGGGTGGCACGCGCGCCCGACTCGGCGACCTACAGGGTGGGTTGGAAGACGCAAACCATGGGCTCCAGGTGGATCCCCAGTATGCCTGCGGCTACTACACCCGCGGCGGGATCTATAGCCAGATGGAAGAGTATCAGCTTGCGATTGCCGACTACACGCAGTTTATCACCATGGTGCCGTACGCTGCCCAGGATGCCTACATCGGGCGCGGCCTGGCCTATAGCCGCAGTGGTGATGAGACAGCAGCGATTGCCGACTACAGTCAGGCTATTCAGATCAACCCCGCTGACCCGCTGCCCTACAATAACCGCGGTCAATCTTATGTCAACCTTGGTGATTATGCCGCCGCCAGAGCCGACTGGACCCGCGCGGCGGAGTTGTACCGGCAGCAGGGCCGGATCGATGAGTACCAGCGCCTGACACAGGCAATTAGTCAACTACCGGCGAGTTGACGCGGACGATGCGCCGGTGGCAATGATCGTTCGTTGCCACCGGCGCATGTTCCCGATAAACACGCTTCCTACGTTCCGGATTCTCCTGCATACCTCCCCGCATCATCGCATCATCGCGTCATCATATCATCCCGCCCCGCCTCCTCGCCTCCTCGATCCCCCGCGCCAGTTTGCATCACTGAACGCTCTATCGTATACTATAGTGGTTTTTTAACAACTCCGCATCAACGTTAAGAGATCATGCGTCCTATCTGACGCAATCGAACCCACGTAATCCAGCCACCGGTATTGCCAAGAGCAGCAGCACCCGGACGGCTGTTCCTGTGACACCTTATGACCAGCACGGTATCCCCTGACCGCACTGCTTGTTGGCGCTCTGCTTCGGCAGGCATATGCGGCCTGAGTGTTGCAGAGTGAACAGTCGGCAATCCGGGCCGGGGCTGGATTTCGCGCAGGAGCATACACTATGGCTAACATAGTATCAAATACTGTTGCACAGTTTACCACTGCCCATGCCACCGACGGAGCAATTGACTGGCTGGCGCAACGGGCCGGCCTGTCGCCGGAACGGGTCGCCCTCGTGGAGGCGGCCACGGGGCAGCAGATTACCTATGCCGAGTGGAACCGGCGGGCCAACCGGGTCGCCAATGCCCTGCAGCGCTCCGGGCTGCAGAAGGGTGATCGGGTTGCCATCCTGGCGATGAACTGCCTGGAATATCTGGACCTGCTCTTCGCCTGTCAGAAGACCGGCACTATTCTGCAGGCGCTTAACTGGCGGCTGACCGCGGCTGAACTGGAAGGTCTGATTGACGGGGCTGGGCCGCAACTGCTGGTGTACGGGAGCGAGTTTGCCGAAACGGTCACAGCGCTCCGCACGCAGGTCGCGGTGGACCAGTGGATTGCCCTGGACCCGGCCCCTACCGATACGGCTGATCGGGGCTGGACCGACTGGGTTACATCTGCGGCGGATACGCTGCTGGACCCGGTACCCTTGAGCATGGACGATCCCTGGATGCTCTGCTACACGGGCGGCACGACCGGCCGGCCCAAGGCGGCGATCCTGACGCAGGGCACGGTGACATGGAATGCGGTGAACACGGTGGCCGGCTGGGGGCTGCGGCCCGATGATGTCACCATCCTGAACCTGCCGCTCTTCCACACGGGCGGGCTGCACGTTTTTACGACACCCCTGGTGCATATTGGCGGCTGCTCCATCGTCTGTAAATCGGTCAATGTCGATCAGATCTATGATCTGTTGCAGAACCAGGGCGTAACACTCTTCCTGGGTGTGCCCACCGTGTTTATGATGCTGCAAGAGCATCCCCGCTGGGCCGAGGCGGATTTCTCCCGTTGCCGGATTGTGATCAGTGGGGGGGCGTCCTGTCCCCTGCCAGTCTTTGAGCGCTTTTTTGCCAAAGGGGTAGCCTTCAAGACCGGCTATGGCCTGACCGAGGCCGGCCCCAATAACTTCTGGCTGCCGGATGCATATGCCGCCACCAAGCCGGGCGCGGTCGGTACGCCGCTGTTCCATGTGCAAACACGCATTGTGAATGCCGACGGCGAAGTGTGCGGCACCGATGAGGTCGGCGAGTTGCTGATCCGTGGGCCGCATGTGGTCGCCGGATACTGGAATAACCCGGACGCTGCCGCCGAGACGATTACGGCCGGCTGGCTGCATACCGGCGATCTGGCCCGCTGTGATGCCGACGGGCACTACGCAATTGTCGGGCGCAGCAAAGATATGATCATCTCCGGGGGCGAGAATATCTACCCATCCGAGGTTGAGAGCACCATGCTGGGACATCCGGCGGTGGCGGAGGCGACCCTGATTGGCGTGCCGGATCCCCACTGGAGCGAAGTGGGCCGGGCGATTATCGTGGTGCGTGCGGGGCATACGCTCACAGACGAAGAGTTGATCCGGTATGTGCAGTCCCGACTGGCGAGCTACAAGGTGCCGAAATCTGTTGTCTTTGTCGAGGCGCTACCCAAGACCGGCGCAGGCAAAGTGGATAAAAAGCTGCTACAACAGGAATACGGAGGCGGAGCATGAACACGCATGTTGCGATTGTCACCGGGGCCGGGAGTGGGATCGGTCAGGCGGTGGCCGAGGCACTGGCGCGCACAGGCAACCAGGTGGTTGTCGCCGATCTGAAGCAAGCGCAGGGCCAGGCGGTCGCCGATGCAATTGGTGGCTCTTTTGTGGCGGTTGACCTGGCACAGCGGGCCGACTGCCGCCGCCTGGTGGATGCCACCATCGAACGCTATGGCAAGGTAGATATCCTGGTGAATAATGCCGGGTTCCAGCATATCAATCCGGTGGAGGATTTCCCGGAGGATACCTGGGATCAGTTGATTGCGGTGATGCTGACCGCGCCATTCCTGCTGACCAAGTATGCCTGGCCGTCGATGAAAGCGCAGGGCTGGGGGCGCATTGTCAATATTGGCTCGGTGCATAGCCTGCGGGCCTCACCCTTCAAGGCCGGCTATGTCTCGGCCAAGCATGGCATACTCGGGCTGGCGCGTACCACGGCGCTGGAGGGCGCGCAGTATGGGATCACGGTGAACACGCTCTGCCCGGCCTATGTACGTACACCGCTGGTGGAGAACCAGATTGCCGACCAGTCCCGTACGCGCGGGATCTCGCCCGACGAGGTGGTTGAGCAGGTGATGCTGGCCCCCGCCGCGATCAAACGGCTGGTCGAGCCGTCCGAAGTTGCCGATCTGGTGCTCTATCTCTGCTCCGAGTCGGCCCGCTCGATCACCGGTTCCGACTGGACGATTGACCTGGGCTGGACCGCGCATTAGTCGAACCCGATCGGTTCTCAAGGAAGGAACAGGCGCATGCTGCCGGATCAGCCAGGGAAGGAAGGCACAACCCCCGCCGGGCAATTCTGGACGGGGACGTTTGCGGCAGGAACTTACCAGGGGCGCAACTACTGGCTGTATGTTCCGCTAAGCTATCGGCATGGCACACCAATACCGCTGCTGGTCATGCTCCACGGCTGTAGCCAAACCCCTGGCGACTTTGCCGTCGGCACCGAGATGAATCGCTATGCCGACCAGGATCATCTGCTGGTGCTCTACCCGGAGCAACCGCGCAAGGCCAATGCCGGGAAGTGCTGGAACTGGTTTCACCCGGAGCATCAGGCGCGCGGCAGTGGTGAGCCGGCGGAGATTGTTGCGCTGGTGGAGCAGGTGCGGGTGGGCTACACGGTTGACCCAAATCGGGTGTATGCGGCAGGGATCTCGGCCGGAGCGGCGATGGCGGTAATTCTGGCGGCAACTTACCCGGACGTCTTTGCAGCGATTGGGGTCAGCGCCGGGGTGGCCTACAAAGCCTCAACCAATCTGCCCGGCTCGCTGCTGGTGATGGCGCGCGGCAATGCCGATCCCCGTCGGCAGGGGCAACTGGCGTATGCAGCAATGGGGCCACACCGCCGGGTTGTGCCGGTGATTGCGTTTCACGGAACGAGCGACACGACGGTTTCGCCGCGCAACGGTGAACATGTGATCAGCCAGTGGTTCTGGACCAACCGCCTGGTTACGAATGGCGCAAGTGACGATCAGGCGGAACCCATTCCAGCGGTAGTAACGCCGGACAGTGTCCCCGGTGGGCGCAGTTTCACCGAGTATGTCTACCATGATCAGCAAGGTCGGGCGGTGCTGAAAAAGTACCTGGTTGACGGCATGAAGCATGGCTGGTCGGGCGGTGCTGCTGATGGCTCCTTCACCGATCCGCTGGGACCGAAGGCCAGCCGGCTTATGCTCGATTTTTTCCTCAGCCATACGTTACACCCAACTCCCGCTCCGCAACGCGCAGCCCGACCGTCTACCCCCGCAGAACGCCAACCTGAACCGCCGCACGCGAGCGCACAGGCTTCCCAACCATCCGGCCCGCGCTGGCTGCGCCGTCTGGGTCAGGGGGTGCGCCGGCTCGTTACGGGCAAGGGCAAGCAGTGACGCTGGACTGCGCCCAGAGTGCAACACTTTGTGAAAAAGATAAAACAAGTACCACGCTGCCGCAGGCAATGGTTGCACCTCATCTGGTGAGGCACCTGGGTTAAACGCTCACCGCGTACGTTCGTGTAGATGATGAACCAGCTCAAAGGAGGATTTTATGACCAACCTGCCGCATCTCGATGGGATAACCGGCCATATTGTGCATACGCCCCGTGGGGATTTTTATACACTGGAGTCCGGTACGCCCGATGGTGTCCCGGTGTTGTTTATTCATGGAAATGTTGCCTCAGCGACCTACTGGGAAGAGACGATGCTGGCGCTACCCGCCGGATATCGGGCCATTGCACCCGACCGGCGCGGTTGTGGTGGCTCGGCGGCCCTGCCCGTTGACGCCACGCGGGGCATGCGCGACTTCAGCGACGATCTGCGCAGCCTGATCGAAACACTTGGCCTGGGCGCTGTTCACCTGATCGGGCACTCGCTGGGTGGCTGTGTGGCTATGCAGTACACCATTGACCATCCGCAGCAGGTGCGCTCGGTGACGCTGGTTGCGACCGGCTCCCCGTATGGATTTGGCGGCACCAAAGATCTGGAGGGGACACCCTGCTGGCCCGACTATGCCGGATCGGGGGCAGGATTGACCAATCCCGAAATGGTCCGGCGCATCGCCGAGAAAGATCGCAGCACGGAGAGCGACTTCTCGCCACGCCGGGTCTTTGAGATGCGCTACGGCAAAGCGCCCTTCCAACCGGCTCGCGCCGATATTCTGGTCGAGTCGATGCTGAGTTGTGTGGTGCAGGAGGATATTTATCCCGGCGATAAGGTGGCATCGAGCAACTGGCCGGGGGTTGCGCCGGGGACAAAAGGCGTGAATAATGCGCTCAGTCCCAAGTATTGCAACGTGAGCGGCATCGTCGATATCGCTCCCAAAGCGCCAATCCTCTGGATTCGCGGCGATGCGGACCAGATCGTCGCGGATCAGTCGCTCTCCGATGTGGGCACGCTCGGGGCGATGGGGCTGATTCCCAACTGGCCCGGCGCGGAGGTCTTCCCCTCGCAGCCGATGGTCGGCCAGACCCGCGCGGTGCTGGAGCGCTACCGCGCCAACGGTGGCTCCTACGGTGAAGAGGTCATAGCCGATGTGGGGCACACACCCTACCTGGAGAAGCCCGGCGAGTTCCTGCAGCTCTGGCTGCCCTTTTTGCAGAAGTATTAAGCCGGGCGAAGGATTGAAGACGAAGGACGAAGGACGGAGGACGCAGTGTAGGGGCGAAAAATTTTTCGCCCTTACACCTGCCCAAACGTCTTTTGTCCCTACCCCTGCATCACGCGCTCGGCGATGGTGCCGTCACGCAGGTGATAGAGATCGGTGGCAAAGTCGGCGGCGGCCGGGTCATGCGTTGCCATCAGGATTGTCACCGCTTCGTGGTTTACCAATGAGCGCAGCAGGCCCAGGATCTGCTCGCCGGTTTTGCTGTCCAGGTCGCCGGTCGGCTCGTCGGCCAGGATGAGCTGCGGGCGGATGGCAAGCGCGCGGGCGATGGCAACCCGCTGCTGCTGCCCGCCGCTCAACTCGTAGGGCCGATGGTCGATCCAGGTGGTCAGGCCCACCGCCGCAATGCAACGGCGGATGCGCCCATCCCATTCCTTGCGCGGCAGCCCCCCGGAGAGCCGCAGAGCCAGCTCGACATTCTCGTAGGCCGAGGCGGTCGGCATCAGCGCAAAACTCTGGAAGATAAAGCCAATGCGCCGCCGCAGCGCCGCCAGCGCCTGCCCGTTGAGGGTGTCGAGCCGCTGCCCCTCAACCGTAACCGTGCCGCGCGTAGGTTGATCCAGTCCACCGACGAGATTCAGCAGCGTGGTCTTGCCGCTCCCGCTAGGCCCCATCAGCACCACCATGGAACCCCGCTCGATTTGCATATCCAGATTCTGGAGCGCTTTCACCTCGCGCCCGTTCAGGGTGAAGGTGCGTTCGACCCCGGCTACATCAATCACAATCTCACTCATCGCTACTCTCATCCGGCTGGTTAGACCCGGCGTAGTCGGGATCGACCTGCGGCGCGCAGACTTCCGGCTCTGCGCCATCACGCACACAGGCGAGAAACTCCTCGGTCAGAGACTGCGCGGCGGCCAGTTCCTGCTCCAGATCTTCACCCTGCATGGCGCGGTCAACCGCCTGGAATAACCAGAAGAAGTCAATTGGCATCTGCTGGTAGGACTGGGAGATATCCACGTCCGGGGTGCGCTCCAGCGCCTCGCGGTAGGCCATATAGACCTCAACCGCGCCGGGCTCGGCCTCCGCCGCATACGCATCCGACTCGATCACCGACCGGCGCGCGGGTAAGCCGCCCTGCATCAACTCGGTCTGCTCACTAAAGTATTTGAGCCAGTTCCAGCAGAGTTCCGGCTGGTCAGTTGTCGCCGAAAGATAGAGTCCCTGCACGAAAAAGTCATTCGGCGTAACACCACTCTCACCCAGGGGTGGCGGTGCAATCGCCTGGGTAAAATCGGTCTCATTCCCGCCCATAAAGAAGAGACTGCCGGGTGTCAGCCACATCCCCACCTGACCATCATTCAACAACTGGAAGGGAGCGGTGTTAAACGCGCCCTGCCGGTAGCCCACCATCCCATCGTGCGGCGAGTAGTTCTCGATCAGGTCCATGTAGAAGCGGATGCCCGCCACGACCTCGGGATTAGTAAAATCGGGCTGGAGCGCCTCACCACTGCCCTGCACCAGCGAAACCCCCAGCCGATCCAGGAAGAAGAAGAGGTTCTGGCTGCTTGAGGCGACGGAGACAAACCCATACTGCTCCGTGCCGCCGGCATCGATAGTCAACTGCTGGGCCGCATTCACAAAATCGTCCAGCGTCCAGGCAGCGGTCGGGTAGGCCAGACCGGCCACATCGAAGGCATCCTGGTTGTAGTTCAGCGTCTGCAGGTTGACCGCGTAGGGCAGACCATACAGCCCGGTTCCGCTGCGGAAGGGCGTCAGAAAGGCAGCGGGGTAGTCGTCAATGCTAAAGGCGGCATCGGCGTCGATCAGCGGCTGCAGATCGAGGGTTGCGGTAAGTTCCTCAGTTTCGGGTAGATTACTCCAGACAAAGCAGTCCGACGTGGCCGCCACTTCACCAAAGTCCGGCGGGCCATCGGCGAAGTTAATATTGGTGATTTCGACAAAAACTTCGGGATTGTTCTGGTTATACTCGCGCGCGATCCGGCGCATATCACCGGCCTGGAACTCCGACATGCTGAAGGTAATCGTCGTCGCGCCGGCCGGTGCATCGTCCGGGACCGGGGTCGCCACCACAATCGGCCCGGTATCCGGGGTGGGCTCCGGCGTCAGTTGCATCTCGGCGACGCGCTCGGTCAGTTGTGTCTGCGCCTCGGCCAACGCCTCGTCTGCCGACGTGTCACCACTGAGGACACTGGCAACAGCACCGCTCAGGATCTCAAGATACTGGTTGGAAAAAACGCCTTCCGAGATGGGGGGAATGGGCCGCTCCAGCACGGCACGCACTGCGGCGGCGGTTTCTTCGTCCAGATCATCCCAGTAGCCGCTCTGCTCGGCGACCGAGCGGCGCGCCGGGATCTCGCTCACTCCCCCCATGCCAAAGCGCTGCTCCAGTTGCTGCCGGCTGAGGAATTCGAGCCAGCGCCATGCCGCCTGAGGATGCTGCGTCCCGCTACTCATCACCAGACCTTGCGTATTAGAGAAGAAGGGAAAGTTGAGGGGCGGCAGGGCCGTTGTGCCGACTGTAAATGCCGGTTCGACCACGTCCGGGGCCATTTCCAACAGCGGAGCCTGCCATATGCCCAACCGCTCCTCCATGATCAGCTCGCGAACTTCCTCAGAATCGAATACCTCGGGGGTTTCGCCATCCGGAACATAGATCGCGCCAGACTCGGCCAGTGCCTTGACCCGCTCCAGAGCCGCGACGATCTCGGGTTGATCCAGTTGCATCTGGTCCGTCGGGGTGGAGAAGAGGTTAACACCGGCCTGATCCAGTTGTGCCAGCAGCACAACAAATCCGCTGCTGAATGTCATAAAGCCATACACATCGACTTCATCGCCGCGCTTGCTGGCGATCTGTTCGGCGGCGGCCAGCAGATCGTTCCAACTCCAGTCCGGGTCGGGGGTATCAAGCCCGCCGGCGGTCCAGAGTTCCTGGTTGTAGGAGAGCAACGGTATCGATAAGGATTGAGGCAGCAGGTAAATGCCGCCATCCTCCTGAACGTTCAGCGCGCCGGGGAAGAAGTCATCCCGGTCAAAGCTCGGGTCGGCCTCCATCAGCGGGGCCATGTCGTAGAGCAGACCCTGCTGGATGTCTTCATCACGGACGAAGAAGGCCGATGCCGTATCCGCCGCCGTGACCATCCGCCGCATCATCTGGTCGGGATCAAACTGCTCCTGGGGATCGACCCCGGATATCTCATTGGGCGAGATAAACTGCACCCGGATGTCCGGGTTCTCGGCATTAAAGGCTTCGATCAGCGGCTCATAGGTGGCGCGCTCAAACTCCTGGGCCGCAAAGCCAATGGTGACAACGTCATCACCATTGGACGTGGCGGGATTGCTGGTCGGGTCGCCTGGATCGGTGGTATCAACCGGGTTGCCCAACCCGCCACACGCCGTCAGCAGCATGCTGAACAGCAGCATGGCAACCAGTATCGTCGGGTGTTTCATATTCATAGGTATCTACTCCTTGTCTCTGTTGCGATTGTATGGAAAAAGGATAAGCGTTGTACGGTAGAGACGCACTGCTTGTAGAGATGTGCTGATGAACCTTGAAAATTAAATCCGGACTGGACAGGAGTCCCGGCTTCAGCCGGATCAGGCTTTCCATTCACTATGTGGCGACCCCGGCAGGCATCTACCGGCTGAAGCCGGGACGCCAGATTATTCATATCCGGACTATGTGCTCACTGTTCATCAGCCAGTCCAGGCTTTCTCGGCAGTAGGCCGTAGCCCCGGCAAGCATCTACCGGCTGAAGCCGGGACTCCAGATTATTCATATCCGGACTATGTGCGCAACGTTCATCAGCCGGTCCAGGCTTTCCCGGTAGTAGGCCGTAGCCCTGGCAAGCATCTACCGGCTGAAGCCGGGACGCCAGATTATTCATATCCGGACTATGTGCTCACTGTTCTTCAGCCAGTCCAGGCTTGCCCGGCAGTAGGCCGTAGCCCCGGCAGGCATGCCACCGGCTGAAGCCGTGACTCCAGATTATTCATATCCGGACTATGTGCTCAACTCCCCAACAACGCATGTCACCGGGGCAGCGGCGCTGCCTCGGGTGACGCCTGGTGAAACCCATCATACTCCGGGTCAACCTGCGTTGCACATACATATGCCTCGGTATCGTTGCGCAGGCAGGCCAGATAATCCTCTGTGGTGGCCTGGGCCGCGGCCATGGCCTGCTCCAGGTCGGCTTCCCCCTGCAACACCTGGTCCAGGGCGCGGTAGAACCAGTAGTAGTCAATGTTGCCCTGCCAGAGCGCGTTGGGACTGGTGGCCTCGCGGGGCGTTTCCTGGAGCGCTTCGCTGTAGGCCGCAAACACCTCGGCGGCCCCGACCTCGGCCTGGGAGAGAAACTCCTCCGATGTAGCGACCGAGATGCGCGCCGGGAACTGGTCGTGCATCTCAAAGACCTGACCACTCAGATATTTCATCCATGTCCAGCAGGCTTCGGGCTGCTCCGTGGCGGCGTTGATATGCAACCCACTTACGTTAAAGTCGCCGGCGGTAAGCGACCCATCGCCGATGGGCAGTGGCGCGACGGCATGGACAAATCCCGGATCACCACCAAACCCAATACCAAAGTTAAAGTCAAACCACATACCCAATCGCCCCTGGTGGATTAAACTCGCAGACTCACTCGGTCCCTGCGAATTCATGCTATACCCTTCGATTTGCTCGTGAGGGGAATAGTCCCGCAATAGATCAAGGTAGTAGTTCAGCGCCGCCAACACTTCTGAATCGGTGTAATTGGGCCGAATTGACTCATCGCTGCCCTGCGTCAGTGCCACACCAAAGCGATCCAGGAAGAAGCGCAGATCTTCCGTGATGGAGCCGGGGGCAGCATAGCCATACTGCTGCTCTGCGCCGCTGCCAACGGTTAACTGCTGCGCCGCGTTGAGAAAATCGTCTGGGGTCCAATCAATGGTGGGATAGTCCAGTCCGGCCGCGTCAAAAGCGGTCTGGTTGTAGTGCAGCATATGCAACTCCACCCGGTAGGGCAGGCCATGCAAGGCATTGCCCTCACGGAAGGGCGCGCGAAACACTGATGGATAGTCATTGATATCGAAACTGGCATCGGCATCGATCAGCGGCTGAAGATCCAGCGTGGCGGTGATTATCTGCGGCGGTGGTGCGCCGTACGAGGCAAAACAGTCAATATCTGCCAGAAAGTCCTCGTATTTAACTTCCACGCCGGAGGTGTAATCGGGTTCAATCACTTCAACAAAGATATCCGGGTTATTCTGGTTAAACTCGCGCGCAAGCATCCGTAGTTGTCCAGCGCGGAAGATATCGCCATTAAAACGGACAACGGTGGCCCCGTCCGGCGCGACATCGGGCACCGGCGTTGCTACCACAATCGGGCGCGTGTCGGGGGTTGGCTCCGGTGTCAGGGCAACTGCGGCGATCTGCTCGTCCAGTTCGGCCTGGGCTGCCGCCAGCGCATCGTCCACCGCTTCGCCCTGCAGCACGGACTCGAGGGCCTGACCCAGCACGCTGAAGACCGAAACTTGCTGATCAGCCAGGCCGGAGGGCACCGGCACACTGGTTTGCTCCAGTGCGGCCTGAACTGCAGCGGCGGTAGTTGCGTCCATGCTCTCCCAGTAGCCGGTGCGCTCCGCGACGGACTGCCGCGCGGGGACACTGCTGACCGTGCTCGAGCCGGCATAGTTCCGTTCAGGCTCCTGCCGGCTGACAAAACGCAACCAGCGCCAGGCTTCCTGCGGATGTTCGGTTCCGCTACTGATCATGTAGCCCTCGTCAATGCCCGAAAAGAAGGGCAGCGGCAGGGCGGGAAAAGGCACTTTCCCGACAGCAAAATCCAGCGGCGGCATATCGGGACCAACGTTGAACATGCCTTCCGGCCACATTGCGGCCCGCTGATTCTGCACCAGTTGCTGAAGTTGTTCTGAGTCGTAACTATTTTCATCACGGGCGGGCATATAGATCGCCCCCGACTCACCGAGCGCCACAACGCGCTCGATGGCGGCGGCAATTTCAGGCTGATCCAGGCGGACCTCGTCCACCGGCTGGGCCAGCAGTTCGCGGCCGGTCGGGCCTAGCTCGGCGAGCAGGGCGAGGACTTCGCCGCCCCCCAGTACCAGCCCATACACATCCACCGTGTCACTGCGGCGGGTAGCAAGTTCTTCCGCCATGGCAATTAAACCGCTCCATTCCCAGTTGGGATCGGGTGCGGGCAAACCCTGCGCCATCCAGAGATCCTGGTTGTACGCCAGCAACTGAACGTGCAGGGTACGCGGAAGAATGTACAGGCTTCCATCCCGACCGGCGGCATCAAGTGCAAGTGGATAGAAATCATCGCGGTTAAAATCCGGGTCGGCTTCGATCAACGGCGTCAGATCAAACAGGTAGCCGCGCTCCATCACCATCGGATCAACATAGTTGAGTGCCACCGTGTCGGCCGCACCGGCGATCCGCCGCATGCGCTCGTCGGATGACATAGGTTCATTACTGTTCTGGTATGCGCCGGTTGCCGCGTCCAGCGAGACAAACTGCACGCGCATATCCGGATTATCAGCATTAAACGACTCGATCAGCGGCGCGTAGCGCTGACGTTCATGGTCGTTGGCGGCAAAGCCAATGGTGACAACATCATCCTCACCGGCAGATAGATCGCTGCCGGGCAGCAAGCTACCCGACCCGCAGGCACTCAAGAGCAAACCGGCAAGCAGCAGGGCTGCCAGGTAAACGTGTTGCATAATTTTCTCCTTCTCCTGTTGCGTACACAGAATGTGATAAACGCCGGCACGGGAAAGCAGTGGGTGGTGTAGGGGATTACAGTGTTGGCCCGCCCGGCGCGTAGTCAGGTATCTCTACGCATCGCCGGACGGATCTGGTTTGCGCCGCTTCCGCCAGGGCAACCGCCAGCGCCGCCGGGCGTGCTTCGGCGTGTCGCTGCGCGGGGGCGGGATGCTGTCGGCATACAGGCTGTGGTAACTCATCTCCGTCTCGGCAGCGGCATTACTGTCAGCTCCCTCGACCCGGTCCTCATCGCTGGGCCGGATCAGAATGCCGCCATCAACCATTTCGACGCGGGCGCGGCGGCCAATTCCGGCCAGTGCGCGCTGCTCACCCGGAAGCTGCAGCCGTCCGGCGCGGTCCAGCACCACCAGTTCCTGCCCGCCGACCAGGGCGGCCTGACCAGCCGCATCTGCACCGGCGTGACCATTGTCGGCGGCACGCTGGTCGTGCGTCACCTCGCTGCTGGTGCGCCCATCGCGGATAGCAACCACCCGGTCGGCCTGTTCGGCCACGCGTGGATCATGCGTCACCAGCACGATAGTGATTTCATAGCGCTCACGCAGGTTGCGCAGCAGTTTGAGGATCATCTGGGCCGTCGGCCAGTCCAGTTCGCCGGTCGGCTCATCACCAAGCAGGATTTTTGGCCGGTTTGCCAGGGCACAGGCGATAGCGATGCGCTGCTGCTGCCCGCCGGAGAGTTGCGTCGGCTTCTGCTGGGCATAGTCGCGCATATCCACAGCGTCGAGCAGTTCAGCGGCCCAGGCGCGACCCTCCTTGCGACTGCGCCCGGCCAGGGTCATCAGCAGTTCGATATTCTCGCGGGCCGAGAGGTAGGGCAACAGGTTACGCGCCGTCTGCTGCCAGACAAACCCGACCTGCTCGCGGCGATAGGCGGTCAACTCGGACTGGTTAAACTTGAGCAGGTTCTGCCCATCAACCTCCAGCTTGCCGGCAGAGGGCCGATCCAGCCCGCCCAGCGCGCTCATCAAGGTTGATTTACCCGACCCGGACGGCCCGACCAGCGCCAGCATCTCACCGCGCGCCACCTCCAGATCCAGCCCTTGCAGCGCCACCACCTCCAGATCCGCCACCTGGAAGATTTTTACCAGACCGGAGCAGACAATAAATGGTGCGGCCGGAGCACGTGCGGCAGCAGCCGCTTCGGCTGCCGGATCAGCATGGTGTACCCCATTCCGCTGCCGGGCAGGATCATCCACCGCCGGCTGCACTGCCATATCAACCTTTTCGCCCGCATCACTCACAGCTTTTACCTTCCACACTTCCATTTTGCCCTGCGCCCTGCACTCTGCGCTTTGCGCTCCCCGCTCCCCGCTCTGCGCTTTGCGCTCTGCGCTTTGGCGCTCCCCGCTCTGCGCTTTGCGCTTCTAATTCACATCCCCCAACTTCACCGCCTGGAACAACTGCATCCGGCCCAGCACCCAGGCCAGTGCCAGCAGCGTCAGCAGCAGCGCGACGGCAAAGACAACATAGATCAGCGTGACTTCATTCCAGGCGATCTCTGGCGGATAGGGCGGCGTCCCCGGTTGCGGCCCCGCACCCACCTGCAACACCGGCACCACCAGCCAGGCCACCAGCAGGCCGATGCCGGTCCCGGCACCAATACCGGCAGCCACCAGCACCAGATGCTCAATCACTAGCGAGACCGCTACCTGGCTTCCAGCCATGCCCAGCGCACGCAGCACCCCCAGTTCAATTGCCCGGCGGCGGGCCGTGATCAACGCCGCCAGCAGAAACCCCAGGAGCGTCAGTACACCGGCAGCGATAAAACCGACCGAGAGCAGGCCAAACAGCCCCTGACGGCGCGGATGCGCCTGCGCTTCCTGCAGCAGCGTGGCGGCATCACGCACATCGACCAGGTTAATCCCCCGGCGACGCACACCGGACGCGATATCCGTAACCGGCACGTCGGCACTGCGGGCGATCCAGGCATCGTAGGGATACTGTCCGCGCATCTGGTCAAAAATATAGTCCAGGTTGGCGACCACAATCGGCCCATCCTGCGGGTAGAAGCCGGGCCAGAGATCAATTGCGGCCACAATCACAAACTGCACCTCGCGCCGATCCCCAAAGAGGGACAACTGCGCCGGCAGCACATCGCCCACCTCCAGCCCTTTCGCCAGCATATCCCGGCTGACCAGCACACCCTCAGGCGTGCGCGCCAGCAGGTTCATCAACGCACCGAGCGGCTGCCCACCGCCCCAGGCCGGATCGAAATTGGTAATGACCTGGGGAAAATCAATACGATCAATACCCACCAGTTGCGCCTGGGTGTTGATCCCGCCCAGTTGGATGGTCGCGTCATAGCTGCCGACCCGCGCCACGGCGGTAATGCCCGTTACCTCAAGATGATCATCGACCGGCACAAACAGGAAGCGCGCCTCCTCCTCAATATTCTTGCGCTCCGGTTGCTGCGACTGCTCACCCGCACCGGTTCCGCCCTGGCTGTCTTCCGTGCTCTGCCCAGTCTCGATCAGTTGCGTATCCGCGCCGACCTGGTAGCGGATGGCCTGACGCAGCGAACCATCCAGCGTGCGCGCCATCGACGCGCTGTAGGCCGCCAGGCTGAGGGTCAGGATGAGCAGGAGCAGCGGCCCGCGATAGGAGCCGGGCTGGCGGGCCAGGGAGCGCAACGCCACCAGCGGTCCCGTCCAGTTAGGAATGACCGCCAGGCGCGTAGCCAGGCTCAACAGCAGCGGAATGATCCGCACCGCGAACAGCCCCAGACCAAAACAGAGCAACACCGGCACAATCAGCAGCAGCGGGTTGGTAAAGGGATCGGCTCCCTGCGCCGCGCCCAACTGCAACCCGCCGCCCTGCCGCAACTGGTAGAGACCATAGGCCGGGGGCAGCAGCAGCGCAATATCAAGATAGAAGCGCTGCCAGAAGGGCGGGCGCAACGTGCGTGCAGCCTGCTGCTGCTCATCTACCAGGGTGTGGCGGGAGGCAAACAGCGCCGGCAGCAGCGCCGAGACCAGCGCCAGTACCACTGCGATGCCGCCAAAGCGAACATTCTCCCAGGTCAGGGTCAGTGGCAGCGTGGGCAACTCCGAGGTCAGTTGCAAGAACGAGCCGGTGCGGCTCATAAAGCGGGCAAAGCCCAGACCGATCCCCGGTCCCACCAGCAGCGCCAGCAGGCCCATTATCAGCCACTCAACAATATAGATGCCCAGGATCTGCGTGTCGCGCACCCCACGCGTCTTCAGCAGCGCAATCTCACCCCGCTGCCGGCTGACCAGCAGGTTGGCAACCAGCGAGACAAAATAGAGCACCAGCGCCAGGATCGGTGCGCTGAAGACAAACAGTTGCACCACCAGCGTAGCCACCCCGGACTGGTAACTGTCCAACGCCTCGGCCGGGCTCTGCTCGAGTCGCAATCCAGGGACTATCCCGGCGGCCTGCGCGCGGACGCTCTCGATCCGGCGGAGCAGCGGCGAAGCTTCGGCGGCAGTCAGGCCGGCGTCATTCAGGCGGGCAAACCAGAGCACCTGCCCCACTTCGTTACGCAGCGCGTCCGCCACCGGGCCGGTAAAGGTGGCCTCCGGCACCAGCAGAACATCACGGAAGGCGTCGGGCTGAAAGAACCAGGCCGGATCGAGCGGATTGACCGGCTCCCACAATCCGGCAATGACCAGCGGGAGCGAGACCGTCCGTCCACCGGAGTTGGTGACTAGCGTAAACTGGTCGCCAACATTCATCCCGATCTCATCGGCCAGGGAACGCATCACCATGACCTCGATGGGATCATCCAGGTCGGTGGCAGGCTGTGGCGCGGTTCCGGCAACCACCTGCATCTGCGCCTCCAGGCCAGTGATAAAGCCCAGCGTCACATTTTTCAGGAACTGGTTCTGCGTACCCGCCGAAGGCGGCAGAAAGAGGCGCACCTGCTCCGTGCGGGCGTGCCGGGCCAACCCATTCAGCGGCAGGCCCAACCGCTCCAGGCCCGGTCCCGTAATAAACGCATCGGCCGGCGCAACCCGCTCCCACTCCAGCGGCCCCTCCCAGGAGCCGACATAGCGGAACAGCAGCGAGAAGGGTGAACGCCCCATCTGCTGCTCCTGGCGGGTAATCTCGCCCTGCAGCAGGCGCAGGCTGGCACCCTCGGCATAGACCGGGATGCTGACGCAGAGCGCGACGGCGGTAATCAGGGCGATTAGCGCGCACAGCGAGAGCCAGAGATTGGCGCGCAACCGCTTGAATGCCGTTGTCAGAACCGACAGCAGTGTCAGGAAAAAGTTACCCATATGTTTTGTTGCATTTTTTATCATCAAAAACTGTGTGATTTTACCTAGAGTTAAAACATGACTTATGCAGCACAGCCTGTTTCAGCCGGCTGATAGACCCGGAAGCTCGTTTCGCCTGCGGCAGCATGGTACTTCTTTATCTTTTTTCACAAAAATTTGCACTACGTGCAAATTTTTGTGAAAAAAGATGGTTTTTCCGCTGTGCCTGCTCACCGCGAAAGTCCTGACAGATGAGCGAAGAAATGCGTAACCCTATCTTCCTCAGTACCCGGACGATCTATCATTGTCCAACGATAATATCACCCGCTTCGACACCCTCGAGGATCTCAACCCGATCATCGGTCCTGATGCCAATTTCAACCGGCGCGCGGCGCTCGCGGTCGCCCTCACGAATGACCACAAACTGCCGACCCTCAAACGAACGGATCGCATCAGGCGGGAGCCAGAGAACATCTTCTTTTTCTTCCAGTACAACACGCACCTTGGCCACGGCCCCCGGCGTAAGATCCAGCCCTTTCGTATCCAGGATCTCAAAGCGCGTAGTCTGATCTTCTTCGGCGACCGCGCCACTGCCGCCCGAGCCATAGGGTGCCGGCAGGCGGCGCACAACCGCCGGCATAACTACATCGGGCCGCGCCAGCAGTGTCACCTCGGCGGGTTGCCCTTCGGCCAGTTGACGCATCTGCTCGGCGCTGAGTTCGGCGGCAATTTCCAGTTGGGCCGGATCGGCCAGTTCCACCACCGCCTCGAACGCCTCAACCTGATCGCCCTCACCGATGGAGAGGGCCAGGATCTCGCCCGCCTGGGGCGCGATGATGCGCCCGTTGTTCACCCGCTTCTGGGCTTTCTCCAGTTCGATCTGAGCGTCTTCGATGGCAGTCTGTTCGGTTAAAAAGGTCTCCTGTTGCGCTTCTTCCAGCGCCAGTTGCGCCTCAACTACCGCTTCTTCCTGGTCAATCACCCCTTCGCGGCGGGTCTCTTCCAGGGACCGACGGGCATCCTGCACGTTACGCTCGGCGGCGGTCAGCGCCTCGCTGCCCTCGCCTTCGGCCAGCAGGTTTAGCTCGCGCTCGGCCTCCTGCAGATTCTGCTCGGCCTCCTGGATCTCATAGACCTCGGCTTCGCGCTGGAGTTCTACCTCACGCTCGGCCAGTTCGATGGCGCGCTCGGCCGCTTCCAGGTCGCGCGTGGCCTGCTCAAATGCCCGGCGAAACTCTTCCTTCTCCGTGTCGGACAACTCGGGATGGTAGCTCTCGCCCGTTACAGGATCTTCAATCTCGTTGTTGGGATCGGTGCCATAGCGCTGCACCCAGTCCCAATCCCAGTAGGCATCGCTATAGTTATCCTGGGCAATCTCCACGGCCTGAGTTGCCTCGATCAGGGCATTCTCGGCCTGGGTTTTGGCTTCCGAGGCATTATCCCGGGTGGTCTTCAGTTCGCGCTGTGCATCCTCAACCGTTTCGCGCGCCTCGCGCAACGGATCGTTCGCGCCGCCGGGCTGCAGCGCCGCCAGATCTTCCTGCGCGCGCTGCAGGGTTATCTCGGCCTCGTCCACCTGGGCGGCACTATCGATGCGCGCCTGTTCCAGGGAGCGTTGTGCCTGCACCAGATTGCGCCGCTGCCGCTCAATGTCCAGGCGCCGGCGCTGCTGCGCATTTTCCAGGTCACGCCGCGCCTGCACCAGCCGATTCTCGGCCTGGCGCAACTCCTCCAGCGCCTCATCCTGCTGCAACTGGGCGATAATATCACCCGCCTGCACCTGGTCGCCACGCTCTACATTTACCGCTTCGACGCGGCCCTCGGTGCGAAAGCTAAGGCGCACCAGATCAACCGGCGTCACCCGCGCATTGATCTCCAGCACGCGCTCAACGGTGCCACGTTCGACGGTATAGGTTGGACGTTCCAGGGCCGGTGCAGGTGGCAGTGGTGTGGGCGTAGGCAGTTCCTGCTGCGATGTGGCAGCGGTTGAGCCGCATGCGCTGAAGAGGAGCATAAGCAGAACGAGTGAACATACAAACAAGAGTTTACGATACATTGCCTCACTTCTCTCGATACAGGCCATTCCCCGCGTCTGAAGATCCAGACGAATGAAGGGCACAGGATGTTCCAGGTTT
>DAOTVB010000091.1:0-3419 GCA_034436755.1 Chloroflexaceae bacterium | reverse complement strand
ATCGTTGGATCGTTCATGGCTGACGTTCCCCGGCAAGAATGGCCGTGACATTCGCGCGAAATGCTGCAACCTTGGGCATATTCCGGACCGGGCTGGTCGTCTCACCGTTCCAGGGATCGGTCGGCGCGACCTGGGAGAAGTGATAAATCTCATCCGGAGCGATGGCATACTCCTGACAGAGCCAGGCCATCAGCCAGGTGATTGAGCGGATGCCGGCTGCGGTCGGCTCCTGGGTGTCATAGTTGCCCAGTACCCCGATAACCAGCGAACCATCGAGTTGATTAGGTGGGATTCACCGCCGCATAGGAGGAGTCACTCTGGCGATCCGCGGCGCGTCCGGCAAAGATCGTCCCGTCGGGCGCAACAATGTAGTGGTAGGCAATATCCGGCCAGCCATTGTCCTGCATGTGGACCGCCTGATCGGCTCGCAGGCGTGCGGCTGCAGAACCATCGCTACAACACGGGTTCGCATTATGGGACAGAATAATGCGCGCCGGCGTATGGGGGATGAATGCACTGCCCGGAACATCCGCGCCCCAATCGCTGCGGGAGACAAGGGACGGCTCAACCATGGGCATCAGAGTTGGTTCCGCAACCGGCGGCGTTGTTGCCGTGGGCGGCGCAGCAAGCGTCACCGTGGGGGGCGGCGCAGTTGTTGCCGTAGCCTGACTGGTTGCCGTGGCAGAGGCCATCACAGGTACCGGTGCTCCTGCCGAATGGGATGCTGCCGGCGGGACCGGAGCAACCGCACCCTGCTGTCGCCCAAAGACACCGGGGAAGAAGACAAAGAGGGCCAGGAGCAGCAGAACCACAACACCGCCGATAACCGCAACCAGCATCCAGGGACGCAATCGGCGTTCCATCCGGGATTTACGCAGCCGCACCGTTTGCCCCACTGCGGCGCGCACGTTCCGCGCCGGGGCGGGACGCATGCGGCGACGAGCCACAAACCCGCCCCCAACGAGCAGCAGAACCGCCAGCAGCATGCCCGGATAGCGCAACAACACCAGCCAACCGCGTCCCTGTGCCAGATCGTACACCACTACCCCGGAGCGATTCGCCACATTATCATCGGCAAAGGCGTACAGCATTGCCACCTCGTCCGGGTTGACCTCGAATGGATCTTCATAGAGTGCATACTGCCGGTCATCGGTCGAGTAGAGCACCTGCTTTACCCCGGAACGATCATCGGTGGCGGTAATGGTTGCCAGCCAGCGGCCACCCTGCTTATCCACAGTAATACTCACGGCAGGTGACTCCGTATCATTCGCCGCGTCACCGCTCACCGACACTGTGGGCGGTACAACCGTATCAAAGCTGCCGTCGCCATCGCTGTCGTAGCGCAAGTCTGCCACACCCTGCGGCGAGATGGACAGCATGGCGGTAGTGGTGAGGGGGAAGGTCTGATCGCTATAGCGAATGGTCTGTGTGCTGGTATCACCGGTGCCGGTACGCAGTTCCAGATAGATCGGCGCTTCCCCCACCGGCAGCGTCACGGTATAGGGTTCACTGGCGGGCATCACAAACATATGCGCCTGTTCGCCCAGAATGTAGTAGCTGGCGTTAGGCACAGGTGCCGTCAGCGTGCCGCTGATAGCATCAGTGGTATTGCCGAGTGCGTCAGCCAGCGTGGCCGAGGCGGTATTCAGGATCGTGATATAGTGGGCAGGCTGTGCTGCATTTGCAGCAGGCTGCTGTGCCAGAGCGCTGAACGAGGTGGAGTAGGTCAGGGATGCATTGCCGTCCGGGCTGGAACCGGTTGCCACGGGTGGGGCCGGTGCGCGCCGCGCCAGGACATCGATCAGGGCAGTGATGACAGCGCGGTTGCGTACCAACGCACCATGTTCCGCGTTATCTTTGTTGCCGTAGAAGCAGGCAACGCGCGGATCGTCGGCATTGCATGCCGCAGGTGCTTTCAGGGGTGGCGGGACGGCGCTGATGACGGGGACGGTGCCGTCGCCAGCAGAGAGGGTCAGCCGGAAATGGTCAACGCTATTTGCACAGACTACCTCATCACTGTTTACAGCATTGAAGCCAATACTTGTCAACTCGCACATGAATGTTTGTAATGTCCTGACCCGTACTGGTGTCATATCCGTATCTATCACACCATAGAAATTGTAATGATCTACTCCATACCACTCGCTCAGGTCGTTTTGCTCAGCAGTATGGAAGGTGCGGTTGGTTGTCGCTGGGTTGCTATCAAATTGTTGATCAAAAGCAGACGCAAACGCTTCGTAAGTGTAGACTTCTTGAGCGTTCCCATTCTGGTTATAATCCCACCCGTTTTCCCCAAAGACACTACCTGCATATCCGAAGAGCTCATCAGAGCGGGTGAAGTAAACTGAACTGGGTAATAATTCATGTGCCCCAGGAGACGATGCTGCTACTGGTTTGAGTTGCCAGGGTTGAATACCGATTTCTGAAATGCCGGGATACTGCCCTGTTTCCATAACAGCGATAGCACGGGGAGCACCCAACCACGGCGTTGCCACACTGATGAAGCGATCAATGTAGTGTTCTTCATGGTTTTTTACTCTGTCAAGCACATAGCGCCGCGTCAGGATGCCACCCATGCTGTGTGCCACCACATCGACGTATTCACTGCCCGTTTGCTCACGCACGCACTGAATGTAGTCACGCAGATGCCCGGCATTTTCAGCGTTGCTCTTGCGCCAATCATAGGCGAACACGAAGAGCGTGGTATTTGTTGGAGCCACATTGCAGCGTTGAAGTGGCGTGGAATGGAAGAAAAAGGGATCATCTAATCGATTTTCAGTATAATTACCGAGAAACTGCAAATTATTCAGCAGTTTTTCGTAGGTTTGGATATAAATATCGATTTTGCCCCCAGCAGGGTTTGGTATGCTCACGTCAAGAATGGAACGGACAGCATCTGTAGCTACAATATCGGGCAATGGATCTAAATCTAGGCGGAGCCTGCCACCATCAAAACCTCGGCTCATATCACCTATAGCAGGCCAGCGATAACCACCTGACATGCCACCTTCATAAAGTACACTTCCCATAATCCCCGGCACAAACACCAGCGGGCGTCGCTCCGAGTGCATAACAAAATCCTGTTCGGCAGCGCTCTCTGTTTCAAAGGTGTAGATTGGCGGGTCAAACACTGCTCCCCATTCGTCGTTGGAAACATTTTGCTGGTACGGGCGTACAGTACAGGGTTCGGGTGCTGCGGCATACCATGTCAGGATGTAGGTGCCGTCTGCGGCGGTGGTAGTCGTGCCACAGGTATCCCCACTGATGAGGATGTCCTCAACCGGATTACCGTCCGTATCCGTCACGCGGCCCGATAGCACATAGGATACTGCATCGGTTGATACTGCATCGGTTTCGGGAGTTGGTGTGGACTCTACCTCCCCCGTTACACCAGGCCGCCACGCCGGGCTGTGGCCATC
>DAOTVB010000090.1:0-67916 GCA_034436755.1 Chloroflexaceae bacterium | reverse complement strand
GTGTCATTGGTACAGGTTGATGGGCCGGTCAGCAGCAGCAGCACCGCCTGGGTCAGGTCGGCACCGGCCAGCATCTGGTAGCGGGTATCGCCCGCGCCGATCACCGGGATACGCCTGCCACGCCGTACCCGGTCGAACAGGATCGTCCATATCTCGGATTGATCAGGAACAACGCCAGGCGGCGCGCGCAGGATAGTGATATGCTGCCCCCACGCCCGATATGCTTCGCAGAGACGCTCAACGGCAAGGCAGGTCCGGCCGTAAAGTCCGCTGCCGGACAGCGGGGCAGCTTCGGTGATAGGTGCCGGCTGGGGGAGCGCATAGACTGCCGTGGCGGAGATACAGATCAGCCGGGGAACGGCATGCTGGTGGGCCGCTTCCAGTAGTGCATGGGTTTCCGCGATTGCGGCATGGGCGGCGGATTGGTTCGCTGGGAGCGCAACCGGGTAAATAATGGCATCCCGGCCCGCACAGAGCCGGGACAACACCTGATGGTCGCGCAGGTCGCCCGGATGTCGGGTAACGCCGGCCGGATACTCCTCCTGCCGAAAGTTTTTTATGTCAAGCAGATCAACCTGGAAGCCCTGCCGGGCCAGCGTATGCGCCTGGTACCGCGCCACACCCCCGGCTCCACCCGTAATAAGCACCCGCATCACTGCACCTCACAGAGTTAGCGTAGGGGAGAACCCTGATTCCTCTCAGAGACTTTCTGAAAAAGGTTTGTCATGGGAGTGTTGGCCTGGCACCCCGTCCCATCCGTCATGCGGGAGCGATCGTGAACAAGAGTCCGGAGCAGAGGGGCTGGATGGAGATCGCTTCTGCACGGCCCCAGCACGGGAGTCCCGGCTTCAGCCGGTGTGCGGCCGGAACCGGCTGAAGCCGGGACTCCTGGGGCGCTGTCTGGTATCAGTACAACCATCATGGACATGTGACCGACGCGAACCACCTGTTCAGACAGTCTCTCAGCGGCCACCACCAACGTACGATACACGCTAGTACGTTGGGTTGTAGTTGGAAGACAGTCCTGTTGACCCATTGTTAACCGCTCCTATCTACGTTAGCATGGGAACACAGGAGAGGTGCTGCACAAACTTCTCCCACCAACGCGCTTTGTTGGACGCTGTACTGCGATACACGACAGCAACCCGCGTGCCCTCAATCCCTCCTCCATACCTGTGCCGGGCTGGTTCCCTTGCGCGCCACCCTGTCCCCAGCCCGGCATAAGGATTTTTCCAGCCTGAATTATCTTTCTAACAATAATACAATATGCAGTTACCCGGAACGATAATCTTCCCAGGTCAGGGATGGACCATGTAGTAACAGAGAAACTGCATTCAAAACATTGCGCCCCAGAATACCCCACTCTTGCTCGACAAGCAAAAACTGTCCACGAAATGTTCGCCGACAGAAGATTAGTTCCACCCGAACAACCGATGCAACCCCTGGACTACCACCGAAGCCAACCACCTCGTACTGTTTGCCGGGGATAGGCACTACACCTAACTGGCTCACGATTGCCTGGGGAACCAGCGTTATATCTGCACCTGTGTCTATCAACATAGACACATCAGACTGAAATATATCTCTCTCCGGATTACGTAGCGTCACTTTCGCCACCGGCGCAGGTGGATCAAACCAGGTGGCATCATACGCCGGCATCGGGCGCCTCCTCGATCACCTCCATACGAAAATCCGCAACATCTTCGGGGTGTACCAGATGGGGACTTATGACCTCGACAGCGTGCGGCTGCTCAACCGGCATATCCGGAATAACTACATACACCCTGGCCTTTTCCGGCAGGCGCATGCTGGTGTTCAGGCGTATCTGCCCATTTTCCACAACGCCCTCAATGGTTACGACACGCATACAGACCTCCGCATCCCCTGGAATATGAACATCTCCTGCATGCATTGTACTACACCAGGCTCCGCACCAGTGCCGCCGCTCCCGGCAGATCGCTACCCGCGTACAGACAGTATGCCCCCGCCTGGGCCAGTGCTCCTGCCACCGCGCGGATCTCCTGATGGCAGGCAGTGCCGGCAGCGCGTTGCATCAATTGATTAACGACCACGGACGGATCAACCGGCTCCAGAACGCTCGACAATCCCGGGCGCGACTGCACCAGACAGACGGCAGCATGCCCGGCGGAGAGTGCCAGATGTTGCGCCGCTGCTGTAGCGATATCCAGCACCAGTCGGGTTTCGCCGTTGCGTGTCACCGGCATCGTCTGCGCTGCCAGATCGGGGAAGATCTGCTGCGCAACCGACGGCAAAGCGAGGCGCGGCCGGCTGCCCCAGAGCCGCAACCCGGATTCCTGGCCCAGATAAACCTGTTCGGCGGCCAGGAAGCGTAGACCCGCACGCAAGCAGGCATACTGCAAGAGCGGTAGTTCGTACTGATCGAGTGCAACCAGAAGCACGGCACGCTCCTGCTGCACCACTGCCCCGGCGGGCAAAGCTACCCGGTCATGGGTACTAACCAATTGAAATGCGAGCCACTCCAGGACATCTGCGCGAAAATTCAGCTCGTCGGCGAGCAGTTCGGGAGTTACAAAGCCGAGCGCCTCCCCGCGATCCAGTTGCGCCAGCAGCAGATTGCTGCCGCCGGCCGCCAGCATCGTCATCCCCTGCCCACGCCGCACAAAGGGGGGGCCGGCTGTGTCAGATTGCTCTCCCGGCTGCAGCAGCAGATCGAGACGCAACGGTGCGCCAGATGCAATCTGTTCCGGGGCAAGGCTACGCCAGTGGCGAAACGCACGCTCCGCCGCAGTAATAACGGCGGGACTATTGCTGCGTACCTCGAGCGGCACACCCAGCAGCGGGAAGTGCGCATGCTCGGACAGCGGTATGGCAGCCGACATAGGATGACCTCCTGTTCAGCTTCCGGGAAGCTTCAAGCCCCGGTGAGCTTCCGGGAAGCTTCAAGCTTCCCGGAAGCTGATTGTTTTGCGTTGCGATTGCCGCGCTGTTATACTTCGGGAGAAAGATTGTGACAGCAGCTACAGATCATATTGATATAATTATACGAGGAGAACGCAATGAAGCGGAAACAGCCTCAGCAGGCCTCTGGAACTGATGAACTGACCAGACTACGGCAGCGGGTGGCTGAACTTGAGCAGACCGTTACCCACCTGACCGCCGAGCGTGATACCGCCGCAACCAGTGACGTTACGGAGCAACTTACGCTGTTCAAGGCGCTGGCTGATAATGCGCCGGATGCGATTGGCGTTGCCGATATGGAAGGCAAGATTATCTACGCTAATCCGGCCTATAGCACCCTCTTTAACTTCGATCAAGGTGCCGTCGGGATGACCATTCTCGACACGTTAGCGCCAGAGGAACACGAACGGCTCCCCGCGATTGTCGAGAATATCATGACGGAGGGAATCTGGCGCGACAATCTGCTCTATCAGCGCACGGACGGCAGTCGCTTTACCGGCCAGGCCTCCGGCTTTGCGATCAAAGACCATACCGGGCAACCCCGCTGGACAGCGGCAATCATTCGGGATATCAGCGTGCAGGTACAGCAGGAACGCGAACTGCGGATCTTCTTCGCGCTGGCCGAGAATGCGCCCGATTGTATTGCCCGGGTCAACCTGGAAGGCACCATCACCTATGCCAACCCGGCCTTCCAGCGCATAACGGGGTATGGCCCGGCGATGATTGGCATGCATACGTCACAATTCCATGACGATCCACCCGAACGGTTACAGGAAATTGCCGGGCAGGTTGCCGAGCAGGATCTGTGGCAGGGCGAGATGGTCTACCGGCGGAAAGATGGCAGTAGCTTTCTGGCCCACTCCTCCTCATTTGCCGTCCGTGACAACGATGGCTCCCTGCTGACGATTGCGGGGATTGCGCGTGACCTGACGGAGCAGCATCGCGCGGAAGCGGAACGCATGGCGCTGCAAGAGCAGATGATCGAGGTCCAGCGTGCCGCCCTGCGCGAACTGAGTACCCCTCTGATTCCCCTGGCCGATGAGGTAGTCGCCATGCCACTGATCGGCAGCATTGATAGCGGTCGCGCGCAGCAGATCCTCGAGACGCTGCTTGAAGGTGTGGCCGAGCACCAGGCCGAAGTGGTCATTCTCGACATTACCGGCGTGCAGATGGTCGATACGCAGGTTGCCAGCGCGCTGGTGCGGGCAGCCCAGGCGGTCAAGCTGCTGGGGGCGCGTGTAGTCCTGACCGGCATTCGCCCGGAGGTTGCGCAAACCCTGGTGGGCATGGGGGCCGACCTGGGCGATATTGTCACCCTGAGCAATCTGCAGAGTGGCATTGCCTATGTGTTACAGCAGAATGGCTATACGACCGGGTAGTGAGCAGGCAGGAACCACCACACTCGGCGCACAATAACGGTATCGGTGAAGAAATACGTATATTTACGTATGTTATATGCTGGATTATTCAGTTATACTCATAGGTAGACCAGCATTTTGCTTTGCGCGTGTGTCGGTCGGCAGCATGCTATTGAACGATAACCCGGTAGGAACTGCCCGGCTACTGCACAATGTTGTCTGATTTATCCTGATCAACAACACGATTGCATACACAGCATAGAGGCAGGGACAGCGTCGTTCAGACTTCGTCCCTGCCTGGTCCCCGGAAAATGATTGACATCTGGATAAAACTATGGGCCATAGAACTGCTCAGTCGCTACAACACGAGAATGCGCACCTCAAGCAACGAGTTGCCGAACTGGAAACGGCACTGGCAGCCGGACGGGCGGCCACTCCACCAACTGACACCCCCTCCCGGCCTCAACCCGAGATCCTGCCGGCCGGCGAAACTCTCTATCGGATTGTCGCGCGTCATTTTCCCAATGGCGCGATTGCCCTCTTCGACCACGACCTGCGCTATATCCTGGTTGATGGCGCAGGGTTGGACGATATGGGCTTCTTCCCGGATGCGATCGAGGGCCGGACCATCTGGGAGGTACTGCCGCCGGCAACCAGTGCCATACTCGAACCACACTGCCGGGCCGCGCTTGCCGGAACGACCAGCAGCTTTGAAACGACCTATCGCACCTGCACCTATGAAGTCCACACGCTGCCGGTCTATGATGACGCGGGTTGTATTCTTGCCTGTATGGTGATGACCCGGGATATCACCCGACGCAAGCGGGTTGAGGAGGCGCTCCAGCATAGTGAACAGTTTAAGCAGGCCGTCCTGGATGCCCTATCGGCCCATATTGCGGTCCTGGATGCAACCAGTACAATTATTGTTGTTAACAAGGCCTGGAATGATTTTGCTGAAGCCAATCCCCCGGTTAGTAGTCCAATCGCCGAGGGTACAAACTATTTGCAGGTGTGTGATCTGGCCGCCGGTGCGAGCAGCGAAGGCTCCCAGGAGTTTGCCGCCGGTCTCCGCGCCGTTCTCGCCGGCAATCTGGAGCACTTTGCGCTGGAGTACCCCTGTCATGCACCCGACGAGCGGCGCTGGTTTATTGCCCATATCACCCGTTTTGACATAGATGATCATCCCTACCTGGTGGTTGCGCACGAAGATATTACGCAACGCAAACTGGCCGAGGAAGCCTTGCACCAGATGTATGACGAACTGGAGGCGCGCGTCCGGCAACGCACCGACGAACTGGCGCAGAGCAATCGCGCTTTGCAGGCCGAGATCTGCCAGCACCAGCAGACTGAGGCGGCACTCCGGCAGCGCGAGGCGACCTATCGCGCTATGTTTGAGAAGAACCGGGCGGTGAAGCTGCTGATCGAGCCCGATACCGGCGCAATTGTTGATGCCAACCCCGCCGCAAGTGAGTTCTATGGTTATCCCCTGCCCGTCTTGCGCACGATGAACATAGCGCAGATTAACATCCTGCCGGAGGAAGAAATCCTCGCAGAGCTGGAGCGGGCAAAACATGAACAGCGGCTCTACTTCCAGTTCCAACATCAACTGGCTTCGGGCGAGATCCGTGATGTGGAAGTCTACACGGTGCCGATTGAGATCCAGGGACAACTCCGGCTCCACGCGATCATTCACGATATCACCGAGCGACGGCAGGCCGAGAATGCCCTGCGCCAGGCGCATGCTGAACTGGAAATTCGGGTTGAGGAGCGTACTGCACAACTATTGCAGAGCAACCAGGCATTAAAGACAGAAATGCGGGAGCGTCAGCGCGCAGTCGAAGCACTGAGCGCGAGTGAGACCCGCTACCGCATTGTCTCGGAACTTATCTCCGATTATGCCTATGCGGTACAGTTGATGCCTGACGGTACGGCCATCACCGAGTGGACAACCGATGCCTACGCCCGCACAACTGGCTTCAACTCTGAAGAAATGGAAGGAGATGATCATTGGAAACAACTGGTCCATCCGGAAGATTGGCCAATCGCCTTGCAACGCAACCAGCGTTTACTGTCCGGTCAAGCGGATGTCAGCGAGTTCCGGATTGTCACCCGGAGCGGCGAGGTGCGCTGGCTGCGCGATTATGGCAAGCCGGTCTGGGATGCTGCAAGGGGCCGCGTGGTGCGGATCTACGGGGCGGCGCAGGATATCACCGAACGTAAGCAGGCCGAGGAAGCGCTGCATCTGGCGCAGTTTGCCCTGGACCGCGCCGCCGATGCGGTGGTCTGGATTGATCCCGATGGTCAATATCTCTATGTGAATGATGCTGCCTGTCAGTACCATGCGGCTCCCCGCGAGGAGTTACTGGGCCGTTGCATTACCGATATCAACGCAAACCTCTCCGAGGAAGACTGGAAACAGCTCTGGCAACATGTTAAGCAGCATGGCTCAGCCACCTGTGAAACCGAGATCCACCGGAAAGACGGCAGTGTGCTACCGGTGGAGATCACCGGAAACCATCTGGCATTTAAGGGGCAGGAGTATCTCTGTAGCTTCATCCGCGATATTACCGAGCGCAAAGCTGCGGAAGAACAACTCCGACATCAGGCGCTGCACGACGCGCTGACGGATCTGCCCAACCGTACGCTGTTTATGGAACTGCTGGAGCATGCCCTCCGCCGGACCCGGCGTGACCCGGCCGGCCGGTTTGCGGTGCTCTTTCTTGATCTGGACAACTTTAAAGTCGTCAATGACAGTATGGGCCACCTGGATGGCGATTATCTGTTGACTATCACGGCCCGCCGGTTGCAGGAGTGTCTGCGGGTCAGTGACACCATCGCCCGTTTTGGCGGTGATGAGTTTGTTATTCTGCTGGAAGATCTGCACGACGAAGCTGATGCGCTGACGCTGGTCTATCGCATCCAGCAGGCGCTGGCGCACCCGTTGTATATCAACGAGCAGGAGTTGTCCAGCTCAGCCAGCATTGGTATCGTCCTCAACTCCAACGAGCATCAGTGCCCGGCGGATCTGCTGCGCGACGCCGATACCGCTATGTACCAGGCCAAAGCGCTGGGACCGGGGCACTACGCCGTCTTTGACACAACCATGCATTCGTCCGTAGTGCAGCGCCTGGATACCGAGAATGCCCTGCGCCATGCAATTGAGCAGGAGCAGTTGCGGCTCCACTACCAACCCATCGTCTCGCTCTCTACCGGGCAGGTAGCCGGATTTGAAGCGCTGGTGCGCTGGCAACATCCACTGCGCGGGCTCATCTCGCCGGGTGAATTTATCCCGATTGCCGAGGAGACCGGGCTGATCATTCCGCTGGGCTGGTGGGTGTTGCGCGCGGCATGCCGGCAGATGCGCCACTGGCAGGAACAGGTCGCCGGCGCACAGGCGCTAACGATTGGCGTGAACCTCTCCAGCAAAGCCTTTATGCGCGACGATGTTGTAGAACAGATCCGGCAGATCTTGCAGGAGACCGGGCTTGCTGCCGCCGGCCTGAAGATCGAGATCACCGAAAATGTGATGATGGATCATGTCGAAACCACAATCACGAAGCTGGCACGGCTGCAAGATCTGGGCGTCCAGTTGTGCATTGATGACTTCGGGACCGGCTACTCCTCACTGCGCTATCTACACCGCTTCCCGATCCAGACCCTCAAGATTGACCGCTCGTTCGTCAGCACCCTGAAAGTTAGTGACGAGAGTGCCGCCATTACGCAGAGTATTGTGATGTTGAGCCACACGCTCCGGAAAGAGACGGTTGCAGAAGGCATCGAAACTGCGGCGCAACTGCACTACCTGCAGGATCTCCATTGCGAGTACGGACAGGGCTACTTCTTCTCACGGCCGGTTGATCCCACAACCGCTGAAACGCTGCTGACAACCACCTTCCCGGTGAACCCACCCACCCCTGATCGCAGCAGAACAGACGGAACAGACGGAACAGGCGGAACAGACGGAACAGGCGGAACAGGCGGTCAGGGAACCCCGGTGTTGCAGCAGCAGCCCGATGGCACCACGCCATGCCAGACCATTATTGCCCTGTTGCAGCAGCGGGTGAAGGAACTTGAGCAACGCCTGGACACCTGCCGACATATGTGCGCAGAACTACGCCAGGAGCGCGATCCCCTCTGGGCGCTGGCCGATACCGAACGACTCGATGTTTCGCATGTGTTGACCCGCTCCAGCCAGGCCGAAGCCGTGCTGCGCGTCTGGGAGCGGGCATTGGCAACGGTGACAAGCGGCATCCTGATCACCGATGTTAACCAGCCGGATATGCCGATTATCTACTGTAACGCCGCATTTGAACGGATGACCGGCTACACGCCCGCCGAGACCCTGGGCTACAACTGCCGCTTTCTCCAGGGACCGGACACCGACCCGGCCGATGTCGCAGCGATTCGGGACGCGGTGGCGGCCGGGCAGGGCTGCCAGATAGTCCTGCTAAACTACCGCAAGGACGGCACGCCCTTCTGGAATGAACTTGCCATCACACCGTTGTACGAGCCGACGGGCCGGCTCACGCATTACATCGGCGTGATCACCGATGTCACCGAACGCAAACGGATGGAAGATGCGCTGCAGGCCAGTGAGGAGACCTTCCGCGGGTTTTTTGAACAGTCGCAGGATGCGCTGCTGCTGGTAGATGCGCAGGGAAGCGTTACTGCCTGGAACGAGGGGGCCGAGCAAATTTTCGGGTTGAGCCGCACCGAAACCCTGGGGCAACCCAAGTGGGATGTGCTGTTCCGGTTGACTCCGGAAGAGTATCGCACCCCGGCCATGCATGAGCGGATCAAAGCTGCGGTGCTGACCATGCTCTACAACGCCGACCAGGACAATTCCATCCACCAGCAGCCCATTGAACGCGAAACACAGTTACCTGACGGCACCCGCCGGACGGTGTCTACCCGCATCTTTCCGATTCAGACCAACACCGGGCTGCTCCTCGGCGGGATCACCCGCGACATCACAAAGTTCAAACGTACCCAGGCCGCTATTCGGGAGAGCCAGGATCGCCTCCAGGCCATCCTCGATAATGCCGCCGTCGGCATCGTCTTGCTTGATCGGGAGGGCCATTTCATCGAGGTGAATGGTCGCTGGCTCGAAATGCTGGGCATGACCCGCTACGAGGTCTACCAGAAATGCTGGCTCGATCTGGTCAGTTCCGAGGATAGTGCAACGAACCAGGCGGCCATGCAGGCGCTGCTGCGGGGCGAGGTGAAGGGATTTCGCCTGGAGCAGCGTTTCCGGCGCAAGGATGGCAACCTCTTCTGGGGCGATCTCTCCACCCGCGTCCTGGTGAATGCACAGGACAACCTGGAAAGCGTGATCGGGATTATCGCCGATATTACCGAGCGCAAACAGGCGGAGCAAGCGCTGCAACTGGCCCATGCCCAATCGCAGGTCTGGGTCAGCAAGCTCAGACAACGGAACCGCGATATGACGCTGCTGAATGAACTCAGTGATGTCTTGCAGACCTGCCAGACCGTCAATGATGCATACCAGGCGATCATCCCGGTGATCAGCCGGCTGTTTCCCAACCGGGCCGGGGCTTTGTATAGTGTTGACGCCACTGGTACCTATCTTGAACTGGCAACCGCCTGGGGACCACCCCAGCGCTGGCCGCCGGGCTTTGCCGGCACGATCTGCCGGTCGCTCACACAGGGGCCGCTGCATACCAGCGGCCCCGGCGCTACCGACATCTGCTGCCACATGGCCGATAGCGCTATCCCGTCGCTCTGTGTGCCCCTGGTGGCCCATGGTGAGCCGCTCGGCGTGCTACGCCTCAGCGAGACGGAGCTACCCTCACTCGCAGCCCGCCGGCGGGCCGAGCGGCTGACAGTAACCGTGGCCGACTATCTGGCGCTGGCGATTGCCAATCTGCAGTTGCGCGAACATCTGCAAAACCAGGCCATCCGTGATGCGCTGACCGGGCTCTTTAACCGGCGCTATCTGGATGAAACCTTGCAACGCGAGTTACAGCATGCAGCACGGCATCAGCGCCCGGTTGGCATCATTATGCTGGATGTTGATCATTTTAAGCAGTTTAACGACCGCTTTGGACACAAGGGCGGTGATGCGCTGCTACAGGCGCTGGGGACATTTTTGCAACAACATATTCGTAGCGAAGATATTGCCTGCCGCTATGGCGGCGAGGAGTTTATGCTCATCCTGCCCGAGGCTACCCTGGAAGATACGCAGATCCGCGCCGAGCAACTCCGTGCCGGGGTTGAGCAACTGCGCATTACCCACGAGCAGCAACAACTCGACACCGTGACAATTTCGCTGGGGATTGCCGGATTTCCGACCCATGGCAACACAACCACAACCCTGATCGGTGCCGCAGATAGAGCACTCTACCGCGCCAAAACCAGCGGACGTAACCGGGTCATCTGCGCTACCCTGCCGCTGGTTGAAGCACCCGATACTACCCCACTTTGCACATAAACCCATTTGCGGTTACAATCAAGGGGCAGCCTGCGAAAGTTGAAATAAAGTTGTGAAGCCAGCGGTGGTATTATGCGAGTTATCGCGATGATTATGGCTGGAGGTGAAGGTACGCGTCTCAGTGTTCTGTCCGAGAAGCGCGCCAAACCCTCTGTGCCCTTTGCGGGCAAGTACCGCATTATCGACTACACACTCTCGAATTGCGTCAATTCCGGTATTTTTGATGTTGCTGTGCTCACCCAGTACCGGCCCCACTCGCTCAATGAACATATCGGTATTGGAAAACCATGGGATCTGGACCGGGCACGCGGTGGCGTGCGCCTGCTACAACCATACATCGGGCGCGATATCGGAGACTGGTATCGCGGTACCTCCGATGCAATCTACCAGAACCTGAACTACATCCGCGAACATCGCGCCGACATTGTTGTGGTGCTCTCAGGCGACCATATCTATAAGATGGACTACACCCGCATAATCGAGGCGCACCAGCAGTACCGTGCCGATGTAACCGTAGCCGTCCGCGATGTGCCGGTTGAGCAGACCGACCGCTTCGGGATTATGACGACGGATGAGTCAAGCCGGATTGTTGAGTTTAGCGAAAAGCCCAAGGCCCGCGACAAAGGCACGCTTGCCAACATGGGCGTGTATGTCTTTAATGCCGAGATGCTGATCCAGCGCCTGGAAGAGGGCAGCGAGGAAGAACCCCGCATCGACTTCGGCAAGCATGTCATTCCCGCGATGATCCCGCAGGATCGCGTCTATGCCTATCGCTTCGATGGCTACTGGGTCGATGTCGGAACGGTGCAGGCCTACTGGGAGACCAGCCTGGAACTGCTCAACCCGGACAGTGGCTTTGATCTCTTCGATCCCAACTGGATCATCTTTACCCGCAGTGAGGAGCGCCCACCGGTCAAGGTTGGTCCCCAGGCCAAGATTGATCGCGCCATGACATGCAACGGTTGTGTGATCCGGGGTACGGTCGAGAACTCGGTGCTCTCGCCGGGGGTGTATGTCTCGCCGGGAGCGCTCGTGCGTGATAGCGTCGTGATGAATGATACCTGGATCGGTCCGGGCGCAGTGCTTGACCACGTTGTCGTCGATAAACAGGTGGTGATTGGCGCGGGGACGATCCTGGGATGCGGCGATGACTTCGACACGCCGAACAAGACGCAACCCGACAAACTGGCTGCCGGGATTACGGTAGTGGGCAAGAGTGCGCATATTCCACCCGGCATCCGCATCGGGCGCAATGTGCTGATCAACGCTGACCGCGATACGGAGGATTTTCCACCGGGCGATGTGCCCAGTGGGGAGACGATTTAAGGGTTAGGGGTTAACAGTTACGGGTTAGGGGTTAGGGGTTAGGGGTTATAGCTTACAGTAACCGTTAACCCTTAACCCCTAACCGTTACATAGGTTTTCTTATGCTACGAACACTGGCACTGATCCTGGCAGGTGGTGAGTCACCTGCGCTCAATGTATTGACCGCCGAGCGCACCGAGGCCGCAGTACCGTTTGCCGGTAAGTACCGGATTATTGACTTTACCCTCTCCAACTGCGTCAACTCGGGAATCTATAACGTTGGTGTGCTGACGCAATATCGCCCGCAATCGCTGCATGCCCACCTGGGGGTTGGTCGGCCCTGGGATCTTGACCGGGCGCAGGGTGGGTTGCGCATTCTGCATCCCTCGCCTACACCTGAAGGGGGTGGCTGGCAGCGCGGGACCGCCGATGCCGTGCGCTACAATCTCGATCTGATCGCCGATATGCCGATTGATGCGGTGCTGCTCCTCGCGGGCGATCATATCTACCGCATGGACTACCGGCCGTTGCTCAATTTCCATGAGGATCGGCAGTCTGACCTGACACTGGCCGTGCATAGCGTCAGCCCGCATGAGGCGCACCGCTACGGCATTGTCGCGGTGGATGCCAATGGCCGGCTGGAGCGCTTTATCGAGAAGCCGCGCCGTACCAGTATTAGCATGGCCTCGATGGGCATTTATGTCTTCCGCAAGCAGATGCTCATGGAGATCCTGGCGGGTGGCTCCGAGGCGGACTTTGGGCGGGAACTGCTGCCGCGCCTGATTAACCAGCTTGACGCGCATGCCTACACCTTCAACGGCTACTGGGCCGATGTGGGTACAGTTCAGGCTTATTATGAGTCGAATATGTCGCTGATTGCCGAGACACCTGCGCTCGATCTGTATGACCCCGACTGGGTGATCCATACCACCAGCGCGCAGCGTCCCGGTGTTGATATCAGCAGCGCTGCCCGGGTGGAAAATAGCATGATCAGCGACGGCTGCCAGGTACGCGGGCAGGTGACACGCTCGCTGCTGTCGCCGGGGGTGTTTGTTTCCCCCGATGCGGTGGTGCGCGACTCGATTATCATGGGGGACGCCTGGATTGGCCCCGGCGCGGTGATCGAACGCACCATTGTAGATGAGTATGCGCGTATCGGTGATGGCGCGCTGGTCGGCGACGGCGAGGATAATACGCCCAATGATCAGGCACCCTATATCCTCAACACGGGCCTGACGCTGATCGGCGCACGCGCGCAGATTCCGGCGGGCGCGCGCATCGGGCGCAATGTCGCTATTCGCCCCCGCACACGGGAGTCGGCCTTTGGGCATGACAAAACGGTACCCAGTGGCACGACCATCGGCTGATCAAGCGCTCCCGGAGGTGTCCGTTCCGACCAGCCTCAAGGGGCGGCTGGCGCAGGGGCATCCCTGGGTTTACCGCAACCAGGTCAACGGTGGGGAGAAGTTACGCTCCGGCACCTGGGTGCGGCTACGCTGTGGTAATCTGAGCGCAGTTGGACTGTGGGACGCCCACAGCCCGATTGCGCTCCGTATTTTTTCCCGCAGCATAGTCCCCGATGCCGACTGGATCAGCGCGCGGGTCACAGAGGCGTGGGATCTGCGCGCAACCATCCGCGAAGATGAAACCAACGCCTACCGCTGGCTCTATGGCGAGGGGGACGGCCTGCCCGGTCTGGTTGTGGACCGCTACGGCGACTATGCCATCATCCAGACCTATACCGGGAGTGTGGCAACGCTGGTGCCGCTGGTTGTGCCTGCCCTGCGCCGCTGCGATCCCACCCTGCGCGGGATTGTGCAGAACCCCCCCGATCCGGATAGCGAAGGACGCCCAACGACCCCCGAAGAAGAGACGGCCGCCCGGCCGCACTCCCAACCGCCCGCGGCGCAGTTGCAACAACTCTGGGGCGAACTTCCGCCCGAAGACCTGGTGATCCAGGAGCATGGCCTCTTCTTTCGGGCCAACCTCTACGTTGGACAGAAGACCGGGCTCTTCCTCGACCAGCGCACAAACCGGCACACCGTTGAACAGTGGGCGGCGGGGCGGCGCGTGCTCAACTGCTTTGCCTACACTGGCGGATTCTCGCTCTACGCGCTACGGGGCGGCGCAACCGAAGTGGTCAGTTGCGACAGCGCCCATGCTGCCGCCGTTGACGCCGCCAATAACATGCAACTCAACGGGTTCAACCCGGAGGACTACCCTTTCCTGGTCGATGACTGCTTCAAACTGCTGGACCGTTTCCGGCAGCAGGGGCGGCGCTTCGAAATGGTGATCCTTGACCCGCCCAGTTTTGCCCGAGCGAAGAGCAGTCGCTACGCCGCCGGGCGTGCCTACACCCGCCTGAATGCCCTGGCACTACGCTGCATCACGCCGGGTGGATTGTTGGTTTCATCCAGTTGTACCAGCCAGGTCTCGCCGGAGATGTTTCGAGAAGCGCTGGCCGAGGCCGCCCAGCAGTCCCGCCAGCGCCTGCAGATCCTGCACGAGGCCGGGCAACCCGCCGACCATCCCGTACCCGCAGGCTTCCCCGAGGGGCGCTATCTCAAGTTTGTGATTGCCCGCGCGCTCCCGCTGATCTAACGTAAAACCATATGCTGACATGCATGACCTACAACATCCTCCTCGGTGGGTACGAACGCCGGCACCTGATCAGCGCGGTCTTGCAGGCGGTGCAGCCGGATATTCTGCTCCTTCAGGAACTGCACGATCCGGATACGCTGACGCAGTTTGCCGCATGTCTCGATCACGACGCCCACTCCTTTTATGCGCCGAGCAATACCGGGCATCATCTGGGGATTATCAGCCGCTACCCGCTGGTTGCATGCCACAGTTTGCGGCCCTTCCCGCCAATTCGCACCGCCATTCTTGCGGCAACCATCGCGCTGCCCACGCAGCAATTGCAGGTCTTTGGCGTACACCTGGTCCCGCACCCGGCCCTGCTGCTGGAGTTGTGGCGCTGGTGGGAAGTGCGCGTGCTCCTGCGCTATGCGCGGCCCGAACAACCGGCCCCCTGTCTGATTGCCGGCGACTTTAATGCGATTGCGCCGGAGGATCGGCTGGTCATCCACGCACTGCCGGGCTGGCTCAAACTTATGCTGCTGTCCCAGGGCGGGCGGGTCTTTCACTATGCGCTGACCGCCCTCCGTGCTGCCGGGTTCACCGACTGCTACCGCTCCCTGCACCCGAATACACCGGGCTTTACCCTGCCGGCCCGCTCGCCCAACGCGCGCCTGGATTACATCTTTGCCAACCCGACCCTGGCGACGACACTCACAGGCTGCTCTGTTGTCACCGATCCCGCGCCAATCCGGGAAGCATCGGATCATCTGCCGCTGGTTGCCACGTTTGATCTGGCGTGTTAGCTTTTAGCGGTCAGAAGTTCATAAGGAGATACGCTCACCCCCGTAAGCTACCATGAAATCACCTGGTTTTCAATTCTCAGTTCTCGGTTCTCAGTTCTCGGTTCTTCCTTCTTCCCGCATGGCCCGAAATTTGCATACCTTTCCTGGTAGGAAGATGCGTAGCGGACGCGCAGAAGTGCGGCCCTATGGGAGAACTATCCCCGCAAGTGGGGACGGCGATGGATGCCGCCGGGGGGTTGTTGATTGGAACGGTGTGGCATGGCCGGCGCATATCAGGGTACATTGTCGCAGAGCGAACCGCTCTATCCATTTCTCGCCGATCATGTTTTGCGTGAGATGTCAGGAATAAGGGTTGCCGAACCAGTCTTTGATATCTATCCCATGGGCGATGCCGCAGCAATTTTTCGCGATGTCGAACGGCAGACGCAGACGGCGCTGATCTGCAAGTTCTTTGGCAATCGCCTGATGCGTGATGCGATTGGTGACAGATTTACGCTGGAACCTGAAACCTTGTGGAAGGAGAAAACCATGGCTCGGACGAAACTGGAAGGACTGCGGGTGGCAATTCTGGCCGCCGATGGCTTTGAGCAGGTTGAACTGACGATGCCAATGAAAGCGCTACGCAAACAGGGTGCCAACGTTGAGGTGCTCTCGCTGCGCCCCGGTCATATCAAGGGCATGAACCTGATTATTCCGGGAAAGAAGGTGCGAGTGGATCGCCTGGTGTTTAACGCCGACCCGGAGAACTATGATGCGCTACTGCTACCGGGTGGGTTTGTCAACCCGGATTTGTTACGGCAGAGCAAAGAGGTACTGGAGTTTGTTCGCGCATTTGATCAGGCCGAAAAGCCCATCGCGGTGCTCTGCCACGGCCCCTGGGTGCTGGCCTCGGCGGATCTGGTACGCGGACGCAAGATTACCTCCTGGCCGGGGATCAAGGATGACCTGATCAATGCCGGGGCGGAGTGGGTTGATACGTCACTGGTGCGTGACCGCAACTGGGTATCCAGCCGGGGACCGCATGATTTGCGCGCCTTCAAGAAGGGGATGATCGAGTTGTTTGCCACACGACGGCCAATGGCACCCAAGAAGGTCAGTCGCCGCTCACCGGCAAAATTCCTGGTTGGCGCCGGGATGCTGGTGGGCGCTGTAGCCTATGCGTTGCGGCGTACCGGAGCAGTCGATACGATGCGGCGGCAGTTTGCCTCCAACCCGCCGGTCGGGTAAGGTGGAATGTTCAGCGTGCATGGTTTACTCCGAATAATCACCCCGCTGCTGCTGTTTGCCGGGGAAGCATTTTTCACCCCACATCCGGCAATCAATGTGTGGTAGGATAGAGTAGCTCTGCAGTTTAGCAAAGGAACACACGCCATGAATCAGAAGCCAGACACTCCCCTGCGCTTGGAACATACCCTCTTTGTCAATGCGGCATATCCGATGCCGGCAGGTAATGCACGCAAACTGCTGCCCAAAGGTGTGAAGGTCAACCTGGTGGAGGGCTTTCCCGGCCAGGCATTGCTGATCGTCGCCTTTGCGCTCTACCGCCAGACACCCTTTGGCCCATTTGCCGAGGCGACACTGGCGCTGCTGGCAACCCATGAGCGGGCGATCCCCATTGCCACCCTGACCCAGTTGCTCAACGAGCGGCGCTATCCGGCCTATGTGCTGCATATGCTGGTCAGCAATGCGGAGGCCCAGCAGCATGGTGTGGCCAACTGGAGCCTGCCACGCCAACTCGCCGATGTTCGGGTGATCGAGGTAGATGGACAGGCTGTTTGCGAGGCGCAACTGGAGGGGCAGAGCCTGGTGCAACTGGTGGCCACCCGCCCCAACACGGACCGTTCCCGCGATATGCAGATCGAAACCTACAGCCAGGATCAGCAGGGACTGCTCCACACGGTGATGCGCTGCAACGCCGAGGCATATGGGCGCACGCAGGGCGGGGGCGGCATTCTGATCTGGGGGGAACACCCGTTGGGGAAACGCCTGGCGAGTATGGGCGTCAAGTCACAACCGCTGATGGTACGCTACTACGACCAGATGCTGGCCGAACTGCATCCGCCGCAGGTTGTTCGATAATATTGGGTTTTTTTCGGCTGGATAACGATGAAGCACGCTCTGGATGCAACTCATTAACAGGAGTTACGCGGTGCGTATTCAAACCGGGCGTCTCACCCGATGGAAGTCCGCTTCGCCTGCGGCAGCATGGTACTTTTTCTATCTTTTTCCGCCCTGCCGGAGGCGATATCCCGCACCAAACGCGGGATCACCTGGTCCATGTCAGCATTGGCCGTTTGGCGGGTTTCGCGCATGTCGTGTTGTTCGTGGTCCAAACGCGCACCGCGTAACTCCTGTCATTAACACGAGTTACGCGGTGCGCGTTCAAACGGGCCGTTTGCTCCTGATAACGGCGTAGTTCGCCTGCGGCAGCGTGGTACTCTTTTTATCTTTTTCATAAAAAATTTGCACTTTGTGCAAATTTTTTATGAAAAAGATCTGGTCTCTTCCGCCCTGCCGGAGGCGAATCGAGCCGATTGCCCAGGCAGACGCCTAGTTTGGAACCGACCGCGTAACTCCTGTCATTAATACCAATTTGTTGTCATCGCCACAGCGAACACCGAGGACGCAGCGATGAGACACGGGAACGTGCCGCCGTTGCACCTGTTGCTCCCATTCGCGTTGATTGCTGGTTTGCCGGCACATTAGTATAATGTAGCGCAGCACTACGTTGATGCCACCAAACAAGACAACACCGGAACGGGTGTATCCCGCTCCGGTGTTGTTATTTCCAGTTCTACCGGGTTCAAGAGGGTGCGCGTCCTCAGCCCGTGATTATGCTATCTGAGGGAAAATAGAGTGGGCGTAGATGGTGGGTTGCGGGGCAACTTATTGCTCTTCATCCATGCCTTCTTCGTCCTCGGTCATGCCCTCTTCGTCTTCCATCATGCCCTCTTCGTCTTCCATGCCGTCCTCGTCTTCCATGCCGTCCTCGTCTTCCAGCACGCCTTCCTCTTCACCCAGGCCTTCCTCTTGCTCAACACCGATATCAGGCTCTACATCCTCTTCCTCACCACCGCAGCCAGTCAAGGCCAGAGTTAAGACAAGAAAGAGCGATCCCAGCATCATCATCGTTTTATACTGCCAGCTCATTCGGATAATCTCCTCACGCTATGAGTTTCCAGGCGGAGCGGCTTCAATCAGGCTACCCGCGCACATGTAACCCCCTCTTCTCTATGCCCCTGGGGTCTGGTATTGGCAAAAAGTGTGCCAGTAATCGCGCTATGCCATTGACTGGGTTGCCGCATATTCAGATTGAACGTACTGGCATATTTTTTGCTTTTTCTCAGGGCAGGTTGGGGATAGCAGACGCTTGAACCTGCGTGCGAGCCGTACAGCGATGAGCGATGATTTTCACGGCTCACCTGGTATGGGGGTTAGCGCTGGGTACGCTGGTGTAGCATCAGCCGCGGGCAAGTCCATAGCGTTGGACAAAAAGGGGAGCACGGTCTGGTTAAATGCCTGTGGGCGATCCCACATCGGGTTGTGCCCAGACGCGGGGATAATAACCAGCCGGGTATTCAGCAAACAGTGGCGCAACTGTCCTGCCACGGAAAGCGGCACCAGCGTGTCATGTTCACCCCAGATGAGCAGGGTCGGCGTTGCGAGATCCTGAAGCCGGGGCCAGAGATCGGTTGCCAGCAGTTCCCGCGCCGCCTTCCAGAGCGTTACTGGCCCGGCACGCAGAGCATCGGTGAACAGGATTGGGAGAAACCCCGGCGGTAGATGCCAGAAGACCCGGAACAGACCGACGGCATGCGCCAGGGAGGAGAGTTCGCGCGGCATCAGGGCGGGAGCGATCAGCACCATGCGGGTAATCCGCTGGGGAAATTCGGCCGCCAGTTCCGCCGTAATAAACCCGCCCATCGAGTGCCCGATAACGCCGACCTGTTCAATGCCGACCGCGTCCATCCAGGCGACCAGGTAACTGGCAGCTTCGGTCAGCACAAACGGGTGCCACCCGCGACTCCGACCAAACCCGATCAGGTCGATCACATACACCTGAAACTGCTGCGCCAACGACAGAATGTTGTGTCGCCACCAGCGACCAGAGCCGGACAGTCCATGCACCAGCACCAGAGGCGGACCCTGCCCGGCCACCTGGTAGAAAATCGGCACATCGCCAACCGTGATATGATGCTGTTCAATGGTTGTTTTCTTTACCTTTACCGACACACCATTCACCTGTAAATGTAACTTTATACAGAATACTAACCTGCTGCTATTACTACAATTTGCCGACCCAGCGCGTAACTCTGGTTATTGACACGAGTTACGCGGTTGCCATGCAACCCGGACGTTTAACGAGTATGGAAGCGCGATTCGCCTGCGGCAGCATGGTACTTTTGTTTCTTTTTCACAAACAAATTCACTTCGTGAATTTGTTTGTGAAAAAGATCAGGAATCTTCCGCCCTGCCGGAGGCGAATCGGGCCGGTTGTCCCGGCAGATGCCTGGTTTGGAACCGACCGCGTAACTCCGGTTATTGACAGGAGTTACGCGCTGGGTCATCAAACCGGGCGTTTCACCCGGTGAACGGCAGAATTGCCTGCGGCAGCATGGTACAATCTTTATCTTTATTCACCAAAATTTTGCACTTTGTGCAAAATTTTGGTGAATAAAGATAGGAATCTTCCGCCCTGCTGGAGGCGAATCGGGCCATTTGTCCAGGCAGACACCTGGTGTGGAAACGACCGCGTAACTCCGGTTATTGAGCAATGTTGTTCATTGTTCTCTGTTTGTCTGTTTTTTCTATGCGTTGTTCCTGCAGAAAAGCACGCACAACCTGTGCCAACGCGCGCGGCCGGGAGAAATTCATCGCATGCGTGCCACCCGGAATGACCACCAGCCTGCCTGCGGGTAACAGGCGAGCCGCCGTTTCTGCCCAGCGCCGGGACACTAACAGATCGTGCGTGCCATACACCACCAGCGTCGGTACCTGGATCAGGGGCAGCTTCTCCTCAATATGATCCATCAGGGCATAGTGCGCCGCGCGAAACGCCTGGCGCAGGCCCGCATCCCACAGATCCCGTAGCGCAACCAGCCAGAGTGTGGGCCGCTCCAGGGCAAGTGTCAGCGCCAGGCGTACCAGTTGTTCATGCATCGTGTGTCGGCCGGGATCAACCGTTGGCCCAACCAGTATGGCCCGCGCGACATGCCGGGGATGCCGCAACGCAACGGTAGCAACCACCTGACATCCCAGCGAGTTCCCCAGCCAGACGGCCTGCTCAATACTCAGCGTCTCTATCCAGGCCGCCAGCAGATCCGCCTGTTCCGCCAGGTTCAGCATCCGGTCTGGATGGGGACTGCGACCAAACCCCGGTATATCCGGCGTATACACCCGGTAGTCGTTTGCCAGGAGACGCGCAGTTGGCTGCAGGTAGCGGCTGGAGACGATCAGCCCATGCACCAGAATCACAACCGGGCCGGCAGGTGCGCCGGAGGGAACCCAGACCCGGGTATGCAGCGTCATCCCCTTAACCCGGAACAGGTGACTCTGCGGGTTGCCGGCCATGCTGCGCTCCATCGGTTATTGCGACCGCCGGGGTGATCCCGCCGTCAGGAACTCCTTGACCCGGCTGCGCTCCCGAAGCGCCTCGAGCGTCATCCCCTCGGCGCGTGGCTCCAGGTTGGTCCAGGTCGGGTGCAGCATACAAACATGCCCCAGCAGGTCGGCAGCCTCGAGCACCAGGATATCCGGACCAAAGCGCTGCAACAGCGTGCTACGGGTCTGGACACCGCTATGCCCGAAGGCGAACGTAGTCCGTTTCCAGAGCCCATCGGCAAAGATGCTGTAGTGGCGCAGCATCCCCTGGTAGGGCGGGGCAAAGACGACAAAGACCCGCGCAGCCAGTTCGACCGGACCCTGGGGCGGGCCTTCGCCGGCCTGTCCCGGATTACTGGTATGGCGGGTGTCGTAGGCGACCTCGGGATCCAGGCTCAGGACAAAGGGCATCCGACCCTTGCTCTGGATCTGAAGCTGGTTCGCATCCAACCGCTTCAACTGCACCAGCAACGCATTGAGTTGTAACGTCTCCCGCTCGATAAACTGAAACGCGCCAAACATCCCATCCCGAAACTCCTTGGCATGTTTCAGGATCGCCTCTTCGTCGGCCATATCCCGGACCAACCCCTGGTCAATCTTGCGAAGTGCTTCCTGGGCGCGCTGTTGTGCTTCAAAGCCAAGCATGCAAAACCTCCTCAGTCAGAATGTAGTATGGTAGAACCAGGCACCAGGAAGGTAACACCTGGCACCTGGCATTCAACTGCCGATAGCGGTCAGCGTGGTGTGTACCACCCGGTGAACGACCGCACGAAACATGCCCCAACTACGCCAGTGTCCGCCAATTTCGGGATCGGCCTCGTCGGGCACCTGCTCCAGGCGGGTTGCCAGGGTTGGCAACTCCTCCGGTAGCACCTCCCGAAACCCGGCGATCCGCTCATCCGGATCTTGCGGCGCCAGCGTGCCGCCGATCTCATCAAGCAGGAAGGCAAAGGTGTAGAACTGGTTCAGACTGTCGGCGTCGGATGGCGGGTCGCCACCCGGCGCCGGCGCAGTATACGCGATCACGGCCAGGAAACGGCGAATATCGACCGTCAGGCTGGTCTCCTCGACGACTTCGCGCCGCAACGCGGCCTCAATCGGCTCACCATGCTCAATGCCGCCGGTAAGCAGGCGATAGGCATTGTGCGGGTAGAAGGTTTTGCGCGCCGTCAGCAGATGGCCGGTAGGACGGCGGATTACCATACAGACCTCGCCGATGCGGTCGGATTTGACGAACGGATCAAAACTGCCGTCCGGCAGCATAACCATGGTTTGTACGGGCGAACCATAGCGCATGGATAGGGTTTCAACCTGTGCGTGCAGTTCCGGTGCGAGTTGCATAGCCTCTCCCTGATGCTACGGGGCGATGCGAATCGACTGTAGTATACCAGACTGGGAGCGGAGTAGGTAGGGTTACGGTTGTGGATTGCACACTGCTGGGCAATTTGCTATGCGGTGCAATGCGTGTGCTACAATAATGTCGGTAACATGATGAAGGAACGCAATCCAGTGGAGAGAGCCGATGCCCACGCAGGAAGAGATTAAACATCAGCAGACGCTGTTAAGCACCCATCGCCGCAGTCTGGCGCACTATCTGAAACAGCAAGCCACTCTGGGTGAAGCATTTGCACCACCGGCCGTCACGCATGGCATTACGGAAGCCCGCGAGAGTATCTCCCGCATTAAGCAGATATTGCGCAGTTGGAATATACCGGTTGAAGATCACTTTGATGATGATGGAAGCGCGCCCGGAGCCCCACCGCTGGAAGCGCCCCGGCCCGCAACCACCGACATTGACCGCGTAAAGCTCAAGCAGATCCTGGTAGACTATTTCAACGACGACGAGCTGCGCGATCTCGCATTCGAGCTAACCATCGACTATGAGAGCCTGCCCGGCGCGGGGAAATCCGGCAAGGCCCGGGAGTTGGTGGCGTTTGCCGAGCGCCATGGCCGCTTTGCGGAAGTGGTGGCACTGGTACACCGGCTACGACCGGGGGTTTTGTGATGATGCAGGCATGCCACGGTGGAACTGAACCAGCAACGCAGTCAAATATGTTCGATATTGAGCGCAAAGTTAGCCCGTCGCTGAAGTTCAACCGCGACGACACTCCGGTGACACTCGGCATGATTGGCCTCAAGACATAGGAGCGCGCAACGCCGACCAGGCACAAAATCGAGAGCGGTTTGTAAAGCGCTATGCTGTTCGGCAATATATAGTCTCATCTTGGCAAAGAAATCATCATAGTCTCCTGTGCGTTTAAGCGCGTCACGCACTGTTTTGGGGGTTCCCAGTTCAATCATATGTGTGTAGAGAATGTTTGCAGCGGTAAGTTCCCGTTCAAGTCTAGCCTTTGAGAAGCCGGGCTTGCGACTATGTGGAAGTTGTCGGACATCAATGACCTGCTCGATGCCGTACTGGTGAAGCGTGTCGATAAACGACACAATCGAGTGGCCCGCGTAGCCGATCGTGTACAGGTCGTGCATAGCTTTCACCTCCAGTCGTCAAATAGGGATCTCTAGCATTCCAGAGAGGATTGACATGTCTGCATATCTGATCGGACGGATCACCATCACCGATCCCGAACGCTACCGTGAGTATACCCAACTGACGCCGGGCATTATCGCCCGGTACGGTGGCCGATTTATCGTACGCGGCGGCGAGGTTATCACCCTCGAAGGCACGCCGGAGAATCAGCGCCTGGTGGTTGTAGAATTTCCGAGCATGGCGCAGGCGCAGGCATTCTACAACTCACCCGAATATCGGCAGGCCATGGCGATCCGCCAGAGCGCCTCCGAGGGCCATTTTGTGATTGTTGCGGGGGTTGCGCCTGAGACGACCTGAGTGTTTTTGCGGGGCAATCTCGCTACCCCACCCGCTCCAACACCGTCACGAGCCGCCGGTCCACCGTTGCCAGCGGCTCATGCGGATGGTGCGAGTCCGAACCGCCGCTGATCAGCAGCCCATACTGCTGCGCCAGATCACGGTAGAAGGCCTGCTGTTCCGCGCTGTGTGTCGGATAGTAGACCTCCAGCCCATCCAGCCCCAGTTCCACCAGCGCGGCGATATCCTCGGCGGTCGCCGGGATCGCGTAGATGCCCTTGCTACGACCCGGATGCGCCAGAACCGCGATGCCTCCCAGTTGGTGCGCCACCGCGATGACCGCATCAACGCCGACGGGGTTGTATGCACCGGGCATCCGGGTCAGCAGGTAGCGCATGCCCGCGGCCTCATCGTCCTCGCCAGGAACACGCTCCGGTAGATCGTTGTGGGCGGCCAGGGCCGTTGCTACCTCGGCCACATTCGGCGGGCGGTCCAGGTCGTGGGCCAGTTCCGGCCCGCCGGCGGCATTCAGCGCAAACCCCTGCCGTGGCAGTTCTTCCAGGAGCGCCTGCGCATCGGCAGCGTTGCGCTCAAAGACCTGCTGGCAGAGCAGCAGCAGCGCGGGGTCGTCAGGCGGCGCGCCGTAGACCAGCGTATGCCAGAGCTTGCCCCCGGCGGCGCTGTCAATCTCGACACCGGAGATAACCCGTACGCGCAGTTGCTTCCCCGCCGCCTGGAGCGCACGTACGCTGCCGGTGGTATTGTGATCGGTGGCGGCAATGGCGACCAGTCCACGCGCGGCGGCAGCCGCCGCCAGTTCGCCGGGTGTCCAGGTGGCATGCTCCGGCGTCGCTGTAGTGTGAATGTGAAGATCGATCATGGGTGTAGTCCGTAATCTGTAACGGTTAGGGGTTAAGGGTTAGGGGTTAACAGTTCATCGTGTTCATAACCCTTAATCCCTAACCCCTAACCTCTCCTAAGACCGCGTAATCGCCTTGAAACGACGAGCGTTATCTACCAGGGCCTTCTCGGTGGGCAACCGCTCCATGCTGGATGCGCCGAAGAAGCCCACGATACCGCTGGTGTGCTGCAAAATGTAGGCGGCATCTTCCGGCTCGGCAATCGGCCCGCCGTGGCATAATACCAGGATATCCGGATTGACCGTTTTAGCCGCGTCATGCATGGTCTGGATGCGCTTCGCCGCGTCCTCGAGTGTCAGGGCGGTCTGTGCGCCGATGGAGCCCCTGGTCGTCAGTCCCATATGCGGCACCAGGATATCCGCTCCTGCTTCGGCCATGGCCCGCGCCTGGTCCGGATCAAAAACATACGGCGAGGTCAGCAGATCTAGCTCGTGCGCCGCGCGGATCATCTCCACTTCCAGATCAAAGCTCATGCCGGTCTCTTCCAAATTCTGGCGGAAGACGCCGTCGATCAGGCCGACGGTGGGGAAATTTTGCACCCCGGCAAAGCCAACCTCTTTGATCTGCCGAAGAAACTGTGGCATCAGTCGGAAGGGATCGGTGCCACACACACCGGCCAGGACTGGAGTGTTTTTGACAATCGGCAGCACCTCGCCGGCCATCTCCATCACAATGGCGTTGGCATCGCCGTAAGGCATCAGGCCCGCCAGCGAACCGCGCCCGGCCATACGATAGCGGCCCGAATTGTAGATGATAATCAGGTCAACACCGCCGGCTTCGGTACCCTTGGCCGAGAGCCCCGTCCCTGCCCCAGCCCCGATAATGACACCACCGTCCGCGACGGTCTGTTTGAGTTTTGCCAGTGCTTCCGCCCGGTTCATGCCTGCCCTCCTGCGGTAATCATTTCATGGAGACGATTTGCCATTGCCGTCGCAAACTGCGGATCGTTGATATCTTGATCGAACTGGTGAACTTCAACCCGGTCGGTGTCCAGATCTGCCAGCAGGCTATCGATCAATGACTGGTCGGCTTCCGGGTCGTAGAATGGCTGACCGGCGGTGGCAATCAGCGAGACGCCCTTGAGCGGGAGAAATAGCGCCACCGGTCCCTGCGCCTGGTTGAGCTTGCGTGCGATGATCCGGCCCAACTCGGCGGTTTCGGTGGGGGTGGTCCGCATCAGGGTGACAGTCGGGTTGTGTTTGTAGAGATTGCGCTCCTTGAACTGGGGCGGCACACTATCGAACGCGCCAAAGTTGACCATATCGAGTGCGCCTAACGAAACCACCTGAGGCAGTTGCATCGCACCGGCGGCCTCCAGACGAGCCGGCCCGGCCGAGAGTACCCCGCCAACCAGTTCATCCGCCAGTTCGGTTGTCGTCAGATCAAGCACACCCGCCAGAAAACCGCCGTTGACCAGGGCTTCCATCGATTTGCCTCCCGTGCCGGTGGCATGAAAGACCAGCACCTCGTAGCCGTGGGCTTCCAGCACTTGGCGGGCCTTTGTCACGGCAGGGGTGGTAACACCAAACATCGTCGCACCGATCAGCGGCTTGCTGGCGGTCGCCGACTGGTCCACATCGGCATAGGATCGGGCCATTCCCGCTATCGCGGCGGCAGCATTGGTCAGGATGCGCTCGGAGATGCGGTTCAGCCCGGCAATATCGACCACCGAGTACATCATCGTAATATCCACTGCGCCGACATAGGGGCGCGTATCGCCGGCAGCCATCGTGGAGACCATCAGCTTGGGTACGCCTACCGGCAGCGCCTGCATCGCGTGTGTTGCCAGAGCGGAACCACCCGAACCACCGACAGCCAGCACGCCTTGCAACTGACCCTGCTGAAACAGATCCAGCACAATCGTGGCCGCGCCCTGCGCCATGACTTCAATCGCCGCGCCCCGGTCAGCGGTCCGGACCAGGTCGGCCAGTTGCCGACCACCAGTTGCGGCTACACGCTCGCGGGGAATGTCGGGGTTGGCCTGGGGCTGGCCCAGCACACCTACGTCAACCAGTGTGACGGCGCAACCCAACCCGGTCAGGCATGCTCGCAGATAGTCATACTCCTGACCTTTAGTGTCAAGGGTGCCAATCAGTACCACCGTTGCCATAATCTTCCTCTCTCACTTCGTTGTTCCTGCGCTTCGCTATGAGGCGGCACTGCCCCACGTATCCGCCAACCGATTATAGCATGGCTGACGGGACTGATAGCTTCAGGCAGGCTGCGGAATCAGGGGTATAATGAAAAAAAGCAGACAAACAACTGGAATAGAACAGAACTATGAAACAGATAGAACAGTCCAACGGCAAACCGCCGCTGATCTGCCTTGACCGCATCAGCAAAAGCTATGAGGAGGCCGGACGGCGGCATACGGTGCTACACGAGCTCAGCACAACGTTTGCGCGAGGGGAAACAGTGGTGCTGCTGGGCAAGAGCGGCAGTGGCAAGAGTACCCTGCTCAACCTGCTGAGTGGGATCGATACCCCTACCAACGGTGAGGTCTGGATTGATGACCAGCCGCTCACCCGGCTGTCGGAGCATGCACGGACGATCTTCCGGCGGCGCAATATTGGCTTTGTGTTTCAATTCTTTAACCTGGTACCGACCCTGACGGTGCTGGAGAATCTGCTCTTGCCGCTGGAGTTGAACGGACGCACGGCCCCGCATGATCGGCAGGCGGCAGTTGATCTATTGGCGCGGGTGGGCCTGGCGGATCGCGGTCAGAGCTATCCCGACCGGCTCAGCGGTGGGGAGCAACAGCGGGTAGCGATTGCGCGGGCGCTGGTGCATGATCCGCTGCTGGTGCTGGCGGACGAGCCCACCGGCAACCTGGACAGCGAAACCAGTGCGCAGGTGCTCGATCTGCTGGGAACGCTTACCCGGCAGGCGGGAAAGACCATGCTGATGGTGACACACAGCCCCGATGCGGTGGCGCTGGCCAACCGGGTGTTCCGGCTGCGCGAGGGGCAGTTGGTCGAAGAAGCACACGAGAGTGTGGCCGGGGGAACATAGGGCCGCAGCAGGTCAGACCGGGGAATGGCTCCTGCTGCGGCGCGCAGGTCTACGCTACAGGTAGAGGGCAAACTCGTCCAGCGGCCAGAAGCGCACAATCAACCGCCCGACAATCTGGTCGGCGGGGATCGTCCCAAACGCGCGGGAGTCCCGGCTGACGCCCCGATTGTCGCCCATAAAGAAAAACTCGTCCGGGCCTAAGGTCAGGGGGCCGCAGTAGGCGCTGCAACGGGTGGTAGCTCCATTGACATAGGGTTCGGTCAGTGGTTCGCCGTTGACACGCACTTCGCCGTCACGGATCTCAATCGTATCTCCCGGCACCCCGATCAGGCGCTTGATCAGCGCATCACCCGTAAGCTCCGCATTATCGAAGAAGACGACCACCTGTCCCCGTTCGAGTCCCAGCAACTCTTGCTCGTTCTCACCGGATGCCTGAGCACGGTGGGCAAAATGGTGCAACCAGAAACTCCCGACCTGGCTGACCATCACGCGCTGCCCCTCGTGAAAGTTGGGCTCCATACTCGACTGGCGGATTTCAAAGCGCCCGATAAGTGAGCTAAAGATCAGAAAAAAGAGCAGCACCTGCATCAGATTCTGGAGCAACTCAAACAGGGTATACTGGGCAGGCTGTCGTTCCGCCGTTGCTGTTACGGGCAGAGTCGCCGGCAACCCGGGGAGATCATGAACGGAAGCGCGGCGCGGCTCATAATAAATGCCCTGTTCCGGCCCCGGCAATGGTTGGCGTTCCTCTGTCAACGGTAAACCTCACCTCTCTCCTTGCTGCGATTAGCCACCGCCGCGTACACCCAGCACAATCTGCGTACCGCGTGGCACCCAGTCCCCCGCCTGAATGGGATTACCCTGGGCGTTGGACATGCTGACAACATCGCCGGGGCGGTAGCGCGCCAGATCAGGGCTATTCTGCAGATCGGTATAGATCCACGACAGGCCATCCGTTTGCGCCAGACGCGCTTTTGCCGCATCTTCGCGCATCCCGGTTAACTCCGGCACCTGGACTTTGTCGCCAATACTCACAACCAGTGCAACCGTATCACCAGGCTGCAGCCGTAACCCCGCTCGGGGGTCTTGCCGGATCACAAACCCTTCGCTGACCTGCCGGCTTGGCTGCTCTACGACATTGACACTCAGACCGCGCTGCTCGGCCTGTTGGCGCGCAAAATCAAGCCGTACGCCGCTCAGATCAGGCACCTCCACCAGGTTAGGGCCCAGGCTCAGGATGTAGGTAACGGATTGCCCCGCTTCGATCTGCGTCCCTGCCGGTACGGACTGCTCTATGACCTGCCCGAGCGACTCGCTGCTATGGCGAGGTTCGCCCGCGACACCGATCAGATCTTCCTGCGCCAGCAGATCCCGCGCCTGAACCTCGGTCCGTCCAACGATATTCGGTACCGTGACCAGTTCCGGCGTGGGTGTTGGTGAAGGTGTTGGCGTTGGCGTAGTTGTAGTGGTGGTAGTAACAGTGACAGTTGGGGTACCGGGGAGCGGTGTAGCCCGGGGCGCACGCGCCGGATCGCCGGTACTGGCGAATAACTCGCCAAAAGTGCCGCTGCTGAAGAGCAAAACCAGGCCCAGCACGCCGGCCAGCAGCAGCGAGCCCACGATAAATGTGCCACACCCCGGCCCCTGCTGACGCGGCGCGCGGGCAACGGCCGGACGCGGCGGCGGGACCGTCATTCGTCCGCTGGTGCTGCTGCTACTGCTCCCACCCCCACTGCCACTACCGGAGCTAACGGGAGGGGGAGGCGGTGCGGCGGGATTTACCGGGCGGGGCGGGGCCGGGCGCTGCATCAGGTTGGGATTGAAGGTGGTATCCTGTGTGGCGATGCTGCGATAGTTGGTGAGCAGGCGAGCAAATTCCTCCGCGTTGGCGGGCCGCTCAACGGGATTCTTGGACATCGCCCGCAGCACCAGTGTCTCAAGTTGTGCCGGCACCTGCGGATTGAACTGGCGCGGTGACGGCGGGGCCGCACTGACGTGTTGCATTGCCACGGCGACGGCATTTTCCGCAATAAAGGGGAGCCGCCCGGTCAACATCTCGTAGAGCGTCACCCCCAGCGCATAGATATCCGACTGGGGGGTGGCCCGTTCGCCACGGGCCTGCTCCGGTGAGATATAGTCGGCGGTCCCAAAAGTGATGCCGGTCTGGGTCAGGGTTGTGCTAAAATTGCTCTTGGCGATCCCAAAATCGGTAATATGGACCTGGCCGCCGGTCTCAATCATAATATTCTGCGGCTTGATATCCCGGTGGATCAGCCCCAGTTTGTGGGCCGCTGCCAGCCCGCGTGCAATTTCGCCGGCAATCGTCACCGCCTGGTCTACCGGCAGAGGAGCCGACTGATTGATCAAGGTTTTGAGGTTCGTTCCCTCCACATACTCCATGACGATGTAGTGCATCGTCCCATCCTGTCCCACATCATAGACATTGACGACATTGGGATGGTTGAGGAGGGCCGCCGCCTGCGCTTCATGCTCAAACCGCTGGAGAAAGTCGGGATCACCGACATAGTGGCTATGCAGCACCTTGATGGCAACCTGCCGGTTGAGCCGCTGGTCGCGCCCCCGGTAGACGGTTGCCATACCACCTTCGCCCAGCTTATGTTCAAGCTCATATCGATTATCGAGAAGAATTGGTTGCATGGGGATTACTGGTTCATTTCATCTATGGTACACTGAGCACGCGCCGCTCTGCCTACACGCGCCGCGCTACTCATCTCTATCATAGCACTATAATTAATTATGCACGACGTACGCGGTCACAAACCCGGAAGGACATTTCGCCTCCGGCAGGGCGGAACTGGACATCCTTTTTCGCAAAAATTTGGCTCACAGAGCCAAATTTTTGTGAAAAAGATAAAAACGTACCATGCTGCCGCAGGCGAATCGGGTTTTCATCGGGTCAAATGCCCGGTTTGAACACACACCGCGTAACGCGTGTCAATAATGGGAGTTATGCAGTGGAAGTTTGGACCACGAAGAACACGACATGAGCGAAAACCGCGCAACGACCAATGCTGACGTGCGTCAGGCGATCCCGCGTTTGGCAGGGTAGAAGACCGATATGCATATTGCGATTAACGCTCATCTGCTGGCCCATACACGCTCGTTTCGCCGCGCGGGCGTCTCGCACTACATCGAACAACTGCTGCAACATCTGGCCCGCGTAGATCAGACCAATCAGTACACGATCTTTACCACCCGCGGGCTGGATGCGGCGGCGCTGGGATTGCCGCCCCACTTCACTGTCCAGCCCAGTCGTTTCCCTACCATTAATCCGCGTGTGCGCATTCCCTGGGAGCAGTTCCTGGCACCGTTGATCTTACGCCGGCAGCGGGCCGACCTGTTCCATGGCACCTTGAATGTTGTGCCCCTGGCATGCCCCGTGCCCAGCGTGGTGACGATTCACGACCTGGCGTTTATCCGCTTCCCCTACACCTTTCGCTCCTACAACCGGACCTACCTGGATCTGGCGACGCGGGTGAGCGTCCGTCGGGCCACGCGCATTCTGGCCGTCTCGGAGCATACGAAGCGCGAGGTGGTCGGGTTGCTGGGAGTGCCCGCCGAGCGGGTGGTCGTCACGCCCAATGCGGCGCGGGCGCACTTTCGCCCACCTGCGGCTGAGGCACTGGCGGCATTTCGCACCCGCCACCGCCTGCCGGAGCAATTTGTGCTCTATGTCGGCACGCTGGAGCCGCGCAAGAATCTAACGACGCTGCTGGATGCCTATGCCCAGGTTGCCCGCCGGAGCACGGTGCCGCTGCTGGTCGGGGGTGGCAAGGGCTGGATGTATGACGCCGTCTTTGCCCGGCTGGAGGCACTCGGTCTGCGCGACCAGGTGCATTTTGTGGGCTACCTGGATGAGGAAGAGCTGCCGCTCTGGTATGCTGCGGCACGGCTGTTTGTCTTTCCCTCGCTCTACGAGGGCTTTGGGATGCCGCCGCTAGAGGCGATGGCCTGTGGGACGCCGGTCGTCACCTCCAACAGTTCCAGTCTGCCTGAGGTGGTTGGTGACGCCGGCCTGATGGTTGCACCCACGGATGTTGATGCCCTGGCGGCCGCGATTATGCGCCTGCTCAACGATGATTTTCTGCACGCCGACCTGCGCGAACGGGGTCTACGCCGCGCACAGCAGTTCGCCTGGCGCACCACCGCCGAACGCACCCGGGACGCCTACGGGCAGGCAGGTTTGACAGCGCCTATGCATGCGGTATAATGGCATTAGTATACACAGGCAAGCGCTATACGGCTCTCCGGCACCATCACGTCGTTCCCCATGGTCAGCGGGCGTTATGCTACTGGTGCCTCGCTTCAGAAACAAACAAAACTAGACGATAAGGGGTGAAGTATGATCGGACCCTGGGAACTGTTGATTATTCTGGCAATTGTGATCGCGATCTTTGGGGCCGGCCGCATCGCCGGGATCGGCGGGGCGATTGGCAGCAGTATCCGCGAGTTTAAGAAGGCGGTACGCGACGACGAGTCGACTCAGGCGAAGCTGGAGCGCGCCGAGCAGAACAACGATCAGAAGGCTCCCTCATCGGTGGCCGAGTAAACCCAACCCGCGCGCCGGCCCTTCCGCCCGCGCCGGTGGTCTGGTTGTCCAGGTGAGTTCAGGTTAGCAGTAACTGCGTCAGTAGCGACAGGAGCGCTGTCGGACTGGCGCTTTTTGTTGGGAAGAAATCTATGGCTGGTGAGTTATTCGATCAGGTGACAATTACGGTGCGGTCGGGCAACGGCGGGAATGGCTCCGCCGCGTTCCGCCGGGAGAAGTATGTGCCGCGCGGCGGTCCCAGCGGCGGCGATGGCGGGCGCGGGGGGCATATCTACCTGGTGGCCGATCCGCAGTTGAATACGCTGCTGCCCTTCCGTTATAAAAAGAAATTTACTGCCGAAAATGGTGGACACGGAAACAAAAATAATCAGCAGGGCCGCCAGGGTAGCGATCTGGAGGTGCAGGTGCCGCCGGGGACGCTGGTGCGCGCAACGATTGACGGCGAAACCTACATGATTGATCTGGAGCGACCGGGGCAGCGGCTGCTGGCGGCGCATGGCGGCAAGGGCGGCCTGGGCAATATCCATTTTACCAGCTCCACCCGCCAGGCACCGCGGATCGCCGAACTGGGCGAACCGGGTGAGGAACTGGAACTAGAACTGGAACTCAAGCTGATTGCCGACGTTGGATTGGTGGGCTTTCCTAACGCCGGGAAGAGCACGCTGCTCTCGATCATCAGCGCGGCCCGCCCCAAGATTGCCAACTATCCCTTTACCACGCTGCAACCCAACCTGGGACTGGTTGAGGTGGGCTACGAGCGCTTTGTGGTCGCCGATATCCCCGGCCTGATTGAGGGCGCGCATCGCGGGGTGGGGCTGGGCTTCGACTTCCTGCGCCATGTGGAGCGCACCCGCCTGCTGCTGCATGTGATCGACACGGCGGGGGTGGATGGGCGTGACCCGCTAGAGGACTACCACCAGATCAATGCCGAACTGCGTCAGTACCAGCCCGAACTGGCCCGGCGACCACAACTGGTCTTGCTCAACAAGCTGGACCTGCCGATGGCTCAGGAAAACCTGGAGCGGTTGCAGCGCGAACTGCCGGTGCCCGCCGAAAACTGCTTTACCATCTCGGCGGCGACCCGCCAGGGCATTGACCGGGTGCTGGGGCGCGTGGTCGAGGAGTTGCGCGCGCTCCCCGCTCCCATGCGCGAGCCGGCCGAGCCGAACGAGCCGCCGCTGACCTGGCCCGTCCCGGAGGTCGATCCCAACCTCTTCACGATTGAGCAGGACGAAGTGGGCTGGCGCGTGCGCGGGCGCAAGATCGAGCGGCTGATCGCCATGACCAACTTCGACCAACCGGAGGCACTGGACCGGGTGCAGCGTGTGCTGCGCGCCAGCGGCATCAGCGAAGCCCTGGCCGCGGCAGGCGTCCAGGAGGGTGACACGGTCGCCATCGGCAACGCCGAACTCACCTGGTCCGAAACCGAAACATACGGGTAGGCCGATTTCGCCACTTACCCACGCCGTTGCACCCCGGTTACAACATTCATCATGTAGGCGACCCGGACGGCATCGTTGGGCTGCGGGTCGGCATAGATATCCTCCTTGCCGATGCGTGCGCTCCGGGGCTGCTGATCATCGGTGTGGGCATAGACCAGATCGTAGTAGTAGGTGCCATGAATATCGATCAACTGCACCTGGAGCAGGGTTGCATCTTTTGCGCCGGACATGATCATGACGGGTCTCCTTGGCTATAGTTGCACGGCTGGTCACGGTAGCATGAGACCTGACAGGTCTCATGTTTATTCGGGTGTTTTTTTATGTTCTTAACCAGGGTAACGGTCCCCGACAAACGGACGAACAGCGGATACACTTAGTGTTGCACTGTTTTTATCGTTCTAATCGATCCACATACTGCTGGTACTGCACCGGCCGCCGCTCCTTTACAATCTCCACAAGTTGCTCAATGTGATGCTCACGCATACAGTAGTCAAGTAGGCGCTGGATCTTCGCTCCTTTCGACATCCCCCCGGCAAAATCTTGATAGACCGGACGGAAATGGTCAAAACAGAGCGCTACCAGTTCCTCATCGCTGAAGGCGGCAGTAAGCAATTCACGTAGCGCATGCGTATCCCAGGCGTGAACATCTGACCCATGCGGAATACTGCCGGAAGACTGGTTGTTCACGCGGGCCCAGAACGGGCGCAACGGCGCCTCGTTCTCACGACACAGATTGCCTATCTCCAACTGTTTGCCTTCCGTAAAAAATGCTGTCTCTAATTCAGCGGAATCACTACGCCCCACTTTACGGAACATGCGTTTTAACTCAGCAGAGATGTTCGTAATTCTGGTCAGGCCACCAAAGGATTTAACAACATTAATAAACTGTCTTTCCTGAAAAACATCGAGAATATGCTCTATTATCACTTGTGGTTGGTCCAGAAATGTTGCTATAGAAGGACTATCTTTTTTACCGTTGATTATTTCTTGTCCCACAGCAGAAACAAGAGAGTTATAGTTTTCTATATGCCGTTGTGCGTACTTACTAAACCCATAATTAGTAATTAAAAATACCGGCACATCTCCGCTTATCACCCTTGTTTTCTCAACATAATCCTTACCCTCAAGTATCTCAATAGTTTCCATAAACTCATCGTGCGAGACATTAAACCTTTCTACTTGCTCAAGTATTTCTTTGGTCTGGATAAGAAAAGCTCCTTGTTTCACTGCCAACTCACAGGAAAGGCGGAGAATGAGATTGTCTATTAGATTAAGGCCCGGCATAGCATTTTGGTCCGGGTAGACTTGAAGTGGAGTCGGATCACTCACCGGGCTGAGTTGCTCTGCTCGGTGTCGTAGTGAACGTATCAGCCGCTCATAGCCGCGCTCCTCAAAAAGATTAACCCAGTGCAGATCGCGCAGACGTTCAGGAATGCTACATTCCTCCAATCGCACCGGGATCACAAAAATGCTTCCTTCAGGCTGCTCATCAGCGACATCCAGAGCCTGTTTAATCTCCTTCTGCACATAACCGGCTCGGTCCAGCGCATTACGCGAGAGGCAGACCAGCACCACACCGGCGGCACGTACCACCTTTGGAATCTCCTCCCGCCAGTTCTGGCCAGGCAAAAGATCTTCCTCGTCAAGCCAGGGAGCAAAACCATTTTCCTGCAACCGCCGATAAAGTTGACGTATAGCAGATTTATCGTCATTGGAATGACAAAGGAAAATCTGCAGTGCAGTCATGAACTTACTTCTCCAGCAAGTGCTATATCATTTGTAACTTCGTTTGTTCAGATGGGCAAGCTAATTTTATCACTCATTGGTAAGTATAGCACATCTATACTTATCTGGCACCGTGTGACCGCTACAAGGGTGTGACGTATGTCCTTGCACAACGCCACGCATCGTTGGCAGAAACGGCGGCTCCAAGCCGCCGCTCCACTGCGCGTGGTTTGGAGCGGCGGCTTGGAGCCGCCGCATGCAGGCAGGAGCATATCCATAATAATGCAGAACAATTCGTCACACCCCCGCCACAACACGCGAGAAAAATGAACGTTCCTGTTTCTGCCTTTCTAGACCTGTGGTTATCAAACCCGTCTCGCCAGAGCGTACAACATGATCCGGAAATTTTCTGGTACACTTATACACGCGATGATAGCTGAGTACAATCAAGAAGGAGATAAACCATGACAACCCAAACCCCACTGCAGCGCGGGGACTTCCCGGCGGTCATTGATGTGGATGAGCGCACCTTTGGGCAGGAGGTGCTGGTGCGTTCGCAGGAAGTGCCGGTGGTGGTCGATTTCTGGGCTCCCTGGTGCGGTCCCTGCCGCACGCTGGGGCCGACGCTGGAGCGCCTGGCAAATGAGGCCGACGGCGCATTTGTGCTTGCCAAGGTGAACGTTGATCAGAACCAGCGACTGGCGATGAACTTCCAGGTGCAGGGTATCCCGGCAGTCAAGGCCTTCCGCGACGGCAAAGTCGTCGATGAGTTCACCGGCGCGCTGCCGGAGAATCAGATCCGCGCCTGGCTGCAGGGCATTGCCCCCGCGCCCGCCGATAGCCTGGCCGAGGAAGCCGCCAAATGGGAGGCCAACGATCCGGAGCAGGCAATCGCCAACTACCGCCGCGCGTTGGAACTGGACCCGCAGCACGCCGCCAGCCTGTTTGGATTGGGGCGGATGCTGCTGGAAACGGGGGATGCGACTGCCGGGGCCGAGATGCTGCGCGCGGTACCGGCGGGCACGCCCTTCTACACCCGCGCCCAGGGACTGCTGGGCATGGCCGACTTCTTTGCCGGCGCGGACGACACCGATCCGGCAACCCTGCAGTCGCGTGTCGCCGACAACCCGAACGACCTGGAGGCACGCTACCAGTTGGCGGCTGCCCTGGCGCAGCAGGAGCAGTATGCCGAGGCGATGGAGCAACTCATCCAGATTGTGATGCGCAACCGCGCATTCCACGACGACGGTGCGCGCAAGGCGCTGCTGGCGCTGTTTGAAACCCTCGGCGATGAGCATCCACTGGTGCAGGAGTATCGGCGCAAACTGGCAAATGCGCTGTTCTGAGCTTAGAACAAAGAACAAAGATTCAAAGAACAAAGAACAAAGAACAAAGAACAAATGCATCCATCACACCGTTCTTGGATAACCTGTTTGTTCTTTGTTCTACAGTTCCTGGTTCTTTGTCTCTTTGTTTCTTCAGCTATCGCTGGTGCGTAGAACGCACCCTACGGCGGTCTCCGGTGGTGATGATATCCGGGTTCCTACCAGGAACTATGACTGGTGCGTAGAACGCACCCTACGGCTATGACATATTTAGGATTGCTATCGCTGGTGCGTAGAACGCACCCTACGGCTGGTTCTTCGGTTCTTTGTTTCTTCAGTTCTTAGTTCTTTAGTTCTACGGTTCTTCCCAAATTACTGCTGCACCGGCAGCGTCACTGTCGCGGTTGTGCCGGCGCCGGGGGTGCTGGTAAACTCGAGGCGTCCATGGTGGCGTTCGATAATTCCAAAGCTCACGGCCAGGCCCAGCCCGCTGCCCACCCCGGCGGCCTTGGTGGTAAAGAAGGGCTCACCCAGGCGCGGCAGCATCTCCGCCGCCATACCCACCCCGGTATCGCGCACCGTGACGGTAATCGTGTCGTCCTGGCAGGCGCTGGACACCCAGACCTGCCCCTCCCCCGCCACAGCCTGGACCGCGTTGGTCAGCAGGTTGAGAAAGACCTGGTTGATTTCACTGGGGCGGCAGACAATCGGCGGAAGATCGGCGTACTGCTCGATTATTTCGACCTGCTCTTTGTTTAAGGAGCGCACAATCCGCACCGTGCTTACCAACCCTTCGTTAATATTGGCCTCTTTCATCTCGGCTTCATCCAACCGGACCAGCGTGCGTAGCGACTGCACCAGATCGCCGATGCGCTCAACCCCCTGTCGGCTCTCCACAACCAGATCATGCAGATCATCCCAGAGATACTCAAGTTCGGCAGCGGCTTCAGCATCGGCGATAGCGGCGCGCTGGGCAGTATCGGCCAGTCGCTTGAGCGGGGCGTAGGCATCAAACAGCCGATGCAGTTTGGGCTCCAGTCCGGCGAGGTGCGCCAGATTGTTGCCGATAAAGGCGATAGGAGTGTTAATCTCGTGCGCTACCCCGGCCACCAGTTGCCCCAGCGCACGCATCTTCTCCGACTGCACCAGTTGGGTCTGGGTAGCCTTGAGCGTGGCATGCATCCGCTCCAACTGGAGCAGTGCCCCCTCCAGTTGCTGGTTGGTTTCGACCAGTCGGGCCGTCAGGTCGAGCGTGCGGGTCAGATCGCGCCCGACGGCAGACACGCCCAGGAGCGCGCCCGACTCACGCTGCAGCAGCGCAGTGGTGTAGCCAATCAGCACCGGCGGCGCATCCGGCTGCAGATGATCCAGTTCCCAGTCCGCGACCCCGCCTTCGGCCAGCGTGCGTTCAAACATCAACTGCCCCTTGGCCTGGCTGAAGGGATCGAGCACCGTTGCAAACGGCTGCCCGAGCAACTCCTCTGCCGGACGCCCAAACAGGTGCGCGGCGGCCGGGTTCAGGCTGGTAAAGCGTTGCTCCAGGTCGAGCGTCAGCATCACCATGCGCGATTGATGGAAAAGCAAAACTGGCTCGGTCACAGGCGGTGGCCTCCTTGACGCAGCAGAATCGGGCGCTGCCGACTCATGCGCCATCTGAACCCGAGTTATCGGAGCGGTTATCTGAGCTTTCGATAGCTAACAGATGGAGCCGATAGTAGGTCGTCAGATAGCCCATCAACTCCAGGAGCATCAAGCGGCCCTCTTCAGCGGCGGCCTGCTTGCGGTTAGGCGTTGTCCCAGCCACCTTCTTCTTGAGCGCCATGCTATGGATCTCCACCAGGTCACGCGGCCCGGCCCGCAGTTGCCCCAACCGTTTGCTCAGCGCGCGCAGCTTATCCGAGAGGCGATGATCGACCTTGAAAGCGCGCTGGTCAAGCGCCAGATCTAGCAGTTCCTCGTACCGCAGAATAAACTGCTGGAACACCTCCGGCATGCGCTCATGCAGATGCGCACCACTCGCCGCCAGTTGTTCGCGCTCGCGCTGTTGCGGCTCCTCCTCAGCCAGGAACAGGCGCGATGCCTCCCCCGAAGCCACCATGTCAAGCGCGCGGTAGAGGTCGGCAATCTCATCCTGCATCCGGCTGATCGCTTCCGCCGAGCTATGCAGCACCTCGCGGTTGAGGAAACTGGCCCGGTAGGTTCGCACCGCATTGTCCAGGCGATGGCGCAGTTCCGAGACATCCCAGGGTTTGGGGACATAGCCCCGCACGGTACCCAGGTTGATCGCATCAACCAGGGCAACAATATCGGTATAGCCCGAGATAATAATCCCGACAGCATCGGGACGAATATGCTGCGCGCGTTCCAGCAGTTCCACCCCGGTCAGCCCCGGCATGCGCTGGTCGGTCAGCACGACCGCAATATCTTCGCGGGCAATAACCTCCAGCGCCTCGGCGGCCGAGTTTGCCGTGAAGACCACAAATTGATCGCGCAGACTACGCGCGAGTGAACGGGTGACATTCACATCGTCATCGACGATCAGAATAGCCGGTTTGATCTGCTCATTTGATTTTTCGGCTTCGGCGTCCAGCATTGTATGGTAGCGTCTCCACTTGCCGCGCAACAACAATAATCTGATGATGAACTTTTAGAAAACAGTCCGGATATGACATGTCCGAGAGTCCCGGCTTATGAACTTAAAAAAATAGTCCGGATATGTAATTTACACGAGTTACGCGGTCGGTTCCAAATCAGGCGTCTGCCTGGACAACCGGCCCGATTCGCCTCCGGCAGGGTGGAAGATATCGTTTCTTTTTCACAAAAATTTTGCACATTATGCAAAATTTTTGTGAAAAAGAAAAAAGTGTACCATGCTGCCACAGGCGATTCTGGCTTCCACTGGGTCAAACGTCCGGTTTGCATGCCCACCGCGTAACTTGCGTAATTCACTGGAGTCCCGGCTTTAGCCGGTGAATGCCTGCTGGAGCCGCAGTCTACTGCCGGGCAAGCCTGATCCGGCTGAAGCCGGGACTCCAGATAAGTGATGTCCGAATTATAATGTTCAAAGTTCATTAGCCGGTGCATATTTGCCGGAGCTGCGGTCTACTGCCGGGCAAGCCTGATCCGGCTGAAGCCGGGACTCCAGTGCAGTGATGTTCGGATTACATGTTCAAAGTTCATCATCAATCCATCCCTGGCTGCATGATAGCCATTCAGGGCGGCCAATGTCAAGTTACGTGTCGCACGCAGGCCGCATGCACGCCGACTGATACCCCGTTTGCTATAATGGAACCAGTTGCCCCGGTGCTTTGCGCGCCGACGTAGGGCATAGTCCGCCGGCAAGAATGGGCTCGCCGGCCTAAGAGGATGATGGTTCCTATGAAAGACGAACAGCAGACGAACAACCTGTCGGCGCTCCAGGTCAGCTACCTGGAAGCCATGCAACGCGGCAGTGGGCGCGCGGCCGACCAGGTTGTACAGCAGGCGCTGGACAGCGGCACAGTGGCGGGTGATGTCTACCTGAATATCTTTCAGCCAACCGCCTACGCGATCGGGCGGCTCTGGCAGAACAACCAGTTTAGCGTCGCGCAGGAACATCTGGCAACGGCGATTATCGAGCGGCAGATGGGCGAACTGCACCCGCTGTTCCGCCCGCAGCAGCCCCGCCCCAACCGTCCGCACACCCTGGTGATTGGCTGCGTTCCCAACGAGCAGCATCGGGTGGGGGCGCGTATGGTCGCCGACTTTTTTGAAGAAGATGGCTGGGAGGTACACTACCTCGGCGCGGCGGTGCCGATCGCCTCTTTTGTGGAGATGGCGAAAGAGCTGCAGGCCGACCTGATTGGCCTCTCGGCGCAGATGGTCTACCATGTGCCGCACATCGGCGAGTTTGCCCACGAACTCAACCGGCACAACCTCAACAATGTCCCGGTGATGGTTGGCGGAATGCCGTTTGTGCAGCAACCGGAACTGGTCAACACGCTGAACGTCCGCTTCAGCGCGGCGGATGCACGCCAGGCAGTGGACCGGGCCAACCGGCTGCTTGCTGCGCCCGACGCAACTGCGGCCCCCCCCCGCCCCCCGCAAGCAGCAGCGCTTGCCACGCTGGAAGCCTTCCAGCAGGCGCGCGAGCGGATCATCCAGTATGCCACCGCCCGGGCGATGGAACGTGACAGCGAGATCGCCGGGTTGGGTAGCCGCGCGGAGCAGATCATCGCCGCCGGGTTTGAGTTTACCACCCGCATGCTGGAAACGGCGATGGCCCTCCAGAATACCACCCTGCTTGAGCAGCAACTGGCCTGGAGCAACCAGCGCCAGCCGCACGACGGCATAACCCCGACGCATCTGCTCAACCGCTTTCGGCTCTATGCGGACGCGGTGAACTACATGCTGCCCCCCGATCATGCCGCCGCCGTCAATCAGTATGTCCACTGGATGATTGCCCGCCAGCAGGAATTTGTTGATCAGTCGCAGAACAGCCATCGATAGCTGCTGTTCCAGCCTCGGGACAACCCCGAACGTCAGCTTCGCCCACAGCAGCATGGTACGGTTTTATCTTTTTCACGACGTACGCGGTGGACGTTCAAATGGGACGTTTGACCGGACGGAAGCCGGAATCGCCTGCGGCAGCGTGGTACGTTTTTGTCTTTTTCAGGAAAATGTGGCACGTTGTGCCACATTTTCCTGAAAAAGAATGTCCCATTCCGCCCTGCCGGAGGCGAAGCGGGCCGTGCATCCAGGTGAACACCTGGTTTGGAACCGACTGCATAAGTCCTGTAACCGAGAAACGATATAACTCGTGCAGTAAGAGAAATGTCGGGACGGTGGAGGGATGGCGTTAAAGTGGAGGAAATTTGCCATAATAAACAAAATTCGTTACAATTAGCACAATCCTGTAAAGCAACCAGCTAACTGCATACTGGGAGATGAGCATGAAAATCGGAGTTCCGCGCGAAGTGCGCGAGGGCGAGTCATGCGTCAGTTTGACGCCGGTCGGCGTACGCCGCCTGGTCAGCATGGGCCACCGGGTCTGTGTTGAACGCGGCGCGGGTGAGCGCGTCGGGTTTCCCGACCAGAGCTACATCGAAGCCGGGGCGCAACTGGTCTACTCGCCGGAAGAGGTCTACTGGCGCTCCGACCTGATTACCAAGGTCGAACGCCCAACCTTTGATGAGTTTACGCTGTTCCAGGACAACGCCACCCTGGTCTCGTTTCTGCAACTGGCGGCCGCGCGCCCCAGCAAGATCGAGACTATGCTGGAGAAGCAAATCACCGCGATTGCTCTGGAGACGATTGAGACCGACGAGGGCGAACTGCCGGTCATCCACGCCATGAGCCAGATTGGCGGGCGCATGACGCCCGGCGTAGCCGCGCGCTTTCTGGACATTGGTAATGGCGGGAGCGGCGTTCTGATCTCCGGGGTGCCGGGGGTGCCGCCCGCCGAGGTGGTCATTATTGGGGCAGGCATGTTTGGGCAGGAGACCGCGCTGGCCTTCGCCCATGCCGGGGCCCGGGTCTATGTCCTGGATCGCGATGTCAAACCGCTGACGGAGCTGGAGCAGCGCGCCGGGCGGGGAAGCATCATCACCATGCTGGCCCACCCCGAGACCATCGCCCAGGTGATCACCGTTGCCGATGTGGTTGTCACCGCTGCCAGCAGACCGGGCAAGCGCGCCCCCCTCCTGATCACTGAGCCAATGGTCCGCACGATGCGCCCCGGCAGCCTGATCATGGATGTGTCGATCACGCAGGGCGGCTGCGTTGAGACCAGTCGGCCAACCACGCTACGCGACCCGGTCTTCACATATGCCGACATCACCCACTACTGCGTGCCCAATATTCCGGCAGCGGTGGCGCGCACCACGACCAAGGCACTCGCCAATAGCACCTGGCCGATCATCGAGATGATCGCCGAGATGGGGATCGATAAGACAATCGAGCAGAACCGGGCGATTGCGCGCGGCGTCTGGACCCATCGCGGGGAGCTGGTGCAGCAGTCGGTCTCACCAGATAGTGATATGGGTAAAGCGCAATGACGACAATACCTTCTTCCTCCCGAAAACAGCCGACCGAACGGGTACCGGGCTGGACCCGGCGCTACCGGGAGCATATAACCACACCGGAAGACGCGGTCAAGACGATTCAACCCGGCCAGCGGGTCTTCCTCGAAGGCATGAGCGGCGTGCCTCGCACCCTGATCAAGGCACTGGTTGAGCGCGCCCCGGAACTGCACGATGTCGAACTGCTGCAGATGTTGACCTTTGGCGAGGCAGATTATGTCAATCCGGGGATTGAGCAGCATATTCGCACCAACACGATGTTTATCAGCCCCAACGTACGCCAGGCGGTCAACGAGGGGCGAGCCGATTTCACGCCGATCCGGCTGTTTGAGATCCCCAACCTCTGCCGCAACCTGCTGCATATTGATGTTGCACTGATCCAGGTATCGCCCCCCGACGACGACGGCTTCTGCTCGTTTGGGGTCGAGGTGGGCATCAGCAAGCCGGCCGCTTTCGCCGCCGACCGGATCATCGCCGAGGTTAACCCGCAGATGCCCTACACGCGTGGCGACAGTTTTATCCATGTCTCGCGGCTGGATCAGATTGTTGAGGTGGACTACCCACTGCCGGAGGTGGGCATGGGCAGCGGCGACCCGATTGAGCTGGCGATTGGCGAGCATGTGGTCGGGCTGATCGACGACGGCGCCACGCTGCAGATGGGGATCGGCGGCATTCCCGACGGTGTCCTCTACCGGCTGCGCACGGCCGGCCTGCGCGACCTGGGCATCCACACCGAGATGTTCTCCGACGGCGTGATTGACCTGATGGAGATGGGCGTGATTACCAACGCGCGTAAGACCATCCATCGGGGCAAGTTTATCGCGGGCTTTATGCTGGGTTCGCAGCGGCTCTACTCTTTTGTGCATGACAACGCGATGATCGAAATGCACCCGATTGACTACACCAATGACCCGTTTATCATCGCGCAGAACGAGAAGATGACGGCGATCAACTCGGCCATCGAAGTTGACTTCACCGGGCAGGTCTGCGCCGACTCAATCGGGCATCGCTTCTTCAGCGGCGTCGGTGGGCAGGTGGACTTTGTGCGCGGCGCGGCCCGCAGCAAGGGCGGCAAGCCGATTATCGCGCTGCCCAGCACCGCCCGGGACGACACGGTCAGCCGGATTGTCCCGGCGCTCAAGACGGGCGCGGGCGTGGTGACATCGCGCAACGATGTGCATTATGTTGTCACCGAGCATGGCGTGGCCTACCTGCACGGCCAGACCGTGCGCAACCGCGTGCAGGCGATGATCAATATCGCCCACCCCAAGTTCCGCGACGAGCTAACGGCGCAGGCGAAGGCGCTGAATTATTTGTAGGCGGTCGTAGGTTACAGGTTATAGGAGACAGGTTACAGGTTACAGGTTGCAGAGGTAGGTTGCGGGTACATTTTCTGGGGGACGCGCTACGGTGTGGATGTGTCCCTCCCATCCCGCGCAGCGCCCCGCAGAAAAATCTATGTCATGCTGACCGGCGGGAGGGATCGCGTTGTGGTGCATGGTGGTATCCCAGAATGACTCGCTGCAGTTCATGGCATTTGCCGCGAGATCGTTCGACTACGCTCACGATGACATTGACTTTCACGGGCATTAACCTGGCATTTCCATGTTCTCAGCACTGCATGTTGCATGTCATCCTGATCACCGGGAGGCATCTCGTCGCCCGGCAATGCAACAGCAAAGCAGCGCATCATCATCAGCGCCGCGCCCCAACGAAGACCCATGTCATCCTGACCCCTGCGGCGAAGCTCAGGGCATGCTCCGGGAGGCATCTCGCTGCTAGGGCAACGTGGTTTCAGTGAGACGACAAGCCACAGCGCGCCGCGAAGAAAACTATGTCATGCTGACCGGAGGGAAGCATCTCACCGCATGGCACAGTGAGTTCAGCGCGATTGCCGTGAGGAATCGATTTTGCGCTCTCATTTTTGTAACCGATCTGCATACTGCCGGTACTGTGTCGGTCGCTGCGCCGCGATGATCTGTACAAGTTGGTCCAATCGATGCTCGCGCAGGCAATAGTCGAGCAGGCGCTGGATCTTGTCTCCCTTCGACATACCGCCGGCAAAATCTTGATAGACCGGGCGGAAATGGTCAAAACAGAGCGCTGTCAGTTCCTCATCGCTGAAGGCCGCGGTAAGCAACTCACGCAGCACACCCGTATCCCAGGCGGGAGCGTCTGACCCTTGCGGCATACTGCCGGAAGACGGGTTGTTCACGCAGGCCCGGAGCGCGCGAAACAGCGCCTCGCTCCCACCACGCAGATTGCCGATCCCTAACTGTTTTCCATCCGCGAAAAAGGCCGTCTCTGGTTCAACGGGATTGCCATACTCCACCTGCACCCAGTTGTTGTTGAGATCCCCGGCCATGCGGATATGGTTAACCGCGTGGATATGCTCCAGTGTGAAGCGGTAGCGCTCTCCCTGATACTCAGCGTGGGTTGTACCCAGGGTCAGCGTGCCAATATCATAGCTACGCCAGACGGTAAAACGTCCAAAGCGTTTCGGAGTGTACCAGATATTGGTGAAGTAGTCGTTCATACCCTCCTCAGTGTCACCCTGGTCAACTGACCAGGGTAGTCCATGGTCGCACGACCAGTCCACAATTGTCCCCCTGTCGGAAGCATTTCCCAGGCAGATCATGTATCCTCCACAGAGGAAAACGGTGCCGAAACATGCGCAACCCGGCGACAGGAGGAACGATGATCATTCTGGAACGCGATGGCTCACGCCTGTGGCACACCCCGGTTGTCTCTTCTGAGAACCGCACCCAGGCGGTGGAACCGGCTCACTCCACCAGGTTGTGCTGCAACGCCAGTGAGACGGCTTCGGTGCGCCCGGCAACGTCCAGCTTGGACAGCACGCTGCTCACATGGAACTTGATTGTCGAGATGCTGAGATCCAGCTTTGCGGCCATCTCCGGGTTACTCAGACCCTGCACCATCAGCGCCAGGATCTCGCGCTCGCGTGGGGTGAGATCATAGTTGGGGGGCGCGGGCCGGCCGGCGGCGTTGATCAGCGCGCGGGTCGCTTCCGGCGCGAGGGTGGGCCGGCCGGCGGCGGCCGCGCGAATGGCCGCCTCCAGTTCGTCGGGCTCGATATTTTTGAGCAGGTAGCTGGTCGCCCCCGCCTGGATCGCCTTATGCACCAGATCTTCGTCAGGGAAGCTGGTCAGGGCGATCACATGGATCTGCGGCCAGCGCTCGCGGATCTGGCGGGTGGCCGTCGCCCCATCCATACCCGGCATCACCAGATCCATCAGGATGACATCGGGCTGCAGTTGCTCACACAGCCGAAGCGCCTCTTCCCCACCGGCAGCCTGACCCACCAGTTCCAGATCATCGAAGGCCAGGAAGAAGGCCGACAGCCCACTCCGCACCACGGTATGGTCATCGACCAGTAGCACCCGAATAGCATGCGCTTGCGTCATAATTGCCCCCTCATACCGATTTGTTGTCATCGCCACAGAGCACACCGAGGACGCAGAGATGATATATGTGAGTGTGCCGCCGTTACGCTCGTTGCGCCTGTTCCCGTTGATTGCCGGGTTGCCGGCACATTGGTATCAACTCTCTGCGTCTCCCGGTCGCCGGCGCAGACAGATGCGCGTACCCTGCCCCGGCTCACTCGCAATCTCCAGGTGCGCGCCGATGGCCTCCGCCCGCTCGCGCATAATGCGCAACCCTAGATGCCCCGCCGCCACACTGTCCAGCGCAAACCCCGCCCCATTATCCTGGATGCAGAGTATAACCTGTTCCGCCTCCGTCGCCAGTTGAATATCAACCTGGCCGGCGCGGGCATGCTTCACCACATTGTTGAGCGCTTCCTGGGCAATCCGGTAGAACGCGGTCTTCTCCTCTGCCGGCAGGTTGACCTCGGCCGCAATCGTGACGGTGGTCTCAAGCTGCTCGCGTGCGGTGATAGCATCGGCCAGATGCCGCAATAGATCATGCATCGGCACATCGGCCAGGGCAGCCGGTCGCAGTTCCAGCAGCAGCATACGCATCTCGGCCAGCGCGCCTCGGGTTAACCGGCGTAACTCCTGCAGGCGGCGGTGGCCCTCATCCGGGTTACGTTCCCAGATGCGCGGCAGCACCCCGGCGATCATGCCGGCGGAGAAGAGCGTCTGGGTGACGGCATCGTGCAGTTCGCGCGCCAGGCGCTGGCGCTCCTTGAAGGCGGCCGCCTCCTGCGCCTCGGCATAGAACCGCGCATTCTCCAGCGCAATGACCGCTCCCGGAATAAACATCTCCAGGATGCGCCGGTCATTGGCGCTAAACATACCCGGCTGCTGGTGACCGATTGAAAGCATCCCCAGCGCCTGCGTCCCGGACATCAATGGGGCAATCAACAGCGAGCGAATACCAACCCGCTCGATTGCCTCCCGATTGACACGCGGATCGCGCCAGGCATCGTCAATCTGGAGCAGTTCGCCGATCGTTAACGCCAACCCGGTCGCCGAGCCCCGGATCGGCATACGATACCCGACAAACATGCCGGGGCCATGCTCACCCGCGAGGGCGGTGGCATACAGGTCATCGCCATCACGCAGAAAAATTGACCCGAACGTCGCTGCCGTCAACCGGCAGGCTTCTTTGGCAATCATCTGCAGAACAGCGTCCGGGTCAAGGTGGCTGGTCAGCGCCTGCTGGACCGTCAGCAGCGCGGAGAGTTCCCGCGTACGCTCGGTCACCCGCTGCTCCAGCACCTGCTGCGTCACCACCCGCTCGGTGACATCGGTGATAAACCCCTCTAGCGTCAGCAGGGTACCGCCCGGACCGTACACGCCGCGCCCATACTCCCAGACCCACTTCTCCTCGCCGGTAGGCAACATAATCCGGTAGGTAAACTGGAAGGGCCGGCGCACCTGTACCGCCGCGTTGACCTCCTCCCGCACCCGCACCTGATCGTCGGGATGGATCAACTGCCGGTAGTTCAGCGTCTGATCTTCCAGCAGTTCCGCGGGGTGATGCCCGGTCAGGGCAAAACAGCCCTCACTAACGAACTCCAGCGGGAAGCCGGGCGCATTGCGCCGCCGGTAAGCCATGCCCGGCAGGTTCCGCATCAGCGCGCTCAGCATACGCTGGCTCTCCTGGAGCGCCTCCTCGGTCTGCTTGCGCTGCAGGGCATTGACAAAGATATCGCCCACGATACGCAGCAGGGCGATGCTCTCATCCGGCCAGATCTTCGCCTGGCGCACCGCATCAAAGCCCAGGAAACCGACCACCGTGCCCCGGTAGACCATGGGCACGGCAATCAGCGACTGGATCCCCTGCTCCTGAAAAATGCGCTGCTCGGCCGCGGCCGCCGCCGGTAGTTCGGCAACGCCGGCGATATGCAGCACCTCCCCGCGCCGCAACTGGTCATTCGACCATGCCAACGTTGCGGCGGGCAGTTGCTGGAAGCGGTGGAGCGCGGCTACAATCCCCTCGGCACACCACTCATGCGTGTACTCCATAACGGTACCGCCGCTGGTGTAGCGAAAGACATAGCTGCGGTCCACCTGCGCAAAACGACCAATGTCCGCCAGAGACTGGTCAATGCCGGCGTCGATGTCACCGGTTGCCAGGTTAATAAAACGGGTGGAGATCGTCGTAATCAGCTTTTCAAAGGCAATCCGCTGCTGCAGCGCCGCCTCGGTCTGCTCGCGCTTCGCCACTTCCTGGACCAGGATGGCAATAGTCTGCTGCAGATCGGCGGTACGCTCGGCGACGCGCTGCTCCAGTTCGCTCTGCGGCTCGATATCTTGATCGGGCGTATCCGGTTGTGGGGGGCTCTGGTTCTGGTTTACCTGATCATTCATGCTGGTAGAGAACAAAGAACAAAGAACTAAAGAACTGAGAACTCGAGAACTCGAGAACTCGAGAACTCGAGAACTGAGAACTAAGAATGCCTGTTGCATCCTGATGGGTAATCATTCTGTTCCGCTCTGGCGAAGCTGCTATCCGCTGCTACATGCTCAACCGTGTACGTTGCGGTAGTACCAGCAGTTGCGCGCTATTCACGCATTGTGTGTTTTTCGTGATCCAATTCCCCGCCGCGTCATGCGTCTGATATGCAGGATAGCGCAGCTAATCCCGCTCCCTGGTAACTGTACGGAACAGCGAATGAGTATCATTATAGCATGCCGCTTTGCGCAGGTGGGGTAGTACCAGCAGAGTGCATGGCACTTCGGGGGGCAGGAAATGCTATTCCTGGACACTGCACACTCTCTGCGCATATGCTATACTGACGACCAGCACAAAAACCCATCCGGGATGCTCCCCATACCCATGCCACCAACCGAGGAGAAGTAACGATTGATGTCTGGATTCTTTCACCGTAGACCGCAGCTCCATCGCCGGTGCAACATCGCGGCGCTGCTGGTCGCGATTGCGCTGGCCGGCTTCATCTGGTGGGCCTTCATTATCACGCCCTGGGCCGCCGATCAGACCCGCTCGCCGGAACAGCATGTCATCTGGCGCGGCACGCTGCCCGGCCTGGATATCGGGCTTGATGCCTACCCGCCCCGTGTGCAGACCAAAGGGTATGTCGAGGGCTGGGTTTCGCCACCCTGGACCGATGATGTCTGGGTGTTGCTGCGCATTCCCGGCGCACCGGCGCGGCCCGTACCACCGGAGTGGGTGACAGTCTGATACCAATTTGTTGTCATCGCCACAGAGGACACCGAGAACGCAGAGATGATACACAGGAACGTGCCACCGTTACGCCCGTTGCGCCCGTTCCCGTTGATTGCTGGTTTGCTGGCACATTGGTATGAAAAGCTATGAACGGCGAGCGGCAAGCGGAATAGCGCATTTCCCATCGCCGTGCCGGGTAACCGCCAGTCTGTGGTATCATCCTTATCATCCGAAGGTATCTGGTGATCGACGGCAAAGAGCAGACGCAAGGTATGTATGATTATTCTCTCAGTTGAAGGCGTCAGTAAGCAGTATGGGGAGCATCCGCTCTTCGAAGAGGTGACATTTGGCCTGGAGCAGACTGACCGCGTGGGCGTGATTGGCGTCAATGGCAGCGGCAAAACCACGCTGCTGCGGATCGTGGCCGGGCTAGAGCCCCCCGACAGCGGGCGCGTCACGCTGTCGAATAATATGCGAGCGGCCTACTTGCCGCAAAACCCGGCCCTGGCCCCCGATCTGACCGTGCTGGATACGGTGTTTGCCGGCGGTGCGCCCAAAATTCAGTTGCTGCGCGAGTATGAGCGCACCACCGAGGCGCTGGCGCATGCCCCCAACGATCAGCAACTCCAGGCCCGCCTCAATGAACTGATGCCCCGGATGGACGCGCTGGCGGCCTGGGAGGCCGAGACGGCTGCCCACACGATCCTCTCCCGGCTGGGGCTGGCGGACTACATCAACACGCCGGTAGGGCAACTCTCCGGAGGACAGCGCCGCCGGGTGGCGATGGCCCAGGTGCTGATTGACCAACCCGACCTCCTGATCCTGGACGAGCCGACCAACCATATTGACACCGAGACCATCACCTGGCTGGAAGATCTGATTGCGCGGAGTAACCTGGCGCTGCTGGTTGTCACCCACGACCGCTACTTCCTGGACCGGGTGACAACACGCATGATCGAACTGGACCGGGGGCGCGTCTACACGCACAGCGGGAACTACTCGCAGTTCCTGGAGCAGAAGGCCACCCGCGAGGCACAGGCCATCGCCGCCGAGGATGCCCGGCAGAATCTGCTGCGCAAAGAGCTGACCTGGCTGCGGCGCGGTGCGCAGGCGCGAACAACCAAGCAGAAGGCGCATGTGCAGCGGGTGCATAACCTGATGGAGCAGACGCCGGAGACGGCCCAGGGTGCCGTCAATATTGACGTGGCCGCGCGCCGGATTGGCAAGCGCGTGCTGGAACTGGAGCATGTCACGAAAAACTATGGCGATCAGCCCCTGATCCGGGATTTCAGCTTTTCGCTGCGTCGGGATGATCGGCTGGGGATCATTGGCCCCAACGGGAGCGGCAAGTCAACCCTGCTCAACCTGATTGCGGGGCGCATACCGCCCGACAGTGGGCAGATCCAGATGGGCGAGACGATCCACCTGGGCTACTACGACCAGGAAAGCATCGAGCTAAACGAGTCGCAGCGGGTAATCGATTACATCCGCGATGCCTCCGAGCACATCCAGGACGCGGAGGGGGCGCTCGTGTCGGCGGCGCAGATGCTGGAGCGCTTTCTCTTTCCGCGCGATGCACAATGGTCGCTGATCAAGACGCTCTCGGGAGGTGAGCGGCGGCGGCTCTACCTGCTGCGCACACTGATGTTTGCGCCCAATCTGCTACTGCTGGACGAGCCGACGAATGATCTGGATATTACAACCCTGACCATTCTGGAGGACTACCTCGACAACTTCAATGGCGCGGTGATTCTGGTCTCGCACGACCGCTACTTCCTGGATCGCACGGTGCAGCATCTGCTCTTTTTTGACGGAGACGGCACGATCCGCGAGTATCCGGGGGGCTATAGCTTATTTCAGGCATATCGCACGCAGGAAGAGGAAGAGCGCGCCGCAACCCAGGCGGCCCAGGCCCGGCCACGTTCTAACAAATCGGAGCGTAAGGAAAAGCAGACGAGCGGGCCGCGCCGGCTGAACTACAAAGAGCGGCGTGAGCTGGCCGCCCTCGAAGAGCGCATCACTGCTCTGGAGACGCAGAAGGCCGAGCTGGGCGAACGGCTGAACCATGTCGGGGAAGACTACCAGGCCTATCAGCAACTGGCCGCCGAACTGGCCCAGGTTGATGCTGACCTGGAAGCCGCCTTCGAGCGCTGGACCGAACTGGCCGAATTGGCCGAACAGTAAAGAACAAAGAACACAGAGAACAAAGAACAAATAGACAAACCGCTGGATACACGCGCGATCTGTTCTGTTCTGTTCTGTTCTTTGTTCTCGGTTCTCGGTTCTCAGTTCTCAGTTCTCAGTTCTCGGTTCTTATTTATCCAACATCTGGCGCTGGCGGGGATCGAAGCAGTAGGACTGCACCATCTCGACAAAGGCCTCAGCCCGCCCGCCCAGCAGCGCCTCCGGAACCAGTACATCATAGCCGGTCCTGGCGCGGCTGCGCGCCAGTTGCTGCGCCGTCGGCAGCTTCGTGTCACGCTGCAAGGGGCGTAACAGCCGGTCCAGCAGGCGGAGCAGGTGTGCCAGCGGCCCATGCGCGGCGGGCAGCCGGACTTCATAGCTCTGAAGGTAGGCATCTGGATCGCGCAGTTTAAAGCCCAGTTGCTGGTTACTACCCAGCGTCAGCAGGTTAGCACGGTGCTGGCTGACTCCAACGTCGGCGATATTCTCCCAGGCGACAAAAGCGGCCGAGTGGCCCAGGTTGAGCATCAACCCCTTTGTATCGAGCACCACCCCGGCCCGTTTGTCGGTTGCCAGTTGCCAGAAGGCAATACCGACGGCCAGCAAGACAACACTGACCAGCACAACGGCCACGGTCAGCAGCGGCGTGTGGGCAAAGGGGTTTAGCAAAGCCAGTTGCACCACCCACCAGCCACCGAGAACCCAACAGACGATTGCAACGATACGGAGACGGGGATGATTGGGGGCGATACGCATAGCGGGCTCCTTATTTCTACTATCCATTCTTAATCGGCGGGGATAACGACACGTTTGAACATGAAGAGCAGCAGTCACCCGAACAGCGTGATCTGCCCATACCGGCAGGCGGTCCTGGCTGCACCCGGGGCGTGCCGGCTACCGCTTCATGGTTATTCAGAAATGTCCTACTCGCGCGTAGACGGTCGCCTAACAATCCTACAGCGTTTCCTGCTTTGGGGTCAATAGAACGATGGTCCCGACGCGCGCTCCCCTGCCGGGAGAGGCTGATCTGGTCGGATTGAAGGCTGAAGGCGGTACGAAGTATTACGCAGGGTCAAGCGCTCATACCAATTTGCCGTCAAACATGCAAAAAAACCACGAAGGTCACAAAGAGTGTGAAACCGTGAACCTGATGTATAGCAATCCTAAAGTGGTTGTGAACTGGTGCTTCGGGATGCACTGCCAACCACCTGAAGGCGGCACGACGACACATGGAGGATGGCTATCGCTGGTGCGTCGAACGCACCCTACGGCGGTCTCCGGTGGTGATGATGTCCGGGTTCCTACCAGCTATCGCTGGCTACGGCTACGACACATGGAGGATTGCTATGTACCCCAATCGTACCCACCATGCAGCCGTTCGTGTTCCTTCGTGTTCCTTCGTGTGCTTCGTGGTTGGTCTGATTGTTGCCGTTTGGAAGTCAAATTGGTATCAGCACTCCGGTGAAGGATGCCGGTCAAACAAACAGATGGTGTAGCGCTTCCAGTTGCATCAGCGCCTCCGGCTGCCAGGCATCACCGGCTTCCCCCTGTTCCCGGGCGGCCAGGCAGGTGTGGCAGAGGAGTTGCAACGCCGCCGGCCGGCAGCGGCTCTGCTGGATGATCCAATCCACATCGGTGGGCGTGAAGGGGAGCGGGGAACTGGCGATCAACTCGCGCGCCTCCGCTTCCCGCAAGGCCCCCAGCAGCAGCGTATGCCCAAAGATGTTGAAGAAGGGCGAAGGTTTGCCCTGCGCCTGTGCCAGCCGTGCCGGCAGTTCATGGGCCGTGAGGACAAAGGCCAGCCGTCCGCCGGTCTCGTCCAGCAGTACCACAGTGGGTTGTTTGTTTCTGAGCGCGTTATACTGGGAAGAGAATTGTCCATCACCGTCACACCGCGCAACCATAATCTCCGGTTTATCAGGGTATCGTACGGTTTATTGCAAACAGCAAGGAATGGAGTTATGGCCGTTATCTTATGGATCAGCCTGTTCGCGCTCATTACGTTCCTCATCTACCTGCACCGCTCGTCCATCCATAGCTTTATCACGCACATGTGGAACGATGGCACCCTGCTGCTCTCCGCCGGCCTGGTGACGCTGGCAGTCACGGCAATAGCCTTAAACAGCCAGGGTGTCCATCCAATGTCAGCTCCGGGGATGTTCTTTATGGGCCTGGTTATTGTCCTGGTCGGTGCAATCTTTATGCGCTGGGGCGAAACCCGCCAGTAGTCCCGCCATGCTTGCCATAGCCTACAAGTAGATCCGCTCCGTGCTGCGATGGGCCCGATAGCGCGCAAAGGCCTGGCGTTCATCCTCTAATCTGAGCCAGGTCTTGAGCGTGCTTCCCCGGAAGGTGTGCTGAAACATCCGCAGTCCATTGCGCAGCACAAAGCGCGGGCTGTGCATGAAGGCATGCGGGAGATGGCGCAGTTTCATCCAGCGCTCGGCCTGCCAGCGCAGATACTCAACCTCCTCCGCCGGGAGCGCTGTCGTACGGACCACAGCGGTTGTGCCGTCGTACTCTTCCAGTCGCTCATTGATGATCAGACCCTGTTCCTGAAAAGCACGGGACATCGGCGTGCGCGGATAGGGCGTCGGGTGCTGGATGTAGGGCCAGTCAACATAGCTGCGGGCAAAGGCCAGATTCGCCTCAATCGACTCGCGCGTGTCGTCGGGGGTGCCCACGATTAATCCACCGACCACATACATGCCATGCTTACGCAGGTAGTCGATGGCGGTGAGGGTTGCATTGCCGGAGCGCCGCCCATTCTCGCGCCGGGTATTCTTCGACGTGGCCCGCAGGAACTGCAGATCCGCGTCCAGGATGTTTTCGATCCCCAGGAAAACATAGCGGAAGCCGGCCGCGCGCATCAGGGGCGCAAGCTCCGCGCCATGGTTGGCAATGGCCGAGGTCATCGCCTGCACCAGGTAGTCCAGATCGTTCAACCCCGCATCGATAATCGCCTGACAGAGCCCGGCCAGCCGGCGCACATTCAGCGAGATATTGTCGTCGATAATAAAGACGGCTCGCGCACCATGCGCCCGCGCATCGCGGATATCGGCAATAATGCGGTCGAAGCTGTAGGTCTCGAAGTTACGCCCGCGCATCTCGACAATTGAGCAGAAGCTGCAATCAAAGGTGCAGCCCCGCGAGGTTTCGATCACATCAACCGGCCGGCCCAGCAGGGTATACCCGTTGAGCACCCGCGCGCTGCGGTTGGGCAGCCGGATCTCCGCATCATCAAGGCCATGCACATGGCGATCCGGGTTATGCTGAAATGCATCCTCCGTCCGGTAGGAGAGGCCGGCGATCTGCTCGTAGCCGTCACCTCGCTCAATTGCCCGCAGCAACTCACGGAATGTTAGCTCTCCCTCGCCGCGCACAATAAAATCAACCCCGCTACCGGGGTCGGTGTAGGCTTCCGGGGCCAGGCTGGGAGCATACCCACCGACGACAATCCGGACACTGGGCCGCAACGTGCGCACCAGATCAATGATTTTGTGGGCAGTTTTGCGCTGGAAGGTCATTACCGACAGGCCGATAACATCAGGCACATGCTCATGGACCAGTCGTTCAACAGTTGCGCGCACCTGCTGTTGGGCCAGCACCAGATCGGCCACCGCAACCGTGTGGTGCGGATCAACATTGCCCGCCAGCGAGGTCAGCGCGCCGTTGGGCATGCGAATAACAATCGCCGGCATGTGTTCAAACGAGTCGGGCATAGACATCAGCAGAATCTTCATACGCATATCCCTTTCGACGTAACGAGCGGAAGGGCAACACAACCGAGGAGTACGATGCAGCATGACACAGCGGGGAACATGAGGTGATGAATAAGTATGCCCTATCGAGTTTAGTATACGCGGGAAGTCAAGTGATATACCTTACACGAGTTACGCGGTGGGTGATCAAACTGGGCGTTTGCGCCCAATGAAGGCCGGCTTCGCCTGCGGCAGCATGATACTTCTTTTATCTTTTTTCCAAAAATAAGGATGTCCGGTACCACCCTGCCGGAGGCGCAATGCTCTTTTGGGTCAGTGACTGGGTAATGCATGTCAGGTATGCTGCACATATTTTGAAAGAATGCAAGAGAATGTGCTATCATAGAGGCACACACGCGAGAAAGGAGTCACGCATGAGCGATTTCGATGAGCAGCCACATCGGTGGCGTTCACGGGGGACGTTGGAAGATATGCCCAGAGATGATGACCCCGACAGTGATGAGATCCCAACGATTAACGCCGACTGGAGCGAACAGGAGCCCTACAATCCTGGCTGGCGACGACATACACGCACGCACTCGACCCGCAATCCGCGGCGGCGATCCCGCGCGCCGAACCTGGTGCCAACTTCCGTACAGGAGATCCCGCTCTGGCTGCAGCAGGGGGGCTGGCGCTTTATTGCCGCCGCCGCTGTGCTCTTTGTGTTTCTGTTGAGCCTGCTGCTCTGGAATAACCGCAGCGCCCAGAGCATTAGCAACAATGGGGAATTACTTTCCGGGGGTGGGGCCGATGTGGCCGGCAACACAGACGGCGCGACGGATGCCGATCCGCTGGCGGTGCCGCCGACTGCCCCCCCAACTGCACCCCCCACGCCGGATGGCTTTATGGTCAGTGGTACGGCCGGGCAGGGGTTGTTCCTGCGCTCGGAGCCTGATCCTAACGCGGTTGTTCTGGAGACGCTGCCCGAGGGCACAAATGTTGAGCAGATCGGCGACGAGAACCCTGGCCCTAACTATGTCTGGCGGCATGTGCGCGCGCCCAGCGGTCAGGAGGGATGGGTCGCGGCAGAGTGGTTGCAACCAGCGCCATGATCAGGCGCTGGTTGCAACTGTGTCGGAGTCCGGGGGCAGGTCGGATGGTTTTTCCTTCTTGTGGGTATTCTTCCGGTCGGGTGCGGGGCAGAGCGCTTCAACCAGCACCTGGTCCATATGATCGACATAGATCCAGGTCAGTTTACGTTTGACATGGGGCGGGATCTCAGCGGTATCCCGCTCATTTTTGTTGGGGAGAATGATCGTACGTACCCCGGCCCGATACGCACCCAACACTTTCTCCTTCACGCCGCCGATGGGCAGCACCCGCCCGCGCAACGTAATTTCGCCACTCATCGCCACATCACGCCGCACAGGTCGGCCTATCAGCGCGGAGATCAGCGCCGTTGCCAGCGTAACCCCCGCCGATGGTCCATCTTTGGGCACCGCACCCTCGGGCACATGCACATGGATATCGATCTTCTCAAACCGCTTGACATCAATCCCCAGCGCCCGGGCGTGCGTGCGCGCATAGGAGAGCGCTGCCTGGGCCGACTCCTGCATCACATCACCCAGTTGCCCGGTCAGAGTCAGGTTGCCCTTACCCTCCATAATATTGACCTCAACCGGCATTGTATCGCCGCCGTTGCTGGTCCAGGCCATGCCAGTCGCCACGCCGACTTCATCCCGCTCCTCGGCCAGCCCATAGCTAAACCGGGGCGCTCCCAGATATTTCAGCAGCAGCGAAGGCTTGACCAGGCGCGCATAGGGGCGTTGCTCAGCAATCCGGCGGGCGGTCTTGCGGCAGACTGAGCCGATCTCGCGCTCCAGGTTACGCACCCCGGCCTCGTAGGTGTAGGTGCGGATCAACTCGCGTAGCGCGGCATCGCTGAAGCGCAGCACGCCCGGCGGCAGGCCATTGGCCTCAAACTGCTTGGGCAAGAGGAACTGGCGCGCAATCTGCAGCTTGTCTTCCTCGATATATCCGGGAAGTTCAATCACCTCCATCCGGTCCAGCAGCGCCTCGGGGATCGGGTCAAGCAGGTTTGCCGTGGTGATAAACAACACCTTGCTCAGATCGTAGGGCACATCCAGGTAGTGATCGCTAAAGGTGTTGTTCTGCTCCGGGTCGAGCACCTCCAGCAGCGCCGCCGCCGGATCGCCCCGGAAATCACGCCCCAGCTTGTCTACCTCATCCAGCATAAAGACCGGGTTGATGCTGCCGGCTTCTTTCATCTTCTGGATAATCCGCCCGGGCAGCGCGCCGATGTAGGTCCGGCGATGCCCGCGAATCTCGGCCTCGTCATGCACGCCACCCAGCGAGAGCCGCACGAACTTGCGTCCCAGCGCCTCGGCGATACTGCGACCCAGGCTGGTCTTGCCCACACCTGGCGGCCCGATAAAGCAGATAATCGGTGACTTATGGTTAGCACCAGCAAGCTGACGCACGGCCATAAACTCCAGGATGCGCTCCTTGATCCGGGGCAGGCCATAGTGGTTGCGATCCAGCGTGCGGGCAGCGGCACGTAGATCCTCGTTATCTTCGGTGGCTTCCGTCCAGGGCAGATCCAGCATCCAGTCGATATAGGTGCGGATAACGGCATACTCCGGCGCGGCAGGCGACATAATCTCCAGTCGGTCCATCTCGTCCATCGCCCGGGAGCGGGCATGCTCCGGCATCCCGCTGTTACCGATCCGCTCGCGCAGTTCCAGCATATCGCGCTGGACCGGGTCATCCTGGCCCAGTTCGCGCTGAATGGCCTTGAGTTGCTCGCGCAGGAAGAACTCGCGCTGGGAGCGATCCACTTCCTTCTGCACCTGGTTCTGGATGCGGCTCTCCAGTTCCAGCACATCCAACTCCTGCGAGAGCATAATGCTCAGACGGCGCAGCCGCTCCTCCGGGTCAAGCGTTTCCAGGATCTCCTGGCGGTGCGAGACATCCAGCGGCAACGTAGAGGCGATCAGGTCGGCCAGCCAGCCCGGCTCATCGGCATTCATCGCCATAATGTAGGAGTCGTCGGGCAGCATGCGACTGAGCTTCACCACCTTCTCGAAGAGCGAGAGCACCGCACGCATCATCGCCTCGACTGCCAGGGTGCGCTCTTCCTCGCCATAGAGCGGGACCGCCCGCACGCGCAGAAACGGCAGTTCCTGGGTCTGCTCCTGCACCCGCATCCGGCGCTGGCCCTGCACCACAATGCTGGTCGTACCGTCGGGCATCTTTAGCACACGCTGAACCACCGCTTCGACACCCACGGTGTACAGATCGTTCAGGCCGACATCTTCCGTATCGGGTTCGCGCTGGGCAACCGCCAGCACCACCCGGTCTTTTGCCATCGCCTCTTCGATAGCGGCAATCGAGCGCTCGCGGCCAACGAAGAGCGGGGCCATCATGCGCGGAAACAGCACGGTATTGATCAATGGCAGCACCGGCAGGTCACGCTCGGTCTGCTGATCATTCAGGAGCGTGCTCCGATTCGCCGGCAGGTCAAAGAGGAAGGTCGTATCGTCTGGCATCAAAATCATCCTACAACTGCGAACAATCCAAAGGTCTGTTCTTATCCAGGGCAATTATAGCACAGCGCCATTACTACAACATGGGATACGCGGCGGAAAAGGCTGTGCAATCTATTGCAATACCTGATAACGTTGCACGTTTCAACGTTTCAACGTTCTGATGTGTGGATTTGACAGCGGCGCGGCTTTCGGCTAGAATCATACACTGTGTGGTGACACGCACGCTAACCAGGCCAACGTAGCTCAGTTGGTAGAGCAGCTGTTTCGTAAACAGCAGGCCCGGGGTTCGAGTCCCCGCGTTGGCTCCACAACCGGAAGCGCGAAAAATTGCCACGGAGATTTCTCTCCGTGGCAATTTTGTGTTGCTGACCTATGTCTCCACTTACACATCTCTGCATGTTCACCATCATAGGACAAAAGTCATTGTTCCAAATATGACTTTCACCTATGACCAGCATGCGATAAACGTGTAATATATATACCAGGCATTTCCAGATAGTCCATCCACATCCGCACTCCCCCTCCGTCCGGAAAACTGCCAGATCAGCGCGCTGTGTTAACCATCAGCAGTTCGCGTCGGATATCCATTGGTGTTTGTATCCGGATCGTAGATCTCGATAGTCAGAATAATGCTCTCTACACAAAGAAAGGGGAGAAATTATGCTGTCTACTTCACTGCTTCAGCTTATTCATCGTCTGGCGACGCACCCTTCATTGTATACCGAGATTCAGGCCGGCGACCGAACCGCTGTCACCCGGTACGGTATCACCCTGAGTGATGCAGAATGGGACGAGTTGCGCATGGTGTTACCCAACCACCCGTGGCCTGACTGCTCGACAGTAGGACAGGAAGACTCCACCTGGGGGAGTGGTTCTTCGCTTGCCAGTGCTGTACTGTTTGAGTCAATCGAAGAGCCGAACATGCAGGCTGGTGTGGGTAATCGTTCCTCCCGGCAATTGCTGCCAGACATGCCGGATCAGGAACAATAATCCACAAGTACGACGCTAATTATGCAGGCATCAACCTATACAGTGACACAATGCACAGCAGCACTGCTCGACGAAGTCTATACGCTCCTGGCATTCCTCGCAGCAGAGTCGGGCGCTGCTGCTGACTATATCGATAACATTAAACACGTCATCCACACAGCGCAGGCATCTGAACGCACCGGGTTTGCCTTTACCGCCTTACCACTGCTGGCCTGCCAGGCTGCTGGTGGCATGCCTGCCGACGCAGTACCTGTTGCGGCAGCCTGGCGAGCATTGCATATCGCCACACACCTGCTTGATGAAGTCGAAGATGGGGATGTCGCACGGATCTCTTCTTCTTTGACCGATCCACCACGTGTTATTAATCTTGCAACAGGGTTCATCGCCCTGGCGCAACTGGCGCTGTCCAGACTGCCCCTGGAGCAACGGACGAACCTGGTAGATGATTTCATGAATACCCTCTTCCGCATGGCCGGTGGTCAGCACTGGGATCTGGAGCGACAGACTGACCGTGACCTTGCGACCTATACCGCGATCATGGAGGCCAAATCGGGAGCCTTTTTTGCATTCGCGGCACGCGCCGGAGCCGTGTGTGCCGGCCTTCCAGATGCCGATCTCCAGGTATATACTACCCTGGGTCATCATATAGGAATTCTGGTTCAGCTTGCAAACGATTGGGCCGGGCTCCGGGCCTCTGCCGGATGCGGTGATCTGGCCCAGGGCCAGCGCACGGCCCCAATCTGCTATACGCTGGCAGTTGCGTCACCCGCTGAACGGGCCCGACTGGAACAACTTCTCTTGCAGGCTCCACATGACCGCGATGCTGAAGCACAGGCACGTAGCTTGATTAACGCACTCGGCGCCGGATTGTATATACAGATCGAGTTTACTCGCCATCATCAACGGGCATCGGCAGCATTAGCGGCGGTCACTGGTGCGCCGGCACAAATTGCCCCCTTGCATCAATGGGTTGCACACCTGCCGGGATTGCGCTAACATGGGCCTATGTACCGGAATAAATCTAAGCGAACAAGATCTCCGTATAGGTGTGGGCCAGTGTCAGGTCTCTTGCGTCAGGACATGCTGTTAGCACTCCTGCTTGCCCTGAGTACGCTGGGGAGTATCGGGTGGGCCATCCACATTGCCTGGGAGCATCCCTATGATGGGCTAGATTGGATTACGACCGGCCACATCACATCAATTGACCCTGCCGGTCCCACGGCGCAGAGTCGTCTTCAAGTTGGCGATCGGGTGGTTGCCATTGATGGGCAGCCGTGGCAGATACAAGTTGCGCCCTATTTCGGCAAAGTGCAGGGTGAACGGGTCGATTTGACGGTTGTTCGGGCGGGTGAGTCGCTATCTGTCGCGTTCAGGCTGACGACACCGCCACGCCGGATACGCCTGTTCCTGCTTGAACCCCTACTGATCAGTCTGGTATTCTGGGGGATAGGATTGATCACCTGGATGTTGCATCCGCGGCAGCGGGTAGCGCAACTCTTTCTGCTTATGAGCCAAATCATAGCCACACTGCTGGCGATGGGATTGCTCTCGGTGCTCAATGTTCCGGTCGGCATTATGGCTTTTACGATCCTGTTGCCACTCTCGGCAGCCGTCATGTTCCATTTTTATACGCTCTTTCCCCGTCCGCTGCCCCAACGTTTGCAGCGTCGATTGGTGGGTGCAATCTATGGCGTGACCGCGGGGCTGATTGGCGTGACACTGCTCATATTCGTGCTGGTGCATACTATACCACCCGCAGTGCGTACCGGGCAGCGGGGACTGGTTGCGCTTATGCTCCTGGGAGCACTGGGACTGCTCTACCGGCCAAGTACGGCAACCAGCGTTACGGATCATCGCCGTCTGCGGGTAATGCTGGTCGGGATGACGCTCAGTCTGCTACCCATGCTTGGTTTGTCATTCTTGCCGGAATTGCTGTGGGGCATACCAGTGATCAGTTATTTCGGAACTTTTCCATTTCTTGTGCTCCTGCCCATCAGCTATGCCTATGTTGTGCTCCACGATAATCTGGGATGGATTGACCGACTTATTAACCATAGCGTGGTATATGGCATACTTAGTGCTGGATGGATAGGGATATATACTCTGGTATATGGCATTCTTAATCATCTCTTTCCACTGCTCTCCTTCTGGAACTATGCCCTTATCGGCAGCGGTTTGGCGATCCTGGTTGCAGTCCTGTTTGTCCCGATCCGAAGCAGGGTGCAGCATCGGGTTGATTACCTGTTTTACGGGGGATGGTACGATTACCGCAGCATTGTGCAGGCTGTGAGCGCCGAATTAATCCAGACGCGTGATAGTGATCACATGGTGGGTCAACTGCTAGACGCAATGCAGGCAATGCATTTTCGCAGCGCTGTTTGTTTCTGGGCTGATGGGCAATGGCTGGTGGGGAAAGGTTGTTACGGCACAGAGTTAACCTCGTTCGTCACGTTGCATCTGCCGGCTGATGGGGCATTGGCCTGCATGTTGCGGGTAACCCCAAACCTATATCGACAGGCCGATCTCTATGCGACTCTAAACGACAGTTTGTTGGTAGCGGCAGAGCATACACTATTGTCAGCGTCGCAGGCACAACTCTGGCTCCCACTGGTACGAAACGGGAAGCTGCACGGCCTGCTGGTGCTGGGCGACCGACGAGGGGGAGACTTCCTCGTGCATGAAGACCAGGCGATCCTGGTAACGCTGGTACAGCAGGCCGCAGTTGCTGCCGAGAATATGTGGCTTGTGGCAGGACTACGCGATCAATTGCAGCAGGTCGAGCAGATGCGCGACGAACTGATTGAAGTCAAGCAGCGGCTGGTTGAGAGTCGTGAAGCAGAGCGGTTGCGGTTGGCGCAAGACCTGCATGATGGTCCGTTGCAGGATATCTATAGTATCAGTTTTTGCATCGGTGCGCTTCAGCGTGAACCAGGATATCAGGTGTCGTGTATGACATTGCAGCAGGTGGAAACAACGCTACAAAATGCCACCCATACCTTGCGTACAATCTGTGGTGAACTACGCCCATCAGTACTGGTACCCTTTGGACTGGAAAAAGCTATTCGCTCGCACCTGGACAGCGTGAGAACGATCCATTCCACACTGCACATTGATTGTGACTTGATGTCTGACGGTCAAATACTACCAACCATGACACGCCTGGCGCTGTTTCGCGTCTATCAGGAGGCGTTGCAGAACGCTGTCCGCCACGCACAGGCACGCTGGGCGCTGGTGCGGCTGCACTTAGATGATCAGGAAGTCGTTCTGGAGGTGCGTGATGATGGGTGTGGATTCCGGGTGCCAGCACGCTGGATCGACCTGGCACGCCAGGGCCATCTGGGATTACTGGGTGCTGCGGAACGGATGGAAGCGGTTGGGGGACGCTTTATCGTAAATTCGGCACCAGGAGCCGGGACAGTCGTGCAGGCCATATTACCACGCGCAGCAGCCCAAGAAGCGGAGAATATTTCAACACACGCAAAAATCCCCGATCAAACGTCCGTCTGGTGAGATAACTAACCCAATGCAACAGAAGAGGCCGAGACTATGCAAACCATTCGAGTCGTGCTGGTTGATGATCATCCCGTGTTACGGACAGGGATACGACAACTGCTTGAGCAGTTGCCCGATATAGTTGTCATTGCAGAGATTGGGGATGGCATAACGGCGCTGGAAGAACTCGTGCTGCTACAGCCGGATGTAATCGTACTGGACATGGAACTTCCCGGCATGAATGGCGTCGAAGTTACACGTCAGTTGCAGGCATACGGCGTGACTGCACGCATTCTGGCACTCAGCGCCTACGATGATGCACAATATATCTTTGGCCTCCTGGAACTCGGGGTAGCCGGCTATCTCACCAAAGATGAAGCGGTAACATCGATTGTCGATGCGGTGCGCGGTGTTGCGCGAGGTGAAACCGGCTGGTTGAGCCGGCGCGTGACCACCCGGCTTATGCAGCGACAACAGACAGCATTGCAGGCGGCGATATCACCGCAAAAATATCTAAGTACACGTGAAAAGCAGGTGTTGCAGATGGTAGCCCAGGGGCACGATAATCCCCAGATTGCCGTCACGTTGAGCCTGGCCGAGGGCACAGTCAAGAACCACATCAGTAACATTTATGCCAAACTCGGCGTTCGCACCCGGGCTGAAGCAGTAGCATGGTTTTGGCAACATATGCAAGTTAACCCAGAGCACGACGAGACTGTCTAATCCACCAGAGTTAGGAGTGAAGTCATATGGTACAACGTGACTTTAGCCTCATGACAACCCTCTAACACAGACGTATACTACCTTTTCAACCACACCGAACAACTCACAATATAAACAAATGTGTTTGGGGTTGCCGGGGGGCGGGTCTATGGCAGGTATAGCTATCTCTTTCGTCCCCAGCATCCGATCCAGTGCATTGCTCGGGGTGATATGCAGCGTGTCGCCGATGTGAACGGACGTTATACCTTCGTAGGCGGAACCAGCTATGCCGCGCCACACATCACAGGAATTGTTGCCCTCATACGTCAAATCTATCCCGGAATCACGTTTAATGCTATGAGTGATTTGTTAAAACGCCACGCCTCGTCAGTGGGATGGAATGACGCATGTATCGAAGCACAACTCATAGGAGATGATTTCTTCCAAAAATCATTTCTACAGGCGCAACAGGTTCAACAACAGTACATACACTGCGCATCAATCGAAACAGCGCTAGAGCGCGAGGTGTGTATGATTGTTGCCGATACACTGAACCTATCTGGAGACCAGGTTACTGCACTGTCACATACACCATTACTTGACCCAATATTCAAACTAGATCCGAGAAATGCCATTGCTCTTATCGACACCCTGGAACATCGATATAGATTTTCTATTCCCGACGAGGAATTAACTATTGAACATTTCTTCTCAATCAAGAGTTTAGCTGCACTGGTCAGGCGCTGGTCCACCGGGGCGACAACGCAAACACCGGACGACCCACCTGTCGTTAGAAGTCAAGAGGATGCTTATGGATGTAACAATCACAAACATTAGTAAATGCTATTCCGGCGGTAAGCACGCCCTGCGGAACGTGTCACTGGATCTGCATCAAGGTATGTTTGGCTTACTTGGCCCCAATGGGGCGGGGAAAACGACTTTAATGCAGATTATGGCAACTCTGTTACCGCCCACCGAGGGTGATATTCATATTGATAACTTCTCAATCCGACAAAACCCAACCGAAATTCGCCATATTTTAGGCTACCTGCCACAGAATTTTAATGCCTACCCCCAGATGACGGTCGTAGAGTTTCTCGATTACTTTGCACTGCTTAGCGGACTGCGTACCCGGCGCAAAGCGCGTATTGATGCGTTGCTGGAACAGGTCAACCTGACTGAGCAGCGCAAGCAGCGCACGAGTACGCTGTCTGGAGGTATGAAACGCCGGTTGGGGATTGCGCAGGCGCTGCTGAACAACCCAAAGTTACTGATAGTCGATGAACCGACTGCAGGCCTTGATCCGGCCGAACGTGTACGGTTCCGCAATTTGTTAGCCGGCCTGAGTAGTGATCGGGTTGTGGTCCTCTCAACCCACATTGTTGAGGATATTGCCAGCACCTGCAACGATCTTGCCATTCTCAATCGCGGGCAGGTGCTGCTGCGCGGTACACCGAACGAACTCACCAGTGTTGCACAGCACAAGGTCTGGGTAATTGATACCACACAGAACGAGTTAGAACAACTTCAAGCAAGCTATCACATCTTAAGTACAGTACGCCATGACAATGGATGGCGTATTCGCATGCTTGCCGACGCTGCTCCCTCACCGCTGGCGACCACGACATCACCAACGATGGAAGATGGGTATATGTATCTGATGAACAAAGTAGAGTGTGTATGAAAACCATCTGGGATATTGCGGCATACGAAGTGCGGATGCAGTACCGCAGCCTGACCTTCTGGTTAGTCGCACTTGTCCTCTTCGCGTTCCTCATTGGCGATGTTCTGTCAATCTTTCATTCATATGCAATGCAGGCAACATCGCCTGAGCCAATTATCATTCCGGTACCCGGTGGCGAACCCCTTGATCGTGCGGCGCTAGCCCGCCAGGCGCTGGAAGTGGCTAGTTTTAGTACCTACACCGCCTGGAAGTTTATTGACCGGGTTGGGTTGAGCAGTACCTTATTCATTGGTTTTATCGTGGCTTTTATCTGGCAGCGTGACCGCCGTTGGGATATGGTAGATCTGATTAATGCCCAACCGATCACCTCCTGGCAGTACGTAATCGGCAAATATCTTGGCGCAGTGCTGACCTGGGGCAGCCTGCTTGCCGGGTTGATCCTGGTGGGAGCCGGGCGCGCCTACCAGTTGGCTGTGCAGTTCGATCTTCCCTTTGCCATAAGCGACTTCCTGCTCCCAGTTCTCCCGGCCGTTGGGATATCCCTGCTGTACGGTACCGCACTGCTGTTGGCGCTCAGTTTATTGTTGCAAAACAGTGTCGGAACTTTGTTGATCTATTTCTTCTACTGGGTCTATACCGTAACACAGTTCAGCATGTTTCAGGATGCCGGCAGCACGCAGTTTCTCACCTTCTGGTTTTTCCGGGCAGATCTGCTCTTCGCACCCGAGAGTTACAGCCTGCTCCAGAGCCATCAAGGCGAAATGTGGATCAATCGACTGCTCTATCTCGTGCTGACGGCTGCTTTGCTGGGGTTATGTGTGCTGGTTTATCGGCACCGACGGGGCTATGGCATGTTTGTCCGGGTAACTCCGCTAACAGAGCAGCAATCGCTCCCGGCCTGGAAGCGCTGGTTGCAGCGATTAAATAGTCTGTGAGGAATGTAATGAAGGCATTGACGCTATCACCTACCATGGCCCTGATCTACTATCAGGCACGCCTGATCTGGCGGGTCAATCTTTGGATCGCGCCCATAATTGCCCTGCTCTTACCAGTGGTGTTATTTCTGCCCGCCGGTCCCGAGTGGGAACGTGTGTACTGGGCGTTGCGTATCTCCGAAACGTTTGCCCCAATCATCGGTATTCTCATCTGTGCCAATCTGGTCTCCCAGGAATGGGAAAACCACATGGCTAACCTCTGGTTAACAAAATCATTCCCACGGCAAAACTTGCTGCTTGCCCGGCTCGCTGTTGCGGTTGTGATAACCATTCTGGTTCTACTACTGCTGTTTGCTGAGTTACATGTGACGTATGCACCCCTTAACTGGGGCGAGGCCTTATTTGTGGTGCTTCCGCCGACGTTGTTCCTGGGAATGCTTGGGATGACGGTGGGTCTGATCGTCCACAGTTCGGCGATCGCGTTCCTGGTGCCACTGATCTACTGGTTCTTCGAACAGTCCACCAAAGGTACCTATACGGGGCCATTCTACCTGTTTGCGCGCGCCTCCGTGCCCTGTAACGATACCCCCGCTGCCTGCGTCGCTGCGAGTGCTTCTGCGCCCTGGATGTTTTCCAAGTTGTTGGTTCTTGGGTTGACGGTGGTTCTTGTCACGCTCGCACTGTGGCTTTTGCAGCGTACTGGTCGCCCATGGCGATCATAGTTCGATAGGGGGAATGCTATGTCTATCCACAGTAGCTGGTTCGCATTTGTGGCCCATGACAAAGAACATCGCCCACCCCCCATTAACCGGGCCTTGCTCTGGCGGGTATGGCAGTATGCGCGACCATACCGATTACGTATTTTCGTTTTATCAGGCGTTATTATCCTCATGGCAATGATAACCCTCATACCACCGCTACTTATCCGCGATCTGATCGATCACGCATTGCCAGGCGGAGATCTCCGGCGGCTAAACTGGTTGGCTGGGGGTATGATTGCAGTGCCGGTGCTCAATGGGGTTTTCAATGTATGGCAACAGTACCTCAGTGCCCGTATCAGCCAGGGTATTATGTATGACCTACGCCGTGCCCTCTATCGCCATATTCAGCAGATGTCGCTACGGTTCTTTAC
>DAOTVB010000089.1:0-11146 GCA_034436755.1 Chloroflexaceae bacterium | reverse complement strand
TATAGCCGGGAAAACGGGTCAGAAAAAGAGTTTCGCGGTGCAGCAGGCGCGGCGTAAAAAAGAGCGATGCGGCAACCGGCGCATCAGCGGGGATGTGTGTGGCAGTTATGTCCGCCAGCCAGCGGTCCCGCAGATAGTCGCGCCGGCTGCGTAGCGTCAGATCGCGGGGGGGCTCGTGTGGTCGCTGCAACTCCTGCAAGAGGAGTGTTTGCGCCAGCCAGGAACTGAGCAGTATGCAGACTACCAGACTAATTCCGGTTGGCATCCAGCGCACCAATGGCCGCTGTCGCCACAAGTAGGGCAAGGTCGCTACAACTGCCCAGATAATAAACGGCACCACCATGGCATAGTGTGCTGAACGAATACTGGCACTATCTGGTCTGGTACTGATCAACGCCGCCAGCGCAACGATCAGGCCCGGCAGTAACCGGGGCCAGTGCCATATCGTCAGGAGCAGCGCGGGACCAAAAACAACCAGTGCGTACAGCAGCCGAACCACAATCGCATCGGGCTCAATCTCCGCCAGATCAAAATAGAATTGCAGATACGCATTCACCCCACCCATCCCGCCAAATGTATCCGGGGGGGCAAAGAGGGAGCGAATGACAACGAAGACAAAGAGGAAGTAGAGCCCGGCCCCGGCAGTCGTAAGCAGGCCGGCCCGGCGGGTTTCGGCGGAGCGCAGCAGTAGCAATCCCACAATTGCTACCGGGACGGCGACATACATTTTGCTCATCAGGGCCAGCACGGTCCAGAAGGTGTACCAGCGCCACGCGCGCGCCTCCAGTGCATCGAGCGCAAAGAGGAGCAACGGCAGCGCCAGCGTATCGCCGTGAAAATCAAACAGCACGGCAGACTGGGCTACCGGGTAGCAGAGGTAGATCAGCGCTACCACCCGGGCGGCCGCCCAACTATCGGTCGCGCGGAGACCCATGCGGTAGGCCGGCCATGCGCCAAGGGTAAAGAGCAGCGCCTGAAATACCAGGAGCGTGCGCGGATCGGGGAGCAGGGCATACAGCGGCACCAGGAGAAAGTAGAAAAACTCCGCGTGCAGCGAGAGACGGCTGACATTGCCGGTGATATAGGTAAACTCCAGCGGGTGTCCCTGGGTGACACTCCAGATCGCCTGCGCCATGTTCCCCAGGTCTTGCATCCAGACGCGGTAGCCATTGTAACGCGTCAGGCTGACCCAGCAGAGCGCCCCACCAATGAGCGTTGCCAGCACCAGCATCAGCCAGTCAATGCGCACTGGTCCCAGGCGTGTGGGTCGGGTCCATCGAAGCAGCGTTTGTGTCCACATAGGTTTGGTACAGTCCTGACCATCGCCGGTCCACTCGGGGCCAGACGACAGGGTAATCATCTGGTGCGGCAGGCGTACCGCCTGCCATCGCTACCCGCGTAGCAATCGCATACTACCCGATGTGAGCTACCAGGGCATTACAACTGGGCCAGACATTTCAGACATCTTCGTTCAACTGGCAGGCCAGGTACTGTTCCAGGTTGGAGCCATCCGGGTTGCGCAGCATACTATCGATCCAGGACTGCCGTTCAAAGCAGATGACCCGCAGATCCCAGACACAGGCCAGCAACCCGCTTGCCGTCACCTCTACCAGCCGCGCCGGTTTCGCCTGCGGTGAGACATAGATATGGTGATGCAGTTCGTTCTCGTCGGCCCAGAAGTTAACAAAGACAAAGTTACTCTCACGCCCATCGTGAACGCCGAGAAACCCGACGCCGTAGTGCTCGTAATCATTGCACACCTGGCTGAGTTGCGCATGCGCGGCTTTTTTGGCCGCCGCAACCAGTTCCGGTCGGGGGAGCGGGCGCTGGTAAGCAATGCCATAGACTTTCAACCGCCAGTCCGCTACCTGCCAGAGTTCCAGGAAGCGAATTGGCCGTGGCTGGTAGGGTTCCTTAAGTTTGATCAAAGGCTGTCTCTCTTTCTTATACACGCGTTACACGGCCACGAACCCTGCAGAAATCCCGCCTTCGGCAGGGTGGAAGATTCTATGTTTTTGCACAAAAATTTGCATAAAGTGTACATTTTGTGCAAAAGATCAAACAGTACCATGCTACCGCAGGTGAAGACTACCTTTGTGGGAGTAGATGTCTGATTGGTACAGCCACCGCGTAAGTCCTGTCGTGTAGATGTAATCTTTCATCGTACTGATATGATAGCATACGCCGTGTTGTTAGAGAACCGAGAACAAAGACCAGAGAACAAACTGGTGACGCGTTGACACGACTTACGCGGTCGGTTCCAAATCAGATGTTCATCTGGATGAACGCCCCGATTCGCCTCCGGCAGGGCGGAAGATTCCATTCTTGTTCACAAACGTGTTGCACTTTGTGCAACATGTTTGTGAACAAGATAAAAACAGTACCATGCTGCCGGGAACGCCTGATCCGGCTGAAGCCGGGACGCCTGAGCGGCGATAGCTGGATGCAACATTCAACGTTCATCAGGCGGCACGACGACACATTGAGAATGCTATATCAATGTTACAATCAGGTTAGCACCCTCCGGCGGATAGTTGCGGTGAATAGCAATTGCCGAAAAACGGCCCGGAGGATCTGACATGTGTGCGCTAATCAGTTGTAACCTTACACATATCCCCTATCTCTTACACATCACAACGCCCATTTGTGCTATAATATGGCACATCCCGACGATTGAGTACGGACCCGGAAGTACGAGCATAGTGCGCAGGATGGGAGCAGCACGCGATGGCTAAACTTGAACTCCACGAGTGGTACCGCCAGTACCAGAAGCTCAAGGCCCAGAATCCGGACGCGATTCTCCTCTACCGGCTGGGCGATTTCTACGAGACCTTTGACGACGATGCCAAGCTGGTAGCCGAACTGTTGGATGTGACGTTGACCCGCAAAGACTACGCGGTCGATAAGTCGAAGCCCAAAGAGGAGCAGAAGCTCTTTGCGCCAATGGCCGGTATGCCCTACCACGCCGTCGAAGGTTATGTGGCCCGGCTGGTCAATATGGGCTACCGCATCGCCATCGCCGAGCAGATGAGCGAAACCCCCTCGAGCAAAAAAGACACCCGCCCGCGCTCGGTGTTTGCCTCCGGGGTGGACCAGATCGGGAAGCAGCGCGGCGTCGCCCACCGCGAAATTGTCCGGGTGATTACGCCCGGCACGCTGCTCGACACGGCGTTGCTGCCCACCAATAAAAATAACTACCTGGCCGCCGTGATTGCCGAGAAGGGGCAGATTGGTCTGGCTTATGCCGATCTGAGTACGGGGGAGTTTGCCGCTACCGAGTTTAGCGGCGAGCGAGCGGCGGTGCAACTGGAGGGCGAACTGGTGCGCCTGCAGGTGGCCGAGGTGCTGGTTCCCGACGACGAAAATTTGCGGCTGCCGGGATTGTCGCCCACCACCGCCCGTCTGACGCACGATCTGGCTCCGATGACAAAGGACGAGCGCGAACTGCTGATGCCCCACGAGCGGGTTGCGCGCCGCCTGGAGCAGGAGAATGCCGCGCGCTGGACCAATGGGCATGTCACGCCGCTGCCCGCCTGGCGCTGGGAGGCGGTCACGACACGCGATACGTTGCTCCAGCAGTTTGGGGTGCAGTCGCTGGCCGGCTTCGGGCTAGAGCAGAAGCCGCTGGCGACGCGCGCGGCCGGCGCGGCCCTGCAATACATCCACGAGACCCAGCGCACTACTGCTGCACAGATCACCACGCTGCGCAGTTACACCACGGGCGCGTTTATGTTCCTCGACCCGCAGACCCGGCGCAATCTGGAGATTCTGGAGGGCAGCAGCGGCAAGGCGAAGGGCGCATTGATTGGTGTGCTGGACCGCACGCGTACGCCGATGGGCGGGCGGTTGCTGCGGCGCTGGCTTTCGCAGCCGCTGCTCGATCTGGCGGCATTGCACGCGCGGCAGGCGGCGGTGGCGGCCTGTGTGGATGATACGCTGCTGCGGGCGGAACTGCGCCGGGCGCTGGGTGAGATTGGCGATATGGAGCGGGCGGTTAACCGGATTATCCAGGGCGTCAGTGTGGCGACGCCGCGCGATCTGGTGCAACTGCGGCAGGCATTGCGCGCAATTCCCGCCGTGACTGCGGCGATTGGCGAGCAGGTAGCCGTGCTGGGCGCTGCCGAACCCGGAACGGAAAACCGGGGGTCGCAACCGGCGCAGAATGGCGCGGCGGTGGTGCGCGAGCGCGGCAAACCGGCTCCTCGCGTCCTGGGTGATGATCTCTTTGGTGAAGAGGAAGAGGAAGAAGCACTGGACGCGTTGCAACCGGCATCCGGCGCCGGCGCCGGCGCTGCAGGTGCCGCTTCCCGTCCATCGGCGGAGGTGCTGGATGCCTGTGCGGAGGTGCTGGCGCTGCTGGAGCGCGCGCTGGATGATGATCCGCCGGCGCTACTGGGTACCTCCAACTATCTGCGCTGTGAGGAGGGCGGCGAGCGCCCACGCCGGGTGATTCGCCCCGGCTTTGATCAGGGCATGGATCAACTGGTCGCCGCCAACCGCGAGGCGCAGAACTTTATCGATAGCCTGGAGGCGCGCGAGCGGGAACGCACCGGCATCAAGTCGCTCAAGGTAGATTACAACAAGGTCTTTGGCTACTATATCGAACTGCCCAAAGCGCAGTCGGGACAGGCCCCCAGACACTATGAGCGTAAGCAGACACTGGTCAATGCCGAGCGCTATATCACCGCCGAGTTGAAGGAGTATGAGCGAATTGTGCTCAATGCGCAGCAGCAACTGGTGGAACTGGAGCGCGAGGCCTTCCGGCGCATGTGTGAGGAGTTGATGGCCTACACCGACCGGCTGCGGACAACGGCACAGACGCTGGCGCGGGTGGATGTGTTTGCGGCCCTGGGTGAAGCCGCCGTGCGTGGGCGCTACACCCGTCCCGTGCTGGACGAGAGTACGCGCCTGCAGATCAGCGGCGGGCGGCATCCCGTGGTGGAGCAGGTGCTGGATGAGGCGTTTGTGCCCAACGATACCGCCCTCGACACGGAGGCCGAGCAGTTGCTGGTCATCACCGGGCCAAATATGGCGGGTAAGAGTACCGTGCTGCGGCAGGTGGCCCTGATTGTGCTGATGGCGCAGGTAGGCAGTTTTGTACCCGCCGAAACGGCAACCATCGGGCTGGTGGATCGGATCTTCACCCGCATCGGCGCGCAGGATGATATTGCCACCGGCCAGAGTACCTTTATGGTTGAGATGACCGAGACCGCCGCGCTCCTGGCGCAGAGCAGCCGCCGCAGCCTGATCATCCTGGATGAGGTGGGCCGCGGCACCAGTACCTACGATGGCATGGCGATTGCCCGCGCGGTGGTGGAGTATATCCACAATGAACCGCGCCTGCAGTGCCGCACGCTCTTTGCCACGCACTACCATGAACTGACGGCCCTGGAGCACCTGCTCCCACGCGTGCAGAACTACCACATGGCCGCGGTTGAGCAGGAGGGGCATGTGGTCTTCCTCTACGAGTTGCGGCGCGGGGGCGCGGATCGCAGCTATGGCATCCATGTGGCCGAACTGGCGGGCATCCCGCGCCCGGTGATCCGGCGCGCCAGTGAACTGCTGGCCGACCTGGAGCGCGGCGCGGGCAATGGCAACCCGCCACCTGCCGCCCAACCTGAGCCGGTTGCCGCAACCGCCGATCATGCACCCGCGCCGACAACGGACGAAACCGCCACCGCCGCGCCGCCGCCTGCGACGGTCCAGCCATCGCTGTTCGATGTTGCGCCGAATCCGGTGGTGGAGTATCTCAAGCGGCTGAATGTTAATGAGTTAACACCAATCGAGGCCATGACCAAGCTCTATGAACTGCAAAAACTGGCCCAGGAGCCGGTATAATAGGAGTAGGGGTTAATGGTTAGGGGTTAACGGTTAACCGTTAAACTGCCGTAACCCCTAACTCTGGCGCATTACGACTCAGACGTTGAGTCAATTGAAAGTTAGCGGTGAACGGGTAAACTGCAGTAACCCCTAACCCGTAACCGTTAACCCGTAACCGTTAATCAGGATCTATCAACTGTGCAGATTGCCCACTCACTTGAAGCGCGGCTCACCGACCGGCCAACGGTGCTGACAATCGGAAAGTTTGATGGCGTTCACCTGGGGCATCAGCGTCTGGTGCGCACGGCTGTTGCACGCGCGCGGGAACTCGGCTGCCTCAGCGCGGTGCTGACCTTTGAGCCGCATCCCGATGTCGTTATTCGCCCGGAGCGAGAGCTCTACCTGCTGACCAGCCTGGACGAGCGGAGCGAACTGCTCGGGCAACTCGGCCCGGATCTGCTGGTTGTGGCCCCTTTCTCCCGCGAAACCATGAGCACACCCGCCGCCGACTATATGCGCCGGATCTGCGCGGCTCTGCCGCTGCGCGAACTCTGGGTGGGGAGCGACTTTGCACTGGGCCGGGGGCGCGAAGGCAATGTCCCGCGTCTGCGGGAGATCGGGCAGGATCTGGGCTACACCGTCGGCACGGTCGATCCCGTTGAACTGGAGGGCGCGCCGGTCAGCGCCTCGCGCGCGCGCCAGTGCCTCTACGCGGGCGATGTGCAGGGCGTGATTCCGCTGTTGGGGCGGCCCTTCTGGGTTCGCGGCCCGGTGGAGGAGGGCGACCGGCGTGGGCAGACGATTGGCTACCCGACCGCCAATATCGCCGTTGCCCCGGTGCATGCCCTGCCCGCCGATGGCGTCTATGCCTGCCAGGTCTATCTTGATGCGGAGCCGCTACCCGCCGTAACCAATGTCGGGACGCGTCCGACCTTTGCGGGCACCCGGCGCACGGTTGAGGCCCACCTGCTGGACTGGCAGGGCAATCTGTATGGGCAGACGGTGCGGCTGGTATTTCTGCACCACCTGCGTGGCGAGCGGAAGTTTAGCGGGATCGACGAACTGGTTGCGCAGATTGGGCGTGATGCGGCGCGCGCACGCGAGTTGCTGCGGGGAGAAGCATAACTGTGGAGCCGGACTACTCCATCGCGCCGGCCCAACCGGAGCATCTGTCCTACCTGGATGCGATTGAACTGGCGGCAGCACAGCAGTTTGCGCCCTGGGGCATCTTGGAGCACCTCCTGAACACAACTGTGGGGTTGGAGGATCTGCAGCATGCACAGGCCGCCGGACTGCTCTGGGTGGCACTTTTGCCCGCAGGTGAGCCGGTGGGCTTTGCTCTGGTGAAACTGTTTGCTGTGGGGCCATATCTGGCGGAAGTCGATGTTCACCCGGCCCATGGCCGGCGCGGTCTGGGCCGTCGGTTGGTCACCACCGTCTGTGATTGGGCCACAGCCGCCGGGCATGCTGCCGTAACGCTGATTACCTTCCGTGACATTCCCTGGAATGCGCCCTTCTATGCTCGCCTGGGATTTCGCGCGCTGGACCCGGCGGAACTCGCGCCCGAACTGACCGAGCGGGTGCGCCGGGAGGCTGCCCACGGCCTCGACCCGGCACAGCGCGTGGTCATGCGCTACGACATCCATCCAGACGCGGTGTAGCTCCGGCTTCCAGCCGAATAAGTCACAGGAGTTACGCGGTCACGGACCCGGAAGGACATTTTGCCTCCGGCAGGGTGGAACTGGACCTCCTTTTTCACAAAAATGTGGCTCGCAGAGCCACATTTTTGTGAAAAAGATAAAAAAGTACCATGCTGCCGCAGGCGAAGCGGGTTTTCATCGGATCAAACGCCCGGTTTGCATGCCGACCGCGTAACTCCTGTAAGTCAATCTTTACCCGCCAGAACAGCAGGGGAGAGCAGATGTTTCCCATTTTAAAGCTAACCGGCGAACCACATGCGCGCGGCGTGCAGTATGGCTCGCAGGCTGCCGACCAGATCCGCCACAGCATCGCCAGCTATGCCCGGCTGTTTGCCTATCGCCACGGGCGCGACTGGAATGCCGTGCAGACGGTGGCGCTGGCCTATGTGCCGCTGCTGGAAGCACACACGCCCGACCTGCTGACGGAGATCCGCGGCATCGCCGAGGGTGCCGGGCGCACGCTGTCCGAGCTTGTGGCCCTCAACGCGCGCACCGAACTGCTGGCCGGTCCCCGCCGGGCGGGAGCGCATCCCGACTATCGCGGCGCTATGGCGCGCAACCAGGCCATCGGTGTGCCGCAGCATGCCGACACGCCGGACCTGACGCCCGGTGATACGACCATGTTTGATATGCCGCCGCCCGACCAGGGCGAGTGTACAACGGTGGCGGCCCTGCCTGCGGCAACGGCGAACGGTACGACGCTGCTGGCCCAGACCTGGGACTGGACCGGTGATCAGCGGGCGGCCTGTGTTTTGCTGCACATCACCGCCCCCGACCATCCCACCATCCTGACGCTGACTGAGGCGGGGATCATCGCCAAGATCGGCCTGAACGACGCGGGGGTGGGTGTCTGCCTCAGCATTCTCAGTTCAAATGCCGATGGCACCACCCCTGGCCTGCCGATTCATGTGCTCTTGCGCTACCTGCTGCAACTGCCCGACAGCAAGGCGGTGCGCGCCGCCGTTGCGCGGGTGCCCTTCGCGGCCTCCTCCTGCATCTCCGTGGCTGACGCGGGCGGGCAGGCGGTCAGCCTGGAGGTGACACCGAACGGGGTGGGCGAACTGGAGCCGCAGGAGGGCTTGCTGGCGCACACCAACCACTGCCTGGCCGAAACAACCTGCGCCGGGGAGCGCGCGCTTGACCCGGCATCGAGCAGTGTGCCCCGCTTTGACCGCGCCAGCGAGCTACTGACCCGTCAGCGTGGTGCGCTTGACCCGGCGGCGCTGATGGAACTGCTACGCGACCGGGAGGGTGCGCCCAACTGCATCTGCCGCCGCCCCGATATGCAACTGCACCCGAGCGAACGCCCCGAAAGCGTTGCCGGTATCGTGCTGGACCTGCCGGGCCGGGTGATGCATGTGGCTCCAGGGGTGCCGTGTGATGTGGAGTTTGAGGCAATTAAAGTGTGCTAAACGAAATGGAAGAATGAAACGTATAGCACGAGCATGACTACCTACACCGAACAACAGGCGTGTACTCCAATCGCCCTGAATGTGAAGAACCTCAACCAGAACGCGGTACTCCCCTATGGCGTGCAAGTTGACCATGTTTTTTCGGCAATGACCGATTTCCTTGACTTCCTGGGATTTGTGAATAACCAGTTGCACAGCAAAGGGCTAACGCGCCTGGATTCAATGCTCATGCCTGCAAATTTCAGCAGTATTGTCGGCGAGTTTATGACAGTGACAATTCCCAAACACTGCGCCAGTATTACGCGAAACAAATACCATAACGGTCATCCTGATCTGATACCAGCAGGAATGTTTCCCAACAACGAGGTACAACATTCGACTACTGGCATAGAGGTCAAAGCGTCGCGTTATTCGCGCGGCTGGCAAGGACATAATCCGGAGGATATCTGGTTGATGGTCTTTGTGTTCGATAGTAACCGCCCCCGGGATACGCAACCCAGACCATTCAAGTTTGTGAAGGTGGTAGGTGCGCAACTGGCAAAAAGCGACTGGCTTTTCTCAGGTAGGTCGGCACAGAGTCGCCGTACCATTACTGCCAGTGTTACCAATACTGGCTATCAAAAGATGATGGCGAACTGGCTCTACAAAGCCTGAACTTCTACCAGATCCAGCAGATTCAACTGCTCGACCTCCGCTTCCAGCCGTAGATCGGCCAGTCGCGGTATGGCCTGCTGACTCACTTCAAAATAATCCCGGAACCGCTCGATGCCGATGCAGGCCAGACCCTGTGCTTCGGCGGCAGCAACAGTTGAGCCGGAACCCATAAACGGATCGAGGATCAGCCCCGTCCCCAACGGCAGTGCGGCCCGAACAACCTGACGCAAGAAGGATTGTGGTTTCAAACTGGGATGATCAGCAATATCCCGCTCTCGCCGGGGCGTCCGCTCGCTAACAATAACATCGCTGAAGGGCTGCTCCGCACTGATCCGCCGCAGGCCACCCGTGCCATAGGTGCGCAGACAATCGCTGATCTTCATCCCCGGTGGTAGCGGCTTGCGGAAGATTCCCCAGGGCTCATAACAGCCGCGTGGCAACGAGCAGACCTCGGAGAATTCATCTTCGGCGTTTTTGGGCCGGTCGCCGCCCCGCAGTGTCCGCACCAGGCGGATCAACTCGCCCCGAAACTCTAACCCACCCTCAACCAGTGCTGCGAACAGCAGTTGCGACAGGAAAGCATTACTGGCAATAAACACATGGCCGCCGGGAAGCAGTGCCCGCACCGCTAACCTGCTCCACTCATAAAAAAACCGCTGGAGCATTGCCCGCTCTTTCGGCGTGAGTGCCGTAAAGCGTGGAAGCGGTGCCCGGTTGCTCCCATCAAAGGAGGGTGGAATGCGCCATATGCCGCCCTGACCACTGGCCCGCTTCGCCATCTGCTCAAAGTCATACTCCTTCACGCCATAGGGCGGATCAGTGACAATGGCGTGAAGACTATCTCCCGGAATACGGCTCATCCACTCAAAACAGTCAGCATGCAGCACCAGCGAAGTACGGAACTGCACTGACTGATAATCCAGTGCCAGAGCAGCAGGTTCGGTCGCAGACATGGCTAGATTTCCTCAATGTAAGTCGTGTCCTTGAATCAATGTCTGTCTTTAGTATAGCATAATCGGTAGTCGTCTCGTTCTGGTTGTTGGTCCGCCGGGCCACCGTAGCTCTCCGGTTTGCGCCCCACATAGACCCGGCTCATATACGCGGCCCGCAACGGTTGCGTCAGTGTGGACACAGCGACCGTCGGAATACCGGCTTCCTCGAGGTAGCGCCGCATGGTTCGCTCAGGGAGGGCCGCAAAGTTCCAGCGCAAACTGAGCAGGCGCGTCATCGGGCAGGGCCAGGTGACCAGCAGCAGGAAGGGTTGGCCCGGCTTCAGGACACGCAGCAACTCGGCAATCCCCTCCAGCGCGTCCGGCAGATGTTCCAGCACATGCGCCGTCATCACAAAGTCGAAATGCGCATCGGGAAAGGGTAAGCGGGTAATACCGACCTGGTGCAGGTCAACCAGGGCGGCAACCCGCTGGTGGGCCAATGCCAGCATCTCTGCGGAAAGATCAACGCCCACAATCCGCATCGTGGGTACATGTGCGGCGAGGGCAGCACTCAGCGCCCCCGTCCCAATACCGGCATCCAGCACCAGTCCGTCATGCGGCAGTGTTG
>DAOTVB010000088.1:0-28521 GCA_034436755.1 Chloroflexaceae bacterium | reverse complement strand
GCGTGCAACTGCGCATAGGAGCAGCACAACCCATTCGTGCATTCGTGGACGGTCCTCCCCGCGTACATGCAGGACCACGAATCCCGCGAAAGAACTCGAAGAGCGCGAAAAGCAAGTGAGGCATATTTCGCGCCTTTCGCCTGGTTGCATCCTTTCGTAATCCTGATCGTCTTTATCCCTGCGCAGTATTCACACAACACACAAAATGCCGCCCTCATACCAATTTGACTTCCAAACGGCAACAATCAGACCAACCACGAAGCACACGAAGGAACACGAAGGAACACGAACGGCTGCATCGTGGGTACGATTGGGGTATGCATCAGGTTCACGGTTTCACGCTCTTTGTGACCCTGGTGGTTTTTTTGCACGTTTGACAACAAATCGGTATTACGCGGTGGGCGTTTGGACCACGAACACCACGACATGAGCGAACACCGCGAAACGGCCAATGCTGCCATGTATCTGGTGATCCCGCGTCTGGCGAGGGATATCGCCGTTGGCAGGACGGAAGATTCCAGGCTTTTTCAAAAAAAAATTCACGTTGTGAATCTTTTTGTGAAAAAGATAAAACAAGTACCATGCTGCCGCAGGCGAGTCTGCCGTTCATCTGGTTAAACGCCCGGTCTGCATACCAACCGTGTATCTCGTGTGACGTGAATGGTTCTCGCCTTATACCAATGTGCCATCAAACCAGCAATGAACGGGAACGGGTGCAATGGGCGCAACGGCAGCCCATTCCGTTTCTCATCTCTGTGTCCTCGGTGTTCTCTGTGGCTATGACAACAAATCGGTATTAGTAAGGACACACCCTCTATTTTCAAACGTGATCAATTCGATTGCTCAATTATTGAGTAAAGAACAAATATAAAACAGTTATCTTTTCTAAACCAACCGGATCTCTAAGATTGCCGTACGGTAGTTCCGAATCAGCGTATACTACTCATACAGGGCTTGTCTGTCACGAAAATTCATTGTACTAATTTTCCCAAAGAACAGCTTTCGTTCGTATCTTTTCACCGAATTGCACAGCCCTCCCGGATAGACAAGGCTGTCACTTTCGGCTATAATAGTGAATATACGACACATGGTTGCATATGAAACTAGAAACGGCTCTTTAAGGTCTTGTGTGCCCGCCTCGTTCTGGCTCCATCCTGAGCGGCTGGACTGCGTTGTGACGCCGACAAAGCTGTCTCGGGTGTTCTTTTAACCCTCGCATGCGGATACTGCTTCCGGCGTGTGGCGCTGGACAAACAGCCTGGTTGCGCGGACTGGCACGTTGCTCAGAATATCCCTGAATATTTCCCCACGATAACTATTCGACACTATTTTGCAGGTCGTAGCAATTGTTTGCAACAGGTGAGGTCTTTTGCATCGCGTTATGCATGATAATCAATCAAAATATCTTTTCATTCATAATCTCAGGCAGGTTGAAGCAATGGTATAGCTGTTCCAGTCTTCCACCCCCGGAAAGCTGCGAAAGGAGAGTCTCATGGTAGGAGCGTTGTCCATCTACCGGTCTACAATTGGTAAGAAGGCCATTATGGCCATCACCGGGTTTATCTGGGTCGGGTTTGTGTTTATTCACATGATCGGCAATCTGAAAATGTACTTCGGCGCACACGACTACAACATCTATGGTGAGTTCCTGCGCACCGTGGGGTATCCGCTGTTCCCCGAACGTACGCTGCTCTGGATTGCCCGGATCGTCATCTTTGGTGCCGTTGCGTTGCATATCTGGGCCGCAGCCGCTCTGACCAATCAGGCGCGGACCAGCCGGCCCGCCGGCTACAAGCAGAGCAACCGCGCGCAGCCGCTGTATGTGTATGCCTCGCGCACGATGCGCTGGGGTGGGATCATTATCGCGCTGTTTATTGTCTACCATATTCTGCACTTTACCACGGGAACCCTGCATAACAACTTTATTCATGGTGATGTCTACCACAACGTGGTCGCCGGGTTCAGCATCTGGTGGGTTTCGCTCATTTACATTGTGGCGATGGGTGCGTTGGGCTTGCATCTGTTCCATGGCGTCTGGAGTATGTTCCAGACCATCGGCTGGAATAACTCCGGGTTGACAAACTTCTGGCGCTGGGTGGCTCTGATTTTCACAGCAGTGGTGATTATCGGGAATATTTCGTTTCCGCTGGCGGTGCTGGTTGGCGTTGTCGCTCCGGAAACAGCCACCACCCTGGGTACGTAGCGTTTGCGACCGGACGTATTGCTGAACATATTATTGCGTAGTGATGGAGAGATACTATTATGTCTGAGACAACCACCCGGGCTGAGCCCCGAACGACAACAGAGTTTCGGAATGTCACCCTCGAGTCAAAGGCTCCTTCGGGGCCGATTGAGCAGCGCTGGGATAAGCATCGCTTTGATATGAAACTGGTTAACCCGGCTAATAAGCGGAAATATACTATTATCGTGGTCGGATCGGGGCTTGCCGGTGGTTCGGCGGCGGCGACCCTGGCCGAGCTCGGGTATAACGTCCTCTGCTTCTGCTATCAGGATAGCCCCCGCCGTGCCCACAGTATCGCGGCCCAGGGCGGCATTAACGCGGCCAAGAATTATCAGAATGATGGTGATAGCATTTATCGCCTCTTCTATGATACGGTGAAGGGGGGCGACTTCCGTTCCCGTGAGTCGAATGTGTATCGCCTGTCCCAGGTCAGTGTTAACATTATTGATCAGTGTGTGGCGCAGGGTGTTCCCTTTGCCCGCGATTATGGCGGGTTGTTGGACAACCGCTCCTTCGGTGGCGCGCAGGTTTCGCGTACTTTCTATGCCCGTGGTCAGACCGGGCAGCAACTCTTGCTGGGTGCGTACCAGGCGCTCGAACGCCAGATCGCGGCGGGGAAGGTCAAGATGTTCACGCGCACCGAGATGCTCGACCTGGTTGTGATCAATGGACGCGCCCGTGGGATTGTGACCCGCGATATGGTCAATGGGAAGATTGAGTCGCATGTTGCCGATGCGGTGGTGCTGGGGACCGGCGGGTATGGCAATGTCTTCTACCTGTCTACCAACGCCAAGGGTTGTAACACCACAGCGATCTGGCGCTCGCACCGGCGGGGTGCGTTCTTTTCCAACCCCTGCTTCACGCAGATCCACCCGACCTGTATTCCGGTCACGGGTGAGCATCAGTCGAAGCTGACGCTGATGAGTGAGTCGCTACGGAATGATGGGCGCATCTGGGTGCCGAAGCAGGCCGGCGATACCCGCGCGCCGCATGAAATTCCGGAAAGTGAGCGGGACTACTACCTGGAAGAGCGCTATCCCAGCTTTGGTAATCTGGTGCCGCGTGACGTGGCTTCGCGTAATGCCAAGCAGGTCTGTGACGAGGGCCGGGGCGTCGGGCCGAGTGGCCTGGGGGTCTACCTCGACTTTGCCGATGCAATCAGGCGGCTGGGCGCGAATGTCATCCGCCAGCGCTATGGCAACCTGTTTGATATGTATGAGCGGATTACCGCCGAGAATCCCTACGAGGTGCCGATGCGCATCTACCCGGCGATCCACTACACGATGGGTGGGTTGTGGGTAGACTATGAACTGCAGAGTACCATTCCCGGCCTGTTTGTGATTGGTGAGGCTAACTTCTCGGACCATGGCGCGAACCGCCTGGGGGCCAGCGCGCTGATGCAGGGTCTGGCCGATGGCTATTTTGTCTTGCCGTATACCATTGGTAACTACCTGGCCCAGGGCGGCTTTGATAAGGTCAGCACCGATAATCCGGTCTGCCGCGAGGTTGAGGCGGAAGTCGCTGACCGGATGAAGCAGTTGCTCTCGATCAATGGCAAGCGCACGGTTGACTCCTTCCACCGCGAGTTGGGCAAGGTGGTGTGGGAACATTGTGGTATGTCCCGTAGCGCGGATGGACTGAAGAAGGCGTTGCAGCGCATTCCTGAAATCCGGGCCGAGTTCTGGGAGAATGTCAATGTGCCGGGCCAGAATGAGAACCTGAACCAGTCGCTGGAGAAGGCCGGGCGCGTGGCTGACTTTATGGAACTGGCCGAGTTGATGTGTACCGATGCCCTGCACCGCAACGAGTCCTGTGGTGGGCACTTCCGCGAAGAGAGCCAGACCCCCGAAGGCGAGGCGCTCCGCGATGATGCCAACTTCAGCTATGTGGCGGCCTGGCAGTTTAACGGGGTTGGCAACAAGCCGATCCTTAATAAGGAACCACTGTCGTTCGAGTATGTCCAACCGACGCAGCGTAGTTACAAGTAGCACCTCCGCGGACCGGGAGCGGCGCGTTGGCGGCGTTCCCGGTTCGCGGTGACGATATGGAGTGATAGATTATGAAATTCACCTTACGCATCTGGCGACAGAAGAACCCGAAGGACTGGGGGCGTTTTGTCAACTACAAGCTTGACGATGTCAGCCCGGATATGTCCTTCCTGGAGATGCTGGATATTCTGAATGAGGAACTGATCACGAAGGGCGATAATCCGATTGCCTTTGACCATGACTGCCGCGAGGGTATTTGTGGTATGTGCGGTCTGGTGATCAACGGGATTGCCCACGGGCCGGAGCAGACGACGACCTGCCAGTTGCATATGCGCAGCTTCAAACATGTCGATACCATCACGATTGAGCCCTGGCGTGCCACGGCGTTTCCGGTGATCAAAGACCTGGTTGTGGATCGGACTTCGTTTGACCGGATCATCCAGTCGGGTGGGTATGTTTCCGTATCTACCGGCGGTGTACCGGACGCGAATACGCTCCCGATCGCAAAAGAAAATGCCGATATGGCGATGGATGGCGCGGCCTGCATCGGATGTGGCGCATGTGTGGCGGCCTGCCCGAATGGGTCGGCGATGCTCTTCACGGCGGCAAAGGTCGGGCACCTGGGTCTGCTGCCGCAGGGCCAGCCCGAGCGCTATGATCGGGTGCTGCATATGGTGCATCAGATGGACAAAGAGGGCTTCGGCGGCTGTACGAATATCGGCGAGTGCTCGGCGGTCTGCCCGAAAGAGATCAGCCTGGACTTTATTGCCCGCATGAACCGTGATCTGATCAAGGCGAACTTTGTCAAAGGTGATGTTGAGAATAAGTAGCCGGGTTGCGGTGGGGTGATGCCTGGTCGAGTGTTTGCTCTGCCGATGCTGACGAAGGAAAATGGTAGCGGCGACAGGAAATCTCCTGTCGCCGCTATTTTTAATTCTTCACTGGCTGACCCGCTTCGCCATCAAGATGTCCGGCTTGCCGGGTCCGTTTGCATCCGGAATAACGCCGACAATCACAAATCCACACTTCTGGTAAAACTCGTAGGGGTGTCCCCGCAGGTTGTGGATCGTGGTCAGGTGTGTAAGCACATCCGGATAGAGATCAATTCCGCCGAGCGAGGTCATACACTCCTCGTCGTCGCTGCCAAGCATAATCGTGATGCCGCCGCGCGCGCTGACCTGTGCCTCCAGATCACGTACCAGCGCACGACCAATGCCGCGTCTCTGGCTCTCAACATTGACGACCAGCGGGTGCAGTTCCCAGACATGCCCGGCATACTGGGGGCTACCACCGATCCATCCCAGGAGTGTGCCGTCGGAATCGTGGGCAGTGCGGCAGATCTTGTTCGGTTCGAGGGCGGTATGCACCTCCGCCAGCGCCGCTGCATGATTTGGCCAGGCGTGCGGCCAGTGCCGGCGGAAACCTGTGACCAGGAGTGCGGCGGCTTGCTCGATGGTCGGCGCATCATCGGGGCGCAGATTACTGATTAGCACATTCTTTTCCTGGTGTATGAACGCACTTGATTTCAGGCTCCCAACACCCGCGCACTCCGACAGTCGGGGCAGCGGATTTCTCCGACGCCATTGCAGCGCAGGCAGCGCGTTTTGCCGTCACCGGCGCATTGCAGGCAGCGCGCGCCGGTCTCGCGGTTCTTGCCGGTCCCGTTACAGAGCAGACAGTGGACGATGCGCTCACCCTGGCACTCGGGACAGTCGATATAGTTGCTGTTGTGGCAGGTCGTGCAGGTGGTAGTTAGAGTAGATAGGTCTTCGGCCGTCACAAAAACCTCCTTACGGTGAAGGGTTACGTGCCCTATTTCTGTTACACTCAGTATACGTCATACATTGGAGAAACGTTACAGCACGCTCTCATACCTTTGTACTGTTTCTTCCGCCACGCGTTGCCACGAGAAATAACCTGCCTGTTGCAAGCCCCGGGTGCGCAGTTCCTCCCGGAGCGCTGCATCCCTCAGCAGGCGACTTAGTGCGGCAGCCCAGCCCGCCACATCATCAGGCGGAACGGTCAATGCTGCTTCACCAACGACTTCAGGCAGGCTGCTGGCATTGCTGACCACAACCGGCGCGCCGCATGCCATCGCTTCCAGGGGTGGCAGCCCAAACCCCTCGTAGCGACTGGGGAAGGCAAAGATAGTGCATGCCCGGTAGAGTAGCGGCCCATCTGCGTGTGGTACTTCGATACGTCGCACACACTCCTCCGTTCCGGTTTCCGCGATAACGCTATCCAGATCGGGAAAGAGGCGCGGGTTGCCGCCCAGCGGCCGCCCGGCAATTGCCAGGGTAAACGGCTGCTGTGACCAGGTTTGATCCTGGCGGAGCAGGGCGCAGGCGCGGATCAACACGTCAACATTCTTGCGTGCATCCAGTCCTCCCACATAGTAGACGAATGGTACACGCAAATCGTAGCGCGTAGCAACCTGTGCGGCGGCGGCGGCGCGATCCTGCAGTGTGTAGCGTTCGTCGGCGGCGAGCAGGATGGCACTAATCCGCTGCAACGAAATGTCGAAGTAGGCGGCGATATCCCAGCGGCTGCGCTCGGAAAAGGTCAGAATATGGGAAGTATGCCGGAGCGCGCGCGATGCCAGTGCCATGTACGCGCGTACATGCGGACCGCCCCGGTATTCCGGCAGCAGTAGCGGAATAATATCGCCAACCGTTGTAATAACAGGTATACTACAGTGTAAGGGTGGGGCAAAGTAGGGCACATGCACAATCGTGTCGCGCTGGTCAGCGAGCAGTTGGGCAACCTGGGGAATGCTTACCTGCTCAAACCAGAGTTTTGCCAGGTTTTTGTTGCGCCCGTCGAACGGTGTACGCAGTGTCAGCGTTGTCACCCCCGGTGGTGGTGGCGGTCCTGGTGGATGGGTGGCGGGCAGCAGCAGCGTATAACGATGGTGTGGGGCAATACATGGCAGCCAGCGGACCAGACCATGCAGATACTGACCGCTGCCGACGAGGGGCTGAGCCCAGAAGGTACCGTTTAACAAAATATGCACACAGACGCTCCCAAAACAGCGATAACTATCACAGGACTTACGCGGTGGTTCATCGAACCGGGCATTTCACCCGATGAACGGCAGAATCGCCTGCGGCAGCATGGTACTTTTGTTTCTTTTTCACGAAATTGTGGCTCGGAGAGCCACAATTTCGTGAAAAAGGATGGAGTCTTCCGCCCTGCCGGAGGCGAATCGGGTCGTTCATCCAGATGAACACCTGATTTGGACCCGACCGCGTAAGTCGTGTATCAGTTTAACCGGATTTTTGGGCAATTGTACCAGAAAGTATTGACGTTCGGCGCACCGCATGCGATAATGCTGCTCCAGGCTTTACTACGCTAGTGCGTAGGGCGTTCTATCGGAAGTGGGCTGATTTCTTCTCTGACCAGAATCCAGGTATCGTAGAAGTCTCACATAGTTTCTGGGCTCTCTTCTCTGCTTGACGAAGCGCGGTCCATCAGATTGCTGTTTCGTCGGCAAACTATTCCCTTTGTACCTTGAGATATACATCAAGCGAGGTGGACCATGAACGATCAACGAGCGGCGACAATTTTAGACCTTCATGCGCGGATGCTGACCCTCAAGAATCTTCCGCGTACCGGCTGGTTGCAGCGTGGGTTAACGAATGTCGAGAGTATAGCGGAGCACACCTTCAGTGTTGCGGCTCTGGCAATGGTTGTGGGTGATCAGCATCCTGACCTGGACCGGGGGCGACTGCTGGCGATTGCGCTGCTGCACGATATGGCTGAGGCGTTGATCGGGGATCTGCCCGCCTCGGCCCGCCGCCTGTTTGGGTCAACTGTCAAGCAGGAAGCGGAGCGGCGGGCGTTGTGTGAGATGTTCGAGGGATTGCCTCAGGCCGAGGAGTACCTGGCGTTGTGGACTGAGTATGCCGAGGGCAGCAGTCCTGAGGCGCGGCTGGTCAAGGCGCTGGATCGGCTTGAAATGCTCTCGCAGGCGCTGGCGTATGAGCGTACAGGGCATCGGGCCATGGCGGAGTTCTGGCAGGATCTTGATTTTAATGCAAGCTGGAATGAAGAGTTTCCCTTCATTCAGGCTCTTGCCGCCCGCCTGCTTGCTGAACGTCACCAGTTGATCTGTCACAGTAATGGGAATGGCAATGGTGTCATTCGGCATTAATTATGTGTTACGTGGTGAGCTTTCAAACCATATGTTTGACCAGGCGAAAAGCCATCTTCGCCTGCGGCAGCAATGGTGCGTTTTTGTCCTCTTCACAAACATTTGCACCCTGCGCAAATGTTTGTGAAGAGGATGGTTAGTTCCATACATTTTGCCTGGTTGTGTATCGTGTTTTTTAATGTAGTTGCAGTTCTCGGGATGATACTGCCCGGGTGTCTGTGAACTGGTTACAGGGCGAGATGGGCGCGGTAATGGTATCGTGGAGCGTTTTTACCTGCTCCGCGATCTGGTAGGTGGCGTTGATGATCTGGTCCAGCCCTTCCCGCATTTCTTCCGTGTTGTTGTGATCCCGGCGCAAGAATTGTGCTTCGGCCAGAATGACGGTCAGGCGTTGACCGATGGCATGAATAGTCGTGCGGGTTGACTCCTGCAGTGCGTCAACGTGGCTAGAGAGGTCATCATACGCGCATGGTACGGGCATAACTTGGGACTCCTTGGGATACTACAGTGATGCGTTTTGCCGTACAGGTTATTATACAGAAGGCGGTTGTCAAAACCATTACCAATGCAGGCGTGTTGATAACTTCTTTTTCACATTTTTGTTGCTGGGTAGCGCGTGTCGTAGCGGTTACACAGATTGGTCGGGTGCCTGACCTGGGTTGGTCGGGGGTTGGGCATCCAGCACGGTCTGGCGCATCAGCGCGAGCTTTGTGCGGGCCTGTTCCGCCGCGGTAATAATTCGTTCCAGGCTTTCCTGCATATCGCTGGAGGTGTCGGGCTCATCCTGGAGCAGTTGTGCTTCACCCATAATGACGGTCAGGTGTTGATTAATGTGATGTGTGGTTGTCCGCATCGAAGCGCACAATGCTTCAACCTGGGTCTGGAGTTGCTCAAAGTCGTGAGACCTGTTCATAATTGCGATCACCTTCGTATTTTGAGCGAGTGTTGCAGCCGTGCGTGAGACGGACGGGCGCTACCTCGTCGTCCGTCCTCTGCTACAGGTCGGGTATGTAAGTCAAGGTAGGGCTTTACGGTTCATCACCGAGCGAAATTGACAGTGGGGCAGTTGCTACCTGACATGCCGGGCAGATATGTGTTCCGCGCTGTGCTATGACGAGGCGCTCAACCGGCGTACCACAGCGCAGACAGGGGTGCCCGTTCCGGTCATACACGGCGAAGTGCTCCTGGTTCTGCCCACGTTCACCATAGCCATTGCGGTAGTTGCGCAGGGTGCTGCCCTTGTTCTGAATGCTCTGCTCCAGAACGGCGCGAATAGCCGTGTAGAGGCGCTCCACCTCGGCGGCATCCAGGCTGTTGGCGGGGCGGCAGGGATGCAGGCGGGCCAGCCAGAGAGACTCGTCAACATAGATATTTCCCAGGCCGGCGATAAATGCCTGGTTGAGCAGCAGTGGCTTGAGGCGGGTCGGTCGTTTTGCCAGCATCTGCGCCAGGTGTGCTGCGGTAAAGTCAGGACTCAACGGCTCTGGACCCAGGCTGCCGCCGAGTGCCGCCAGTCCTGCCGGATCGAGCAGGCGTGCGCGTCCAAACTTGCGCTGATCCTCAAAAAAGATCCGCCGCCCATCGTCAAGCGCCAGCACCAGATGGGTGTAAATATTGGGGACTGCCTCGGCACTCTGCACGCTGATATGGCCGGACATGCGCAGATGTAGCGCCAGCGTCCACCCGGCATCAAGGGTCAGGAGCAGCCACTTGGCGCGGCGTCCCACCGCGCGAATGCGCCGCCCCGGCAGATAGTCCAGGAATGTCGGCAGATCGGGCGTCTCGACCATCCGCTCCCAGTCGAGCTTCTCAACCGCGCTGATCTGCCGGTCAAGCACCTGTGCGGCCAGGCTGCGCGCGGCAATTTCTACTTCAGGAAGTTCAGGCATTGGTTTTCTAGTCAGCGTTCAAAATTGGGATAGCTACGGTGCCCGGCGAAAGAGCGTATGCGAACCTGAATCATAGCTCGAACTTGAGCGGGTTTCGTATGGGTTCGCTTTCACATTCCGGGGCAGGACGCAGTTTTGCTACGTGACTCGCCATTGCAAATGTAGTGTGTAGTTTACCACATTTTTCTCTTTGTAGCAGTAGCGTGACCGCTTCTTCCGGGCGTATCAGGTTGAAACCGGAACATGGGTATGCAAAAAGTCGAGCAGCAACTGGTTAAAGAACGCCGGGTTGTCCTGGTTCGCATTATGCCCCGCCTGCGGGATAACAATGTAGCGGCTGTTCGGGTCACGCGCGGCCCAGACGGGAGTGATCCGCTTAATGTTGCCCCAGTTATCAAACTCGCCATGGGTCAGCAGCAGTGGCTGGGTGATGCAGTAGCCGGGCTCGTAGTGCAGGCAGGTCAGGAGCGCCTCCCAGATCGATAAAAAGTCATTTTGGGAGATTGTCCAGCCGGCATTCAGGGCGTAGGCCTGCACATTGCAGCGGACTGCGGCGAAGTGCGCGATCATCGGCTTGAGGAAGACGGCCGGGTAGAGATGCATCACCGATGAGGTCATGCTCATCATCAGGTAGTCAGTGAGGGCGAATTTCAGGGTAATGCACTCGCTCCCGATGTTGACCAGGGCCGTAACCCGCTCAGGGTGGTGAAATACAATCTCCTGGGCAATGATTCCGCCCATCGACTGCCCGACAAAGGTTGCCTGCCGGTACCCAAGCCGGTCAAGGATCGCCAGCAGATCGGCGGCGGCGATAGGGATCGAGAAAGCCTGGCCAAGGGGCTGCGAGCGGCCATGCCCGCGTACATCCCAGGTCAGCACCCGGTAGTGTTCGGCGACGGCGGGAATCTGGCGATCGAACATGTGATGGTCCATCGTTGCGCCGTGCGTAAACACAACCAGCGGACGATCTGCTGGTCCAGTCAGCCAGTAGTGGAGCGTGTTGCCGGCGCGATCAAGGGTATGCGCTGTTGTGGAAATGGTATTCATCTGCTTTACGGTGATTATGCAATCAGGTCAGGACGGCTGCGCTCGCGGGGTCGCCGTCGGGAGGTCCGGAACGGCGGGAAGCGCAGATCCTGAAGACGGGTCCAGACTAGAGAGTATACCATGTTCTGGCGCAGGTGAGGTTACGGCAAAGATGGCAGAATGGCAGCACGTTGATCTGAAAGAAGACGGCAGGCAAAACATTGACTACTGAATATGCTGTTCTGCCTGCTGCTTGCGGGAGAAGCGCGTGGTCAGCCACTGATGTAGCAGGCGTTCCTGACGTGCAACCTGGCGTTGTGCCCGAAGCGCCCAGCGCCCGGTCATAGCGATAAGCCGTATGCGATGTTTGGCCCAGCGGCGGATGAAGAGTTTGGTGTGGACCCGGCCCCAGCGAATAAGCCGATTGCGCCGACCAACCAGCGACGTACCAATGAACAAAAACAGCACACCCTGGAGGATTGGTAAAAACAATCCCAGGATACCGAGCGCGATAAAAAACCATCCCAGTGTGGGACGGGCAAATAACCAGACATATCGCCCCAGAATCTGGAGCGCGGCAAGGTAAGCCCAGTATTTCATAAGCGTGTGTTGTAACTTCCCTCTTCCAAATCCTTCTGTTAGAGTGTACCACATAACTGTGAAAAAACCATAGCCGGAACTGTCGTAGCTATGTCGATTCTTTCATTTCGAGCGTTGCCAGCAGCGGCATGGCCGTGTCGAGAAACCAGGAGTCCTTCCCTTCGGCAATCAGCAGGGTACCGTCGATCTCGGCAAAGAGCCAGTAGCGGGCTGTCCGCCCCTGGTTTCGCTGCATCAGCCAGGCATCAACTTCGCGCCCGGCAATGACGACCCGGCGTGGCTCGCTCCGGTCCCACCAGGGATTGTTGAAAACTTGCAAGAAAGCGTGCAGTGGTTGCGCCGGCCCCTGGAACAGCAAGAGTCGCGTGTCCCGATCATTCGGCTCCCGGTAGGCGTGGATCTGCACCAGCATGCGGGGTAAGCTGTCCAGGGCTACTGTGCCGGCGTTTGACTCTGGCTGCGTAACCTCGTCGTTAGTGGCATACAACTGTAGTGGAGCATCGTCCGGCAAGCGGAAAAGCGGCGTCTCCGCTGAGTCACGTTCCTGGGATAATGTGACCTGTCTAATCTGCCTATGGGTATTCGGGTCGCGCATAAAGTGAACCGAGGCAGGAGGTGGTTCGCCGCGACGTAGTTCCGGTGGCACTTCCTCCAGGCTCAGGTCGGCCGTTTCGAGGAGTTGCCACTGCTCAATCAAGCCCGGCATAATCGTGTTCTCCGGGTTGGAAGGGACGACGCTGGTGCGCATCTCAACCGGTTTACCATCGTCAGCAGACAGGTGCAGGGTTGTGGTGCGTTGCAGGGGGAATGGTTCAATGTCCCCCAGGTATGGCAGGCTCTGATAACTCTGCGTGAAATTGTTTTCCTTGATGGGTTCAGTCCGTGAGATGACCCGGGTTCCGTCGGGCTGTTCCAGGAGAACGGTCTGCTCGCCGGGATCGGTCAACATCGTGAAAATAGTTTCTATGCCTCTGTCAAACGTATTGATGCGATCGTGGGGGATCTCTTGTCGGTGCTCAAAACTCTCTACCAGATCGGCTTCATGCCAGTAGTACCAGATCTGCTGACTGTCAACATATCTACTGCTATGCAGGGTGCCGTCTGCCTGCCGGGAACGCTGGAAATATCTGGGTGTTTCATCAGAGAAGGATACCCAGTTCTCCCTGATCATCGTTTCTGTTCTTCCTTCATAGCGGGGACTGTGGTAGGGATCGGCCAGTGGGTCCGCTTCCGGATTCTGCCGCAGGTAGTGCTGTTCGCGCCAGTACCTGACTGCGGTTTCCTCGTCAACGAACGCGGCTCTCAGCGCGTTGAGCAGGGCGGCATCAACTTCTGGTTTGAGGTTTGCCGGACGCACGAAGAGATGCTCCTGGTCAAGCAGGCTCTGCGTGTTGAAGGGTTGCAGACTGCGCACCACCTGAAGCAGCTCGGCGCGGGTGTAACCGTCGGCGTAGATCTCCTGTTCGACGATGCCGCTCCAGAAGGCTGCGGCGCTATTGGTCTGCGCCTCAGACAGGCTCCGCTGGAGTTTCAGGCGGTAACGCTGTCCCTTGCCGGCATAGAGATCCACCGTCCAGGGGCCAACCTCGATCTGCTCGTCCGGTTGACCGGCGGTAAATGAAACGCCTCCCTCTACCGGGAGCGTCAACTGTCGCCCGGTTCCCAGGTAGGTGATCTGGAGGGTGTTATTTTTGATGCGGTAGAGGAGTGCCCGTCTGGCCCCCGGAACCGGCGCATCCTCCGACCCGCTGGTAGGGAGCCAGGCGATATTGTTGTTCAAGAGTGCCGGGTGGTACACTTCCTCCTGCTCGATCAGCAGCAGGTCCGGATCGGCGCTCGTGCCCTGCGGTTCCGCGTTGAAGTTACGCTTGCCGGTCCAGGCGTGGTCCGGATCAAAGACCGGGCGGATCGGCTGATCCGCGACGATCCATTCCTCCGAACGGAGTTGCCAGGTGACGCGGCTTGTCTGCACCCCATTGGCCGGCCCCAGCAGTTCCGTAACTTTGCGCAGTCGCCCATCTTCCTGATCGAGTGTCAGCAGCACGGTGACCTGCCGGGTTGTCGCACCGGGTGCATCGGGGGGGAGTTCCAGTGGGCTGACACCGACGAAGCTGACAATTTGCACGACGCGGTCGCCACTGCGCTGTTGTCCCAGGGTGCGCAGATCGGGGGCAGCAGCGGCCTGGCGCAGGTAGTTCGGGCCCAGATCCCAGACGCCGGTCTGGAACCGGGCCGTGCGTACCTGCTCCTGCGCTTCCGGCTCCATCGTCCGATGGATAAGCTGCGGCGCACTAACCGTCGCCAGGCTGCTGTAGAGCGAGCCGTAGTAGGTCGGATGCAGCGCATACCAGAGTGCCTGCCGGCCGTCGCCGATCTGGAGTTCGTAGGGTGCGCCACTATCCGCGTGGGCAAACTGAATTCGGTGGCGTGCCGGATTCTCCGTGTCGAGCCAGGCATCGGCCTGAAGCGGGGCGAAGCTGCCGTCGCTGAAATACCAGAGTAGCTCCCACTGCGCATGCCAGACGCCCGTACCGGCCGGCGGTTGCCCAACTTGATCCAGGGCTTGCCGGACCAGGTCACGCGGCGGAACGGCCGCAAGCACCTCGGCTGTTTCCGGTTGCGTCGGCTGCCTGAAGAAGCCCGGCAGCACGATCCCGCCGATAAACAGCAGCACCAGCAGCGGCACCAGCATGGGAGTGCGTAGCCAGTCTGACAGCGTGGTCTTTGGCTGTACCAGTGCATAGAACGCAGGCGGCAGCGTCTGGTGGCGCAACGTTCCGCGCAGGCTCTGTTCAACCTGCCGGGTCAGGTTGCTCCAGGCACGCTCAAACGCGCGGCAGGCGCTGCAGAGCGCCAGATGTTCGCGGGTGGTTGTGTCACTACCCTTGCTCCCGTCTGCGCGCATCAGGCTGCTGCGTGTCGCTGGACAGCGGTCGGTTCGGTCGCTGTCCGGGAGTTCAACCCCGGCGTAAGGTGCCAGCGTCGTCAGCGCGGTCTGGAGCAGGGTTTGCGCTGCTGCTTCGTCAATTTCATCAACCCCGCTGACCCGCGTCATCAGCGGCAGATCGTAGCCCGCCAGCAGATGCAGTCCGAGCATCTGGCGCTGTAATCGGGGCAGTTCACGGATGGCCTGGTAGAGTGGGTCGTCGGAGATTTCCTGCTGCTGGGGGTAGTGTAGGCGCAACCGGCGCAGGCGCGCAAGCGGATCGGTGCGCTCCGTCTCCTGCCGAATGGTCGTCAAGAGTTGACCCATCCAGGCTGCTGGTTCAACCTCAGACGTAGGGGTAGCGGTTCGGACAACCCGGCTTAGCGTGATGCGAAGCATGCGCCGGGTCTGTGCTACATCTTCGGTCAGGAGCAGCGCCATGCGGTAGAGCAGATCGCCATGATCGGCAAGCGTCTGCCCGGCTGTGGGTTGGTGGTCCGGTGACTTCTCCATCAGAATCGTCATACCGATCTGCTTTCACAACCGCAGCGCATGTCGGGAGCGCAAAGAGTACCAGGTACGTATTGCAACTTTACACTTCCGGCATCCACCGGGGTCTTTTGCCGTTTCGCCGGCAAACCGCTATCCGCTGGACGAATTTGAAGAGTCAGGGTGATGCGGTGCCGGGTCATCTTCTTGCCCACGCTGCTCTGCCAGCATGGTATGCAGCCGCCAGATGGTCTGGACGCGGGCGCGATGCCAGGCAGCACTCTTGGGGCCGGTTTCGCGCAGTAGTACAACCTGGTGCAGCGCCTCGCGCAGGCGGGTTATGCTGATCGGTTCGTTTTCGTGTGAATTGTTCATATTGAAAGAACCAAGAACCAAGAACTAAGAACCAGGAACCAGGTGCAAATTAGTAGTGAACAGAGTACGTCTGCTAGATGCCGGGTTACGCTACATCGGACGGCTGTTTCCGGCTCAGGCGGCGGTGGCCGGTGTGCGTTCATTGCGGCGACCGGCGCGCGCTCCCGGCACCGGCACGCTGTTCAGGATCTCGTGGATGATCCCGCGAGCCGAGACATTGCGCATGCGGGCCGCCGGGTTAATAATCAGCCGGTGTCCCAACACCGGCAGCGCCAGCTCCTTGACATCGTCAGGGATGACAAAATCACGCCCCTGGATCGCCGCGCGGGCCTGCGCCGTGCGGTAGAGTGCCAGCGTCCCCCGGGTACTCGCGCCCAGGTAGATATCCTCGTGATTGCGGGTTGCCGCCACCAGCGCGACAATATACTCCTCGATCAGATCGTCGATATAGACATCCTTGATCGCTTCCTGGAGTTGGAGCAGGGTATCGATCTCAAGTACCTGATTGAGCGAATCGAGGGGATGCGCCTGGCGCTGGCGTTTGAGGATGGCAATCTCGTCACGCTGATCGGGATAGCCCAGGTGAATGCGTAGCAAGAAGCGGTCGAGTTGCGCTTCCGGGAGCGGAAAGGTGCCCTCGTACTCGATGGGATTCTGCGTTGCCAGAACGATAAAGGGATGCGGTAGTTCGTAGGTCGTGCCATCTACCGTAACCTGGCGCTCCTCCATCGCCTCCAGCAGGGCACTCTGCGCCTTGGGCGTGGCGCGGTTGATCTCATCGGCCAGAACAATCTGCGCGATCACCGGGCCGGCGCGAAACTCAAACTGGCGCGTCTGCTGGTTAAAGATCGAAATGCCCGTGACATCAGATGGCAGCAGGTCGGGTGTGAACTGGATGCGCTTGAAGCTGCATCCAATCGAGCGCGCAATGGTTTTGGCAAGAACAGTTTTGCCCGTGCCTGGCACATCCTCCAGCAGCACATGCCCTTTGCAGAGCAGTGCAATCAGAACCATCTCGACGGCCTGATGTTTTCCGACAATAACCTGTTCAACGTTCAGAATGACACGTTCTGCAACCTGTTGAATGCGACTCAATCCAGTTCCTCTCCTCGTGTAGTTACTGTTCAGCCAATATCTTGCGCACAACCGTTTCGGGTACATCATCGCGGACGCTGACCGCGCCAATGGTTGTCGGCAAAATCCACCGGACGCGTTTCTGCTGGACCTTCTTATCCCGTAGCGTGAGTGCCAGGATCTGCTCCCGGTCTACGTCGGTGGGGAAGTTGGTCGGCAGACCATAAGCGGTCAGCAGTTGCTGCTGCCGTTCTACCTCTTCGGCGGTGAGGAGGTCCAGGTTGGCGGCAATGCGTGCGGCGGCATGCATGCCAATAGCGACCGCCTCACCATGCAAGATCGTTCCGTAGCCGGTAGCGGCCTCCAGCGCATGTCCCAGCGTATGCCCATAGTTGAGGATAATGCGTTCGCCCTGCTCGCGCTCGTCGGCGCTGACCACGGCAACCTTCACGGCGGCGGCCCGGCGGACGATTGCGTCCAGGTCGGGATGCTGCGTACATCCCGCCGGGGTCCGCAATGTGGCCGCGTGCGTTTCGAGCAGGTGAAACAGCCCGGCATCGCGGATTACCCCATGCTTGATGACTTCGGCCCAACCCGCCCGCAGTTCGCGCTCCGCCAGGGTGCGCAGGGTCAGCGTATCCGCCAGAACCAGGCGGGGTTGGTGAAATGCACCAACCAGGTTTTTCCCCAGGGGATGGTTGATCCCGGTTTTGCCGCCGATGGAGGCATCAACCATTGCCAGTAGCGTGGTCGGGAGTTGCACCAGAGCGATGCCACGCAGCACACTCGCCGCCGCAAACCCGGCCAGATCGCCCACAACGCCGCCACCCAGCGCCAGCACCGCATCCCGGCGCTCGACACCCGTGCCAATCATCCAGGTGTAGAGGTTCCAGAGTTGCTCCGGGCTCTTGCTGGCCTCCCCAGAGGGCACGACATAGCTCTGCACCTGGTAGCCTGCGTCACGCAGCCTGTTCTCCAGCGCTGCGCCATAGTGCGGAAAGACAGCGCTGTCGCTCACCAGCCAGAGATTGCCCGGCACCCCCAACGCTTCCAGGTGGCGGGGCAGCGTCTCTAGCACACCCATCCCCACAACGACGGGATAGCTGCTGGTTCTGGTTGTAACGGTCAGGTTGTTGTCTGGCATAACTCTATCTCGTGATGCGTGATGCGTGATGCGTGATGTGTAATCTGTTAATTTTCGGGTAAAGGTATGTTATTGAGTAAATTTGGTTATATCTTTATACAAAAAGCAAAAGGAAAAGAACATAGAACAAATGACCAGGAGTCCCGGCTTTAGCCGGTTAGATGCCTGCCGGGGCAGAACATACTGCCGGGAAAGCCCGATCCGGCTGAAGCCGGGACTCCTGAAGTATTGATATCTGGATTAAAAATTCAACGTTCATAAGCCGGGACTCCTGTGCCGTATATCTGGATTGAAAATTCAACGTGTATAAGCGAGGACTCCTGCTTGTAGTGCAATTTGTTCTTTGTTTTTTGTCTATTTGTTCTTTCCATTCACGTTTTCAGACGAGTCGCTTACGCTTAAGGTTTCCAGTTACTCACATTTCACACTTCATGGGTATAACTCCTCCCACTCTTCCGCAGTAACGGTGAAAACGTCATCAGGATGTTGCTGACGATAGGTCTGGGCTACCTCAACTTGCTGCCACAAAAATAATTCTTCGGCAGGTTGGGCCTTTACAAACAGCATAAAGTCAAGAACTTCCGCCGCCAGTTCTTCCGATAGCGAGTCAATTTCTTCTTTCAATACTTCATGCACTGCTGGAGATGCCATTGCGTCCTCCTTACCTGGTTCAGATCGACGATGCCCCCGCAAGCGACCCGGTTACTAACGCCTCCAACTCTTCCCCCATCTGACTGCGCGCCAGTGCTGCGGGCAACCAGGCGACCGTGCCGTGTGGCAGGATCTGCTGCCCCTCCTCAATATCCTGCCCGGCTGTCACCTCGGCCAGCACCCGCCGTTCTTGCATCCCATCGGTAGCGCGTGGGGCATAGCCATCTACCATTACTTTGGCGACATCGGTGGTGGTTTCGGTGGCGAAGATATCCGCGACCGGCACCCGGTCATCGGCGATCAGGCTGCTGATGGTTTCTGCTGGAAGGGGAGCAATATGGGCCGCGATAAGCCGTTGGGCTACGGCAACTGGCACCATGGGATAGGGTGACTCGCGCCGTTGTTCACTCGTCATGATCGGGCTCTGTGTCTCCTGAAAATTGTGCCAATGGACGCATTGTACCATACCATCACCGGCTACGACAGAACCCGGTTGTATCAGGCCCGGTAGATAACATACATTCCCAGCAGGTAGAGCCCGATGATTGCAATGCCGACCCAACTCAGGTAGAACCGCGAGCGCCGGTCGGTGCGGTAGATGATGCCCACAACGGCAACCGTGGTCATAATCATGGTGACAATGGCGGTGAAGGCATAGACCGCGTTAACGGTGAACCAGAGGTTGCCCCGTAGGTAGACCAGATCGTAGCTTGCCAGGATCGCCAGGTTAAAGATATTTGAGCCGAAGATATTGGAAACCGCCAGATCGAGCGCCTTGAGCCGCACCGCTTCCAGTGAGGCGATCACCTCCGGTAGCGAGGTCGCGGCGGCCAGTAGCAGCGCGCCAATAAAACTCTCCCCCAGTCCGGTTGCCTCGGCTACCTGGTCGCCCAGCCAGGCCAGCCAGATGCCCAGCAGCACAATCGCCAGCGCCGGCAGCCCAAACCTGACATACGCCTGCTTGCGCGTGACATGTTCGTACTGAAAAGGTGTCCCCAGGTGTTCGGGTACTTCCGACTGGCGGCGGGTCTCGTGGGTGGCAATCAACTGCGTACTGAGCGTGTAGATGCCCAGGATCAGCAGGCTGGGCAGGCCGATCCAGCCGATCTGCAGGGTTGTCCCGCCCTGGGTCACAAGCAGACCGGCGGCGGCGGTTCCCAGCAAGATGCTGCCCATACCTGCGGCCAGCCCGTGGCTGATGTGGATCTGCGGGAATAACGGTTGCTCGCCACTCACACCGTCGAGTAGCGCCAGGATCAACAGATTGAAGAGACAACTACCAAAGATGCCCCCGGCTGCCAGGTCCGGCGCGTTGAGGCCGACCACCGCACTCATTCCCGTCGCCAGTTCCGGCAGCGATGTTGCTCCCGCCAGCAAGATTGCCCCGACCCAACTGCGCCCCATGCCCGTCTTCTCGGCCAGAATATCGGCACTCTGCGAGAGGCGACGACCAACGAACACAACCAGCGAGACACAGATGATGACCTGGAGGGAAAGGATCATGCCGGGCTCCTGTTGCTCTGATGCAAAACCGTCCTGTGCCGCAGGGCAGGCTGCCGGCACCCCGGAGATTGTACAGCACTTTCCCACCAGTACAAAATGACACAAAACGATGCCCCGACGAAGCACTGTTCAGCGCTTCGTCGGGGCGTTATACTCGCGTAAGAAACAGGGGTTCCGCGGTCCATTAAGAAAATAATCCAGGTGTGGAGTGCGGCAGCCATGCTGCCGCCTGCTCCTTGCCGTAATGCTACTTTACCACTGGCCGAGGGCCGGGGTAGTTTCTTCCTCGGGATGCGGGCTGGCCGCCTGCGATTTCTTCGCGGCATGTTCCTGCTCCGCCAGGTACCAGGTTGCCTCCATCGCGGCCATACAGCCCTCGCCGGCGGCAGTAATCGCCTGGCGATAGATGTAATCAACCACATCGCCGGCAGCGAAGACGCCCGGCACATTGGTCCGCGTGCGCCCGTCAGTCAAAATGTAACCGCTCTCGTCCAGGTGCAGATGTCCTTTAAAGAGCCTGGTGTTGGGCACATGGCCGATGTAGGGGAACACGCCATCGGTTTCCAGCACCGTCTCCTCGCCGGTCTTCAGATGCTTGATCCGCACGCCGGTAACGCGCTCATCGCCCAGCACTTCGCTGACCGCCGCGTCCCACACAAAGCGCACCTTGGGATTCTCAAAGGCGCGCTCCTGCAGGATCGGGTCCGCCCGCAGTTGATCGCGGCGATGCACGAGCACCAGTTCGGAGACATAGCGCGTGAGGAAGAGCCCCTCGTCCAGCGCACTATTGCCGCCGCCGACAACCACAACGCGCTTATCCCGGAAGAAGAAGCCGTCACAGGTTGCACAGTAGGAAACCCCGCGATTGGCAAGTTCCTCCTCGCCCGGCACACCCAGCTTGCGCGGTGATGCGCCTGTCGAGACAATCAGCGTATCGCCAGTCACCTTCTGGCCGGAGTCAGTCGTGAGCGTAAAGGGGCGCTGTGTCAGATCAACATCGTTGACAATCGCATCGAGAAACTCGGTCCCAAACCGACCGGCCTGCTTCTCCATCAACTCGGCCAGCTCATACCCGCCGACCGACTCAGGGAATCCGGGATAGTTCTCGACTTCGCTGGTTGTTGCGATCAGGCCGCCGGGCTGGAGGCCCCGAATCACAAGCGGCTCCAGGTTTGCGCGCGCGGCGTAGAGGGCTGCTGTCAATCCCGCCGGACCTGAACCAATGATAACAACTTTCTTGTGCATAAATTCCGCTCCTCAGGTGATATGTGCCGCGTGACCCGGACGAACACCCGCGTGATGGGTCAATTTCTGGTGATAACGCTGCCCGTCGAGTCACGCGTCCGGTTTCTCCTTACCGATCTTCTCTGCCCATCACGCGCCGGGTTTTCTGTTTGAATTATTATGGTATTGCCGGGGCAACACAACTGGACATACAGAGCCGGGCTCTGCATATGTTCCAGTATACCACGTTCTTCCCGCGATTTATGTGATCTTGATTACCCCCCAGGGGTATCGGGGTAGTCAAGTGCTTCCGCCGGTTCGACCTCCACATCTGCCGTAATCTGGCGGCGCGCCAGCGGCAGCGTAAAGAGAAAGCGTGAGCCGCGCCCGACCTGGCTCTCCACCCAGATGCGCCCGCCGTGCGCCTCAACGATAGAGCGCGTCAGGTAGAGACCGATGCCGGTACCCTGGGTTTCGCGCCGCAGCCGGTTATCCACCCGGTAGAAGCGCTGAAAGATGCGCTGCTGCTCCTCCGGCGGGATACCGATGCCCTTGTCGGCGACATAAATAATCGCCAGTTCATCTTCGGCCTTCGCCCCAATGCGAATAGTTCCTCCGTCGGGACTGTATTTCACTGCATTGGAAACCAGGTTTGTCAGTACCATCCGGATGCGTTCATAATCGCCATGCACGGGTGGGAAATCCTCGGGCAGGCGTAGCTCAAACTCGAACCGCTCATCAGTCTGGGCGGCAAACCCCTGCACCACCTGGCGCGCGAGTGCCGGCAGCGACCAGTCGGTCATATCCAGGTGCAGCCCTCCGGCCAGGAAGCGCGAGACATCCAGCAAATCCTGGATCTGGTTGGCGAGTCGGTCGGCCTCCTCCTCGATCACCTGAAACCCATCGCGCAGCGTCTCCTGGCTCCAGTTGGCATCCTCGCGCCGGAGCGTTTCGGCATACCCCTTGATAATGCTGACCGGCGTCTTCAGTTCGTGGGAGATGATCGAGATAAAGGTGTTCTGCAACTCCTCCTCGCGCTTCTGTTCGGTGATATCGCGGACATTGGCAATCGCTCCCAGGAAGGCCCCCGTGGGACTGCGCTGCGGTGCGTAGCGGCTCTGAATGTACAACTCGCGGCCATCCCGGTTCGTCACCCAGCCTTCGATCACCGGATTAGTCACATGCGGCTGGCGCTGCAGGGGGCAGTCAACCAGACAGAGATTCACACCCTGGCTGTTCCGCACACCCAGCACCTCGGCGCAGGGCCGCCCGACCGCCTCTTCGCGTGCCCAGCCGGTCAACTGCTCCATGGCCTTGTTGAAACTGGTAATCCGCCAGCGGCTATCAAGGATCATCACGCCGTCGGCACTCTGTTCAATAATGGCATTCAGCCGCTGCTTCTCGCGCACCGCGCCCTGGTAGAGCCGCGCATTGCTAACGGCAATGGCGGCCTGGTTCGCAAATGCCTGAAGTACCTGCTCATCATCGGCCGAGAAGGCCACATTGAGCGCCGCCCGGAAGACATAGATCACCCCGACCGGCGTATCGTGAAAGGTCAGCGGCAGCGCGATCATCTGGCGTAGCGCCAGCCCGGTGTCGGCGGCGATTGTGCGCATCACGCGCACCAGCGCTTCGCGGGCAGCCTCACGGGGCGACAGGGCCAGCAACGGCCCAAAGGCGGGCCAGACCTCGCGCCGCAGTCCGGCCGAGGCATAGATCCGCAGTTCCTCGCTACCGTCCTCCTCATACAGCGCAATCAGGCCGGATGTGCCTGCCAGCATCTCCACGGCAACCTCAATAACCAGATTGAGCACGCTGGTCAGATCGAGTTGAGCAGTAATGGCGCGGCTAATCTGTAAGAGATATTCTCGCTGGCGTAGGCGGTGATCAGTCAGTTCTAACATCGTTCTAACGCTCCGTGTACGCCAATCTAATAGATGAGCGGTATTCTGAAATCGTTACATGATAGCTAAACAACAGGATAACATACATAGAGACACACAGACACACTGAGGAGGTGTGATTATGGCAAACGTAACTCGCTGGGATCCTTTCCAGGACATGCTGTCGCTCCGTGAGGCAATGAGCCAGTTGCTTGAGGAGAGTGTTGTACCGCCGCCGGGAAGCATGCGTTCAACCCAGGGCTTTGTTCCGGCGCTTGACCTGAGTGAAACACCGGAAGCCTTTATCGTCGAGGCCGCAGTTCCGGGAATCAAGAATGACGATCTAAACATCACTGTCGAGAACAACGTCTTGCTGATCAGTGGCGAGATGCGCGAGGAAGAGGAGCGCAAGGAGCGTAACTACCATCGGGTCGAGCGGCGGTTTGGCAGCTTCCAGCGCAGCGTCGCCCTGCCCAACACGGTCAAGGCCGATCAGATCAGCGCGAAGCTGGAGAATGGCATCCTCCATCTGGAGATCCCCAAGGCAGAGGAAGTCAAACCGCGCCGGATCACCGTTAACGTCGGCAACCAGAACTAAACTACCCCGACCAGAAACGATACCGGACAAACATGACCCTCCATCCTGTGCCACGGCAGGATGGAGGGATTTCTTATCTGCTCCCCGAAAATTGCGCCCCCATGCCGGACAAGCCTTTACACCTTGTGCCATAGCGCGGGAAAAACGTGTTAAGCTTTACCCGAAGTCTGAAATGGGCGAAGTCTTCCCGGCAGCGCTCACCCGTCAACATGCCTGCTCCAGATAACATAAGATCGCGTGGCTGTGAACCGTCACCTTTGACCTATGCCCTCGATGCCAGATATACTATTTACAAACAGGACTGGACAGATAGAGATCACTATGCTATTCTAATAAAACATTACGCCTCGCTGTTGGTTCGACCACGCTGTCAGCAATAGCGCCGGGATGTGTCGGTAAGGAGCCTCTATGCAACTCGACCTGACCAGCAAGCGAGCCAAAAAGCTCATCCGGGCTCATGGTCTAACCGAGGAAGAGATACAGCAGATCGTAGCTTCGGCACGCATAAACCTCGCCACATTTGACCCGGAGTATCGGACAAATGTCACCCAGATAGCCGACGAGTTGCAGAAGAGCCGCCCGACGATCTACGGATGGGCTGATCGGGCAATTACGGCAACGATCCACTCGTTGCGGAATATTCGCACGGGCCGTCCACCGAAAGAGAAAGAGCGTGAACGTACAGCCAGTACAAACAACAATGATGTCCGAGGCGATATAGCGGAATTTTAATCAGCAATGAGCGGGTACGAGTGGCATCATAGGTATCGTAGTAGTATAATAAGATGCGTTCGACTGGCGATGATGCTGATGCTGGTAGCATTGGCGAGGAGAACTCTCTGGTATGAGTAGCAATCTAAGAAGCCTTCTGGGACGCTTCCGTGCCCTCGATAGTGTGGAAATGGCTGCCGTCGTTGCTCACGATGGGTTGCTGATTGAAAGCGCGTCCCGCCCGGATGTTGATGTCGATGCAATCTGTGCGGTTGCCTCCAATGGTCTGGCGATGGCTGATGCGCTGGGCCGGGAGATCAACAAGGGTGACACCATGCAAACACTGCTCGAATATGAGCAGGGTCTGGTCCTGTTGGAACCGATCAGCGACGAAGCCATGCTCTTGCTGATGGCGAATACCCGCGAAGAACTCGGCCAGGTGCGCTTCCTTGTCGCCATCCATCGCCATGATTTAGCCGATGCACTGAACGCAATTTGACGTGCTATGTGCTATAATTGCCATAGATGATACAGTTCGGGCATCCTGATCATATCATTTAGGAAACACAAGGCAGGTGCTGATGGACCCACAACTTACAAGTCTGATTGTACCCTCTGAGGAGATAACAAAGGTTGAGGAGTGCCTGAACCATCTGGTAGAAGATACCGGCGGCAATTACGCATTGTTGCTTGATAAAAGCGGTCAGGTGATTTCTTCACAGGGTGATGGCGATCGCCAGGATATTACGGCACTCGGCGCGCTGATCGCCGGGACGTTTGCTTCGTCGCGGGAAGTTGCGAAACTGCTGCGCGAGAAGGATTTTCGGGTACTCTTCCAGCAGGGTGTGCGCGAGAATATTTTTATTGCCTTGATTGAGGAACAGTGGATTCTTTGTATCATCTTCAATAAAGGTACGCATATCGGCCTGGTGAAGGTGTTGACCAAGAAGGCGACGGATGAACTTGCCACCGTGTTGGAGCGCGTACGGCAACAGCATAAAGCGCGCGACGAGGTGCTGGGTTCCTCCTTCCGTACCTCAATGGAAGATACGATCGATCTGCTGTTCCGTGATTGACAGCGTTCGGCGCGGCGGTGGTCGGTGCCGGCAATGCTGTTCAGTTTGTGTTCATCCTGGGGTGATCTGTTCGGATGGTCGGCGAGTTCAGCAGCCTGGAGCGAACCAGGCCAGTCGGACAGCAAGCCCCGCTTTCGCTAGATGTGTGGACGTGGTACGCTCTTACAGGCACGCGAGATAATCTATGGCTCTGATCAACGTTGCAGCGCGCGAAATCCATTGCAAAATCGTCTACTATGGGCCAGGGATGTGCGGCAAGACATCCAACTTGCAGTATATCCATGCCCAGGTTCCGCGCGATACGAAGGGCGATTTGCTTTCCATTGCTACTGAAACCGAGCGCACCCTTTTCTTTGACTTCTTACCCCTTGACCTGGGAAAGGTGCGTGGCTTCCAGACGCGGTTCCATCTGTATACGGTGCCGGGGCAGGTACTCTATGAGCGTACGCGGGTCGCGGTGCTCAATGGTTCCGATGGGGTTGTGTTTGTTGCCGACTCGCAGCGGAGTAAGCTGGAAGAGAATATCAAAAGCCTGAAAGAGTTGGCAGTGAATATTACCCGCCAGAACAAAAAGTTTCAGGAGTTCCCGGTTATCTTACAGTATAACAAGCGCGATCTCGGCGATGTTCTGCCCGTTCCGGTGCTGGATAAATACCTCAACGGTATGCACTGGCAGCGCTATGAAGCCGTTGCTACGACGGGCGTCGGCGTGTTTGATACGCTGAAGGCGATTAGTAAGCTGGTTATCAGTCGGCTGTAGTACGTAGGGGTACGGTGATCCTATCGCCGGTAATACAACGCCTATTGGTGAGGGGTGTCTATGGCTCTTGCAGGCGATCTTAGCGAGTTTCCCCTGACAGATATTATTCAGCTTGTGGACCTGAGTAAGAAGACCGGCGGGGTTCACATGCATGGGTGTCGTGGCGGTCAGGAGATGGAGGGCTGGCTCTACTTCCGCGACGGTCGGATTATCGGCGCGGAGTTGCCTGGGATGTCCCCGCTTGAGGCCGTCTATACATTCTTTACTTTTGACTCCGGCCCTTTCTCGTTTGAAGAAGATAAGGTGCTTGAGCATCCCACAATCACTGTCAGCAATGAAGTTATTATCATGGAAGGGATTATGCGCCAGGATGCCTGGGCCAGCATCCAGGAGCATGTGCCGTCGTTGCTGATGGTGCCGCGCCTGGTGCCCAATCCTGCTTCCGGGACGACAGAGATTAACCTGGAAGCCGAGGAGTGGCGTGTCCTGACCATGGTCAATGGCACCAATACTGTCGCCCAGATTGCGCAGCGGGGCGGGTTGGGCGAGTTTCGTACATGCGAGATTATTGCCCAGTTGCTCGCTAACGGTTTGATTGAAAAACGTGAAGATTAGTTCCACCGGGTAGTCTGTACCTGGGGAGATATGGTTGCTGTATGGCCGGTGTGGGGTGCGTAGCGTTCCCGCAACCAGTAATCGATGTGATCGAACAACCCTACTCGGCGGCGGGTAGGGTTATTTGTCGTGGTTTGTATCTTTAGTCAGCCAGGGGAGAGTTGTGCGTACACTGATAAGTGTCTGGGATAAAGCGGGGATTGTCGAGTTGGGCCAGGCATTGGCCGACCTGGGGAGCGAACTGATCTCTACCGGGAAGACGCAGCGCATGCTGGTTGAGGCGGGTATTCCCGCACGTTCGGTGAGCGATGTTACCGGCTTCCCGGAAGTTCTCGATGGGCGCGTGAAAACCCTGCATCCCGCTATCCATGCCGGTATTCTGTCCCGCCGCGATGTTCCAGCCCACGCGCAGCAACTGGCCGCGCACGGTATGACTCCCATTGATATGGTTGTTGTCAATCTCTACCCGTTTGCCCAGACGATTGCGCAGCCTGAGGTTACACTGGCCGAGGCGCTGGAGCAGATCGATATCGGCGGTGTGACGCTGCTGCGGGCTGCGGCGAAAAATTTTCCCGCCGTGATACCGCTGGTTGATCCAGTTGACTATGATCTGGTTATCACGCATCTGCGCGCAGGCGAGGTGCCGCTGGAGGTGCGTCAGCGCCTGGCGGCGAAAGCCTTCGCCCATACCGCCGCGTATGATGCCGCGATTGCCGGGTATCTGACCGATGCGCCCTTTCCGCAGACGTTGCCGCTGGCCTGGGAGCATGCGCAGGATTTACGCTACGGTGAGAATCCGCACCAACCGGCGGCGCTCTATGGCGATTTCTTTGCCTATTTTGAACAACTCCACGGCAAAGCGCTGTCGTATATCAATATTCTCGATATTGCCGCCGCCCAGCAACTGGTTGAGGAGTTTCACCCGGACGAAGGGGTCGCCCTGGCGATTATCAAGCATACCAACCCATGCGGCGTGGGTGTCGGCCCAACCACCCTGGATGCCTGGGAGCGTGCCTTTGCGACCGACCGACAGGCTCCCTTCGGCGGGATTATTGCGCTGAATGCACCCTGCGATCTGCCGCTGGCCCAGGCCATTGATGAGATTTTTACCGAAATTATTATTGCGCCCGCATTTGAGCCGGATGCGCTGGCGCTGCTCCAGAAGAAGAAAAACCGCCGACTGATGCGCGTACGACAGCCTGTAACCCGCGCGGGTACAATGGTGGTACAAACTGTTCCCGGTGGTGTGCTGGTACAGGCGGCTGATCATGCTCCCATTGATGCGGAACCGTTCAATGTTGTGACGCGTCGCGCTCCTACCGATGATGAGTCGCGGGCGTTGCGGCTGGCATGGCGGGTTGTCAAACATGTGAAGTCGAATGCGATTGTCTATGGAACGGTGGATCGCACGCTGGGCATTGGCGCGGGGCAGATGAGCCGGGTGGATAGTTCACGGCTGGCGGTCTGGAAGGCGCAAAATGCCGGGCTATCGCTGGCCGGTTCGGTGGTTGCCAGTGATGCGCTCTTCCCGTTTGCCGACGGGGTTGAGGCAGCGCTGGCGGCGGGCGCAACGGCAATTATTCAGCCGGGTGGC
>DAOTVB010000087.1:0-23417 GCA_034436755.1 Chloroflexaceae bacterium | reverse complement strand
TGGAAGCAGGTGACTACCAGCAGGCTGCCCAACTGGTCGAGCAGGCACAGGCGCTCTATGCCGGGATTGGTGACTCGCGTCAGGATGAGGTGTTGCGTACCTATGCCGACCGGGCCGCGCGCGGCGTACGTGCCGAGACGCAACTGGCGCAGGCCGGTAGTCTGGTACAGACCCTGCGCCTGCCCCAGGCCCGCCGGGCGGCCGATACCGCCGCCGTTGATTTTGCAGCCCTGGGCGACAACCAGGGACTGGAACAGGCACTCGATCTGCGCAGTTCCCTCGACTGGTGGCAGCGTCTGCTCGGTACGCTGCTGGTGGTGCTGGGTGTGGTTGGTGTCACGCTCAGCCTGCTGGGTGGGTTCTACCGGCAGGAACGGGAAGTCTGGTAACTACTCCCCCGGCTAATGAACTTTGAACATTAAATCCGGATATTACTGGACCGGAGTCCCGGCTTCAGCCGGATCAGGCGTTCCTGGCAGAATACCGCTGTCCCGGCAGGCCTGCGACCGGCTAAAGCAACGGAGGGACGCAGCCTGGCTGCGTCCCTCCGTTGTGTTGTATACGGGTGGCGTATCCCCTATACCAGTTTGCCAGCAAACCAGCAATCAACGAGAACGTATGCAACGGGTGTAGCGGCGGCACGTTCCCGTTCATCATCTCTGCGTTCTCGGTGTTCTCTGTGGCTATAACAACAAATTAGTCTTACTCCTGCGGGTAGCGCTCGTGTCCCGGTACAGGATAGCGGGCACACAGTTCGCGGACCTCGTCGGCGATGCGGCTCTGGAGGCTCTGGTCGTCGCTGGTTTCCAGCACCTGCACGATCCAGGCGGCAATCTGCGCCATCTCCGTCACACCCATTCCCCGGGTGGTCACCGCCGGGGTGCCGATGCGAATGCCGCTGGTCTTCATTGGCGGCTGCGGATCGTTGGGGATGGCATTTTTATTGACAGTCAACCCGGCCCGGTCAAGCGCCTTCTCTGCCTGCGCGCCGGTAATGCCCAGCGGCGTCAGATCTACCAGCATCAGGTGGTTGTCGGTCCCACCGCTGATCAGCTTGAGCCCTCGCTCCATGAGTCCGGTTGCCAGCGCCTGCGCATTGGCCCGAATACGCCGGGCATACTCCTTAAACTCCGGCTGCAACGCCTCACCAAATGCCACCGCCTTGGCTGCGATAACATGCATCAGCGGGCCGCCCTGGGTGCCGGGAAAGACACTGCTGTTGATCGCTTTGGCATACTCGGCATCGCTCATGATCATCCCACCGCGCGGGCCACGCAGAGTTTTGTGGGTGGTCGTCGTTACAATCTGCGCATGGCCGACCGGCGAGGGATGTTCGCCCGCCGCTACCAGTCCGGCAGTATGCGCAATATCGGCCATCAGCAGCGCGCCGACCTCGTCGGCAATCGCCCGCAGACGGTCAAAATGGATGATGCGTGGGTAGGCACTTGCGCCGGAAGTGATCAGTTTGGGCTGCACCTTGCGGGCAATACGGGCAACTTCATCATAGTCGATCCGGCCCGTCTCCGGGTCCACACCGTAGAAGTGGGTTTCGTACCACTTCCCACTGAAGTTGACCGGGCTGCCGTGCGTCAGATGTCCACCCTGATCCAGGCGCATCCCCAGGAAACTATCGCCTGGCTTGAGCAGTGCGGTAAAGACGGCGATATTGGCCTGCGCCCCGCTGTGTGGTTGCACGTTGGCGGCCTGCGCACCAAACAGCTTGAGCGCGCGCTCAATGGCATGCCGCTCGGCCACGTCAACATATTCGCAACCGCCATAGTAACGCTTGCCCGGCAGTCCCTCGGCATACTTATTCGTCAGGACGGAGCCCTGCGCTTCCAGAACGGCCTGGCTGACATAGTTCTCGCTGGCGATCAGTTCCAGTCCGTTGCGCTGCCGGCGGGACTCATGGGCAATGACCTGGGCAATTTCCGGGTCGGTGCGGAAAAGCGTATCTAGCATTCATTCACCTCGGTTTCATAATCTGTCTTCCGTAGTCCGTAGTCCGTCATCTGTAATTCGCAGATATGATAACAGTGTTGGCAGGTTGAAGACACTGGTTGCCACTATCCTGATCTACAAACAGATACTGCATGGGATAACCATTATGATACCGTCACCCGATTGCGGGCAACGGTATCGCTGCCTGGTGGAAGTGCTGCGGTTTGCGCGGGAACTTTTGCCCGGAGCGCAAACCGCACTATGCAAACTTAGCTCACCGACTCACCCGGCTTGAGGGGGATAACCTGTGAGGTAACATTAAACTCTTTACATGCCTCCTGCAACGCCTCGGGCGTCCCCGTCAACAGCGGGAAGGTGCCCCAGTGCTCGCCAATCACATACGGCGAGCGCAGCAGTTTGAGCGCATAGGCCGCCTGGCGTGGGTCCATTGTAAAGTAATCACCAATCGGCAAGATCGACAGATCCGGCTGGTAGAGATCGCCAATAATCAGCATATCGTAGGTAACGCAGGTGTCACCCGAGTGATAAACGGTAAAGCCATTGGAGAAGCGAAACACATAGCCGGCCGCGTCACCCATCGGGATAATCGTTCCATTCTCGGTGTAGGTGCTGCTATGCTGCGCGGCGGTCATCGTCGCCTTAATCCCGGCCACCTCAACCGTACCGCCCTTATTGTAGCCGACAAGTTTATCCTCGGCGATGCCTTTGCCCTGCAGCCAGGGCGTCAGATCAAACTGGCAGACAACCTGCGCGCCGGTTTCGGTTGCAATGCCAATCAGGTCATTCACATGATCAAAATGACCATGGGTGATAAAAATAGCATCCAGACCTTCGCGGGCTTTGGGTTTCCACTCATCGGGGCAGGAGGGATTTGAGTCTACCCAGGCATCGATCAGCACCTTCTTACCCTCAGGGGTGACAATATGAAAGGTAGCGTGACCCAGCCAGCTTATGGTCGTGTTCTTACCCAGCGTTGCCATACATAAACCTCCTTCTTGTCTGTACAACTATCTCTTCCAGGGCAGAAGTGCCCGGAGTAACGTCCGTTACTAGTTCTCCCAAACCGTATGACCTGTTTGTATAACCATATTCAGTGATACAATGCGACGTGGTTATAGGTTAAGTCCATGCTGACATATGGTCACTAGTTATGAGAAGGAGTGGAACGAATGAGTGCAACGAATCAGCAGTCTCAAATCATTGTTCAGCAGCAGGATGTCGTACGCTGGCTCACATTCTCCGGCTTCTGGGGCTTTGTCTTCTACCTGCTGGCCTACGCCGGGATTGCCGGCAGTCAGCGCCGCCAGCCGGTCGCGATCCACCGGCAGTCCGCCCTGGTCAGCCTGGGAATCCACCTGGGTATCTTTGTCGGCGGTGGTTCGCTCTTCAGCGCGCTCTCCTCGCTGGTACGCCGCCAGAGCACCACGGCCCTCTCCCGTGAGCGGATAGAGCAGGGTACCTACGAGAGTTCCGTTCCGCTGCAGGCATTAAGCGGCGGCATTGGCTCGCTATTGCCCTTTGCAGTAACCGTCGGCAGCATGCGTGCCGCCGAACAGATCACCGGCAAACCGGTCTTCGTCGATGCTGACAAAATTGATTGGACCCGCGCAGCCGGAACCACGGCGCTCTTGAGCGGACTGACGGCCCTGGCTGTCAGCCGGATCGCCGGGTGGATCGTGAGTGATGCGCGTGCTGTCTTTACCCGCCAACGGTCAGTATAGCATACGTTGCGCCGACATCACAATTGCGAGTAGGCAGCAGGATCGTCAAACCGCGAATGTCGTCGGATGTAGACGACATTCGCGGGAGGTATGCGGCAGGTTTTTGCTCAGTATCGTTCTGTTACCGGAGTTACGCGGTTGACAGGCAACCGGACGTTTGATCAGATGGAAGCCCGCTTCGCCTGCGGCAGCATGGTACTTTTGTATCTTTTTTCACAAAAAAATTCACAACGTGAATTTTTTTGTGAAAAAGTGAAGTCTTCCGCCCTGCCGGAGGCGATATCCCCCGCCAGACGCGGGATCGCCGGATACATGGCAGCACCAGCAGGTTCGTGTTTTTCGCGCGTTTCGTGGTGTTCGTGGTCCAAACGCCCACCGCGTAAAGCGTGTCAATTACAACATCACGTTAAACAGCAGAATAAGAATGATGGTACCGATCAGCGAGACGAGTAACGAGCCGGCACAGCCCAGCCGATTTGAGAAAAAGGCAAACATTATGAGTCTCCTGTATTACAACACCGCGAAGTGAACACAGCCGGCGCAGATCCAGCGGGGAGCCTGTTTCTTCGCGGTTTCTGGTTCGCAGTTCACGATTCTTGCCATCTGGTAGGAAGCATGCAACTATCGTGCCAGGCGGGTTGCATCACATTCTGCCGGTCTGGTGTGGTTCATCCACAAATGTGATCACGTTCGTCTCTCTGACATCTTTTTTATCCCCTTGTCCTTGCCCCATTCGTACGCTATAATGGTCAGTACGCATCTTTTTCGCAAATCGTAGTACCATTGTCGCCGTGGAGCACTATGGCTGACCAGCCCGATGTACCAGCTCAAACTGCCCACCTCGCCGATGCGCTGTTCCAACAGGCGCTCCGGCGCTACCTGCCCGCTGACACTGCTACGACCATCTGTCGTAAAGACTGCCCCTCCCGTCTGCTGTTCGAGACATTTGCTCAACTCGCCAGTGCGCGCTACACCATCAGCACATACCTGCCACGCCATCTGGTCGTGCGGCAGCTTGCCACAACTGATACTGGCTCCTGGATTGAGTGGGTTGAGGGTTCGCTGCTCTTTGCCGATGTGAGCGGCTCGACCGCCCTGGCCGAGCGGCTGTCGGTGCTGGGGCGCGAGGGGACTGAGATTGTCACCAGTACGCTCAATGCCTTCTTTGATGCGCTGATCCAACTGATTGAAGCGGCCGGCGGCGACCTGCTGACCTTTGGCGGCGACGCGCTGCTGGTGCTGTTTCGGGGCCCGCAACATGCGCATATCGCCACCCGCACTGCGCTGGATCTGCTGGCTACCTGTGGCGACGATCCGGAAGGCCGCGCGCAATTTCAGCGTACGCTGCCGGGGCTGGGTACCTTCTCCCTTAGCATGCATATCGGTGTGGAGAGCGGCCGGGTCGCGCTGATCAGTGCCGGACAACCCGAATCGCTGCACTACAGTGCGATGGGTCGCACCGTGAACAGCGTGGCCCGCGCCGAGGGGTACGGTCAGCGGGGTGAACTGGTGGTTGGCCCCGGCACCTGGGCGCAGATCGCCGCCGATGCCGCGGGCGTTGCGGTGGCGGCGGGTTATGTTCGGGTAGATACGCTGCATACCAGCAATCTGCCCGTGGCACTGCTGCCTGAAGAACTGGTCATGACCGAGCCGCCGGAGCAGGCCATCCCGCTGATTGTGCAACAGCTTGACCGGATTACGCCCTACCTGCCCGCCGGGTTGCTCAGTCGCATCCTGAGTGACCCGCAGCGCCCGCGCGTTGAAGCCGATCTGCGCCCGGTGACGGTCCTCTTTGCCCAGATTATCGGGTTGGGTTCCCTGGTTGAAGCCCTGGATCTGGAGCGGGCCGCGCTACTACTGGATACGCTCCTGCGCCCGATGCAGGCTGCGATTGAGCGTTTTGGTGGGGTGCTCAACAAACTGGACCTGGCCGAGGAGGGCGATAAGCTACTTGCCATCTTTGGTGCGCCAATCGCCTATGAAGACCATGCCGAGCGGGCCGCCCGGGCCGCGCTGGCGATGTTCACAACGGGGATTCTGGAAGATCCGCTGGTGCAGTCCCTGATTCCCGAACCGCATACCCCGATTCAGATGCGTATTGGTTTGAACACCGGCAGTGTGTTTGCCGGTAATGTGGGGACGGCAACCCGCAAAGAGTACACGGTCATGGGCGATGCGGTGAATGTTGCCGCGCGCGTGATGACGCAGACACCCTGGGGCGAGATCTGGTGTAGTGCGGCTACGGCAGCCCAGGTTGCTGCGCGCCTGGAGTGTGAAGATCGCGGCATGGTTGCGGTCAAGGGTAAAAGTGAGCCGCTGCAGTTGCTGCGCCTGCGGGGGGAACGCGAACAGTCAGCCACCCCGGAAGCCGATGCTGTGCCGCTGGTGGGGCGGCAGGCCGAACTGGACTGGCTGCATACGCATCTGGCGGCGGCAATCTCGGGACAGGGCCGGGTGCTCCGCATCAGTGGCGCGGCGGGGGTAGGCAAGAGTTGCCTGACGGCGGCTCTGGTTGCTGCGGCCCGGACTGCCGATGTACAGGTGTTCCACGTCAACTGTCTCTCGTATGCCAATAATATCCCCTATGCTCCCTGGAGCGAGTGGCTCAAAGCCCTTTGCATGATCGAATCCGGTGATCCGGCGGATGTCCGGGCCAGAAAGGTAACTGCCCGGCTTAACGCGCTGGGGAACGATGCCCGGACCTGGCTCCCGCTGCTGTCCGACCTGGTGCGGATCGATATCGCCGATAACCTGGTCACCCGCGCGCTTGATCCCCAGCAGCGGCAGGAGCGCCGCTTCGCGCTTTTTACCGACCTGTTGCGGGTTGCTGCCGGCGGGCAACCACCGGAGCACGAGCCTGTTGCCGGTGCGCCGGCACCGATCTTGCTGGTCTTTGAAGATCTGCACTGGGCCGATCAGGTCTCGCTTGACCTGTGGCGGCACATCGCTGCGCACATCACCGACCTGCCCGTGTTGCTGCTGGGCGTTCACCGACCCCAGCTTACCTGGCAGGATGCCGGGGAAGTGCAACCCGCCCAATCGGACCCCCAGCATGCACAGGAGCCCGATGGTGCATACCGGCTGACGCTGGGGGAACTGGCGTTACCCGACTGTGAAGCGCTGATCGCCGCCCGCCTGGACGGGATGCAGCTCCCCGCAACCCTGCGTGAGCAGATCGTAGCGCGGGCTGACGGCAACCCGCTCTTTCTGGAAGAGTTACTGCGCATGGTGACCGGGCAGGAGCAGCAGCGGGTCTATGGGCAACACTCCACAGACCAGCCGCGCCTGGTTCGTGCCGCCCTGGACGAGTTGCCCGACAGTCTGCATGGGCTGCTACTCTCGCGGATTGATCGGCTTGCTGAAAACAGCCGCACGGTTCTGCTGGTGGCGTCGGTGATCGGGCAGCGGTTCCCCTTTGGTGTCCTGCAGTCAATCCATCCGCATGATGAGCAGACGCTACTCTACCAACTGGGCACTCTGGATGCGCAGGAGTTTACCTTGCTGGAGCGCGAAGTACCTGAGCGAGTGCATCTCTTCCGCCACGCGCTGATGCAGGAGGTCGCCTACCAGAGCCTGCTGTATGCGCGGCGCCGCGAACTGCACCGCAAGATTGGCGAGTATCTGGAGAAGCGTCATGCCGCCGATCTGAAGCCCTACTACGGCCTGCTGGCGCACCACTACCGCCTGAGCGACAGCCGCGCGAAAGCCATCACCTACCTGTTGCTGGCCGGGCATGCGGCGCGCGATACCTACGCCAACGACGAGGCGATTCAGTACTACCGCTGGGCGCTGGAGACGCTGCAGGCCGACCCGACCGAGCCCCAGACCTGGGAGGTGCGCAAGGCGCTGGGCGATGTCTTCAGCACTGTCGGGCGCTACGATGAAGCGCTCGCCGAGTATGCCGCAATCCTGGCAGTCGAGGAGACCCCGGCGGAGGCCCCCTCCTTTACGCTGCCGCCTGCCGTTGCCGCCGAAGCGCTGCGCGGGCGGGGCTATGCCCTGGAGAAGCAAGGTCAGTATTCCCAGGCCATCGCCGAACTACGCCAGGCCGAAGCAGTGGCCCTCACCCATCCGGACGCGGTGTCGCCACTGCTGGTCGCCGCCATCTACGCCGATATGGGGCTGGTCCTGATGCGCTGGGGCGAGTATGATCGGGCGCTTGAGGTGTGTGACGCCGGGTTGCAGCACCTGCACCCGGACCAGCGGACGCGCGAGGATGAACGGATTGAGGCCGGCCTGCACACGCAACTGGGAACGATCCACGGCATGCGTGGCGATTACACCCAGGCCCGCACCCACTTTGAACGCGCCCTGGCAGCCCAGGAAGATATTGACGACCTGTACGGCTGTAGCCGTTCCCACAACAACCTGGGCTATCTCTGGCAACTCCAGGGCGAGTATCAGGGGGCAATTGAACATTATGCCCAGGCAGAAGAACTGTCGCGCAATATCAATGCGCGCTATATCCTCAGCAGCGCGCAACTGAACCTGGCCTATGCCTACTACTGCATTGGTATGTACGACCAGGCTGAGGCAAACTGCCGAACAGCTATTAAACTCTGTCAGGATATGCGGGACAAAGCCGGTCTTGCGCATATTTATGACTTATTTGGCATGATTGCCTTCAATCGTGGAAACTATGAGCGGGCGTTGCATTCCTCCTATGAAAAGGCGTTAGCGTTACACCAGGAACTTGGCAGCAGTTATCAGGAGGGAAACACGCTTACACATATGGCAAATGCTTACAATGCGTTATCGCAACCCGCCCATGCTCACGTTCTGGCTGATCGCGCCGGGGAGATTGCCGAGCGCGTCCAGGGACCGCAGCTTCAGGTTGAGGTATTGAATGCTCTGGCCGAGGCGGATCTGCTAAGTGCTGCTGCCCCGGATGAAGCGGATCGTACAGGACTGACACCAGCCGAACTGCTGGCCCGCAGCATGGAACAGGCGCAGCAGGCGGCTGATCGTGCCGCTGCAATCGGCAGTCGGCTGGATCAGGGGATCGCCCTCCGGCTGCTGGGCCAGGCGGCAGCCCGCCAGGGTCTGCCCTACGCTGAGTATTTCCAGGCCAGCCTGGCGATCTTTACCGAGATCAAGAACCGCTTTGAACGCGCGCGCACCCAGGCGCGCTATGCCGAAGCACTTGCCGGGACAAACTTTTCGGCGGCGGCGGCGTATCTAAACCAGGCGCGCGCAACGTTTATCGAGATAGGCGCCCAGGGAGAGCTGGCGCGCCTCAACAACTTCGATGAGAAATCTCAGTGAAAGGGGTGGCTGGATGTCGCAGGAAGCGGTGGAGCAGGTGCTGGGTCGGGCCATGACTGATGCGGAGTTTCGCCGGCAGTTGATCGATAATGCCCGCGCGGCCTGTGTGGGCTATGATCTGACCGAGGAAGAACTGGATGCACTTGAAGCACTGGATGCCGAGAGCATGAAGGCCTTCGCCGGTACGCTTGATGCGCGTATCTCCAAAACCGGGGGGCGGGGTTTTATTTAGAATGTAGGCTACGAATAGTATTTTTTCTGGGAGAGACGCGCCGCGGCGCGTCTCTCCCATTTTCTATTCTGCTCCAGTTGCAACCGTCAGCGCACTCTCCAGCGCACCACTACGCAGTTCCGGGCAACCCGGCAGAACCGTGCGTACCTCCAGCCGGTATGCCCCGGTCTTCAGGCTGGAAGGGATACTGAAGACCAGTTCACCCGGTTTGTTAGTCGCCACAAAGTTGATCCGCAGCAGATCGCGGCCATCCGAGCGCAGGAAGATGCCCTGCTGGGGATCTTTGGGATCAAACGTCAGTTGATTGCCCCGGACCCGCCCGATGCCGCCGGGGGTCAACGTGCTGTTGACTGCGCTGCTGCTGATATCGGTGAATTCCAGCAGGATTGGCTCAGGTTTGTTGGACGCGATCTTCTCGACCCGGGCCTGGGTTTGCAGCAGTTCGCGCAGGCGGGGGGCCGGGTTTGCCACCGCATCCAGTTGGTGCCGCTCCGGGGTAAAGCTGTCGTTTGCACCCGCGAAGTCCCCACGAATACGGGGCACCAGGCTGACGGCGGGCAGATTGACGCGCCAGCCGTCGAGTAGCAGGCTCTCGATAGCCCGTGCTTCCACTTCGAGGATGCGCAGCACCTCGGCCTGGGTCAGGGTGGCGTCCAGTTCCTGCATACGCTGCGCAATTGCCGCCAGGTCAGCCATACCGGAGGGCTGCACCATCGCGCTATAATCGTTCGGGTCGCTCGTCAGGGTATTCTCGTAGAGGGCATACCGGATGGGCATGGTCAATCCTCCTGGGTCCAGGCGGGGGTATTCCCCGTGCAAACAACGATCCTCCCGTGCAGTGTACCCGATAGCCGTGCGGCAAAACTAGCCTCTACGCCCTTACCTTCGTCCCGTCTGGTGGATACTATCGGGGCTAGTTGCGGGTGGGACTCGAGTTAGGGATTACGGGTTAAAGGTTACGGGTTAGAGAGCAATAACCATTTAATTGTAATGTTACAATAGGTTAGCATACGCATCGGGGGTGCCGCCTGATGAACATTGAAACATTAATTCCCAATATCGCCGTTCAGGCGTCCAACCGGCCCCGACAGGCATCCTGCCGGCTCAAACCGGGCCTACCGATCATTTCACCTCCGGAATATGTTCTCAGCGTTCATCAGGCGGTAGTGCCGGCCGGGAACCGCCTGAAGGCGGCACAGCGAAGGATCAAGCGCTCATCGCCACATTTGAACGATGCCTGATGAGACAATCCAATATATAATAGCGAAAGAAGAGACAAAAGAGAAAGAAGAGACAAATCGCGGACAAAGAACCAGCATGCTGTTCGACGGGCAGATCTCTGGCACACTCTGTTCCATTGTTCTCTGTTCTCGATAGTAGCTGGTTGCTGTACGTGGGCACCCGATATCGTCGGTTCTGAAACTTCTTTTCCTCGATATCCCCCATCCTGGCGTTCCACACGCAGCGTGCAATCGTTCCTGCCGCGCGCGCGAATCGCGGTGTGAGCTACGTTTATGCATCGAATGATGCGCGTTTATTTCAAGAAGCAATGATGCAGTGGTTACATATTCCTCCATACGCCAGTGCGCTGATCCTGGCAGCCATGCTGTCACTGGGGATCGGCGGGTTTGCCTGGCGGCGGCGTGATCTGCCCGGCGCGCCGGCCCTGCTGCTGCTGGCCCTGGCTGCGGCGGTCTGGGCGTTGGGGTATGCCCTGGAGTTGAGCACAACGCGCTATGCGGTAATGGTCTTCTGGGCGAAAGTGCAGTACCTGGGCATTGTTACGGTGGCGCTGGCCTGGCTGGGCTTTGGCCTGCTGCACACCGGGCGCGGGCACTGGCTCAACCGTCGAACTATTCCGCTCCTGGCGATCAGCCCCCTGCTGACGCTGCTGCTCGTCTGGACGAATGAACAGCATGGCCTGATCTGGGCGGATATCCGGCGGGACCAGAGCGGCACATACCCCTTCCTGGATTTCTCGCACGGCATTGGCTTCTGGGCCTGTATCGCGTTTTCGTATGGCTGCCTGCTGGTGGGTATGATCCTGCTGACCCACACCTTTATCCGCTCGCCCCGCCTCTACCGCCGGCAGACGGGCATTATGCTGCTGGGCGGCCTGATGCCCTGGCTCGGCAATGCGATGTATATCTCCGGCCTGAACCCCTGGCCTTTCCTGGATCTGACACCCTTCGGTTTTGTGCTCTCCGCGCTGGTGCTGGCGCTGGGGATCTCCCGCTACCGGCTGCTTGATGTGGTGCCGGTGGCGCGCGACCTGGTGATCGAGAGTATGGGTGATGGCGTGATTGTAATTGACGAGCAGGAGCATATCGTCGATATCAACCCGGCGGCCCAGCGCAGTATCGGCTGCACTGCATCTGAAATCATCGGCCAGTCGGCCCGGCAGGTCTTCGCGCCCTGGCCGGAGTTGATCCAGCGCTATGCCGATGTCACCGAGTTAACGGAGGAGTTGGTCATCACGGAAGATGGCGTGGAACGCGCCTATGATATGCGCATCTCACCGCTGTATGACCGGGCCGGCCATCTGCGTGGACGGCTGATCGTCTGGCATGATATCACCGACCGGCGGCAGGCGGAAGCGGCGCTGCGGCGGCAGAATGAAGAGTTAACCCGGCTCCACGATAAGTTATCCCGGGCGAAGGATGCCGCCGAAGCCGCCAACCGCGCCAAGAGCACCTTCCTGGCAAATATGAGCCACGAATTACGCACGCCGTTGACGGCGATCCTGGGCTATAGCGAACTGGTGCGCATGCAGGCGGAGGAAACCGATATCGCCGACATTACGACGGACATGCTGGCAATTGAGTCGGCCGGAAAACATCTGCTGACGCTTATCAGCAACCTGCTGGACTTCTCCAAAATTGAGGCGGGAAAGATGGAACTTTTTCTGGAGGAGTTTGCGGTTAGCGAACTGGTGCAGCAGGTGATCAACACAGTACGCCCGCTGGTGGCACAACATGCCAACGCGCTGGAGGTGCATAGCCTCAACGAGGACTGCATCATGTATGCCGATCAACTGAAGACCCAGCAGATCCTGCTCAATCTGCTGGGCAATGCCGCCAAGTTTACCGAGCAGGGCACGATTACCCTGACGGTCTCGCGCGCCGCCCACGATGGCGATGGTGGCGCGGCGGCAGATTTGATCCGCTTTCGGGTTGCCGATACCGGCCCCGGCATTGCCCCCGACCAGCTTGACACGCTCTTCAAGGAGTTTACGCAGGCGGACCCCTCAACCACGCGCAAGTATGGCGGGACCGGGCTGGGCCTGGCGATCAGCCAGCGCTACTGCCGGATGATGGGCGGCGAGATCGCCGTCACAAGCAGCGTCGGCCGGGGCACCACCTTCACCGTAACACTGCCCCTGCGCGTCGCCCCACGCGCTACCGACCCGACCGAAGCGCAAGCAGCAGCAGAACCATAGCCGTCAGCCATCAACCATCAGCCGTCAGCCATCAGCGCTCCCCGTTCTGCGCTTTGCGCTCTCCGCTCTCCGCTCTCCGCTTTGCGCTTCCTACTTCTCATCCAGACTCGCCAGCCCCTGCCGCAATGCATAGAGCGCCGCCTGCGTGCGGTTTGCCAGGTGCAGCTTGCTCAGGATGCTGCCGATATGGTTGCCCACTGTCCGCTCACTGATGACCAGCAGTTCCGAGATCTCCTGGTTGGTCAGCCCCCGCGCCACCAGCTTAAGCACCTCCACCTCGCGCTCGGTCAGGGGAGCCTCGGTGGGCGGCAGATCGGAGGGCTGGTTCAGCTCGCGCATCAGCTTGAGCGCAATCGTCGGGTGCAGCGAGGGCTTGCCCGCGTGGACATCGGCGATGGCCTGGAGCAGTTGATCCGGCGAGGAGTCCTTGAGCAGGTAGCCCAGCGCGCCCGCCTTGATCGTCGGGAAGATCTTATCATCGTCGGCGAAGCTGGTCAGCACCAGGATCTTCGCATCGGGATCTTCCCGCTTGATCTGCAGGATCGCCTCCAACCCATCCTGGCGCGGCATGAGCATATCGAGCAGCAGCACATCCGGCTTGAGCGCGCGCGCCTTTAGCACCGCATCGACACCGTCCACCGCCTCGCCGATGACCTCCATATCCGGCGCACTCATAATCACCGTCTGCAAGCCTTTGCGTACCACAGCATGATCATCGGCAATAACAATTCGGATTTTTGGTGTGCTCATCTGGTTTACTCCCCGTTTGTACCGACTGTACCGGCAAAACTTACCCGCACGCGTGTCCCCGCACCCGGCGCACTCTGCATGGTTAACGTCCCGCCCAGCGCCGCAGTGCGTTCGCGCATGCTGCTCAGGCCCACGCCACCGCCATCGTTCAGCATATCAGGATCGAAGCCCTGACCGTTGTCCACAACTTCCAGTTCAATCTGCCCGTCCGTGTTGCGAATATGCACCGTGACCGAAGTTGCCGACGCATGCTTGAGCGAGTTGTTCAGCGCCTCCTGCGCAATCCGGTAAAGCCCCTCTTCCAGCGCGGCGGGCAGCCCCTCCAGATCATCGGCAATCAGACGGGCTTCCACCCCCGCACGCCGCTCAACCGCGCCCAGGCGCTGGTGCAGCGCGCCCAGCAGCCCCTCCTTCTCCAGCGCCGGGGGGCGCAACTGATGCACCAGCAGCCGCATCTCCTTGAGCGCCTGCTGCCCGATGCCGCCCAACTCCGCCAGCGAGTCGGTGACATTCTCCAGCCGGCCCGCCGCTGCCATGCGCCGCCACCCCTCCGACAGCAGCGTCAGGCTGTAGAGCGACTGCGTCACCGAGTCGTGCAGTTCGCGCGAGAGGCGCGCGCGCTCCTCCATGATCGCCGCCTGCTGCAGGCGCTGGCGCAGGTCGGCATTCTCTATCGCCAGCGTGGCCTGATCGGCGAAGGCGACCACCAGGCCCAGTTCTTCCTCGGTGAAGCTGCGCGGCTCCGGGTAGTAGAGCGCAATCCCGCCATAGATCGCCTCGGTCTCGCTGGTATCCCCCTGGCGCATCAGCGGGACGGCCAGCAGGGTGTGGTAGTTCTCCGCCAGTAACGCCCGCCGATAATCCGAGATGCCGATATTCTCCTGCACCACGGCGGTCGTCAGGTCGGTGACCACCACCGGCTGATGGGTGCGCAGTGCCCGCCCGAGGAAGCTCTGATCCATCGGAAAGGACAGCCCATCGACATAGTCGGGCGGCAGTCCGCGTGCCGCCTGCACAATAAACATGCCCTGGTCGGCATCCAGCCGGTAGACCGCTCCGCTCTGCGTGCCCAGCAACTTGATGCCCTCGGCCACAATGTAGTCGAGAATCTCATGCAGGGGCCGGTTGGAGTTGAGGATCGCCAGCATATCGCGGGTGCGTTCCGCCACATGCCGCCGTCGCTCGATCTCCTGGGTGCGCTCGGCAACGCGCTGCTCCAGGTTGCGGCTGTAGTCGGATAACTGCTCGTTCAGCCGGCGCAGTTGACCTTCGCTCTGGCGCAACGCATCCTCGGCCTGTTTGCGCCGGGTAATATCGGTCAGGACAGACATCGAGCGGGTAAACTGCCCGGCGGCATCCTTCTCGGCAATGGAGGAGAGCAGCACCTGGATCACCGCACCATCTTTTTTGACAAACTCCAACTCAACATCTTTCACCCCGCCCTGCTGGAAAAATTCCTGGGAGATGACTTCCTGCGCATACAGCCGCGATGCCTCGGTGAGGAAGTCAATGCTACGGTGGCCGATGACCTCATCCCGTTCGTAGCCGAACATCTGCAGCCAGTAATCACTCACGCTGATCAGGTTGCCGCTGCTATCAATGGAGTGTAACATTGCCGGCGTCTTGTTGTAAAACTGGCGGTAGCGCGCCTCACTCTCGCGCAGCGCCTCTTCCGCCCGCTGGCGTTCCAGTTCGGTGCCTGCGCGGGCGGCAAAAATGCGCAGCATCGCCATATCGTAGGAGGTTCGCTCCATTGGCTGCGGGTCCAGTACCGCCAGATGGCCCAGGATCTGCCCGGCTGAGTTATGGATCGGCGCGCCCAGGTAGGATTGCAACCCGGCTTCGGCGGGGAAGAACTCCTCCAGGCGCATAGGATAGTAGCAGACATCGCCCGCGACCACCTGCTCACAGGGCGTTTCCGCCAGATCATACTCGATATTGTCCAGGAACTGGCCGTCCTCCAGGAAGGCGATGGTGCGGGCGCGCGTGTACGATGGATTGATACACTCGGCCACAAATGCGTAGCGCACGGCAAAGGCGGCGGCAAGATGGCGAATTAGGGAGCGGAAGAAATCCCCACCCGTGACGGAGGCCGTGCCCTCGGTAATCGAGCGCAGCGCCTCCTCCGCCCGCTGCCGCTCGGCAATCTCGCGCCGCATCTCCGCGTAGAGCCGGGCATTGTCGAGCGCAATCGCCGCCTGCGCCGCCAGAACGCGCATCATCTCCAGCCGCTCCGGGGTAAAGGCATTGCTGGTCAGGTTGTTTTCCAGGTAGAGCAGGCCCACAAAGCGCCCCTGGTTCAGGATGGGCAGGCAGAGGATCGAGCGCGGCGCATGCTGCACCACGTAGGGATCACTCACAAAGCGCTCATCCTGCGCGGCATCGGCCACCACCATGCTCGTTCCCGTTCGGCGCACATAGTTGACGATGGCAGTGGAGAGTTGCGTACAGGTGTCCACGGGGCGATTCTGGAGTACCATGATCGTTGGCTGGTCAACCGTACCCTCGGCTTGAACCAGAAGTTCGCCATCTTTCTCCAGGATCAGCAGCCCCTTCTGCGCGCCGGCATTCTCCAGCACCATGCCCATCAGCCGCTCCAGCAGCAGATCAAGCTCAACCGCGCTGACCAGCGTCTGTGCGGCTTTGAGCACGGTTGCCAGATCCAGCACGGCGCTGCCGGTGCTGCTGGTTGAGGTATTGTCGCCGGTCTGGGTGCGGGTCTGCGGATCGCGGGGACTCAACGCGGTCACGCGCCGATCCAGCAGATCGGGGTAGCGCGCCTCCAGGTGCCGGCATTTTGCCGCCGCGCCCCAGATCGTGTAGCAGTAGTGCGCATCCTTGAGATAGATCTGCGCGATCTTGGTGCGTCCCAGGGTCAGGTAGAACGCGGCCGCCTGCTCGTAGGCCATCGCGCTGATCTGGGTAAAGCGCTGCTCCAGTGAACCGGCAATCGCACGGTCGTAGTAGTCCATCGCCCGCTCGGTCTGCCCGCGCACGCGCGCCAGTTCCGCCTCGATCAGATCAGCCAGATGTTCGTAGTTGGCGGGAGCCCAGCGACGGATACGCTGCTGGTTCTGCGCGACCCGCTCCAGATAGGTTGCCTGGGTTGCGGGCGGCACGGCGGAGTAGTTCGCCAGCATCGCCAGCGATTGATAGACCCGGTGCAGGCCCACACTCATCAGGCCTGGCGCGGACTCGATATGGACTGCGGCTTCTTCCGCAACTGCTACCGCCTGCGCATACTGCCCAAATAGGTAGTGCAGCATCGTCTCGGCCAGGTGTGTGTGAAACAGCAGGTTGCGGTTGTTGGTCTCCTCCAGGTAGGGCAGCATCGTATCCACCGCAAAACTGGGGCCGGCCAGATGCTCCCGGCTGTGGCCCTGCCCAAGCAGGTTTAGTACCACCTGATGCCAGATCTGAATGTAGCAGGTCGAATACTCCTGCTTGAGGCTGTTCAGCAACCCGATAAAGTGCATTTGTTCCTGCGCGACCTCTTCCAGCGGAGCGCCCAGGAAAAAGCGGTGGGCACAGAGGTCTTTGGCGTTGTAGCCCACAAACTGCAGATCGCCATGCTCCAACCCGCTCTGCACGCCCGCCTTCAGCGGTGCGATTGTCTCCTGCACATGCGCCTGCCAGTGGCGAATATGCGCATTGACCAGAAAGAAGACCTTGCTCTGGAGTTCGCGCGCGTCAAACTGCTCCAGCAACCGCAGCGCCAACTGCCCGGCGTGGTAGCCCCGCGCAATATCCTCCTGCGGCCCGGAGATCAGCACAAAGCCGAAGAGCCCGTACGACACCGCCGACCAGGAAGTATGTCCATGCTCCAGGCAGTAGCGGATCTGCGTACGAATGCCCTGCGGGTAGATCTTCGCTCGGGTCTGAATGGCGGCCGGGGCCAGCGCCACCAGAATGCGCATCGCCGCCAGATGCTCCGGCTGCGTCATCGTCGGCATACGCGCCAGATCGTCAATGGTCGGCAACTGCACACCGCTATCGTCCCGTTCCGTGACCAGTTGAACGCCCAGCAGATCCAGCACCTCCAGCCCGATATCGACTGCGCGGACCATGCGGTTCCGCGAGATGTAGGCGTGCATCAGCAGTTCATAGACCTGCACCCGGTCCAGCAGTGACTGCGCATGCGCCAGCACGGTCTGCACCAGTTCCTCGGAGCGGGCAAAATCGGCGCACATGTAGGCGGCTTCGGCGGCGGCTACATGCAGCGCCAGCGCCAGATCATACTCCGGCTGCCGGCTCATCGGGCCGGACAACTGCATGCCCTGGGTGAGATAGGTCAGGGCGGCCTCAAATGCGGCGGCGGAGCGGGCGCGCTGCCCGGCGATCAGGTTGAGTTGCGCCAGATGCATGCGCTCCTCCGGCGTGGCAACCAGCGCCGCGCCCAGGTTGAGATGATCGACAATCTCGAAGATCTGCTCCGGCAATTCTGCCGGGTCGGTCTGCTGCAACCGCAGCCGCCCAATCTGATAGTGCAGCGCGGCCTGCTCCGGCGCGGGAACCAGCGACGCGGCGGCCTCCTGAATACGGTCATGCGCAAAGGCATAGGTCGGACCCACCGCGATAATCAACTGTTCCTGCAGCGCTTCCAGCAGCAGGCCAGCCATCTCGTCCTCCGGTTGTCCGGCGAGCGTCGCCAGCGTGGGCAGATCAAACTGGTTGCCGATGCAGGCCGCCCGCCGTAATACCGCCTGCACCGGCGGCGCGAGGCGCTCCAGGCGGCGCACCATCAGGTCAACCACATTGGCGGTGGCGTGGAACTGCTGGATGGCGGCCGGCTCCCAGCGCCAGCCCTGGCCCGGATCAAACCAGATCACCTGCTCTGCGTGCAGCGCGCGCAGGAAGGTCTTGAGGAAGAAGGGATTGCCCCCGGTCTTCCCGTAGACCAGCGCGGCCAGCGGCTCCAGCGCCTCGGGGGGACTGCCCAGGGTATCGGCGATCAGTTGCGTCACGCCCGCCTGATCCAGCGCCGTCAGATGGATCTGCTCAACCAGCACCCCCGGCGCACGGATGGCCGCCAGCGTCGCCGTCAGCGGGTGGGTTGCGGTCATCTCGTTGTCGCGGTATGCGCCGATCAGGAGCAGCGCATGCGTCTCGCGGTCGGCCAGTAGTTGCTCGATCAGCTTGAGTGAGGCGGCGTCCGCCCAGTGCAGATCATCCAGGAAGAGCACTAGCGGATGATCGATCTGCGCAAACACGCGAATAAAATTCTGGAAAACAAAGGTGAAGCGGTGCTGCGCCTCGGCCGGGGGCAGTTCGGCCACCGGCAGTTGCGGCCCGATGATCAACTCCACCTCGGGCACCACATCAATGATGACCTGTCCACTGGTGCCGAGCGCCGCCGACAGCCGTTCGCGCCAGCGCGCCAGTTGCGCCTCGCTCTCGGTCAGCAGATGGCGCACCAGCGCCAGCAGCGCCCGGATAATCGCGCTGTAGGGCAGCGTCCGCTGCATCTGGTCAAACTTCCCGGCGATGAGATAGCCGCCCGTCTGCGCTACCGGCTTCCGGATCTCCTGCACCAGCGTGGATTTGCCCGCACCCGCGCTGCCCGACACCAGCAGCAGCCCCGTGGTGCCCCTGTGTACCTGCGCAAACATGGTTGTCAGCGTCGCCAGTTCCGCCGCCCGTCCGTAGAGCTTCTGCGGGATCTGGAAGCTGTCGGAGCGGTCATGCCGGCCGGGGACGAAGTCGGCAATCGCGCCCTCCGTCTGCCAGGCGGCCAGGCAGGTCTCCAGGTCGGCTTTGAGGCCATAGGCGCTCTGGTAGCGCGCTTCGGCGGTCTTCGCCAGCAGTTTGAGCACAATTGCCGAGAGCACCGGCGGGATGTCGGGAAAGAGCGTGGCGGGCGGGAGCGGGGTTTTTGCGATATGCGCATGCACCAGTTCTGCCGGATCGGTCATCGGGAAGGGCACCTGCCCGGTGAGCAGTTCATACAACGTCACCCCCAGCGAGTAGAGATCGCTGCGATAATCCGGCGCGCGGTTCATGCGCCCGGTCTGCTCCGGCGAGATGTAGGCCAGGGTGCCCTCCAGCAGCGGGGGACTCGCGCCGGCCTGGTGCTCGCGTGGCAGGCGCGCGGCGATGCCGAAGTCGGCCAGCTTGACCTCGCCGGTGGTCGGGTTAATCAGGATGTTGCCGGGCTTGATATCTTTGTGAATAATGCCCAGTTCGTGCAGGCGGCCCAGCGTATCCGCCAGACGGATGGCAATCGGCAGAAAGGTGTCCAGCGCCACCCGCCCGTTCAGCAGCAGCGTGCGCAGGGTGACGCCACCAAAATCCTCCATGACCAGCACCAGCGCATGCCCATGCTGCTCCAGGCCGTAGGGCCGGACAATGCCGTCAACATCCAGATCGCGGGTGATTTCATACTCGTGCCGCAGCCGGGCCAGGTCGCCCACCTCGGGATAGTCGGCCTTGTGCAGCTTAAGGATCACCGGACGGGAATCGTGCGTGCGGTAGCTGCGATAGACCACCGTCTTTGAACCGTCGCGGACCTCTGCGACAATCGTGTAGCCGGGCAGTGTCTTCATAGTGATACCTGCTCAAAAAAGCCGCATTGCGGGAAGCCTGCCCTCCCCGATGCAGCGCTTACAGGCCGACATGGTTGTATTTCGCGCAATGCGTCTCCTCCAATAATATTTTGATCTTATCGAAAGATCAAGTTTGAATATTACGCCTGCCGGAAGAACCAAGAACCGGAGAACAAAGAACAAAGCGTAGAGAACCGAAAACTGATTTGTTGTCATAGCCACAGAGGACACAGAGGACGCAGAGATGATAAACGGGAACTTGCTGCTGCTGTGCCCATTGCCCCGTTCCGGCTGATTGCTGATTTGCCGGCACATTGGTATGACAACCGAGAAGGCCGCACGACTGCCGGGCATGTTGCTGTTGTAGGTGCGGCTTGCAGCCGCTCGCATGCTGTCGCCAGGCATGTCGCCGTTGTAGGTGCGGCTTGCTGCCGCACGCATGCTGTCGTGGGAGGCGCGGCTTGCATCTGCTCGCATACGGCCTTCCGTTCTTTGTTCTTCCGTTCTCAGTTCTTCCGTTCTTATATATCGCTAACGCTGCGCTAACACGCCCGTTAACACCGGGGTGCTACGCTACAGTCAGACAAAACGACGTGACCGGCAGAAGAACGGTGCATAGAATGCACCCTACTGCTTGTCTACAGTCAGACAAAACGACGTGACCGGCAGAAGAACAGTGCATAGAATGCACCCTACTGCTTGTCTGGCGGTGTGGTTCCCGATAGAAATCCCGCCGCACAAATGATGTTTTTCTTTCGCTTTCCAAAAACAAGGAGCAACGATTATGACACGCTTCTCGACGATACATCGCCCGACCGGAATAGTTATCTATGGCCTGGTGGCGCTGGCAACCGCCGTCACCCTGCTGCTGCTGACGCAGTCGCTGCTCGCGGGGGTGATCTTCCTGGCCGGCATGGCCGGGCTGGGGCTGCTCTACCGCGCCGGTACAATCGCCGGCAGCCGCCAGGAGGTACGCCGGCTCGACAGCCGCGCCTACACGCCGGAGGAACCGACCATTATCACCAGCATTACCGACAACGCCGGTCATGAGCGGGTCGCCCGCGTCGTGCCGCTGGAGCAGCGCGGCGGCCACCAGATGGTGCTGACCGCCGAGGGCTACGCCATGGTGGACCGCTCGGGCCGGGTTATTCATCGGTTGTAGGGTTTACAGGTTACAGGTTACAGGGCAGGAGAGCGTAGGGGCGAAAAATTTTTCGCCCCTCCATCCATTTTCGCCCCTGCGGAATTGTCGCCACCGTTTTGTTCCCGGCTTGCAAAGCCGGCAATTTCTGCTATGATATTCCCCGTATGGGGAGTAGCCATCCACCCAGGTGGATCAATCGGTCGTCAGGACAGAGCAACGCTCTCGGCTGATTGGTAGGTGTCGATACACTGAGGGCAAGACCATCACGCGTATGCAGATCGTGTGGGGGTCTTGCCCTTTTTGACTCCTGATACCGATGTGTTGTCATAGCCACCGAGAACACCGAGGACGCAGAGGTTTTGAACGGTAATGTGCCGCCCCTGCGCCCATCGCCCATGTTCCAGTTGATTGCTGGTGTGATGGCAACCTGGTATGAACGATCTGCCCGGCAGTCGCATGTGATCGGCACCAGGGTGGTGCCGGTTATGGAACACGCGTTACGTAGGTGCTGTTTGGAACGGATATCGCCTCCGGCAAGGTGGAATTGACCACCTTATTTTGATGCAGGTTGAGCAACTCATCCGAACATCGCCGGATCGGAGTCCCGGCTTCAGCCGGATTGGGCGTTCCCGGCAGTCTGCCGCTGTCCCGGCCGGCATCCCACCGGCTGATGCAGGTTGAGCAACTCATCCGGGCATCGCTCCCGGAGTCCCGGCTTCAGCCGGTCGGCGGCCGTTCACCGGCTAAAGCCGGGACTCCAACGCCGGGGTAGGATTGGAGCGAACATCATCCGGCCACATTCCATGCTGCCGCAGGCGAATCTGGCTTATGGGTCTGACAACAGCCCGCAACTGGATACATCACGTAACGCGTATCATCTCAATCACAAGGAGTAGGGCATGGAACTTCTCACGTGGGGTATGTTGGGGTTGGGGCTGGTGGTGTTGATCGGCGGGGCGGAGTTGCTGGTGCGCGGCGCTTCCCAACTGGCGGCCGCCGTCGGGATCTCCTCGCTGGTGATCGGCTTGACGGTGGTCTCGTTCGGCACCAGCGCGCCCGAGCTGGCGGTCAGTATTCAATCCAGTCTGGCGGGGCAACCCGACCTCGCCATTGGCAATGTGGTCGGCAGCAATATCTGCAACATCCTGCTGATCCTGGGCATCTGCGCGACGATTACCCCGCTGGTGGTGGCGCGGCAACTGATCCGCCTGGATGTGCCGCTGATGATCGGTGTCTCGCTGCTGTTGTTGCTGCTGGCCCGCGACGGACTGATCGGGCGCTGGGACGGCGGGCTGCTCTTCAGCGGTATTATCGCCTACATCGTCTTTACGCTCTACCAGAGCCGCCGCGAGAATGTGCTAACGGCCGCCGATGCCGATGCGCCGCCCGCGCCGAAGCCCACGTCGCTCAACCTGCTCCTGCAAGTGGTGCTGATTATCGCCGGGCTGGGCCTGCTGATCCTGGGCGCAAACTGGCTGGTGACCAGCGCCGTCACGATTGCGCGCGCGCTGGGGGTGAGCGAGCTGGTCATCGGCCTGACGGTGATTGCGGTCGGCACATCGCTGCCGGAGGTCGCCACCTCCACGCTGGCCAGCATTCGCGGCGAGCGCGATCTCGCGGTGGGCAATGTGGTCGGCAGCAACCTGTTTAACATCCTGACCATCCTGGGGCTGACCAGCCTGATCACGCCGATCACTGTGGCCCCGGACGCCATCCGCTTTGACCTGCCGATTATGATCGCGGTGGCGCTGGCCTGCCTGCCGATCTTCTTCACCGGCATGCAGATTGCGCGCTGGGAGGGGCTGCTGTTCCTGTTCTACTACCTGGCCTATACGCTCTTCCTGATCCTGACCGCCACGCAGAGCGCCGCGCTGCCGCTGTTTAGCATTGCCATGCTCGGCTTTGCCCTGCCGCTCACCGCCGTCACCCTGCTGGTGCTGGCCGGCTACGCCCTCTGGCAGAATCGCCGGACGGTGAAGGGGTGATGGGGTGAACGGGTGAACGGGTGAACGGGTGATGGGGCGCGGACGGATTACGGATTACGGATTACGGATTACGGATTACGGATTACGGATTACGGATTACGGATTACGGCGGCGCATCGTGATCGCCGGGGCGCGCACCGCCGCGTGGCCCATCGTGATCGCCGCGTAGGGCGCAGCATTGGCCCGTCATATATCGCCCGCCGTTAAATGTCCGGCCAATGCTGCGCCCCTCCATTGCGCCATCGCGCCGGGTGGGGGATCGGCGTGCATCGCGGGTCATTCCCCCAACCGCGCCTCCACCACGGATAGGGACTGCCGCGTTGATAGGGTCTGGGGATGCTGCGGCCCCAGCACCGCCTCCCGGATCCCCAGCGCCC
>DAOTVB010000086.1:0-15571 GCA_034436755.1 Chloroflexaceae bacterium | reverse complement strand
TGTCCCGAGAAACGACCGAGTTGTTCTTCTGGATCACGCTGGTTGTGGTGCTGGCGGGAGCAATTTTAACCAGTCCCTGGGTAATGCCCGTTATCGCAATGCTGATCGGGCTATTGTTGCTGAGTGATCTGCTGGCGGTTGTTCAGCATCATGGCAGTAATCGACACATTGTGCTGCGTTCTTCTCTGCGGCTGCTGATGCGGTGGAGTGGCGTCTTCGCCGGAATTTTTTTGTTGATGCGTCCATTCTCACAGCATTATCAACCGGTTGGCGTACTGTGGCACCTGAATTTTGATCTGGCCCATACCATGCCTGTGAAAGTATTGCTGCTCCAGTCTGGAGTACAACTTGGTGTACTGGGCAGCGTTCTGATAATTGGTTGCCTGTTTGACCAGCATATCTGGTCATGGGTCATTATTTTGGGCAGCGGTATCGTCGTCTTAACCGGAGTGTTATTTTCATGGATTGGATTATCAACTGCCATTTTTATGTTCTTCGGGTGTTGTATTCTTTATCTTAACCTGCAATATTACCGACAAAACAGATGTATATCATTTCCTTATGCATTACTCCTGATTGCACAGTCTTTAAATGTATTGCCTTGCTTTTTTTTGATCCATGATAGCAACAATACATTTTTTAAGTTTGGTTTCCTGGCCTGGATTATTAACGGTGTGGGCAGCTTCGCTGCCATTGGTGCAGTCTGGGGGCAAGGTTGTCTTAAGACCAGATTAAGTAGTGGTATTGTACTCACCGGGTTGGCTGCCATGCTTTTTGTCGGAATATGGATGCCGGCCCTGGCAACCTGGACCTGGACAAACCGGTTTCAGGGGTTTGATCTGCGTACGCTCGATGGGGTGTCCTTTTATCTTAACATGGTATATCCCGCAGAATATGATGCTATAGCCTGGCTCGCCGCTAACGCAGATCACACGGATGTTGTGCTGGAAGCAACCGGGCCAGGATTTACACCCGCCGGACGTGTTTCTTCTTTTACTGGTCTCCCTACAGTAGTAGGGTGGTTTACCCACGAGTACCTATGGCATGATGGTCAGCCTGAGGTTAGGCAAATTATTAACCAACGGGTTATAGATGTGAATAGAATCTATGAGACGCTAGATACAGCGGAGGCCGAATGTCTGATCGAGAAGTATAATGTCTCTTATGTCTTCGTAGGAGGAGTTGAACAGGGGATTGTAAAGCGTGAAGGGCAGTTGGAGTTACACTGGTCTCCAGAGGCGTTGAAAAAGTTTGAGCAATTTATGGATGTAGTGTATTCGACACCAGGCCAGGGTGATGAAAGCGGTGTTACAATTTATCGTCGGCGTTTGACTGCTCAAGAGAATTGTCCGGCACAATGAGTTCAGTACAAACATTTGCTGCCAGGATCATATGGTTCTACGTTGTTCTGCTCACCATACTTCTCTTTGTGCTCCTCCACGAACGTGGCTTTGACGATCCCTACATCACCTATCGCTACGCCCTGAATATTGCCCAGGGTCAGGGGTTTGTCTACAACGTCGGTGAGCGGGTGCTCAGCACAACCGCACCCTTGTATGCGCTGCTACTGGCATTCGGCGCATGGGTGGGGTTGGACGTTCCGCTGACCAGTAACGCCCTGGGATGCCTCAGCCTGGCGCTGGGTGGCCTGATCTTCTGGCATCTGGGGAAGGTGTGGAACGCGCGGCTGGTAGGGATGACCGGGTTGCTGCTCTACCCAACCGCGCCGTTGCTCCTGCCAACCCTGGGGGCTGAGATCATTGTAGCGATTACATTGATCCTGGCCGGCTGTCTGTTCTATGCGCAGCGGCGGTATCTGCTGGTGGCCGGGGCGCTGGCGTTGGCAACGCTGATCCGTGCCGATAGTGTGCTGGCGGTGGGTGTGCTGGGGGGGCACTGTCTGCTCTATCGCCGCCATCCTGTGCCCTGGCGCGCCCTATTGCTCTATGGACTGTTGCTGTTGCCCTGGTTCGGGTTTGCCTGGCTCTACTTTGGCGCACCGCTGCCGGTTACGCTGGCGGCGAAGCAGCGACAGGGATTGATGGCGATCAGTGAAAGTTTCTTCGCAGGGTTCCGGGCAATTCTGGCAGGTTACTGGCATACTCCACAGTATCATCCCCATGTCCTGTTGAGTCTCCTGGGGTTATTGTCTCTACTGGCCTACCAGCGCCGCTGGCTACTTCTGCTGGTCTGGAATGGTCTGTACATTGCGGCCTATACTGCGCTGGGGGTTACGCGTTACTTCTGGTACTATGGGCCGCTGGCGGTCGGGTATGTCACCCTGATCGGGCTTGGTGTAACCTTGATTGCCCGGTTGCTCCGGCGGCGGGTTGGTCGCCGCTGGACCGGCGGCCTGGTTGCGCTCCTGCTGCTGCTCCTGCTCGTGCCACAGATATATGGCCTGGCCTATCTGCATCGCACCAATGACGCGCGCATGGGAATTTACCGTACGGTGGGGGAGTGGCTACGGGTGCATACACCACCCGATGCCAGTGTCGGTACGCTGGAGGTGGGCATTATTGGGTACTATGCCAGGCGGCAGATGATTGATTTTGCCGGGTTGCTCCAGCCCGCTACAGCGCACCACCTGACATCAACCACAACCTATCAGGACGCGGCGCTCTGGTCATTTCAGCATTTTCGGCCCACGCATCTGGTTTTGCACGCGGGCATGTTGCCGCGCCTGGAGTCTGATCCGCTGTTTCAGCACAACTGTCAGGCAGTAGCAACTTTTGAGGCAGCAGAATACACCGGGCAACTGATGGTGTATGCGTGTCGCTGGTGATGTTGCTGCTCTCTTTACAGCAACTTGACAGGCGTACGTTGCTCGCCTATACTACGCAGGCTTCTGAGAGAGATACACAGTACCTGATGGCATAGTGAAGCCAGGTCGCTTCCGGTAGATATGCTGTCCAAGAGCTTTTACTGCTGATCTATGATTAATGTAATGCTAACGCATCCTCCCATATCTGACAGAGTTGTCTCTCACAGCACTCCCCCGGTAGCGCAGCCTATCTGGGCGATGTCTGTCATGGTTTCTACGGATTATTCCGTCTATGCGCGCATGAACTCAGTTCGTTTCCTGTGGTGGTTATGGACATGTCCTGGGGATTCAGGTATGTCTGTATAATAATTACAGGAATAGTATCGCCTGTCCCAAAGAACTAACAACTGCTTGCGGAGAAGTTTTCCTATGATGAATCCCAAGACGGCATCGCTCGTTACGCCCTATGGCGGTGATCTGGTTAATCTGGTGACGAAGGGTGAAGAGCGTCTGGAACTGATCGCACAGGCAGGTCGCCTGCCATCGATCCAGTTGTCCACCCGGGCGCTATGTGATCTTGAACTCCTGGCGACGGGGGCATTTTCACCGCTGGATCGCTTTATGAGTCAGGCCGACTATGAAGGTGTGCTCCAGGACATGCGATTGCGCAGCGGTATTCTGTTCCCCATGCCCATTACACTCACGGTTGACGAGCAGTCACTGGCGGGGGTGGGAGACGCGGTGGCACTGCGCGATGCGCGCAACAATCTGATCGCCGTGATGCAGGTCGAAGAGGTCTTTGATTGGGATCCGCAGACCGAGGCGCGTCAGGTGCTGGGGACAACCGATGCGCGCCATCCGCTGGTCTCCGAGATGATCCGCTGGGGTCGCAAGGCAATTTCGGGAGCGCTCAAGGTGATTGACCTGCCGCAATATTTCGATTTTATTCAACTGCGGCGTACGCCGGCCCAGGTGCGGGCCGGGTTGACCGAGTTGGGCTTTGATAAGGTCGTCGCCTTTCAGACGCGCAATCCACTGCATCGCATCCATGAGGAACTCACCAAGCGTGCCGCCGAGGAAGTTGGCGGGAGCCTGCTGATCCACCCGGTGGTTGGGATGACCAAACCCGGCGATGTTGATCACTACAGCCGCGTGCGGATCTACCGCTCGTTGACGGAGCGCTATTACGACCCGCAGCGCACCCTGTTGAGCCTGCTGCCGCTGGCGATGCGGATGGCCGGGCCGCGCGAGGCGGTGTGGCATACGATCATCCGGCGGAACTATGGCGCGACCCACTTTATCGTTGGGCGGGATCACGCCGGTCCCGGCAAGGATAGTACGGGCAAGCCGTTCTACGGACCATATGATGCACAGGAACTGGTGGCGCAGTATGCCGATGAGGTTGGTGTCCAGCCGGTCTACTTCAAAGAGTTGGTCTACCTGCCGGATCAGGAAAAATATGTAGAAGTGACGCAGGCTCCACCGGACGTACGTACTGCGACGATTTCCGGAACGCAGGTGCGTGATGAGTATCTGGCGAAGGGACGACTGTTGCCGGAGTGGTTCACCCGCAAGGAAACCGCCGAGATTTTGATGCAGATGTACCCGCCGCTGCACCAGCAGGGTTTCTGTATCTGGTTTACCGGCCTGAGTGGCTCAGGCAAGTCTACCACGGCGGAAGTGCTGACCTCACTGCTGCTTGAGCGGGGCCGCCAGGTAACGGTCCTCGATGGTGATGTGGTGCGCACACATCTTTCCAAGGGGTTGGGCTTCAGTCGGGAGGATCGGGATACCAACATCCTGCGGATTGGCTTTGTCGCCAGCGAGATTGTGCGCCATGGTGGTGTAGCCGTCTGTGCGGCGGTCAGCCCCTACCGGGCAGCGCGGAATGAATGCCGCAAGATGGTCGGCACAGAGCGCTTTATCGAGGTCTTTGTTGATACGCCGATTGATGTTTGCGAGCAGCGCGATGTCAAGGGTATGTATGCGCGGGCGCGGCGCGGCGAGATTAAGGGCTTCACGGGGGTGGATGATCCCTATGAGAATCCCACCGATGCCGAGATGGTGCTGAGCACGGTTGATATCACGCCCGAAGAGAACGCTCGCCGGATCATAGCGTATCTGGAGGAGCGCGGGTTTTTTACGGTCGATGGGGCGCGTGGTTGAGACTCTCCGCGATATCGGTGCATTACAGAGCGTGGAGTAAATCGACGGTAGGGCCAGCTTAAAGTAGGTGTGGCTACAAGCCGCGCCTACAGTAGGGTACGCTTAATGTTGATGTTGAGGTAGTTAAGTAGATGAGACCACGCTTGCGCCAGTGGTACCGTGTGCTATAATATGCGCCTCAGCCAGAATGTATAACCCTCTTGTGCTTAATTTTAGTTGTTATTACTACAGATGTCTGTACTGGCCTGGCATGCATAGTCATGTCTGAAATGGGGGTGACGAGTCGGAATGCAGGTGGATCGGTCAGGTCAGCGCGAAAATGTATTGGTCAATGATGTTATCTTGCAATTCCGACGATGGAAACAGCATCTGTTCAGGCTTTATGTCGTTTTGCCTATCTGTGTGGGATTGATTACATTAGGTTTTCTGCTGCCTTCCCTTATAGGTGCAGGCTATATGATGCTGGGCAACCAGGCGCTTGAAACAGAAGAAACCTATGTTGCTGTGGAATACCTGCAACAGGCACGCATCTGGAGCCCCGCAAGTCCTGGTGTCTATCGCTCACTTGCTCAGGCTTATCTCCTGCTTGACCGGCCAGAACAGGCTGTTGCTGCCCTGGAAGATGCATATCGCCTGCAACCCGATAGTTTGTTAATTCAGCAGGAACTGGCACAGGCGTATGAAGCGGCAGATGCGATAGAGCAGGCTTACACATTGTGGGAAACAGTAGGCGTGACAGTTGAGCAAATGGTAGTAACTGGGGATAGATACCTTGACCAGCGCCACTATGCAGAGGCAACTGCCTGGTATAGTCGTGCGATGCACCGACAACCTGTATTGCAATCCCGCCTCACTTTTAGGAAGTTTTTGATAGCGATCTGGGCAAAAGACCCGACTGCCCTGAAGTGGTTAGAACTGGTGCGTCAGACTGATACAACTTTTACAGTATATTCTATAAATGATGAGGTGAGTATTCAAGGGGCAGATCTCCGTTGGGGTGTTTCTCTGAGTGATGACGTAACATACGGTACGCCACTCTCTCACAATAATGACTCGGCAGGGTATTTCTGGTGGAGTGGGGAGGCGCTTGCTGTAGTATGGGTTGAACGCGGGGGCAAGTATCGCCTGAGTATGAACGTCCTTCATGGTGAACCTGCGCCGATTGAGATGGCAATTGGGGTTAATGATCAGCAGGTACAGCGAGTGTCGCTAAATCGTGGCGATAATTCATGGGAAACGATAACAACAACGGTTGATTTCGTGCCAGGTTTACACACGATTCATATCTGGTTCTTGAATGACGGTGTGGTTAGGGATAAGGATCGGAATGCTGTAGTGAAGTGGGTGGAAGTCAAGCGACAAACAGAACAATTTGATTAAAAGCACTGGGTATGAGTATATGTATGTGTTGTTCGCTAGTACAAGTATTATAAGAAGATTTGTGTAGGGATATGTCAATACTTCGGTTAGTAACATCTGTTCGATACAGGAATTATTCTGCAAGAATGTTACCTTTGGCTATGTTACGTGAACACAGTCTGGTATTAGCATTCTATGCTTTGTTAAGTATGGTCCTTTCCTGGCCGCTCATAAATGGTTTCACGACGCAGATTGCTGGCCATGGTTTAGATCCCTTACACAACCTGTGGATGTTCTGGCATACGAAACAGGTAGTACATGGACAACAGCCGTTGTTTGAAGCACCAACGTTGTATTATCCTCACGGTATATCGCTGTGGGTTCATGGCCTGGGTCCAGTAACTGGGTTGTTTGCATTGCCCTTCTGGTTTTGGGGGCCGGAAGCAGCGCATAATGGGGCAGTCCTCGTTAGTCTCTGTCTTACTGGTTATTGTATGTATTTGCTGGCGCGTAGTCTGGGCTTTGAACGGGGCGTTGCTTTCTTTGCGGGGGTCATGCTGGTATCAGCACCAATGTGTATTGCAGGCGTTCTAGGACATATGACGAAAGTGTTTCTTGGTGGGTTGCCGCTTGTGCTTTTAACTCTACTTCGCGCACTTGATCCTCGGTGTAATTTGTGGTGGACACTGGCAGTTGCAATTGCACTGCAAATACCTTTGCATCATAGTGGGTATCAATTTGTTTTTGCAGGATTCGCGGTCGGGTTTTTTATAATAACCTCTCTGGTTATGACTGGATCTACCGAACGAGCCAGGGTTTTTAAACGTAGTTTGTTGACTGGCCTGGGTATACTATTGCTGATTGGGCCTTTTATCATTACTATTCTTTCGACCTCACGTGAACTTGGTATACGCGTGAAGTCTCCAGGGTTACAAAATCAACCTGATCTTGTTCAATTTCTGGTGCCAGGTTTTTTGAATCGCTTGTTTGGGCCGATGACAGAGTCACTTCTGGCAGGCTATGAAATAGTGCCTAACATTGAACAAACAGTAACTCTATCAGTGACAGGAATAATGCTTTGTGTAGTTGCCTGGGTCTGGGGGGGCAAGAAAGCAAGAGTCTGGGTATTCTTTACGTTTGTGTGTGTTCTGTTTGCTCTGGGGCCATATTTGAGGATTTTGGGTGAAACTAACTTTACACGAAGTGATTTGCCAATTATCCTGCCATATGCTTTCTTGGTGTCATTTCCAGGCATCGGGTTTCTAGGGAACCCAGGGCGATTTATGATGATCGGGTTTGTTGGCTTTGGGATTGCTGCGAGTTTTGGGTTGGTGCAACTCATGCAGAGATGGTCCAGATGGCGCTATGCGATTCTGGTATGTGCTACACTGCTCATACTTATGGAGAACTGGCCAATTCCATTTCCACAACAATCATTGCCTGCTGTGCCTGACTTTTATCAGCACATTGCTAATGATAATGAGATGTACGGTGTCTTCGACATTCCCATCACGCCTTCTCCATATCATTGGCCAATCAGCTACTCTGCGGTCTATCAAACGTATCAAATAACTCACCAAAAAGGTATTTTTTTGGGATATCTTTCGCGCACCTATGCAGTGCCACCGGTTCTTTCCCATTTCTACTATGGTTTTGGACAGTTTGGACAGATGGGAGCTACACAACCCGGTGCTATGCAACCCGATATGCTGGTCAATGGAAAACCAGTTCGTTGGCGTGAGAACATGCAAGCTAGTTTGGCTAATTTTAATTATCGTTATGTTGTGTGGCACAAGACAGGATACTATCAAAGTGGAAACGAGTGGGGGCAGTCTGCGGCCCAGGATTTTATCAACGCTGTTTTTGGTCAAGATAAACCTCTGGTTGATGACGACCAGGTCCGTGTTTATCGTGTTCAACCTTACACTGATACTTCTTCTTTAACAACAGCACTATCTTTAGGGTCTGGGTGGTATCATTACGATTCTAATGGATGGCGCTGGGCTACTTCACCTGCCTTTATTCACGTTGTGTCGCCACATGAACAACCAGTGGTATTAGAAATTACACCCACTTTTATCTATGATCCTCAGCGTAAGGAGGCACCTCATCGAGGCGAGAAGGGTGTACTTATCGTTCAGATGGACGATGAAATCTTGACAAAGGTTGAAATAACTGCTGGGTACACTACCGAGATACCGTTAGTCCTACCATCTGGTAGTCGGAAGATTACTTTTATGCTGGCTTCGGGGAATTTTCAGCCACCGCAGGATAGTCGTCGACTGAGTTTTGCTATAAAATCCATTAATTTACGTGTATTGGATGAAAATAATGCGTTGCCTCCTGACATTAAAATTGATGGAGAAGAACAGCAGTATGGATTAGATAACATGGTTGCCCTGTATGGCTCAGGCTGGTATCCGTTAGAAAAGGTGAACGAGGAGCAGCAGTGGCGGTGGGGAAGTTCACCATCCAATCTTTTCATTTACAGCCCTGTGGATCAGTCTGTCAAACTGGTGATAACACCAACCTTCCTCTACATGCCGGAGCAACGTCAAGCTCTAGGTGATCGAGGAGAATTACTAATAACAACGAATCACGGGCAAGTGCAGCAATTACCAGTATTTGCCGGACGTTCAAGCGTAAGTGATATATTGCTACAAGCAGGGTGGAATCAGGTGACCCTTGCACTCGAAACTGGAAACTTTCGGCCTGCTGGGATTAGCCCTGGAAGTAGTGATAGTCGGTTATTAAGCTTTGCCCTGAGAAATATAGATTTGCGGTTAAGTAATTAGTCACTCAAGGTGTCTCTGTGCTTTGTATACAGCTTCCTCAAGAGAACGATCAATGAATATAAAAGAGTTGCAGCAAAACTGGAATGAATTTGGTAGGAAAGATCCATTATGGGCGATCTTGACAGATCCGGTTAAGCGGAACCGTAGATGGGATGCTGCTGAGTTTTTCAAGACGGGTGAGGTCGAAATTGCTCAAGTAATACGTTCTATTGAAACATTAGGGGTACCACTGCAACGGAAGCGTGCGTTAGATTTTGGGTGTGGTGTTGGACGATTGACTCAGGCACTCTGTACTTACTTTGATTTCTGCTGTGGTGTTGATATTGCGCCATCAATGATAGAACTTGCCCGGCAGTATAATCGTTATGGGGATAAATGTACTTATTGTGTAAATGAGACAGATACATTGGGATTCTTTCGAGACGATAGCTTTGATTTTATCTATTCAAGTATCGTGTTGCAGCATATAAAACCTGAGTATAGCAAGAATTACATACGAGAGTTTTTGCGTGTTCTTGCTCCGGGTGGAATAATGGTCTTTCAAGTGCCGGATAGCGTGGCTGCCACTACTTCAGGCATAAATCTACGGATTTTTGTTGCTTATTTTCGCAACACCGTGAAGACCATCGCCGGGCGTATGGGTATCGGTGATGTATTCTGGAAGATGGAAATGTATGCCATTCCGCAAAAAGAGATTGTACATCTGGTGCATGTTCACGGTGGAAGGGTTATTGACATCCAGGAAGACCGAGTTGCTGGTAAAGAGTGGGTGAGTTATCGTTATTGTTGCGTGAAAGAGTAATTGTTTTTTGGATAAGTACGTTATCGTATTGGGTTGTAGAATGAAGTAGAAGTGCATGAGATTCGGATCAGTCAGTGGTAGTGGTACAAAAGAAACAGAAGAAACTCTCAATGAAGCAGAACTGGTCTTGGGGTCAGTAGAAAAGCGCGTTTCACGTGGTCTTGTCGCGCTGATGATTCGGCAGTTTATTGCATATGGTGCGCTTTTTCTTGGTAATATTCTGCTTGCCCGGTGGGTTTCCCCCGATATTTATGGTCTATTTGCTGCTACACTGGCGTTTCAATCTATGCTTGTTGTGTTGGCTGATGTTGGTCTAGGACCTGCGTTGATTCAACGTGATCAAAATCCCACTCAGGATGAGATCGCTGGTTTGTTCACTGTCCAACTTGTGCTTTTTGGTTTTGTTGCTGGAGGTATCTGGATTTTTGCCCCCTGGATTGCTGTTGTCGCTGATTTAGAAGTAGCAGGTGAACTTATTGTACGGTCGGTTGCGGTTGTTTTCTTTATCACTGCTTTTCGTAGCATTCCAGCCATATTGTTAGAGCGCGATTTGCGTTTTGATGCAATTGCACTTGTCGAGACAGTTAGTACGATTATCTATCAGGTAGTGTTACTGGTTCTGGTCTGGCGCGGAACAGGGCTAATAAGTATTGTGTGGGCTTTAGCCGCCAGGTACACATGTGATGTGCTTTTAATCTGGCGATTACATCCCTGGCGCCCACGTCTCTCGTGGAATTTACGGCCTATAATGTCTTACCTGAAATTTGGATTGAATATGCAGGGTGTGCGCATCATGGTCTATATGAAAGATCACCTGCCCTTACTTTTAATTGTACTGCTATTGGGAGCAACCAGTGCCGGGCACTGGGGGTGGTCGCTAACTTATATTGGTATTCCTGTGTATTTTAATCAGCTTATAACACGAATAATGTTTCCGGCATATTCTCGGGTTCAATCCGACAGAGACGCGGTTGGGGCTCTGGCAACAACGGCGCTCTGGTTGAATATGTCTATAGGATTGCCAATTATATTTATCTTAATCTGGTTTGCTCCGCATCTTGTCCCACTTATTTATGGTAATGTATGGCTTGCTGCCTTGCCGATTGCAATCTTACTTGCACCAAATATGCTTGCTGGCTTTATGACAGGGGCGTTATTTCCGGTTTTGTATGCAACTAATCAGTCCCGTAAGGCACTTAAACTCTTTGTGCTATGGGTAATTTTGACAGTTTCAGGATCGCTTATTGGAGTTATGTATGAAGATCTGCAGGGTATGGCGCTGGCCTATTCGTGTGCTACGCTTATTATTAGTATTGTTTTATTGTTTAGTGTCCGTCCTGTAGCTGCAGTTGGTTTGAAGAAGGTATTGCTTGGCCCGTTTGTGTCTTTATTTGGGATGATTATTGGGGTTGTTGCCCTGGTGTCTGTAAATACTTCGTGGGTTTTTGTGCTTGTTTTTGTAATATGTAGTTACATTGTGACTTTTTGTGTTGTGGATTACCGCCAAATCAGAACTCTTGCTGTAACTTTCCTTAACTGAAACCATGAAAACTGTTCATCTACAGCTACAGCGTAAATCTACTCTGAAGTTGCGTATGTGGCACCCTGATTATCTGGTGTACTCTGCTCTTTTGCCGGCTTTGGCGCAGTTTTGTGTGAAATTACAAGGGAGCCTTCTCGATTTGGGCTGTGGTAATAGTCCTTACCGCCCGTTACTAACGAATGTTTTGCACTATGTGCCTTATGATCTTACGACAACGGCAAGCAGACCTGATGTTGTCGGTGTAGCTCAGAATTTACCTTTTCATTCGTGTAGTTTTGACAGTGTTTTGTGTACGCAAGTTCTTGAACATGTTCCCGATCCCTGGTACATGTTAAAAGAAGTTCATCGGGTGCTGCGACCTGGAGGTAAGTTATTACTTTCTGCTCCACAGGCGTGGCGACTGCATGAAGAGCCCTTTGATTTTTATCGGTATACAAAGTATGGCTTGCATTATCTTGTCCAGGAGGCAGGACTGCAAATGATAGAAACGATACCTCAGGGTGGTGTATGGTTGCTTTTAGGGCAGAGTCTTAATAATACGCTATGGCAGAAAATACCTGCAAAATATTCTATGTGGTGGTTTGTCTATATAGTGCGAACTCTGTGTATTAATGTAGCCTTTTCAGCTTGTAATCAATTATGGGAAGACAATGGCGATACGTTGAATTATGTAATCCTGGCTTGTAAAAGTTCTGGTAATAGTATGGAATGATGTATTTTTGAAATTATTGGACGAATTTGTCAAGAATGATTGTATTAAGAGGATGAAAAAAATCTATGATAAAAGTTGGTCACGATTTGAATGATGCGGAAATTGAACAGCGGTATACAGCGGTGGCCGCATCGCTCAGTATGCCGCGCTATTTTTACTCGTTTGTTGCCCGGTTTGCGCCGAGCGTTTCCGCCTTACGTGTTCTGGATGTTGGATGTGGTAACGGACAACTGCTGGCCGAGTTAATGCATCGATTTCCAGGTTCACACTTTTGGGGCACGGAGTTATCATCAGGAAGGTTACGTTTGGCCCGACAGTGTTTGGGCTACCGTGTTTCTCTTTTGCAAACAGATGGTGACGGGTACATTCCGTTTAAAGACAATGCTTTTGATCTTATTTTTGTTACTGAGGTTATTGAGCATTTAAAGCAACCAGTTTTGTTTCTGCAGGAAATCTATCGTATCCTTGCTCCTTCAGGACGCCTGGTTTTGACAACACCCAATAGTGATGCTTTTCCACTCTGGCCGTATTTTGCTGCACTTGCTGAAAAATATCCTGATGTAGCGCTCTTTCAGTATTTTTTACCGTATGAACATCCAAAAAGAACAGTTCAGCCTATTGATACCGTTTTATCGTCTGAAGAGGTTCGCTCAATCTTGTGTAAGAGTGGTTTTACACCGTTACGGCTGTATGGACGAGAAGCATTTCCTTTTTTATTTGCTTTTCCGGGGTTTCGGGGGCTTGACTACCGTGGCCTTTTTCCACGATCTCATTTAGATGCGCTTTTTAATAAATTAGGCCTGGCAAAACTTTGTTATCGTATGTTTTGGGAGTGCGGGAAAGCCTAGGTGATGAGTTGTGTTCTCTATGTTAATCCTACCTCTATCCACGGAGGTGCTGAGGAAGTACTCCTTCATCATATGACGGTTGCTCAGGAATTGGGCTACCAACCAGTCCTGGTGGTGCCGGTCAATGGTTGGCTTACTGACAGGTGTAGAACGGAAGGTATCCCGTGTGAACTGTTACCATCTCTTCCTGATGCCGTTACGAGTGATCACTGGCGCTATCAACTAAAGCCCTGGCCATTAAATGCAATTGTGATTGCTCAGTTTGTCCGTAAGTGGTCGGCGATACTTGTTCATTCAAACACACCGCGTACTGCATATCATGGCGGATTAGGGGCACGGTTAAGTGGTGTGAAAGCAGTGACGCATGTGCATGATATAGTACAGTTACCATATGCTGTGCGCCCCAAAGCCTGGTTGTTGTTCCAGTTGACCGACTGGACACTGGTTGTCTCGCAGGCGGTTGAACGGGCAGTGATAAACTCTGCACCAGAGTTTCGGTCTTATATTCAAACTCTGTACAATGGTTGGGATCTATCACTTTATCACCATGTTCTAACCGCAGATATACATACTATGTTTCAGGTGCCTCATTCTTCAGTTGTCATCGGGACGGTTGCAGCCATGACCCCCTGGAAGGGGCAGGATGTGCTGATCGAGGCGTTCCGGTTGTTACGCATGCAGGTGCCCTATGCGCACCTTATTATCGTGGGCGGATCACAGGGTGGTAAACGTCAGTCAGTGTATGAGGCCCAGTTGCACCAACAGGTCATTGATGCGGGGTTAGGTGATGCTGTGACCTTTACCGGATGGCGCGAGGATGTCTGGGCTTTGATGAAGAGTTTTGATATATTCGTGCATGTTCCGACTGCTCCCGATCCTTTGCCTACTGCTTTGCTGCATGCCTGTGCGCTCGGCAGTACAATTGTTGCGTCAGAGATCGGTGGTATTCCTGAAATTGTGCTTGATGGCAAAAGTGGCCTGCTCGTTTCGCCAAACGACGCACGTGGGTTGTGTGCTACTTTAACCCGGCTCATTGCCGATCCAGAGTATCGTATTGAGTTGGGACGGCAGGCAACCGATCACTTTAGCCGGCGTTTCTCCCGACAGCAGATTAAGGAAGGGATCGCATTTGCCTATCAACAGTGTCTAAGCCGGTAGAGGTGGTGTATGGCACAACTTGCTAAAAGACTTTCGCATAATAATACTATATATGTTCTTGGAGGGGTTGTACTGGGAGGTATGATCCTGGCTACACCTTTCACGCCATTGCTGATTCTGGCTCTGGTCGGGCTAACGTTTGGAAGTATAGTTGTCTGGTTTTTCGTGCGCCGTCCCTGGACGGTGTTTGGATTGTACCTCTTTCTGTTGCCACCACATATAATAGTAATGTCGCTACTGCTCGTATGGGTTGGGTTGCCGGCAAATGCTGTCAAAGCAGTTGCTGCGTGGAAAGAGTTAACGCTGGCCCTGCTACTGGTAGTTGCGCTGCTGCAACTTGTTCGGCGTGGAAGGGTAGTAGCGACCGTGGCAGATGGAGTGGTTGTGCTTTTTCTGGGTTATGTCGGAGTGTTTGCAGGGTTGGAAATTCTTGAGCGGCCAGACCCGCTTATATTTTTCTATGCGCTACGTGATATGCTCCTGCCGATTATGCTGTATTTTGTTGGCCGTTCAATGCTGTTGTCGGACACAACCGCACAGCATGTTTTTCGCTGGGTACTCATAGCTGCACTGCTCCTTTCAATTATAGGGATTATCGAGCGGTTCTTTGTTCCCCTTGAGTGGCATGTATTGCTTGGTATCCCGCGTTATTATCGGGAAGTCCAGAATGTTTTCTTTCCGGACTTTCTGCTTGGATTACCAACTAATTATTGGACAAGTGGTAATTCTGGGGCTTTGCGCCGCGCTGTCTCAGTCTATGCATCATCACAGTTGTTTGCGTTGTCATATCTTTTCTTTCTCCCTATATGTCTCTACGGTGTGATTACCCCTAAATTGGCCGAACATCGGTTGGCCTGGGTGGCGTTCCTGGTTGCACTGGTAGGGGTACTCATTACCCTGACACGCTTTACGATTGTTGTGGTTGTCCTGCTGCTGTTGCTGCTTGCCGTACTGGGTAATCAACGATCACGGCTGTTAGTATTGATCCTTGCGCTACTTGGAGTGATTGGATTTATTAGTGTGCTAATCGTCTTTGAAGATGTACGATGGTTGCTGATCAATACTATTACATTCCAGGACCATTCATCTAGTAATCGCCTCATTATCTGGCAAGCAACGTTAGACTATATCTTTAAACAACCATTTGGTTATGGTCTAGGGGCAGCCGGATTGACTGCCTGGCGTTATGGTGGTGGTGTTGTCGCAATTGAAGGTCAGTATTCCGCCATTGGGGTTGTGCTCGGCTTAGTTGGACTTCTGATATATATTGGATTGCTGGCAACAGTAAGTATGTATTTATTGCGCGCAGCATACCGTATACAGGCAATGTATCAACGGGGACTCTGTTTTGCGCTGGCGCTTACGGTGTTCGGGATCGCAATAAACTCAGTTACTACTGAATGGCATAACAATATTGGTTTGAC
>DAOTVB010000085.1:0-17935 GCA_034436755.1 Chloroflexaceae bacterium | reverse complement strand
AGCGGGCGGTGCGTCCGGCGGTGCTGTGGCGCACGGGGTGTTTCGGCACGCAGAGCGAGACGGGCAGCCGCTTCGTGGAACGGCTGCTGACGGTCAGTGCAACGTGTCGGCAACACGACAAACATCTGTTGTCCTTCCTGACCGCGGCGGTGGAAGCCCGCTGGTCGGGTCAGCCTGCGCCCACGCTGGTGGGGGGCTGAACGGTTACGATGCGCCCCAGGCGGTAGATCGGCTGCCCGCGTGTCACCGGTTTCGGCGTGAGCCCCGCGATAGGTGCAGCCTCCAGAAAGAAATCGCGGATCACTTCGGGGACCAACCGGCGCTCACGGGCCTCGGCGGCCCGGCTCAGGAGCGCAGCCAGATTCAGTTCGCGCTTCGCCAGGCCCTCCAGTGCCGACGAGGTAATCTTATGAAAGCGCTCCGTATCCACCTGCTCCACGATCCGGTCGAGAATCACCTGCTCGGTCAGATTGCGGGCATACAGATCGCGCAGCATGCGCTCAAGCTGGTTGGAGGGCAGCACATCGCCCAGCACATTGAAGACCTTCCCCGTGCGCTCCGGGTCGAGGTGGTCCTCAATCAGCCGGATCCGCTCGAAGAGCTTCTCGAACACCCGGCCTTCGCGGGTATTCATCGAGACAAAGTTTAGAATTAGACAGTCTTTCTCCTGCCCGTAGCGATGAATGCGCCCCATGCGCTGCTCCAGACGCATCGGGTTCCAGGGAATGTCGTAATTGATCATGAACCAGCAGCATTGCAAGTTGATGCCCTCGCCGGCAGCCTCGGTCGCCACCAGCACCTGACACTCCTCCCGAAAGGCACGCTCCGCGTGGATCCGGGTGCCCGGTTCATCCCGACTGCCAATCTTCATCCCGCCGTGGATCTGCGTGACGACCAGATTCCAGTCGCGCAGCCGCGCAACCAGGTAGTCCAGGGTGTCCTTGTGCTCCGTGAAGATCAGCAGCTTCATCTTGCGATCGGTAAACACCCCCTCACTGGCCATCACCTCTTTGAGGCGGGACAGCTTGGTTTCAATCTCGCGGGCTTCCAGCGCTTTCGCCTGCCGAACCAGGTCCGCCAGTTGCGCAAGCTCATGCTGCAAGGCCTGCGGGTCCACCGAGGCAACGACCGTTTCCAGATAGTCGAGCAGATCTTGCTGTTCCTCTGCCGGTAATTCATCAAAATCATCCGGCATTCTGCGCTGGATCTGCTGCTGGCGATAGGCCTCCGGGTCGGCCAGGATCTTCGCGCGCCGCTCGTGCATGCGCTCCAGGCTGCGGCGGGCGGCATAGATGCTGGAAGCAAACCGCCGCTGCAACATCGCCATGGTAAACCCGAGCGCCCGTCCGCGCGCGGAGGTATCGCCGGCGGCTTTCTCCGATTGGTCATCGACATACGCGGACAGCGCATGGTAGAAGTCCCACTCATCGGCATCCAGCGCAAAGGGAATCGTGCGCACGGTGCGCCGGGTGAAGAGCGTTTTCACCGTGCCATCCTCGGCCGAGGGAAACGTTACCAATGCCTCTTTCACCCGCCGCAGGTAGAACGGCGCTGACCGCTGCTTGATGGCCTGTTCCAGACTGCTGACATCGCCATAGACATCGGCATCCAGCAGCTTGAGGAACAGGGAGAAGTTCTCCGGATCACCCTTATGCGGCGTGGCAGTCATCAGCAGATAGTGGTCGGTGATCTCCGATAACGCCTCTCCCAACTGGTAGGCCAGCGTCTTCTTCTCCTCGCTGTAGGCGCTCATCTTGTGCGCCTCGTCCACAATGACCAGATCCCAACGGCTGCGCAGCAGGCTCGCACGGGCATCCTCCATCCGCGAGACCCAGGCCACCGAGGTAATCACCTGCTGCTTTTCCTGGAAGGGATTGGTGCCGTAGGTGGTGCGCAACACATCGCCCCGCACCACGTCAAACGTTTCACGGAACTTATCCTTCATCTCCCGTTGCCACTGGAAGGTCAGGTTGGCAGGCGCAACAATCAGCACCCGCTGGGCCAGACCGCGAATTTTCAGTTCTTTGATCAGCAGTCCGGCCATAATCGTCTTGCCCGCACCCGGATCATCGGCCAGCAGGAAACGGATGCGCGGCAATTTCAAAAAGTAGTCATAGACCGCCTCAATCTGATGGGGCAGCGGATTGATGCGGGCAACCGAGAGGGAGAAGTAGCGGTCATACTCATACGCCAGCCCCAGGCGCATCGCCTCAACCCCCAGACGAAAGCGGGTCGGATCGCCATTAAAAGGCTGCTGCTCCGGGGCAATCTCCAGCAGCGCCAGTTGGTCTGGGGAGAGGATCGGCTCGTGGAAGTGCGGCCGGTCCAACTCTACCGCCATCAACTTAACTGCCTGACCCATGGGCTGCACAGCCACGACGCGTACGGGACGCGGGAAGAGCGGTCCCCGCACAATCGTCTCAGGTTTCAACCGGTCCAGGATCGCGTGCATAGCCGGCTCCATTCCAGGGTCTGATGCCGGTGTCGGCGACACCGGCGGCGGGTCATCCGGGGGTGGTGTCGCCGGGAGTGGTGTGTTTCCCGCCGGCACGACGGTCACGGCTGGCAGAGACACATCCTGCTGTACCAGTGCCCGGCGCAGTGTCGCCACATCCGGGAAACGGTCGTCGGGCCAGACGGCCAGTAACCGGGTGACAAGTGCATCCAGGTACGGTGGCACCTGGTCATTCATCTGGGACAACGGGAGCAGGGGATCCACGCGCACCCGGTTGATGGCTGCATCGGGAATAACCCCGCTCAAGAGGTAGTAGATGGTCGCCCCCAGCGCATACAGATCAGTGCGCGCGTCGGTGGGCATATCGTCGCTGTACTGTTCTACCGGCGAAAACCCGGCCGTCACGGCGCGCGCCATCGTTGCCGTTGGTACCGTCGGGTCATACACTTTGGCAATCCCAAAGTCCACCAGGTAGAGTGTCTGCTGCGGCGTGATGCGAATATTGGCATGCTTGATATCCCGATGAATAACCGGCGGGTTCTGACCATGCAGATAGTCCAGCGCATCCAGCAGCGGGTCAAGCACGCGGAGCGCCGTAGCGACATCAACACAATGGTCGGGTTGGCGGGCCAGGTAGTCACCCAGATGCTCACCCGGAATATATTCCATGACCAGATAGGCACACTGCTGCTCGGTAAAATAGTCGGTGACACGGGGCAGCGCAGCATGCCGCAGGCCAGCCAGTAACTCGGCTTCCTGCGCAAAGCGATCCAGCGCGTGAGTATCTCCCTGATACACCGTCTCCTTGAGCGCGACCTGGACATTCAAGTGAGTATGCCGCGCACAGTAGACCGCGCCGAAGCCACCCTGTCCCAGCAGCGATTGGATGGCATAGCGCTGTTGGAGGATGGTGCCTGGTGCAAGCATGCGGTTACTCCTTCCCGGTGGCGTCATCACCGGCCGCGGCAACCGGAATACTGGCCTGACGGAGCCAGCGGATGACCTCGGCACGGGGAATGCGGTAACTGCGTCCGGCCCGCACGGAGGCAAAGCGCCCCGCCCGCGCCCAGCGCTGCACTGACCGGGGATGCACGCGCAGCAGCGTGGCCACCTCGGCCACCGTGAGCATGTCGGGATAGGGTTGGAGGGCCTGCTCAAGCTCGGTCTGGTTCATCGTGCCCATGCTGCCTCGGTATGCGACAGAAACGACAGATGCGGCAGGAACGACCGCACGGCATGCAGTCTACCACAGTGCGCGTACGGGTGCATTACCAGGAGCGAACCGCCCAATGACAATCTAGTACACTGCGGCACAAATAACTCCAGAGTTTAGGCGGTCAACACCTTGCCCTGATATGTCCATTTGAAGGGCTTTGCCATCGTTCGGTTGTCGTAGTCAATGAATGCCAGCACCTTCTGTTTCAGATCGTCCACGGAGGTAACATTGCCACGTTTCAAAACGTTCCGGACGAGCATACTGAGCCAGATTTCGATCTGGTTGAGCCACGAACACTGCTTCGGCGTAGAGTGAAAGACGATACGATGGGTCGGATCGCTCAAAAATGCGGCACGGCTCGCCATCGTGTGCAGGATGCCGGATGTGCCGTTCACGCCCAGATCAGCGACGATGTCGCTTTCCGCAGCCACCCACCGCACCAGGGCTTCCGACTGGTGACTATTCAGGTTGTCCACCACGAAGTGCCAGCGGGAGCTGCTCGGATCGCCGGCAACAACGGCTTGCACATGCGCCAGGAAATCGGGTTCCGTGCGCGTCGGTCCCACGTGGGGTGCCGGCACATGGCCACTCGCCACATCACGACTGATGATGAACGCCAGGGTTCCATGCCGGATATATGCAAACGCACGCCGTTCGACCTTCCCTGGCTGCATGGGTCATCCCGGATGTTTGCGTTCCAACGCTTGCACGCCCGTCAGTTCGTCGGTACTGATCACCCGTTCGCCCTGTTCCGCCACGGCGGGTGCCGCATGGTACCGGTCGCCTACATCTTTGACGTTTTCCGTGAACTGCGGATCATTAGGGGGAGTTAACCAGTACCGAATTCGATGAGGCTGGAGATCTCCTTTTTTACCAAGCGTCCGGCATGGCGGGGTGAGATAGTTGGGAGAATACCGCGCGCGATGATGGCATCAGCACGTTCGCGTCCCGTCCACTGCGTGATGGGACGTCCCGTGGTCTCCGGCAATTCGCACGCCAACGCAATAATCTGGCACTGTTGGCCCAGCGTGATCGTGGCGCGTCGTCCCGGTCGGGGCGCATCCGTCAGGCAATCCCACACGCTGAGATCATCCAAACTGGCGGCCTGCATCCCAATCCAGCGCATGCGCCAGCGGCGTACCGTATCAACATCCAGGCCCACATTACGAGCAATCTGCCCATTGGTGTGCCCGTCGGCTGCCTGCACAACAATGCGGGCGCGCTGAGCGATCTGTTGTGAAGTCGTATGGCGGCGAATACGGGTATCGAGTTCCTGGCGTTCCTCATCAGATAACGTCACGGCAGGTGGTTGTGGTCCACGCATCGCTGGATTCCTCCATTCCGGTCAAGCGCGTTCTCGGCCTTCATTCTATCACCGACTCATTTGCGCCGCAGTGTACTAGTCAGGGTAGGGACGATACGCCGCGGAACCAGTATCGACTTGGTCATGGTTCCCACACCAGGGCAATCGCATTTAGGGAAGCCGCTCATCCTAAATCATCCCTTTCCCGATGCCAGCAAACTTCTACCCCTTCAGGAAGTCGCAAAACGGAGGTCGGCTCAATGCCTGGGATGGACGAGGATTTCTGCTTCCCTTAAATCTATAGAGCATGCTATCCGGATGTACAGCTACCAACTAAACATACCACCCAGACAGTTGCAAGTAGCATCGCTCTTCCTCGTATGAGTCTTCAGGACGCCACCACCGTGCAAGAGATACGCGCACTAACGTACCGGCAGGCAGAGTACCGACTGCTGGTGCGAACCCAACATAGGGCATATCCAGACCATGATGATCAAGAATGTAACGCGGTTTCTGATTTCTGTCTTGACGATGCAGATCTGCGGGAATCATCCAGAAGCCGACACTCTGATCAGGAACACCGGTATGCTGACAGATATAGCCACTCTGATTAGCAGTATACCGGAGCAACCCATCATACAGATTCTCCGGATAGCCTTCCCACGGTTGCACACACTTTAATAGTACTTGCCTTATATTCATTATCTGGCGTTCATAAATCTGGTTATGTACCAGAACATCCTCCACATGTGGCGGTATGGTGTGATCGCGCGCAGTAAACTCTATCTCCCAAATATCACCAATATTATATGCGGCATCGTGTGGCTGATTGGCACCATCTTGTTGCAACAGGCGAATATTCTGGTAAGTATCGGCAACAAGCCCACCAATGCAGACGCCGTGAGCCATACGCGTTTTGGAAACAATGAGGATGCGTGCTTTCATGGGATAATATGCTCCACTGTGAGACTGAGATCCTGTTCCATTTTGCGTGTAACCAGTGAACGATGACAGGCATCAGGATGACGTTCGACACAGAAAAGGGCTATCCGTTGTGCAGTAGGTCCAAAACTTTCTATAAACGCTGCAACGTCAAACGAGCGCAAACACTCATCTTCATAGGCCCGAATGAATGCTTCACCAAGTACCATGCGTGTGCGCTTGGTAATATCTTCGGCAGCATCGGCAGCTTTCTGTTTATTACGCACAGTAGCACTTGGCGCAAGATCTTTTCGGTGTATATAGCGTATTCCGAGCACCTCAAGTTTCTGTTGCAAATAGGTACTATTTACGAATGCATAGCGTGATCCACGCATTCCGCGACGCAGACGAATATCACAGAATGTATCAATATCATGATTGACTAGAGCACTGAAAAACTCTGTCTCGTCAAATCCGTATACACCAATAGTAAAAACCCTGATACACATTATAGCTGTCCTCTCCTCCGGTACGGTTTTCGTGACGTCAAAGATGGGTTGCGACCAATACTGGAGGGTGACTCAAACAACCCCAGTTGTACTGGTTGCTCTCCAACCAGGATCTGCATGACTTCATCTTGCCCGCGTAGCTTTCCCTCCTCATCAATATGCTGCACGTCTACACCCTGTTGTGCAAGTGTACGCCCGATAAGCTTACTGCGGTGGCATGTATGTGGGCGTAGCTCGGTACACATCAACACAACGCGATAATTCTGTGCCTCGTGTAACCGACTGACTCCCTGATTATAAAGCGCTGTTTCTGCAAGTTTTGCGTAATCGACGCGTCCATCAGGTGTGTAACAGGTAGCGTCATCAGGACGTCCTCCAAGTTCCTTCCCCATAAACACATACTTAATGCCATGCTTCTGAAGCTTCTTCCGCAGGGAATCTTGCGAGAAGTCACGATTATACTTTGAATATGGTGCTGATCGCACATCAATAAGATATTCAATAGCATACGTTTTCAGCAACTGCATAAACTCATCCATTGTGCGAGTGCCATATCCAATAGTATAAATTGGCCCACGCTGATATGGTCCAGTTCCACTGTTCTGGTTTTCCTGGTATACCACCATGCTATCTGGTAACGCGGCAATATAGTCACGCTCCCACGTGCTATAGGTTTCAGGATCGCTATCGTATTGCTGCCAAGCCCAGTTCAATAGACGTATAGGGGAGTCAGATAGTGGATCCCAGCCTGTTCCGGTGACTTCTTCCGTGGTGTAGCAACGTGGCGCTACCTCAGTAAGCATATCTTGCAGCGTCCGAATCAACCTGCTTTCAAGCGCACGATGGTAAAAGCCATGATAATCCTCAATCACACCAAGAACCTGGGCAATCCGCTGCCACTCCTGCACTAATGTATCAGCGAGGGTTTCAAAGCCAGCATCTCTGGCACGCCTGGCAAGAAATTGCACACGTAACCAAGTCACCGGGTGCGTACTTCCCGCAAGTGACTGCTCATTGCGATAAAACTCACTGCGATGCATTCCGTTAACGAAAGTAGCAAATGCACGGATATAGCATGGTCCACTCATGACAAAACCAACTGCGTCACAAAACAACTCCTGTGCCCAGCTATACCAGGTGTCAACGATAAGGTGACGTTGTCCGGCCTGTTGCTCTGCATACTGGTCGTTGCGGCGCGCGGCTGGAACCAGCGTGTCGGCAATGTCTTCTTGGAGCTCTGCGACCAGGTCATCCAGTTCCAGCTTGTGACGTCCATACAGTAAGTGTGCAAACTCATGCAGAAGTAGTGGCAGAAACCGCAGGCTGCGCTGTTGTGTCACTGGAAATACATAGAGTGGAATATGGATATGGTGAAATGGCCAGATACTCGGCGGGCCATCGACAAAGGCTGCCGGGTAAATTTCGGTATGCGGATGGGTTTGATGCTGCCAGGTTATCATTGCCAGACAGAGGCGATCAGATGCACTTGCCCGCAGGATCGGAACGGCCAGATGTGCGTTGATCAGATGAATGTAGTGTGTTGTCCGGCTAATATGGCTCAACACATCATTCAGGATATCCTCCTGATCAAAATGTAAATAGGCTCTATTGCGTTGTATCTGCTTTTGCAGTTCATGACAGACCGCGACGAGTTGCTGACGATAGTTTTGCAATTCGTCAGGGATAGAGGCCTGATTGAGCGACTCTAACAACTGATCAATGTCACGGAGCAAATCAGTGTTGCGACGTTGAATGACGTCTTGCATCCTAAATGTCTCCTAACAGTCCAATTACATCAGCCTGGGCATGCTGCTCAAGCAGTGCGCGCAGATCATGAAGATAAGCAATACGTGTCTGCAAGTTAGTGTGATCTAGTGACTCCAATAAGTGTTTTGCCTCATCAAATGAGCAGGTATAGAGTGGTGATTGTTCCGTGCATTGTCGTTTGTTCAGCAGATACCGCGACGCAAGTTCGCCAAACCGGGGGTCGGTCCCCACGACCATTCCGGTAGGGTTGCGTACTCCATCCTGAACACACCGCTGCAATTGATCAAGGAAGTTGCGGAGATCCTTCTGCGCACACTGTATTTCCGCATAATCTGTCGGGTCATCATGTCCGCCTAAAACCAACTTGGTATGAATAGACAATGTTGTAATCGCTGCAATGATGTGCTGCATATGTTCAAAGCTCGATGCAGCTAACCATTCATTTCGCATAGGACACCCCTTCGCTGTGACACCTGCGAACCATGCGCATGTTACTGCAAGCGTCGGATTTCCTGGGCCGCCCGTGCCTGTAATTCCTCATCTGTTCGCTTTAGTGGCAGTGGCAACCGTTGTGCAACACCAGGACTGGAATAGTTAAGTTGTGTCGCATCAAATGTTGCCTGCGCTGCGGTTCCCACGTCTGCACAACGACCATTACCGACAACCAGGTAAGGCGCGGCAGTTCCCTGTGTGAGTGTTGCTGCTCCTGTTGATGTTACGACAACCATTGAGGTATTGAGTTGCACACCCCACCCTTCCAATGGATTCGTGACCTGATCCTCCTGGATATTCCACAATCGAATCGGAAGCATCGTGTCTTTTCGTACTTCTATGAGATCGACCAGTGCTTCATGCTCAATCAGGCTCCAGGTTTTGAGGTTCTCAATAGCATCATCGATACCTTGTATTTCCTGCCCGCAAAACCGACCATCGCGTAGAACGAGCAGTGATGCAAGCGGTTCCGCACGGCGACCAAGGACATCATTGAGTAACTCAACGATCTGGTCACGCAAAATAATAGGATTAATACTCTCGTGTTGATGGTCGGATTTGACATGGACATTGGTTACGAGTTCGAAGGACTTCTTTTTGCACGCAGGTCGTGCTACCAACACCGATAGAGCAAGATGGCGGCGATCATGACCAACGTCAATAGCAAGAAGAGCCTCATAAGTACCAACCTGGGGTATACGAAATGGAAGAACATCAAGCAGTTGTACGACAGCCAGGGCATTTTTCTCAATAAAATCCAGCCATCGTTTCTCACCCTTTTGTTTATCAGGACGAGACTGGTTTCTGGATGTGTATCCTTCACAGAAATACTGATACTGCCGACACAGAGTGGCTGTGTTCATCCGTTTGACGCGCCAATGATTAAGCCGAAAGGCGATATCATAGTAAGCCGTGGATTCATCATTCAGCACAAATAGAACACAACTACTCTGTCCCTGGGTTGCCGCTTGCAATTGTTCTACAGCATGGGTAACTGATGTGTAAAAAATGAGCTTTGGTTCGATAGGAATGTGTGTCCAGGTGTGAATGTGTGCGACAAGGTCATCTGCCAGGTGCTTCCCCACTTCCCTATCTACGAACTCGGGTAATGCAACATGCAACACTCGAGTTAGTGTTGGGGGAACAGAATAACAACCATGTGTGCGCAAATCCTTTACGCGCTGGCGGTAATGGCGCCGATATATGTCTTGATCTGCGGACGCTGGTGCGGGCAATGTATGCTGATTTCCAAACGAAAGAGGAGAGAGACAAAATTGATAGGTACGCTCCGCATCAGGTTGCCAGAAAGTCTGGCTGATCCCAGGAGCCACCTGTCCAAATGGTCGCACATCAAGACAATCCCAAAATTTCTGAACAAATCTCCGTCGCTCTGCCGGGTCAATTTTATCAATCGATTGCATTGCTCGCGGCAGAGCATCATTCATAACACGAATAAACAATTTTTCCGCTGCAACCGGGGTCGGTCGTTCAATACCGGGGAACGACACACGCACTGCTGGTCCATCTGCATTAAATTCTAGTTTGGGGTACATTTGTTCATAATATTCGGTCAAGGAACTATATGACTGTCCCTTTGCCCGTATTAACCCGGTTGTTGCACATGTCATTCCTGCGGGAGCCTGCTCAAAGTAGCATTTCGATTTTGAGCGTCCATAGTCATATAACAGCGTTCCTTTCTGTCCCGACTGACGATTGGTCAAACGCTCAAACGCATTTTGACGCTGTTTGCGCTGGTAGGTTGATACATTGGGGTCAAAATAGTACGCCAGTGAATGTGCCGTAAAGAAAGCAGTTCCTACATCCACAGCAATGCCAATACCAACATTATCAATAAGTACCGTGCCAAATTCATATCGCCGATATGCATGGATATCGTCATATGTCTTGAAAGGCCGTGCCGCATACCAGATGCGTGGGCTATCGAGCGACCAAAAATCCGGAAGACGTTCCAGACGAGATGAAAGTGCGCGTTCGATCAAGAGCGGAATGGCAATAGCCCCCTTAGGAGAGGTGAGAAAAAGACGCTCACTGTTCTCACTTTGATCTATCACCTCTATTTCCCATTCATCATCTGTAAGGCGAATATGTGGAATAGGCCTGGTAGCGGCCACCAGGAGCGTTGATGCAGTGCCATTCTCCCGAACTGCAGCAATTCCATGATGGTAGCGCAACTTGCCACATGCTCGCTCGATCAGGTCTGGAGAAAGATCCGAGCCAACAACCTCAACCTTTCGTACTAACACGTAGAGACTGGCACCTGGGTATACAATACGGATATTTGTTTCAAGCATAGCACAACCTCTCGAAAACACATTGATGACAAACACGGGGTTGTAAGCACGGTGTAAATGGGGCAGCAAGACCCTGCTGTCCATATTTCTGGAGAGCAACCATTCGTTCAATATCTTGCAAGATACACCCGCGTGCCATTGCCAAATGGTATTCCGTAACTTCAAAATCGACTACATCACGCGAGCCGAGATGCGCCTTGCAGACGCGTAGTTGATCTGGAGTACACGCAAAATATTCCATGGACCAGAGGGCATAGGTAGCGAGTTGTAAGCTGTTATATCCAGTTCCATCACTAGAACCTAGCTTCCAGTCAACAATGGTAACCTGATTATCCTGCCGGAAAGCCAGATCAATTTGCCCAGTCACTTTATATGGGAAGTTAGCAAGCGTGAAGGAATACTCAATCAGTGCAGTGGGGCGTGCTCCTTCGATGCGAAACAGGGCGAACTGGCTATCGGTTGCAAAGGCACGCAGACCTTCAACGAGTCGTTCTTCGGCGTCTTGACAAATAGTATCTGCATCTGGCTGACGATAGTGATATTCACGAAGCAATGTTGGGGGATACTTTTGACCATGAACATCGGTACCATCAGGATATGTTCGCGAATACGCTCGATCTTCCTGAAAAATCTTACGTGCAAATGTAATCAAGTTTTGTGCATCCCAGAATCGACCCTGCTGAGCATGCTGAAAATACTGCTTAATTGCCAGATGTGCGAGTGCTCCAGTTCGTTCAAACCGATTTGATAGCCCTCTCAGAAAATGGAGCTCTGTTTTAGCAGATTCTTGCTGGGCAGTGCGTTTGTTGCTCCCAAAATAGGCGTTGTAGTACTTTCGGGCACATTGTTCTAACATAGATCGGCGGCTATATGACCAGACGACCTTATACACAACATTTTCCTGCATACTATCAGGTGAAATAGCAAGATCCTGAAACATAGTCAGTTGTTCAACCGTTTGCTTACTCATAAAGAATCGCCTCGTAGTTTGTGCATTGAGTGGAGCATGGTTTCCCACTCGGCATCCGTCAAACTCAACTGTTGCGCTTCGCGGAGAAAGGCCTGAGCAGCTTTGCTGGCACTAATCGTCCGTTGAACTTCTGTAGGAATCTTGCCAGTAAGCGCCAGAAGTTCGCCAGGATCTTGCTGCAACACCTGACAGATCGCTACAATCGTATCGGCTGAAGGTGGTGGCAATCTATCATTCTCAATCTTGCTGATATAGGAAAAGTCCACGCCAATCTGCTCAGCAAGTTCTCGCTGACTGATTTTGGCCATCCGGCGTATCACGCGCAATGCTTTGCCAAATGTCTGTTCCATAGCATTTCCTTTATAGCACACGTTCGTGTGACATACTGCCAGTATAGCAAAAGTTGAGTTGATAGTCAACACAATAGACAACCTTGTACATTCCGTAAGAGCACTTGCCTGAATACCACAGGAGGAAGAAAATCAATGGAAAAATGGAAATGATGAACCCCTTTCAGAATTTATCCGAGTAACAATATCCCTTTTTATGATAGCTCTAGATTTTGGTGCAAAACTCGGGTTTTACAGCGTTGGTGAACCCTTAGAGACTGCAAAGATACGTCGAGAACCAGACGTTTGGCCGCAAACCGGACTTTCGCACCAAAATCTAGCTCTAGCGTAACGTTTGTACAACCACGGGTAAGATCGTGAAAACCTGGTCAAACCAGAACGATGGAATAAACCTGTTTCCGTATCACCGGAGCATGGACATGAACCACGCTCCGGTCGAAACCAACACATTGTTCAGCATGGGAGCGCTCAGTACGAGCAATGGGACACATGTACCGGCTCCCGCGTCATAATGCCCACAAAGTCCCTCCGATACCAGGGATGCCTGCGTTCAATTTTTGGTAGTCCTCCAACGCGAGTGGTATCGCACTACGCGAGAGAAACATTGTCATGATGGACAAAATACCAGATTGCCCCACTATGATTCTCGACCTTTTCGAGAACGACAACGTCTTGCGCACCAGGCGGCTGATCCGCTGTTGCAACGTGTTGTTCACGCGCTCGATATGGCTCGTCTGTCCGCTGTCCTTGCCGACTGGACGATGCCGTTTCGCTGGCAGCACACATGCATATGCCTCCCAGAAATCCGTGGAACAGACAGCACATTGGCGATAGACCCCGGGCAGCGATTCCCACCATTGGCGGGCCGTCGCTTCATCACGTGCCCCAATAGCCACCCCGATACTTTCTCGCGTGTCGCGGTCACGCGCCAGCCAGACCCACTGCTTTGTGTCCTTGGTGCCAACAAACGACCACAGTTCGTCACATTCGATCGTCAATCGGCCTTTTTTTGATCGGACACGTATCTCACGTGGAACAGCCTGGTATTTCTCGTTGATATATACCTACCTTGATTGCTCGTTGACGTCCATCAGCTCTTTTGGCACAGTTCAGGTTCCTACACAAGAAATCACACCAAGGAGGAGCCAATGGACGCCAACTGGATTATAACCGCTTTTGTCGTAATCGACACGGTGATGGAGCACCTGGATCATCAGAGCGATGTCCGGGCCAAGGTACCGGATGCAGAAATTGTGACGATTGCCGTCGTTGCGGCCAAATATTTTGCCAACCATCACGAACGAACGGTCCAGGTCATGCAGGCCTGTGGCGAGCTGTCGGGCCGTATCAGTGTGTCGCGGTTCAATCGTCGCCTGCATGCCGTGGCAGACTGGATGGCGTTTCTCCCAGCAACATTGGGTGAACTATTCACCAACGGCGACGTGTTTGTTATTGATAGTATACCCATGCCCGTTTGTCGTCGTGTTCGTGCCCGTCGCTGTCGCAAAGTTCGTGGTCGTGAGTACTGTGGGTAGTGTGCTGCGAAAAAAGAGAAATTTTTCGGTTGGCGATTGCACCTCATCTGTCGGCCCGATGGGGTGCCGGTGCGCTTTCACATGCTTCCTGCCGGATTTCATGACCTGACACCTGTCCATGAGGTAGCCTACGGCCTGCCGGAGGGTGCCCGTCTGTTGGGCGATAACGCCTTCAACAGTGCCGTCGATGAGGGGAGCATGCTCCCGGACACTGGCGTTCGGTTGGTTCCCGTTCGTCGGGTGAATATGAAACCACATGCGTGGTTCTTGGATGATATTGAGTTACGCGACTATCGCCATACCATTGAAACGGTCAACAGCCAACTCGAAAAGATGGGGGTTGAGCGATTATATGCGCGCACACATGTTGGGTTTGACCTCAAGGTCCACGCGTCGCTTATCGCGCTTCTCTGCACGAACATGAACTAGCAATCAAGGTATACCTGGAGCCAGCTTTCCGACACCTGGACGGCCCGGGCAATGCCCGCCAGGGAGATGCGTTCCAGCAGCAATCGGTCGATCAGGGCTTTGGTGTCATCAGAAATAACCCGCCATTGGGGGTCGTCCACGCATTGGTGGCCACAGGCGTTGCAGGCATAGTTCGGCTTTCCGGTGCTGTTCGAACCATGCTTACTGATCTGGTCAGTGTGGCAGTCGGGACAGTGGCGCATGCCATTCCTCCTGTGCTCCAAAGAACGCTTCTCTCTTCCATGCTACCACTCGGATTCAAGGACTACCCATTCTTATACACGATAACAATGAAGTATCCGTATTGTACCTCTTGGGCTTCAAGATATTTTGGAAGTTGCGCATTCAGACCATGCCAGAATCGACCGTTTTTCGCCAGTTTGACTAAGAGATTGTCTGAAAAGGTGACGACCAGTGTATCAGGTGTGGTCCATGTGGGGGTATGCAACCACAAACATACCCAACCGATATGACCGACCATCAGTGGCAATGTATCAACGATGTGATCCCGCCCGCAAAGACGGGTGGCCGACCGCGCAGCCTGGATATGCGGCAGGTGGTGCATGCCATGCTGTATATTGTGGTGAGCGGCTGCCAGTGGCGCATGGTGCCGAAAGACTATCCGAAGTGGCAAAGCGTCTCTCATTATTTCCGGCAATGGCGTGACGATGGCACGTGGCAACACATCCACGATACGCTGCGGGCGGCGGTGCGCCGGAAAGCGGGACGTCACACGCACGCCACTGCCGGGGCACTGGACAGCCAGCGTGTCACAACCACTCAGGTGCCGGGCGTCCGGGGCGACGATAGCGGAAACCATGGAAAGGGACGCACGCGGCATCTCCTGGTGGACACGCTGGGCGTGCTGCTGGTGGATTTTGCGGCAAGTGAAGAATAAGAGACGTCCATCGTCCCTCGTCAGGATTGTACCAACCACGACGGTACCTTGTTTGGTGTGTGAGTATAACATGTTGAGCGCAGACCTCCGCCGTATACAAGGCAAGACGACGCCAGATAAGAGCGGCCGTAATGTCACTAATGCGGTCTGCGCCAATACCTTCTCGAAGAATGCATATCTCTTCAAAGTGAGTAAACTGCTTTACTCCTGCCTGAATGGCTTCCCATAACGCTTCGACAACAAGCTTGGACAACTCCCGTCCAGAACCCGCCCCTTTCGTGCCTAGCCGAGTGTAACCTAAGCACAGCTCCTCCACTTCAGGGAAGACCAGCATATTCACCGCCCGATGCCACGATGCTGTAGTTGTACTGCCTCCGGAGCGGGCAGCAAAATGGAAGGCGGTATTGAAAAAGTTAATTACTTCGGTGTGGCTGCCGACAAAATGACCCCGTTCTCTGTCATACAAGAGAAACGGGTCAAGGAAAAGTCGGGTTTCTACGCTGAGAATGGGGTCAAACCAATCATCCCGTGGCGTACGCTCGATGGAGAAGATTTCTGAAAATTTCATTTTCTATGTTGCCCTGCAAGTTGATAAAAGCGGCTTCACTGCCTACAGAATACCAGCCGCTACCAGTGAAAGCAAGCCATAGCTTTCAATTATGATGGGCCTGAGAAAGCGTTAAGGATACAGCTTGTCCACAACGGCAAAAAGCGTATTTAGAGCACACTGAATAGATAGCGTCGAAGTGTTCTTACAAGACAACCCAACTCGCCAGGCTATGCGCTGGCGAGTTGGGTTGTCTTGCTGCCATCCGTGTACCGATGCCCCATGCGATGAACCTAGCAAAACACCTCGTGTGCAGTCCCACTGCACCACCCAACCACCGCATCCCATCCTCACCCCCCCGCCGCTCCCCGAAACCGCTCCAGGTTGCACAACCGCGTCGTGTGCGCCTCGAACCGCAGCGGCACCATCCCCAGCGGACCATTGCGATGCTTCGCCACATGGATCTCCGCCGTGCCCTGTTTATCCGTCTCTTTCTCATAGAGTTCTTCCCGATAGATGAAGCAGACCACGTCCGCGTCGGCCTCGATCTGGCCGGACTCGCGCAGATCGGCCAGCGTCGGCACATGGCCGGCGCGGCCCTCGACCGCGCGGGAGAGCTGCGCTAATGCCAGCACCGGACAGCCCAGCTCCCGTGCCAGCGCCTTCAGCCCGCGTGAGATCTCGTCCACCTCCTGCGTGCGATTGCCGTTCCGTCGCAGGCTATCTCCCGTGGCTAACTGCAAATAGTCAACTATCAGCAGATCGAGCGGCTGCCGCATGCGCAATCGCCGGGCTTTGCTGCGGATGGTCCCGATGCTCAGCGCAGCGGTATCTTCGATATGGATGGGCGCGGCACTCAGGACGCCCAGCGCATCGAGCAGTCGCTTGCGGGTGCGGTCGGTGGGCCGCGCCCGGCAGGTGCGCGTGTCCAGGCCGGTCTGCATCGCCAGCAACCGCGCCAGCAGTTCCTGCCGCCCCATCTCCAGCGAGACGATCCCGATGGTGTGCCCGCGCTGGACGCCGAGCATATACGCCAGCGAGAGCGCAAAGGCGGTTTTGCCGTTCCCCGGTCGTCCGCCGAGCACGACCAGGTTGCCCGGCTGCAACCCGCGCAGCAGATCGTCCAGATCGTGAAAGCCGGTGAGCAGGCCGCGTTCCCCCTCCTGGTCCAGCACATCCAGCCAGGCGAAATACTCCTGACAGACCGCCCCCATGCCATGAAAATCCGTGGCCTGCCGGTCGGTCAGCGCCGCCAGCAGCGTGGCCTCGGCCTGCTGGATCGTCGCGGCCAGATCCTGCTCTTCCCGATACCCCAGCGCGGCGATCTCGCCACCGGCGGCAATCAGCCGCCGCAGGGTGGCGGTGCGGGCGACAATCTGCGCGTAATACTCCACATGCACCGCCGTGGGGACTTCAGCGGCCAGTTCGCCCAGGAATGCCAACCCGCCGACGGCATCCAGCCGAACATGCCGCCGCAGTTCATCGGCCAGCGTTGCCAGATCGGGCGGGACGCGCCGATCATAACAGGCCAGCGCCGCCTGATAGATCCAGGCGTGTTTCTCCAGAGAAAACGCATCCGGGTGCAGATCGTCGGCAATCGCCACAATCGCGTCGCGTTCGAGCAGCAGGGAGCCCAGGACGGCACGCTCGGCGGTGATATCGACCGGTACGTGTTTCTCCATCATGCCACCTCCACGGCGACCGGCACCGGGTAGCGGTTCAAAAACTCCCGCACCACCTGCGCCGTGTCGGCCGGATACTGCGCACAGTACCCGAGCCATTCCGCCCGCACCGCCTCGGTGATATGCCCGGCATACCGGATGGTGTCCGAGGGCTGGCGCTTGCGCGGCGGACCTGCCGGACATGCCGGCTCCGGCGCGGCGACGGTTTCCCCCCGCGCCAGGATCTTGGCGGCCACAAAGACCGGCGCGGCATAGACCCCGCGTGCGGTGAGCCGGGCCACCTGCACCTCGAACTCGGCCAGGGTCAACTGCGGATGGTGCTGCACGATCTGCCGGGCCAGGGCCGGGTAGATCTGCTGCGCCAGCAGGCCGTCGAGCACAGCCTGCTGGGCCGGGGATAGTCCGTCCGCCGGCGGATCGGCCGCCGGTGGCGGGGTTGGCGGATCGGGCATGGTGGGTGTTGGTGTGGGCAGATCGGCGTGGCGATCGGTCTGCGCCTCTGGTTGGATG
>DAOTVB010000084.1:0-77364 GCA_034436755.1 Chloroflexaceae bacterium | reverse complement strand
CGGCGGAAGTATACCCAGCCGGTATCGCTCAGGACGCGCACATGCTCGCGTTGCATAGCGTCCGTGGGTGGGATTGTGCGGTAGGTCTCGATGGTCTCGGTAGCATGGGCCAGCCAGAGCAGGGCCACCTCCAGCCGCCCCTCATGCTCGTGGGTGCCGCCGATCTTGCGCTGGAGCCCGGCCCGCTGGACGGCATATCCGGCCAGATCATGCTGGTTATACATACTGAGCAGTTCGCCATACTGTTCACGCGCGGCGCTATATTCCCCGATCAGCGCCAGCACATCGCCCAGGTTTTCATGGATAATCGCGGTTTTCGCCAGTTCCAGCGGGGTATCGGCATGCGTTTGCCAGGGCGCGGTCGCCAGCGCCTGCTGGTAGAGTTTGATCGCTTCGTCGTTGGCATAGCGGGCCTGGGCCCGGCGGGCAGCCTCCAGGAAGTGCGGGAAGGCCCGGTCGGTCAGTCGCGCCAGGCGGTAATGCTCGGCCAGGAGCGCATGCTGCTCCTCGAGTTGATCGCCATAGATCTGCTCGATGGCGGCGGCCACCCGGGCATGCAGTCTGCGCCGATGTACAAAGAGCATACTGCCATAGGCCACTTCGCGGATCAGGGCGTGTTTGAACTGATAGGCCGGCTGGTCCTCATCTGTATCCGGCAGAATAATGGCGGCATTGACCAGGTCGTGCAGGCACTGCTCCAGTGTATCATCACCGGGTGACACAACGGTTGCCAGGAGTTGCCGGGTAAAGTGTTGCCCGATCACTGCGGCCAGTTGGATCAGCGCGCGGCTGTCTTCGTCCAGCCGATCCAGCCGGGCAATAATCAGTTGCTCAATCTGAAGTGGTACGGTGATGCTAGCGGCCGGTCGAGTTGCGATCCAGTTGCCGTTCCGGTCACGCTGCAGGGTGCCGGACTCAAGCAGATAGCGCACCGTCTCCTCCTGGAAGAGCGGCGTCCCATCGAGTTGTTCAAACAGGGTATGGAGTGCCGGCGGCGGCGCGCCATCCAGCAGGGCCGCCAGCAGGGTGGCACTATCCGCCGGTGTCAGGTTCTCCAGGGTGATAACCGTGCAGTGGGGCAGATCGCTCCAACCGGCTTCCAGAACCGGAAAGGGACGGTAGATCAGCACGAGCAGAAGCGGTTCTTCAACCAGTTCTTGCGCCAGGCGCTCCAGCAGTGCGCGACTCGATGCATCGATCCATTGTAAGTTATCAACCAGCACCACCAGCGATTGCCGGCGCGCAACGGCAAAGCAGAGCATCAGAATCAGATCTTGCAGCCGTTCGTGGCGCTGGTCCGGCGTGAGCGCCCGGATGAGCTCGGTTTCGGGGATGGGCAGGTGCAGCAGCGGTGCCAGGAGCGGTGCAAAACGTGTCCACTCGGGCACCAGGGTTTCCAGTTGTTGCTGAACCGCGGCTATCTGCGCCGTCTGATCCGGCGCGGCCCCCGCTTCCCGTCCGCCGGAGGGGCTGATCTGAAGCAACTGCGGCAGCAGTCGGGTCACCACCGCATAGGGCGTTGTCTGCTCATAGCTCTGGCACTCCCCGCGCACAATCCTGACCGTGGGTGTGACGGCCTGGATCGTCGGCATGGCCTCGCTTGCCAGCCGCGACTTGCCAACCCCGGCCTCCCCGGTCAATACCAGCACGCGTCCAGCCGTTTCAGCGGGAGCCAGCGCCTGCTGCGCATTTTCAAGCAGGCGGGTTAGCGCTGCATCACGCCCCACCAGCGGCGTTGCGCGCTGCAGCATCGCCGGTATGGATGTGGGCGTACGCTTCTGGATCGCCTGATAGACCGGGACGGACTGCGTGAACCCTTTCAGTTGTTGCGACGGCAGCGGTGTGGCCTTCACCCGCCCGCGCACGCTGTGATAGATCCGGGAGGTCAGTAAAACATCATTCTCCCGGGTAATGTCGAGTAAGCGAGCCGCCAGGTTAACCGTCTCGCCGATCACGGTGTACTCGTGGCGCTGGGGAGTACCGACAATTCCGGCAAACACGACACCGCCGGCGATACTAATGCGCTGGCGCAGGGCGCTCTGGGCCACTTGCAGCAGCGGTCGTTGTTCGGGATGCGTTTCGGTCCAGGCCCGTAGCAGGTTCGCCGTCTCCTGATCGGTATTATCGAGGGCGGTGCGTAGTTCCAGGGCGGCCTGCACTGCGCGGGCCGGATCATCCCCATGGGCAATGGGCGCGCCGAAGAGGGCCATCAGGCGGTCGCCAAAGGTTGCCATATCGACTTTGTTGATGCTGCCGCCATAGCGCCGGATCAGCGACTGAGTGTGGCAGTAGTAGGTGTTAAGCACCCGCCCGATAATGGTGGTGTCATGTTCAATCTGAGCAGATAGCTCCAGCAGTGCCAACAACTTGCGAAATGCATAGAAGTTGGCAAAGAGCAGCGTAACCGGGCGAAACTCTCCATGCTCGGCAGGTGCATGCAAAAAGCGCCGGGGCAGATCATAGGGCACATAGGGTCGCAGCCGGGCAATCCGGCGCAACAGCATCTGGAGTGCGGCCATGTCGGGCGGCTCAGGTTGCCAGACTGCCGGGCGGGTTGGGAGTGGCAGCGGCTCCTGCGTGAACCCGGTCAGCAGATGCAGTCCCGGCAGTTTCGGGCGCGTATGTACGCCGGGTAGCCCGCGCCGGGTCTCGTCAGAGAGGATAACTTCGCCGGGCATGGCGGCTTCCTGGGCCATCATCAGGCGGTTGACGGCGCGTCCGGTCATAATCAGGGTGGTATGGCCGGCGGTACCGACTTCGGTGAAGAAGACGCGGTCGCTATGTACACTGACGCGCAGGTGCAGGCCAAAGTTGCCCTGGCTGGTCTCCAGGTTGGCAAACGCGCGCATACGAACCTGCATTGCATGGGCGGCAGCACAGGCACGGAGCGCATGGTCATCACCGGCATCGCGGGCATCAAAAAAAGCGGTAACGGCCGCCCCACCAAACTTGACCACGCCGCCGCCGTATGCGTGGATTTCATTCAGCAATACAGCGAAAAGCTGATTAATAATTGTACCGATCTCCTCGCTGCCCGGGCGTCCGGCTGTTGCCAACTGGTTGGAGAGGGCAGTAAACCCGGAGAGATCGACGATGACCAGCGTGCCGGTGAAATACTGACCAGCGAGGGCGCTGTGCATGGGATCGGCCAGATGCATGGTGAGGACGGGTGCGGGAACAAAGGGCAGGAGTGTCTGGAGATGATCAGATAGACGCTGGTACGCTTCACGTATGGCGGCGTGAAATGGCGTAGCGTGGCGCATGGCTGATGCCAGTGATGCCGGCAGGAGCATCTCCATCAGCGTGGTTTCATCTTGAGATAGTTCAACCAGTTCAACCATGGATGCAATCCTGGGAAAACGTCTGTTCCCTAAGAAGAACGAGTGGTTACCCTGTTTTAACCACGCTGTACACGTTTACCGCCATTCATTACACATTGAGTGCCACCAATAGTTAAAATCCGGTTATATTGTACCAGATAGCAACATGTTGCGCTAAAATGGCGAAATTGTTAACATTCGACGGTCAGGCTAGCAGATGGCGCGTGGAGATACCGGCGCGGGAGACAGTCAGGGAGGTTGGCACATCCCCTGTTAGCATACCATGCCCGCTGTGGACAATGCTATCCGTAGATTCCCGTAGTTTTTCAACCAGTGTGCCGGGACTGTTCTGCGGGATGGTTCCAGCCGGGCATTCGCAACCAGGTCATGGTTTCTCGGCAAAAAACTCCCGCAGGTCAAGTGGGTAGAACCTGCGGGAGGTGGGGGACAGCGGGTTGGCGTGCGGAGCGTTATCATACCGACTTGTTGTTATAGCCACAGAGCACACAGAGAACGCAGAGATGATCAACGGGAACGTACCGCCGTTGCGCCCAGTGCGCCCGTTCCCGTTGATTGCTGGTGTGATGGCACATTGGTATCAGCGTACGATTACACGCGTTCCGTTGGGCGCCCAGTCGAAGAGGAAATGCGAGTCGTGTGGTGCAACGCCGACGCAGCCGTGGCTATGCCGTTCACCCGTCCCGAAGCGGTCATGCCAGTAGACGCCGTGGATGGCAAACCCACCCCAGTAGAACATCACGGCGGGCACATCGGGGACATTCCAGGTTTCACCGTTGTAACTGCCGCGCAGGGTCTTCTGACGGTGGCGGGCATAGATCCGCCACGCGCCGGTGGGTGTTTCAAACCCATCCTTGCCGGAGGATATCGGCGCATCCAGCACCAGCATGTCGCCCTGGTAGGCCGAAAGCCACTGCCGCCCCAGGTCAACCTCGATCCGTTTGGGCGCATTCGGGTAGAGATCGGCTGGTGCCGCCGGATACGACTCATACAGCGGCTCCCCGGTGTAGACCCAGGCGGCATCGGTGCCGATATTCGCGCGGCGCACCGACCAGTCATGCTGTTCCGTCAGATCGAGCAGCAACACCGTGCGGTCAAACGCCTGCACGATCAATCGCTGCTCGCCGGCATCGGTTGGAACAATGATATGAAATGCCTGCGTGATTGGCAGGCCAACATCGTGCAACCATCCGCCGGGAAAGAGCGAGAGGCGGTTGATGTAGGCCCAGAACTGGTGGGGCACGATGTAGCCCGGCACGGGGGCCAGGCCATAGTCGGCGGGTACGAAAATGCCTTCGTTCAGCCAGAAGGTGCCCCCGGTTACGCCATCCGGGACCGGGTAGGTGCTGCGGTACTGCTCCAGTTCGCCATAGGTTAGTGGCAGACCGTCAATTGCCATAAAGGGCGCGTCGGCGATCAGGCTGTGCAGTAGCGGCGAATACCCGACCATCTGGGCGGGATTGTCCGTCAGATGCCGCCGATCTTCCAGGCGACCCTTCTCAAAATATTGGACGCGTATGCCGTCGGCTTCATGGATGGGTGAGCGGATCTGCCCCAGCGTGACCGGGCCATGATGCCGCCAGTAGTAGCCGGCAAACGGTTCCGCGACATGTTCCGGCGCGGCCTGCGCCTGAACCGGAGCGGGCGCACTTAGTGTGAAACCGGGCAACAGCAACGCCGCCAGCAGCACTCCGATGAACAAGCGATAGGTGCGTGTGCGCGTGTGTGGCATAGCAACTCCTTACGTATCTCCAGCCAGGGCAACCACCTGCGTCAGCGTGGGTTGCTCCTCGCGGAATGCCTGAATATTGATTGACCGCAGCATCACCAGGGAGACCGCCAGCATCAGCGCTTCGATCAAAAACACGCCGGCATAGCTGATCGTCGTGTTCCCCGTCACCGAATTCAGAATATCCAGCCCCAATCCACCCAGCAGACTGCCCGCGCCCCGCGCCAGCGAGTCGGCAAAGCCCCACGCGCCGATAAACAACCCGACCTGCTCCGGCGTGGTCATGTCGAGCATCAGCGCCAGGTTGGTAGAGGTGGCGATGCCGGTGCCCAGACCAAAGGTGATAATGCCGACGATAAAGAGCGCCTGGATCCCGAGTATACCGCTTGCACTAATCGTACATAACCCGATCGTCGCCAGGATACCGCCAAGTAGCGCGCCCAGTTTTTTGGTCATCCAGCGGTTCAGCAGCAGTCCGTACAGCAGTAGCGCCGCCAGGGTTGCACCGCCCCAGGTCGCCGTCAGTTGGGTGGTCTGTTCGACATTCATCCCGAATGCCTGCGCACCGAAAGGCTCCAGCAGCAGATCTGGTCCCAACAGCGCCGTCAGCAGCAGGATCAGGTAGATGAAGAAGAGCCGTGCCTGCGAGTTGGCAAAGACCGCCCGCAGCGCATCTTGCTGGCTGTGGCGTTCCTGCGTGGCTGCCGCGTGATTGCGGGGTTCCAGCCCGACCAGCCCTAGCAGCATCAGCCCCACCCCGGTCAGCCCGGCCAGCGCAAAGACCCGCAGCAGTTGTGCATCGCTGTAGGGCTCGAGTGCGCGACCCATCAGGAGCGCCGTGAGGATGAGGCTGATGATCATCATAAACCACATAATCGCAATCACCCGCGAGCGTTCGCGTTCCGGGAAGAGATCGCTGGCGAGCGAGAGGTAGCCCACCACGGCCAGGTTGTAGCCAATTCCCCAGATCAAAAAAACGCCCAGCCCGACCAGCAGCCCCAGCCAGAACTGCTCCGCGATCAGGAGGGCCGCGTACGGGGTCAACGCCATGCCGCCCATGCTAAGGATCAGTCCCACGGCGATGTAGGGCGTGCGGCGGTAGCCAAAGAGCGGATGCCGGTCAGAGTAGGCGCCCAGCCAGACCTGCATCGGCGAGAGCACATAAGGCAGAACCACCAGCGCGGCGACGATGCTGGCCGGGATCGCCAGATCATGGATCATCAGGCGGTTCAGTACGCCGTTGATCGCCACAAAGGTGATTGCCAGAGCAACATGCAGAAATCCCAGTCGGATAGTTTTTACCAGTGACAATATACACCTCGTTCAGGTTATTTCCTGCTCACTCCGCGTATCATTTCATGTCACGTATTGTAACAAACATTCCGCCATCGCTGCTCTGGCGAACGACCGTAATCACTCCTTCGACAATGTCGCGCCAGCGCTCGGGCCACTCTTCGGCCTCGGGTGCCCAGACTGCCTGCTCCAGTGAGGTGGCAATCGTGGATGCCTGACTCGGCAGGATGGTCAGGTTGCTACCGGTGCGGTAGTCATCGTCGGGTTCCCAGTCAAACTCCTCGGCCAGATCAAGGATGGCGGTCAACTCATCGGCGGTGACATCAACTGCATCGCCGGTATCATTCTGAATGGTGTAGTTCATAGTGGATCGCTCCTCGTACACGCTGTTATTGCAAGAGTCCGTAATTCCCAGGTGCCCCGCTCTCTCGCTACGGTGCGTGGAAAGCGCGCAGAAAGAAAGCAGAACCCCTGGGAAGTGTCAGACATTATAGCAAATAAAGAACATAGCATACAGAACAGAGCACACCAGGTGTAGTTCTATCAAACACATTCTTTGGTCTCTGTTCTTAGTTCTTTCCCGGCGTTACATCACCCCAACCGGCGGGCATTGCCGAAAATTCCCCGCCTGAATGGTTTGCTCAGCCAGGACGCGCCCGCTCTGCCAGCAGTTCTCAACGCTCACACCGTCGCGGTAGTTGCCGACCAGGTGCAGCCCCCGGCAGGCCGACTCTAACTGCGTCAGGGCGGCCATCCGGCCCGTATGCCCGGCGAGATACTGCGGAATGGAGCGTGACCAGCGGGTGATATTGGTCATGAGCGGGGTACCGGTAGCACCCAGCAGCGCCTGGAGTTCATCTGTGACAATTTTTACTAATTGCGCGTCATCAAGCGCCGGGAGGTGTGGGTAGCGTGCCCCGCCGACGTAGGTGGTCATCAACACGGTCCCCTCCGGCGCGCGACCGGCGAAGAGCGATGAGTTCCAGAGCGTGCCCAGGATCTGGCGGCTCTCGCGGCCCGGACAGAGCATCCCAAAGCCGTCCAGCGGATGCGCGACATCTTCGCGCCGGTAGCCGGTATGCACCACGGCCATGGGCGTGTAGGGAATGGTCCGTAGTGTCTGCGCCGCCGCCGGGTTCAGATCGTCCACCAGGCCGGCAATCACATCGGCGGGGGCCGCCAGGATCACCTGCGCTGTTTGCACGGGTTCTGCCTGCCCGTTGCGCGTTACGGTGACACTCCAGCCATCGTCGGCCGGCTGAAGTGCCGTGGTCGGCGCGTTCAGCCAGACCCGCTCCGAACCGAGGGCGTTAGCAATTGCGCGCGGCCAGGTTGCCAGGCCATCCGGGAAGCTAAACATTTCGCTGCGTGGCCGCTTGCCCGCGGTCTGTGCGCCGTTGGCCTTTGCGCGTTTGCGCCCGCTGATCATGCCAATCACGATGCTGCCGCTGCGCTGTTCCGCTTCCCAGATGCTGGGGAAGGCGGCGCGCACCGAGGTCGCCGCCGGGTCGCCCGCATACACGCCGGAGACAAACGGGTCAACCAGGCGCTGGGCCGGCTCCGGACCCAGCCGTCGGGTGAAGAACGAAGCGATACTCTCGTCCGGCATGCGGGTGCGCGGTATCAGCGGCTCGGCCAGCATGCGTAGTTTGCCCGCCGGCGAGAGCAGTCGGCTCTTCACCAGGGCCGGGGGCGAGGTCGGGATCAACTCGGGCCGGCCGTCCAGTACGATGTAGCGGCGCGCGCCCTGACGGTCGGCCACCAGCCGCTGCTCGGCAATGCCCAGTTCGGCAAACTGCTGCCAGAGCAGCGGATCTTTCCCTACCACGGTATTGGGACCATGTTCCAGCACAAAACCATCGCCGGTGCGCTCACTGCGGATCGAGCCGCCAACCTCGGCGCGGGCCTCCACCACCAGCACGGAAGCCCCGCGCTGATGGAGTGTGTAGGCCGCACTCAACCCACTAATGCCCGCACCAACAACAATATAATCGTACATTTACTAAATCTCACTTTCAGGAGTGATGAGTTTTGAATGTTGAGGTTTGCGTTGTCGCAGTAGTTCGGCATCACTCATCACTCATCACTCATCACTCGTCACGCTCTAAATCGTTTTTGAAAACAAAGGCCGGTCGCTCTTCTGATCGAGATAGGCATCCAGTTCCATGCAGAGATTGCGGATGAAAAAGCGACCCAGCATTGTCACCTTCAGGCCGATGGGATCAAACTCGACAAACCCCTCATCTTCGAAGGGCCGCAGTCGCTCAAGCTCCGCGCCCAGGGCATCGGTAACGCTCACCCCGAAGTCGGCGCAGGTGAGATCGTAGGGCAATTCCAGATTGCACATCATATGGGTGATGACCTTGCGCCGCAGTTTATCATCCTGGCTCAGATGCATCCCCTTGACGACAGGCAACTGGCCCGCGTCCAGCGCTTTCTGGTAATCGCCCAGTTTGGCGTCATTCTGCGCAAAGTGGCCCGCCAGATCGCTGATGCCGCTCATCCCCAGCGCGATCATATGCGGCGCAGCCTGGGTGGTGTAGCCCATAAAGTTGCGATGCAGCCGCTTCTCGCGGACGGCGACGGCCAGTTCATCGTTATGCCGGGCAAAATGATCCATGCCGATCCAGTCGTACCCGGAGGCGTTCAGGGTTTCGATGGCCGCCAGGAAGAGATCGAACTTCTCATAAGTGCCGGGCAGTTGCGTGGTATCGACCTGCTTCTGGTTGGCCTTGACCCAGGGCACATGCGCATAGCTGAAGCAGGCGAGCCGATCCGGGTTCAGTTCGATGACCTCGTTCAGGGTGCGGCGGAAGCTCTTCTCGGTCTGGAAGGGCAGGCCGTAGACAATATCCAGGTTGACGCTGTCGAAGCCCAGTTCACGGCAGGCGGCATAGATCGCCCGCGTCTGCACTTCCGGCTGGATGCGGCCAATCGCCTCCTGCACCTGGGGCTCGAAGTCCTGCACGCCCAGGCTGACCCGGGTGAAGCCCAGTTCGCGGTAGAGTTCCAACTGCTCACGGTTGGCGATGCGCGGGTCAACCTCGACGGAGATCTCGCCGTTGTCGTCCAGGTCAAAGGCACCGGCCAGCATGCTGAAGAGGCGGCGCGTCTGCGCAGCGGAGAGAAAATTCGGTGTACCACCGCCCCAGTGAACCTGCATCACCCGGCGGCGCGCGCCCAGCGTGGCCGTCACCAGTTCGATCTCGCGCTCAACCCGATCCAGGTAGGCATCAACTATGGCGGGCTTTTTGGTCACGGTGGCGTTACAGCCGCAGTAGTGACAGCGCTCCGCACAGAAGGGCAGATGCACATACAGCGTCAGGTCGGCTCCTGGCTGTTCCGCAAAGTCGCGCAGCGCCTGCCGGTAGTCCTTCTCGTCAAAATTATTACTCCAAACCGGAACGGTCGGATAGCTGGTATAGCGCGGTCCCGGCTTGTTGTAGCGATCCAGGAGTTCCCGCGAGACGGAAATTGTTTCCATTATTCTAGCTCCTCTAGCCCACTGACGTGGTCAGACCAATTCCTTCCAGCCGGTCTTCCAGGTCATCATAGATCTCGTGCAGCGCCTCTAGCGTCTCCGCGTCCGCTTCCCAGAAGCCGCGCGCGCTGGCTTCCAACAGGCGGCGGGTTACGGCGGCGGTGGCATGCGGATTGAGTTGTGACAGTCGCGCGCGCATGTCCTCGTCCAGCAGGAAGGTGTCGGCCACCCCCTGGTAGACCCAATCCTCAACGGCGGTGGCGGTAACGCTCCAGCCATAGGTGTTGTTGACCCGCGCTTCGATCTCGCGCACACCCTCAGATCCATGCGCCAGCATCCCCTCAAACCACTTGGGATTGAGCAGCTTGGCGCGGGTTTCCAGGCGCACCATCTGCTCCAGCGAACTCAGGCGGCCGGTTGCGGCGACGGCGTCGGCAACCATGACCGGCGGACGCTTGCCGCGTAGCACTTCGACGCTCTTGGTCATCCCGCCCAGGTTCTCGTAGTAGTTGTCGATGTCGCTAATGCCGACCTCAAAGCTGTCAATATTCTGGAAGGTAGCATCTACCGTGGATAGTGCGCTTTCCATGATACCACGGGCATCCTGCCACTGCCCATTGCCGCTGAAGGCAAAACTTTTGCGGCTCAGGAAGGTATCGCTCAACTGCTCCTCCTGGTCCCAGGTGCCGCCATCGATCATATGGTTGACATTTGCGCCGTAGCAACCGGGGGCGTTGGCAAAGATGCGGGTTGCGGCCGCGTCCAGGCTGATGTTCAGCGCGGCGGCCTGTTCCAACGCATGCTTGCGCACAAAGTTCTGCTCAAGCGGCTCGTCGGCATTGGCCGCCAGATGCACCGCTTTGTCCATCAGGCCCATCTGGTGGTGCAGCAGGTCGCGGAAGATCCCGCTGACCGTAACCACCACATCGATCCGGGGGCGGCCGAGTTCCGCCGGCGGAATGAGCGCCACATCGGCCACGTTCCCCAGTTCGTCGTTGACCGCGCGCACCCCCAGCAGCGCCAGCACCTGCGCAATCCCTTCGCCATCGCTCTTGAGGTTGTCGATGCCCCAGAGCACCACCGCCACCGACTCCGGCAGGCTGCCCTGCGTCTGCGTCAGGTTCTCCAGCATCTCGGCCACCAGCCGGCTTCCGGCATCCTGCGCCATGGCCGAGGGCATACGGAAGGGATCAAGGCCATAGATGTTGCGGCCGGTCGGCACAACCGCCGGGTTGCGCACCACATCGTTGCCGGGGGAAGGTGAGACATACCCGCCACGCAGGGCATGCAGCATCCCCTGCAACTCCTGGTCGGCGATAATCTTGTCTACCAGATCATCCAGCAGGGTCCAGAGCGGCGTTAGCGTGCCCGGCCTGATCTGCGCCGCCTGCTGCAGATAGGCGTCAACCTTAACAAAGGACGAAGGACGAAGGACTGAGGACGAAGCGCCGTTACCTTTATCCGTTACGCGTTCCGGTGGTTGGACTTTCGTCTCAAGGAAGAGCCGCATCGCCTCCCGGCAGATGGTGTCGATCTGCTCCCAGTGCTCCTGCACCGTGCGACTGGTCTTCAAATTGGCGCGTAGTTCCTCGTAATCCTGACCCAGACCGGCAGCTACCATGCGCGGCAGCGGCGGGAGCGTGGTTGTGCCGTTTTTGCCAACCTTGGGCTGCGCAAAGGCGGCGATCAAAGCCAGGATGTCGATCAACTCCTCCTGCGAGGGTGCTTCCCCCAGGATGTGCAGGCCCACCGGGATCATGCGCTGCTCAACCTGAATTAGCTCATGTGCCAGGGCTGCGACATAGGCTTCGTCCTCGGTGGCCGTAACCGTGATATCCAGTTTTTCCGCCTGGGTGCGAATGTCCGCCAGCAGTTCCGGTGACGGGTGGGCGCGGTAGCTGTCCAGGTTATCCTTGAGCAGGCGCAACCCCTTGTAGAGCCCGGCATGCTGGAGCGGCGGCACCATGTAACTGACCAGGGTCGCCGCGCCGCGCCGTTTGGCAATCGTGCCCTCGCTGGGGTTGTTGACGCTGTAGTAGTAGAAATTGGGCATGCTGCCCAGCAGGCGCGTCGGCCAGCAGGTGCTGCTCAGTCCGGCTTGCTTGCCCGGCATGAACTCCAGCGCGCCATGCGTGCCAAAATGGATGACCGCATCCGCGCCAAACACATGCTCCAGCCAGGCGTAGAACGCGGCGAAGCCATGGTGCGGGGCGGCGTCTTTTGCCATCAGCAGGCGCATCGGGTCGCGCTCGTAGCCAAAGCTGGGCTGAATGCCGACGAAGACATTGCCAAACTGCTGGCCCAAAATATGAAAATTCTTGCCGTCGGTCAGTAGTTCGCCCGGCGCGCGGCCCCAGAACGGCTCGATATCGACATAAGCCGGGAAGAGCCGCCGATAGTCGTCCAGCGGGAGTTGCGCCGCCACATTGCCGTCGGTGCCATGCAGCAGCGCGTTGCCCTCGGTCAGCGCCAGGCGCAGCGCCTCGGCACTCTCCGGCACCTCGACCGTGTAGCCGTCGGCCTGGAGTGCCTGCAGCAGCTTGTGCAGGCTGGCAAAGACATCCAGGTAGGCGGCGGTACCGATATTGCCCAGGGTGGGCGGGAAGTTGAAGATGGCGACGCCCAGTTTTTTGTCGGTGTTGGGTGTGTGGCGCAGGGCCACATGTTGCGCAATCCGGTTGGCGGCCAGTTCGATCTGCTGCGGGAGCGCCACAAACTTGTCGCTGCTGCCGGTCGGGCCGCCGATCACCAGCGGCTCAATCGCGCCGTCCAGCTCGGGCAGGGCCACGTTGAGCGAGAGCTGGATGGGCACCAGGCCGGTGTCGTCGCGCTGCCACTCCTCCACGCGCTGGAAGGCCAGCGGGATCAGGTCCATGCACTCGACATCGAGTTGTTCCAGGGCAATGCGCGCCTCTTCCGGGCGACCCTCGGCCGGGCCGCCAACCAGCGAGAAGCCGGTGCCGTTGATCAGTAGGTCGATCTCGGTCTCAGACTCGGCGGGGGCCGGCTTACGGCGCGACTTCTTGTCCGCCTCACCATTTGACATAAAAAACTGCTCAATCGCCGGGCGCGCATCCAATCCGGCGCTGTAGGCCATGCGCACCTCAATGCCCCGGGCTTCCAGCGCGCGCGTCAGTGCTTCCAGGTGCGCGGTATTCCCGCTCAGCGCCACCGTCCGCAGCGAGATAATGCCGACGGTGCCGCGGTCCAGTTTCGGGCGCTTTGCCTTCTCTTCTTTGCTTTTGCTACGCTGTTTCTGCCACTTCTGGTAGCTCTTCAGATCGGCAAAGGTCTCCGGGGAATCGGGATGGAACAGGGCCGTATCCGGGTAGAGGACCGGATCTTCCAGCGGCAACTGTCCTTTCTGTCCAGGGACGTAGCGCTCGATCAGCAGCGCCAGCATGCGTGTGAGGTTGTCGGGCGAGTTATTCAGCCAGTATTGATGCACGGCGATGTAGGTATGCAGGTCGCGCGCTTTGCCGGGGATATGCTTGAGCACTTTGCTCAGGTTGCGCAGCACCGCCAGTTGTCGCCGCGCCTCGCCCTGCCCGCCTTTGGGCCGCAGCTTGCGGATCCACTGCATCAGCAGGCCGGACTCTTCGCCCTCATCGCGGGATTGCAGCGTGAACTTGCCGATGCGGGTCTTGTGCAGCAGCGCCGGGTTGCTGGTGATAATGCAGACCGGGCCGCGCGCCTGATCCAGCGCCCGCTCCAGCGCGCGCACACACTCTTCCCCGAAGAGGCGTGCACCAAAGGTGAAGTCGGCGCGGGCAATATCGCGGGTCAGCCGCTCCCAGTCCGCTTCCTCGCGCAGGAGGGCGGTGTTGTAGAGGCTGATATCGAGATCGACCCCATGGGTCTGGCGCAGAGTCGCTGCTGCTTCGCGCAGGGCCGCGCTGTGCGTCCCCTCCATGGTGAGAAAAACAAAGCGCATATGTCCTCTCTCTCATTCAATCCACAGATGCCGGCAGCCGGTCTGATCGCCGGCATCCGCCGACTGATCGGCTATGCGGATACGGTGCGTTCACGCCAACCGGGGCCGGGATAGTTCGGGAAGCCCTCCAACCCCTGCCAGCGGGTCGCTGCCTGGGTCGGTACCGGCGGCAGACGGTAGGTTGCAAACAGGCGCAGCCCGATGGCGGCTTTGAGCCGGGCCGCCTGGGCCACCGCGATAGGATCACTCCGGCGGGACAACTCCTGGATGCGCCGGTCATACCGGACGCAGGCATCCAGGTTGTCGAAGAAGGCCGGATGTTCAACCGGCAATGTCACCGGGAAGACCTGAGTCGTAATCTGGTTGGTCAGTCGGATCACCTGCTGATCATAGTCCCGCCAGTTCAGCTTCAGCGCGTTATAGAAGTTGGTCCGCCGCGCGTCATTCAAATACATCGTGGCATACACCGCCAGCAGGAAGAAGCGAATCCAGCGTCGGTTGGCCCCTTGTAGCAGTTCCGGTTGGCTGCGCATCAGCAGCGCGAAGAACTCACCGTGGCGGTACTCGTCGTTGCACCACTCCTCAAACCATTTGAAGATCGGGTGAATAATCCCGTCCGGTTGGGCCTGCAGATGCCGAAAAATGGTGATGTAGCGCGCATAGCCAATCTTCTCCGACAAATAGGTGGCATAGAAGATAAATTTAGGCTTGAAGTGCGTATACTTCTTGCGCTTCTGCAGCACACTCAGGTTCAGCGCCACATTCAGGTCGCCCATCGTCCGGTTGAGAAAGCCGGCGTGGCGGCCCTCGTCGCGGCTCATATACTGGAAAATCGCCCGCAGCGTCGGATCTTTCAGATGCTTGACCATCTCGGCGTAGAGCAGGCAGCCGCTAAACTCGGCGGTGCAACTCCGCTCCAGGAACTCAATAAAGGTCTCGCGCTCGGGCATATCATCAAAGTTTGCCAGAAACTCTTCGTTGCGCACAAAGTGATCCCGGTTATAGTCGCGCGCAAACTCGTTGCGAATCCAGTCGAACTCATCGCGCAGATGCTCAATATTCAACTTGTCAATCTGATCAAAATCAGTCGTGTAAAAACGCGGCGTCAGCATGGCCTCTTGCAGCGCGTGCCGCGTGGTAAAACTCATTCCCGGTTCCATCGCCTACCTCCTTGTAGGGGTTAAGGGTTAGGGGTTAGGGGTTAACGGTTATTTGCGAACCAACCCTATCTCCTATCTCCTATCTCCTATCTCCTATCTCCTATCTCCTGTCCCCTGTCCCCTGTCCCCTGTCCCCTATGGATGCTCAACCAGTTCGCCGATCTCCACAAGGCTGCTCCGCTTGATCAGGTGGCGCTTCAGCCGGCTGGCCTTGTATAACCGCACCGGGCTGGGGTACGACAGTTCGCCCTGCGTACGTCCCTGCTCGGTCTGCGGCAGCGCGAGAATCTCCAGCGTATCGCCCGGCTGGATCTCCATCCCCGCCGGTAGATCAACATGCAGGTGGAAATGTTCATGCTCACTCTGCAGGTGAACGATGGCATCACCCTCAGCGACAACTTCGCGCCGGTACCAGCGGATCAGCGCTGCCGCGCCGGCTCCGGCTGCCAGCAAACCCAGTAGTTGCTTCATAGCGCCTCCTCCCGTCGCGCCTCCAGCAGCGTGACATGGTAAAACCCCTTGCTGACACGGACGCTACGGCAGACACGCATCCCGGCGGTTGCCAGGGTCTGCGCCACAAAGCTGTCCCGCATCATCTGGATCTCGGTGCGCCGCTGGCTCTTGGGGAAATGCCCACCCAGCCAGTGCATCATTGCCAGCAACTGGTTGTGGGGCGCGTAGGTCAGCAGCAGCGTCCCCCGACAGCTCTGTGCCAGCCGTCGGCACATCGGGGCAAACCCTGCCTGCGGGTAGTGGATCAGCACATCAAAGCAGGCCACAACATCATAGGAGCCACGGATGGTTTCCAGATCGCCGGTCACAAAGTTGATCTGCTCGCGCACGCCGGCCTGCTCGGACTGCGTAACAGCGGCGTTGACCATCTGGGGCGCGATATCGATGGCGGTCACGGCGAAGCCGCGCCGGGCCAGCGCGGCACTGAAGAGGCCGGTACCGCAGCCTGCATCGAGCGCGCGCGCATCGGCGGGAAAAGTCTGCTCATCCAGCCATGCTTCGGCCTGTGCCAGCATGCTGGTGTGCCCCTCGCGGATCGAACGCCGCACCGAGGAGAGTTCGCCCTGCCCATAGATCGCGGCCCAGCGTTCAAAGCCGACGCCATCGAAATAGCGCCGCAACTGCTGTTTATGCTCCTGCTCCAGTTGATCGGATTGCGTAAGTGTTACCTTCTGCTGTGTCATAATTATTTGTATCGTGCGTACTGCGTATTGCGTAAACCGGCAAGCAATGGTGTCCCGCAGTACGTACTACGCGCTAAAAAGCTATCGCCAGCCGCCGATGACCTCGAAGATCTCGCGGTCGCCCATGGGCTGCGGCACGGCGGACGCCGGACCATTCAAGATATTCTCGGCCAGTTGCTCAAAAGGTGTGGTGCAGATCATCTGGTCGGGATGCTCCAGCTCGAACAGGGTTTTACCGGCCAGCCGACTACGCCGGATCAGGTCGTGGTAGGGAATCTCGGCCATGATGCGCGTGCCGACCTGCGAAGCAAACTCTTCCAGCAGTGCCGTGCCGCCGAACTCATGATCAACCCGGTTAGCGATGATCCCGGCCAATTGCACTTTGTAGCGCGCGCTCTTCTGCTCTACCGCCAGACAGAGTCGATTCGCGGCGAAGATGCTGTCAAAGTCGTTGCAGGCGATAATCATTGCATAGTCGGCATAGTTTAGTGGGGCGCTAAAGCCCCCGCAGACCACATCACCCAGGACATCAAACAGAATGACATCATACTTGTTGTAGAGGTCAAACTCCTTGAGCAGTTTCACCGTCTCGCCGACAACATAGCCACCGCAGCCGCTGCCCGCCGGTGGTCCGCCCGCTTCCAGCGTATCCACCCCGGCAAAACCGGTTTTCACGACATCCTCAACCATGATCTCTTCGTGGTGAAAATCAACCTCGTCGAGGACATCAATAACCGTGTTCTGCAACTGTCCGGTCAGCGGGAAGGTACTGTCATGCTTGGGATCACAACCGATCTGTAGCACCTTTGCGCCCTTGAGCGCCATTGCCGCCGACAGATTGGCGCTGGTTGTGCTCTTGCCGATACCACCTTTGCCATAAACCGCAAGAAACAGGCTCATCCTGGTACTCCTCTAAAACATCCATCAGTAATTCGCAGGTGTAGCTCACCCCGACTTAGCCGCCGATCTCCTCCTTCGCCGCGCGCAGGACATCCGGTGTGATGGTGGTGTAGCCATGCTCCTGAGCAAACTTCTCCGTATTGCGCTGGGCTTTGCGGCGCACAAAGAAGGGCACTTTCTTCAGCATTGCCTGCGCCTCTGGGGACCACTCTAGTTGATCGGAAGCTGGTCTGGTCGTGGCCGGCTGCTGTGTGGCTGTGCTGCCGACGGCTACCACCGTGTCTTCTTTGCCGTTGCCGTTATTCGCTACGTGATCTTCCGTTCCTGACGCTTCATCTGCGTATTCCAACCCGGCATCGCCGAAGAGGTCAATCAGATGCTTCTCCAGGCCCAGCTTGGTTGTGGTGTAGACCCGGTCGGCAATCACATCAGCCCCCGCGAAGCCCAGGAACGGGTAGAAGCCCAGCAGGTGATTCTCGATATGCGTTGGTGGCGCGATCACCATGCAGGGAACCTCCAGTTTGCGGCAACTGTGGCGCTCCATCTGTGTGCCGCAGACCAGATCGGGCATGTCCTGCTCGATCCGGTTGGCAACCTCCTGGAATTGATCGGTGACGAGCAGATCTTCGGGCAGGTAGTCCGCCAGTTGCGCGCGCATCCAGTCAGCCTGGTTCTTCAGGTACGTACCCGCGCCGGCGATCTCCATGCCCAGTTCATCGCGCAAAAACTTGATCACGCCGACGGTGTGGGTGGCATCGCCAAAGGCAAAGGCGCGCTTGCGGCTGAAGCTCTCCATGTCGGCGGTGCGCGCAAACCAGGGGACGCCGCTCGGCGCGCTCATACCATCGAGCGAGAAGGCCGTCAGCCGGGGCATGCGTACGGCTGGCCCGTTGTTCCGCGCGCCAACCTCATTCAGCAGGGCCACCAGTCGTTCCAGCCATGCCTGGGTGGGCTTCACCCCGATTGGCGTATCAAGCAGGGCGGGTGTGCCGAACTGGGTCTCCAGGAAGCGCGCGGCCTCGCTGCCCAGTTCGCGGTAGGGCGCAAGCGTCACCCAGGCGGCGGGCAGGCGACCCAGATCGGCCAGGTTCGCGCCCCAGGGTGCCACCATATTCACTGCAACCCCCAGTGCCGCCAGCATCCGCCGCAGTGCAATCATATCCGAGCGCACATGAAATCCCAGCGAAGCCGGGCCAAGCAGGTTAACGCTGGGCTGCCGGGTGAGCGGCTGTGACCGGGCGTAGCGCTGCACCAGCGTGGTGAACAGCCCATCGGCGGCGGTTGTCTCCTGCATGCGGTAGGGATTGGCGTCGTAGACCAGCACGTCGGTTGCAATCTCGGCACTGTCGGCGACCTGCTCGAGATCCTCCTGGAGCAGGGTGGTGCTGCAACTGGCGCAAATAACGATCAACTCCGGATGCAGTTTGGCCTCAACCTGCCGTAGCGTCTCCGGAAGCTGGATGGTACCCTGGGCCAGATCCCGCCCGCTGACCAGGCTGGTCGTCATCTGCGGAAAGTCCGGGGACCGCTCCAGCATTGTGAAGATTGGGTTGACATAATCATCGCCCTGGGGTGCATGGAAGACCGCATGCACGCCGCGCAGACTATTGGCGATGCGACCTACCCCGTGGTGGGCGGTACCCTCGTACATCCAGTAAGCCAGACGCATTATGCTCTCTCCACTAATTTGTCTCTAACGGAATTACTCCCGGCATAAATCCGGCGGTCCAGTCCGGGTCATCCAGCGGCGGGAGTTGGGCATGCCGCCGCAGGCTCTGGGTAAACATACCGGCGAGGGTATTCACCCCGGCCCAGCCATGGATCGGCATAAAGGCAAATTCGGTGCTCCACTTGGCGACCACACCCTGCCCGATCAGCGGGTTGGTGGTTGCCATCGTGCTGATCACCAGGTCAGGCTGCGCCTCGGCGATGTCGCGCAACTGCCGGTCAAAGTTGGGTTGCTCCACAATCTTGACGCCCTCGAGCGCCGCCAGTTCGCGCGCGTGAAAGCGCCGGTTGATGTAGGGGCTGCTGCACTCGATCACCTGGCACCCGGCACTGTGCAGAAAGCGGGCCAGGGGCAACTCCATCAGGTTATCGGCGGTGAAGAAGACTTTCTTGCCACGCAGCAGGTCGGTATGCTCCCGCAGTCGTTCCCAGGCAGCCGCTTCCCGCGCACTCAGATCAACCTGCCTGTCGAACATCGCCGCCAGATCTTCCCAGAAGGCGCGCGTTCCGTCGGGGCCAAACGGGAAGAGCGAGGAGAGCACCGTCGCGCCCCGTTCGCGGTTGAGGCGCGTCGCCACCTTCGCCAGATAGGGTTGCAGCGGCGCGATCACCGTGCCGGGGCCAATCGCCGGCAGCGCGTTAAAGCGGGCGGCGGGCAGGAAGCCACCGACTGGAATACCGAGCCGCTCCGCCTCCGCCGTGAAGTCGTCGGCAATCATATCATTGACCGAGCCCAGGAAGACCACCCGCTTATCGTCGGCGGGAGCAGTGGGGCAGAAGGGCACCAGGGATTGCAGCACCGAGTCCTCGGCCTGGCTGAAGGTGTAGTCCAGGCCGCTGGCGGGTACGAACAACACAGGTAGTTCCGGCGTGCTGAGCGTATCGGCCAGACCTTGAAACTCTACCTTCATCACCTCCGGCGTACAGGAGGAGAGCAGGAAGATCACCGAGGGCTGATGGTTGGCCTTGATCTCGTCCAGCAGCGGTTGCAGATCCGGCTGGGGCCGGGAGAGATCGCCCTCTTCGATCAGCGCAACCGCGAAGCGCGGGCGCGCAAATACCATCACGCCGAGGACGTTTTGCAGCAGATGCGCGCAGGTATGCGTCCCCAGGATCAGAAAGAAACTATCCTGAATCTTCTGATAGAGCCAGCCAACACAGGCCAGACCACAGAAACTATGGTAGGCGCTGTCCTCGCGAATAAGACCATGTTTGCTTCGGGGGGGCATACGTTCCTCTTGAATGAAAACTAAGAACTGAGAACCGAGAAAGAACTAAGAACCGAGAACTGAGAAAGGTTTCTGGTTCTTAGAGACTGTCTGAAAAGATGATTCGCGTCGGTCCCACGGCATGCTGGGTGCCCTGCGACACCGGACAGCGCCCCAGGAGTCCCGGCTTCAGCCGGTTCCGGCCACACACCGGCTGAAGCCGGGACTCCTACTCCGGGGCCATAGCCCCATGACTAACCCTTTTCAGACAGTCTCTTAGTTCTCAGTTCTAACGGTTCTCAGTTCTTTAGATCTTCATCGGTGCGGAGCCGGAGGAGTCTTCCTGGTACTCCGGCAGGTCGTTCGGCGCACCACAGGCCGAGACGCTCTCTTCCTCCGGCTTGCGGCGGTTGGGGCGCTTGTGGTAGTCCACATCGGCCATCAGCTCGGGCCGCGTCTCGCGCAGGCTGGCAAGATCTTCCTTCGTCAGGATGCGCGTCTCATCGAAGCCCAGATCGACCTCGGTATGCAGGCCGCGCTGCTGAATGCGCCCGATGTCATAGAAGCGCTTGGTGAAGGTGGTCTTGGCAAACGCCTTCAGACAGCCCAGCATATACTTGCGCTTGAAGCGATCCTTGATAAAGGGATAGGAGAGAAACGCCTTGCGCATGTAGAAACGCGCATAGCAGCGCAACACACCCTTGAGCACATCCTCCCGATCCATCGCCTCGGGCTTCATAATCGGGGTGACAAAGTTGTACTTGGAGTAGTCGCGCACCTCTACCCGGTCGCCCAGTTCTTCAAACAGTTCGGCAAACGGCCAGGGCGTGTACATATTCCAGTTCGCCATGTCCGGCTTCCAGTCCATTGCCAGACGATAAGTTTCCTCGATGGTTTCGGAGGTTTCGTTCTCCATACCCATAATAAACTGGGCTTCGGCCACCATCCCGTTATTCTTGAGCAGTTGGATGGCGCGCTTGTTCTGCTCAATCGTGGTCTGCTTGCGGAAGGTGTTCAGGTTCATCTGGCTGGCGGCTTCGGTGCCGAGCGAGACATGCACCAGACCGGCCTTGCGGTAGAGCGGCAGCAACTCTTCGTCGCGCAGAATATCGGTGACACGGGTGTTAATGCCCCACTTGATATCGAGGTTGCGGTCGATCAACTCTTCGCAGAGCGCGGTAAACTTCTTCTTGTTGATCGTCGGCTCCTCGTCGGCCAGGATGAAGAAGCCGACCTGGTGATCCCGCACCAGCGTCTCAATCTCATCGACAAACTTCTTCGGCTCGCGCGAACGGTAGCCACGCCAGAACTTCCACTGCGAGCAGAAGCGGCAGGTGAAGGGGCAGCCGCGCGCAAAGTTGGGCACTGCCACGCGCACATTCATCGGGATGTAGATATACTTCTCCCACTCCAGCAGGCTCCAGTCGGGCGTCAGATGCTCCAGGTTGCGCAGGGGTGGGTGCGCCGCCGTGGCGACAATCTGCTCATCGTCGATAAAGGCCAGCCCTTTGATCTCGCGCCGATCCTGGAGATCGGTCCCGGCCTCGATGGAGCGCATCAGGTTGACGATAATCTCTTCGCCCTCACCGCGCACGATATAGTCGATCCAGGGTGCCTCGGTCAGCACCTGCGCATACATAAAGGTGGGATGAATACCACCCAGAATGATCTTCGCCTGGGGCCGGATCTCGCGGGCAATCTTCAGCGCTTCCTGGGCCTTGTAGATCATCGGCGTGATCGCCGTTGCCATGATCACGTCGGGTTGGTTGGTGTGGATGATCTCGGTCAGCACATCGTCGGGAATATCATTGGTCATCGCATCAACAAACCGGATATTGGGATAGCCGGCCGTCTTCAGCGCGCCCCCGATGTAGGGCACCCAGCTTGGCGGCCAGTTTCCGGCAATTTCCGCACCCCCAGCGTGATAGTTCGGCTGGATCATCATAATCCGCATGAGATTTCCTCCTCGTCGTTCTCGTGACGCCTGTGACTGGTAGATTGTGCGTCCCGATGGAACGGTGTGGCACCAGGATGGTTGCCTCTATATTCACGAAAACCGAATGTCATAGATGCAATGGTTGTCGCCGTCTTCCTGTGCGGCGACCGGCACGACGCGCGTCTGCGTGTCAATCAGCGTCTGCAGCAGCGTCTCAAAGGTGCCCGCGTAGAAGCCGGCGATTGCGCCCCGCGACTGAATGCCGCTGGCAATCGTCAGTCGCGGCGGACGACCCAGGGTATAGGTAAATGTACCGCTGCCCACGAAGGTCCAGGCATGCTTGCTAATTGCAAACAGCAGCAGTGCCAGCGCCGGACGACGGGGCAACAGCTTCAGCAGGCGCTGGAACGGCCCCGGTATGCGATGCTGGAGCAGGTAGCGCGCGGTATACTGCCCGGAACGCTCAAGTATCCGGGTTGCATCGGCGACACCAATCTGCTCCACCAGCAGTAGCACCAGATCGCGGAACAGTTGCTCATCGATCATCTCCGTGGGATGATAGTCGAGCAGCCATGCCTGACCGCCCGGCTGGAGCAGCGCAGCGGCCTGATCGGGGCCATAGCATTCTTTCAGCGCCTGAACCGTTTGAATAATTGCATTGGGACCAATTCTGGCCTGATTGGGAAGAGGTGGGGATGGTGCAAGCCCTCGGGCCGTGCCTTGATTGCGCATCCTCATCTCCTCTCCGAGTGCAGGTTGCTACAAAACGCCATTGTTCTCACGTAGAGTCCCCGTACGAAACAGTTCCGCATCTGCTTCGGGCATACTGTACTGCCGGCGATGGGCGCGCACACAGATAGTCGCAGCGCCTGATGCAGCAGCAACCGGGCAGGTTACGGCCTGCCTGAGTTTTGCATCAGAGTCAAAGATCGATGTAGTGCAGAGTGAAAACTACCGGGTTACAAATTGATTATAGCATAAGAGTCAAGTATTTACACATATAGACAAGCAGTTGACAAGGGGTTTGCAAGGGGGTTCTGGCCCATCAGAAAGGGGTAAAAACTGTTACAGTCGTTGTGATGATGTCTCTTAACGTTACGTTGACATATGACCCTTGTGTAACAGGGCGCTTTGATGAGACAGATGTTTGCAAACGGCGGTCAATATCCAGGAAACTACTTGACATATCATTCATTGAGGGTTAAAAGAACTGCCCTGCGGTGGGTGGATGTGGTAAGGAGTTGATACCAACGTCACTGATGAGGTAGTGAGTATAGGCTTCGTGCTGCACTATCTGTTCGGGAACACACATCTGATATTCTGGTAAAATATGAACAATTTGTGTTGGGTGAAGGACTTTGCTTGCCAGAGATAGCTCAAACCGCACCCACCTGGATATCCTGGCGCTGGTCGAGTCTACAAAGAGAAAAAGATCTGCTGCGAAAATGGCTTGTTCCAGTTGCGGTTCCAAAGGTTGATCCAGGTCAAGTTGTGTGTAATCGATCCATACGTGTTGCCCGCGTCCATCCAGGACTTGCGTCAGGTTGCGAACAAACAACGCATCGGCCCAGGAGTAACAAATAAAGATCATGCTTCTTGGGTTTCCGGTGTATTACTCTGCGTATTCAAGTGACGACCGGAACCCTGATCTTCGGCAAATTCTTCGACAATCATAACGCCCGGAACAAATGTCAGGGCTTCGGCAACGCTCCAGGAGTTGTCTGGATTCCTTCGCTCAATGGTTACCTAGAGAACACAGCCGTCAGTAACCTGCATAGCCTTGGTACTTTTGGTAAAAGTATCACTCTGGGCTTTGAACAGGAGTTGGAAGTTGTCCGGATTACCAAAGATTTCCGGCTTCTTTCCCTGCTCTCTCAGATCGGCCGTCTCAGTGACAAATGTGCGCTCGCCGATTTCAACGGTTCCAACCTTAAGTGCGCTTCCCTCCTGTAACCGTTGTGTTATTGATCCCAGGAGTGACTGCAGTTGTTTCCTGAGTAGAAAAACAATAATGATAACGACGATAGCCCAGATAATGGTCTGGAGTAATGGCACATAGCCGACAAATATCTCCAGGAAATCTTGCATATTCATTTGATGTTCGGTTCTATATGAAAAGAGTTAGCTTGAGCAGCTTCTGGGAGTTCCAATTCCCATACGCAGGCGATTGAATAGAGCTATGATAATGCTACCTGTTACTCGTATCGCACGCCGCTCTCTGTTTCCTACCTTACTGTCGTCAAGTATTCTGCTCTGATTCTTCAATGATCAATGATGGCACTCCGGCAACTTTAGCCAGAAGTGCTGCATAATCGGCGAGCGAAATACGTACCTGCTCGATCTCCTGGCGTAGTTCAGCATACCGTTCCCACTGGCGCTCATGCTCTACAATGGAAATATGTTGTCGTCGGGTACTCTCGTAGTCTTGCAGGAGAGGATGCCATTTTGCCAGGATGGGACGTAGCACAGTGTTCAGGATAACGACGGCGAGATAGCCGAATGACATTGTACCTTCGCCCTTAGAGCGCGCGATATCCGGGCCATACTCACGGAGGATTTTTCGTGTCGTATCGAATAGTGAGTAAACTGATGAGAGTGCTTCGCGTAGGATACCCTCGTCAGTTCCAATCTGGACAACCGGAACCCGCGTAACAAGTTCAACATACATCTCCCAGGAAGCTTTCTTTTCTGCCTCATTGGGTACCCATTCCCCCTCGATGCCACCAATGTAGGGTAGGTTAAGTTTGACAGTAAATCCAGCGAATTGCATGGTTCTCTCCTCCGCATGTCTCAATCAGCTTGGTGTTGTCGTCAGTATAGCATAGCTGTGGATTACCACAAACAATCCTGGTTACACAAAACTGCCCGGCATATCGGTGACATAGAGTTTGCACCGTGGCGGGTTTCTCACCTCAGACGAGTATGCGGACGCGCACAAGCGCGTCCCTACGGGGAATTCTATCGCATGAGCGGGTTGAGCCTACCCCACCGGCACAACCTCCAGCCGGCCGGTCGGCGTAGGTTCGGGCGGTGGCGGTGTGGCCTGCGTGGTCAGGAAGCGTAGCGCCCAACTGAGTTGCGCATCGCTGCATGTCTCTTGCCCTTCCGGGGGTTGCTGCTCGCCGATGCATGCCACGGCATGTTCGCTCTCCTGCGAAAACGTTACAATATGGTCTGGCGTTATCCCAACCTGGTGAATCTCGTGCTGCTCGGGGGTCAGCCACTGGGCAATCGTGATGCGGACGCTGCTGCCGTCCCGCAGGTGGTGAATGTTCTGCACCGAGCCTTTGCCAAAGCTGGTTTCGCCGAGCAGTGTCGTCTGGGGGCGGCGATCCCGCAGCGCTCCGGCGACAATTTCCGCGGCACTGGCCGAGCCGCCATTGACCAGTACCACCACCGGCATCTCGTAGACGCGGGTGTCACGCGGTCCCTTCACTGTGAGCAGTTCTTTGAGATTGCCGGCGCTGTCTTCCTCGTAGAGGGCGGTACCCTCGTAGAAGCGACCCAGCACCTCTTGCGCAGTCTTGAGGAAGCCCCCCGGGTTGTTGCGCAGATCGAGGATCAGGCCATCAGGCTGTTGCGGCAGTAGTTCGCGGAGTGCCTCGTCAAATTCATCGGTTGTGGTTGCCTTGAACTCGGTGATCTGAATGTAGCCCAGGTTTGACTCCAGCATCTGGGCATTCACGCTGATCAGCGGTACCTCGTCGCGGGTGATATCAACATCAAAGGTACTGGTCTCTGGCGGGCGGCGGATGGTCAGCCGTACCACTGAGCCTTTGGGCCCCCGGATCTGTTTGGCGGCCAGCGCCGTAGCTTCCGCGTCATCCAGACTGGCGATCAGAGGCGCAAGTTCGGTGCCGTCCACGCGTACGACCACATCGCCGTCCTGCAGGCCCGCCTTCATTGCCGGGGAGTTTTTAATCGGGCGCTCAATACGCACCTCGCCCTCGACAATTTGCAAGTAAGCGCCGATGCCCTCGAATTTGCCTTCCATCGACTCGCGGTTCTGTTCGGCAACTTCCGGCTCCTGGAAGGAGGTGTAGTCATCACCGAGGGACTGCAACATGCCCCGGATTGCCCCGTAGACCATCTGCTGCTCGTCCAGGGGTTCCGGGTGGTAGAACTCTGCGTTAACCAGGCTCCAGACATCCCAGAAGATCGCAAACTGGTCACGTACTTCGGTAGGCGTGCCTGCTTCGCCGTCGCGGTGGGCCAGCGCGGTGATAAAGGTACCCAGTGCCGCATCACCCACTGCGCGGGACGTTGTCCAGCCGCCAATGAAGGCGATAATGGCCACGAAGAAGGTGAAAATTGTGCCAACCACCAGGGCACGGGAGGTGCGGACCATAGTTACTCCTCAGGACGATGGACTTCTGACGACAGCTATGGGCTTAACTGGTCGAATCCAGACATGTGTCGCGTGTCGCTCGTCGGTTGTCCGTGTTGTTACCGGTTATTCACATTCGTAGAAGATTGCTGCTGCCGCAGCAATAGGGGCAGTCTCGGCGCGTAAGATGCGCGGCCCGAGTGACACGGGTATGATACCATGCTCTGTGGCGGTTGTCAGTTCATCTGCGGTAATTCCGCCCTCAGGTCCACTGAGCAGCGAAATCGTCGTGGGTTGCCGGTGGTCTGCCGGCGGTGGGGAATCCGGCGACAACGCTAACCGGGTGCGTAGCGTTTCGCGCAGGTGGGGGGCGCTGCCCTCCCAGAGCAGCAGGGCCAGATCGGCTGTTGCGGCCTGGGTGCAGGCGGCTGCAAATGGTTGTGGTTCGGCGATGGTGGGCAGGCGGCCGCGGCAAGACTGCTCGGCGGCTTCGCGGAGAATGCGCCTCCAGCGGGCCAGTTTGCGCGCGTCGGCGCGGTCAGCCGGGAGCGAGTGTGCGCATATCACCGGCACAACCATGCCGGCCCCCAACTCGGTACCCTTCTGCAAAACCCACTCGAAACGTTCAGCACGCAGGAGCGCCACATACAACGTGAGGCTGATCGCCGGCTCGCCCTCGGCGGCTTCCTGCTGTTCAACCTGTCCCGTGATCTGCTCACGCTCGACTGTGGTCAGCACCACGGTGTAGGCGTGGCCCTGACCGTCAAGCAAAAGCACCCGGTCGCCGGGACGCAGCCGCAGCACGCGCCCGATCTGGTGGGCCAGTGCTGTGTCTTGCACACTGACCTGGTCAGCGTTAATCGCCTCGGCGGGCACAAAGAAGCGATAGGTGTTTGGAATTGACATAAAAACAACTCGTCGTGCGCGCTCCTTTCTAGTGCAGAGAGATCACGCACGACGGCTTATGGCTTACACGTCACAGATTAATCACCACCTGAGCAATCTGCTCACTGTCGAAGCCCCGTTCCTGCAACGGCACGATTAGATCGCGCTCCAGGTCGGGCACATAGGCCCGCAGCACCTGCCCCGGTCCCATTGCCGGATCATTCTGAATCGTGCAGCCACCATAGAGCGCAGCCGGCAGAACGACCGACTCGCCACACTTCAGCGTTACTGCGCCATCGTCCCAACTGACCGTTACCTCACCCGCAACCACCGTCAGAATCTCAAAGCTCTCCGGCGCAATGGTGAAACTGCGGGCGGCTCTGAGGTTCCAGTGCTCCAGGGCAAAGAAGGGGCAGGCGACCAGCAGCGTGCGCACATCCGGCTCCAGCGGCAGCGGGGTCATCTTGGGCGTTGGCGACGGCCCGAAGCGACAGACAGCCAGGGCATCTTCCAGGTGCAGCGTGCGCGGCTGCCCGGTTTTCGGATCGCGGCGTCCATAGTCATAAACGCGGTAGGTCAGGTCGGATTTTTCCTGAATCTCGAACAGCATAATGCCGGCTTCAATCGCATGCAGGGTTCCGGCGGGCACCAGGATAACATCGCCCTTCTTGACGGGAATGCGCTGCAGCATTGGTTCAAGCGCCTCGTCGCGCACCGCCTGGGCAAACTCTGCGCGGTTGCTGGGGCGCTTGAGGCCATGGATCACGCTGGCGCCGGGCGCGGCATCAAGAATGTACCATGCCTCGGTTTTGCCATGAAAGCCGGTTTCCGGCGCGTGCGAGTGGGCATAGGCATCATCGGGATGCACCTGGATTGAGAGCCGCTCACCGGCGTCAAGGAATTTGGCGAGCAGCGGAAAGTCTGCGCCATAACGATCAATTGTGCGGGTGCCGACCAGTTGCGTGCCGTACTGCTGCGCAACCTGGGCCAGCGTCTGCCCTTCCAGGGCGCCATTGGTGATGACATTGGCATCGAAGACCTGCCATGTTTCACCCAGTTGGGTGGGGCGCGGCTCCGGCAGATGCAGCCACTCGGCAAGGCGCTTCCCCCCCCAGATTGGAGTAACGATGCGCCGTTCGGTTAGCAAAGGGTAGAGGGTCTCGGTCGTCATACAGATACTTCTGGTTTTCGGAGGCTGTGTTTTTATGAGCATGGCACTCTCGTTATCTAATAAATTACGAATGTCAGACGGTTCAAAAGAGTAATTGCGTGATTTCTCAGTGAACCTGGCAGCAGGTTGCACAACGTAATTGTAGCACTGCCGCAGAGATAAGCAAGATGGGTGCCATTTACAATATTGACAGATGAAGAATTGTTCATATGCATACTGTTTTGAGCAGTGATATGCATAATCGTGCGTGCTTTTGCTTCGTCAACATGCGAAGATAAGGATATTGATCGTCGGCTCAGATGTTCTTATGGCAACTTTAACACCTCCTGAATGATAACAGGATGTTGTACAACGAACATTTTGGAATTCATACAGTTCAGTTTGCACTTATATTTCGGAGTGCGGCAGCCATGCTGCCGGATATCACTGTGGGAATGCGACTGTATATCTATCATTATCATGTTTGTTGTGCGGGTGTGTACCAGGGCGACCCATTCGCCCTCCTGGTGGCGTTCCTGCGGGATCAGCCCGACCTCGATCAGGGCACGGGCAACGTCCGCCTCGCGCTCCAGAATAATACCACTGCTCAGGAGTATACCACCAGGCGCAAGGGCTGTTGCCAGGTCGTGGGCCAGGATGATCAGAACTTTGGCAATTAGGTTGGCGCAGATCAGATCAAATGGGGCGGAGAGGGGCGGCAGGGGATTTTGGGGGTTGGGCACGTTCGGCTGTGCGTCAGGTTGCGGTTGCCAGGTGCTGCCGAGCCAGTGCCCCATCTGTTGCCCGGCACCCAGGCTGCCCAACGCCACCTGCACCGTTTGCGCGACACCGTTGCGCGTGACATTCGCCCCGGCAACCTGCACCGCAATCGGGTCATTGTCGAGGGCCAGAATGGGCCCCGCACCCAGCTTTGCCGCCGCAATCGCCAGAATGCCGCTGCCGGTGCCCAGATCCAGCGTAGTCTGTCCCGGACGGGCCAGGTGCTCCAGTTGGCGCAGACAGAGCTGTGTTGTGGGGTGCAGACCAGTGCCGAAGGCCATGCCCGGATCAAGTTGCAGAACGATATCATCGGGTTGGGGCGTATATTCGAGCCAGGAGGGAACAATAACTGTGCGCTCGCCGATGCGCTGCACCTGGTAGTGCTGCTTCCAGGCGTTTTCCCAATCTTCATCGGCCAGCGCGCGGGTTTCGAGCGGACCAATTGGCCGCATTTGCCCCAGGTGCCAGAGCGCCTGCTCAATCTGCTGGCGGGTTTCGGCTACCTGCGCATCCAGGGGCAGGTAGGTGCGCAGGATTACCGGTCGGGCGGGATCGATTGTAAACTCCGGCCCCTCTTCGCCCGGCGTCCAGGCCGGTTCCATGACTACGCCACTGCCATAGCCATACCGGGCCAGCAGTTCAGCGACCGCCTCGGCCGCTTCATGATCAACCGCAACACTCAGTTCAAGCCATTCCATAGTATTGAGACCCATAAACGAATCCGAAAAGAAATTTCGCCTCCGGCAGGGTGAAAAAAGATCAAAAAGTACCATGCTGCCGCAGGCGAAGCTGACGTCTGGGTCGGTCACCAGACCGAAATAAGCTGCACTGCGTAACGCGTGTTATTTACACGACTTACGCGCTCGGTTCCAAGCCCGGCATTTGCCTGGATAAACGGCCCGACTCGCCTCCGGCAGGGCGGAAGAAACCATTCTTTTTCGTAAAAAATTTGCACTATGTGCAAATTTTTTACGAAAAAGATAACAAGCGTATCATGCTGCCGCCGGTGAAGACGACATTCACAGGAGTTGATGTCTCATTTGAACGCGCACCGCGTAAGTCCTGTCATTTACATGCGTCACGCGGTCGGCCGATCAGCCGACGATATGGTAGCCGCCATCAACATAGTGAACACCACCCGTGATGGCGGCGGCGGCATCGCTCACCAGAAACGCGGCCATGCTCCCGACATCCTCAATGCTGACCAGTTGGCGCTGCGGAGTGCGTGAAGTTGTCTGTTCCATCAACTCGTCAAAACGATCAATCCCGGAAGCGGCGCGGGTTTTAATCGGGCCGGGCGATACGGCGTTGATGCGAATATGCGTCGGGCCCAGTTCGGCGGCCATCGAGCGCACCACACTCTCCAGCGCAGCTTTGACTGGCCCCATCAGGTTGTAGTGCTCAACAACCTTTTCCGATCCATAAAATGTTACAGTCAGCAGCGCGCCGCCGTTGGACATCAGCGGCTCGGCCAGCCGCGTCATCCGAATAAACGAGTGGACCGAGACATCCATCGCCAGGGCAAAACCCTCTTGCGAGCAATCGACTACACGCCCGTGCAGATCTTCGCGGGGGGCAAAGGCAATTGAGTGCAGCAGGAAGTCGAGTTGGCCCCACTGCTGAGTAATCCGTGTAAATACCGCCTCCAGTTGCCCTGGTTCGCGGACATCACAGGGCACAATGATCGGGCTATCCAGGGCTTCCGCCAGGGGGCGAACGTAGGATTCGGCGCGTGGGCCGAGGTAGGTAATTGCCAGTTCCGCCCCCATTGCGTGAAATATTTTGGCGCATCCATATGCGATGCTATGTTCGTTGGCGATCCCGACGATCAGACCTTTCTTGCCCTCAAGCGTAACCAGTGACATCGCTGCTGTCCTCTTTCTGCAAGGTGTGAAAGTTGTTAACGGTTAAATTTCCAGCGCGTACCCTGGGGGCTATCTTCCAGCGTAACCCCCAGATCGGTCAGACGGTTGCGGATGTTGTCGGCCAGGTCAAACTGCTTGGCCTTGCGCAGTGCGGCCCGCGTCTCGATCAGCAGTTCGATAAAGGGCGCTGCATCGTGGGCCGCTTCCGGCTGCGCCTCCAGGCGCAACCCCAGCACGCCCGCCAGTTCACGCAGCGCGGCCTGCGCCGTATCAAACGGCTCGCCGCTGATCCCGGCATCGCGGGCCGAGTTGATCGCCCGCACCAGATCGAAGAGCGCTGCCAGGGCGCCTGCCGTGTTAAAATCATCGTCCATGGTGGCGATAAACTTCTTACGGGCATTTTCGACCGCCGTTGCCAGTTCTGCAACCGCTTCACCTGTGGTCAGCGTGCCGGTGGCGGGCAGCAGCGCACCGCGCAGGCGCTCCAGTTTGCGCGCATTCTCGGCGGCAATATCCGCATTGTAGGTCAGCGGGCTGCGGTAGTGGCTGTTGAGCACAATCAGCCGGAAAACATCCGCATCATACTGACCCAGGAAGTCGTCAATCGAAACCACGTTGCCCAGCGATTTAGACATCTTCTCGATCTGGCGCGTCTCCGGGTTGAGCAGTTGCAGCATGCCGTTATGCATCCAGAAGCGCGCAAACGATTTGTGGGTCAGGCTCTCGCTCTGGGCAATCTCATTCTCGTGGTGCGGGAAGATCAGGTCGGTGCCGCCACCATGAATATCGATCTGTTCCCCCAGGTGTTTGAGGTTCATGGCGCTACACTCAATATGCCAGCCGGGCCGCCCTTCACCCCAGGGGCTGGGCCAGGCCGGTTCCCCCGCCTTGGCCGCTTTCCAGAGGGCAAAATCAGCCGGTGACTCTTTGCGCGGATCAACCTCGAAGCGGGTGCCGCTCAACATATCTTCCAGGCTGCGACCGGATAGCTTGCCATAGTCCGGGTCGCTACGGACGCGGAAGTAGACATCGCCCGCGGCGGGGTAGGCATGGCCCTGGTCGATCAATCCCTGGATGAAGGCAATAATCTCCGGCATGGTCTGGGTGGCGCGTGGATAGACCGTCGCCGGAAGGACATTCAGAGCCGTCAGTTGCTCCATAAAAGCATCAATGTAGCTCTCGGCCAGCTCCTGCGGTTCACGTCCCAGGGTATTGGCCCGCGCGATAATTTTATCGTCTACATCGGTAAAGTTGACAACATGCATCACCCGGTAGCCACGCCACTCCAGGTATCGGCGCACATTGTCAAAAGCAATTGCCGACATTGCGTGGCCGATATGGGCATCATCATAGACCGTGACCCCGCAGACATACATACGGACAGTATCGGGTTCAATTGTTTCCAGCGGATCGACGCGGCGCGTCAGTGTGTTGTAAATTTTAACAGACATGTGATCCTCAAACCAGCAGCAGATTTACGCAAAAATTGCCGCAACCGGGATATGCAATCCCGGCAGCAGTGTTTCCCCATCCAGTGTATCGGCAGCATGCAGCACGGTAGCAGTCTTGTCAGCGCGATAGATATCTATCAGTTTAAGCGTCGGATAAACGACCCAGATCAGGTGCATACCGGCAGCCAGATATTGCCCGATCTTCGTGCGCAGGTCAAGCGCATTATCACTCGGTGACACAATCTCGACCGCCAGATCCGGCGCGCCGGCGAAATAGTTATCCCACTCGCTCTCCTCCGGCACGCGTGCGGCGGCAATGAAAGCCAGGTCGGGACCACGCACCACATCCGGGTTGCATGCCAGAATAAAGCCGGTTTCGGTGACAACATCGCCCAGATTGTGCGTATCGGCATAATTGCCAATGAGCGTGGATAACCTGACTGCTCCACAGCCATGCCGATACTTCGGTCGTGGCATTGCCAGAAGCTCTCCATTCACTAGATCGTAGAGTTGCTCCGGGTCAGCAATCTGTGCCAGATCTGCTACCGTCAACTTTGTCTCAACTGCTGCATGTTGCTCGGGTGCTACGGCTACCGTCATCGTGCAACCCCTCTCGGTATGCATGTACACTCGCGGTTAAATCCCCTCGCCCAGCCGGTACTCCTCTTCGCTGTTGCGCTGCTCATCCAGGATGGCCCACAGGCTGGCGGAGAGGGTCATATGGTGTTCCATATGGTGGTGATTGGTCGTCTCTTCCAGTTCACCCAACCGACCTTCCAGTTCCAATACTTTGTCGTGCAGGTTGCGCAGCATTTCACCTTCCGGGTCGGGCAGGCGTTCCACCCGGCGGGTTGCGCCGGTGTACGGGTCGCGGGTGGCGACAATGCGGGCGGGTACGCCAACCGCCGTCGCGTGGGGCGGAACATCCTTGACCACCACGGCCCCGCCGCCAACCCGCGCGCTCTGACCAATGGTAATCGCGCCCAGCACACTCGCACCAACGCCAATCACCGCGTGATCTTCGAGCGTCGGGTGGCGCTTCCCGCGCTGTTTGCCGGTACCGCCGAGCGTCACCCCCTGGTAAAGTGTGACCCAGTCCCCAATCTCGGTTGTCTCGCCAACCACAACGCCCATGCCGTGGTCGATAAAAAAGCCACGACCAATGCGCGCGCCAGGGTGAATCTCAATGCCGGTCAGGAAGCGGGTCATCTGCGAGATCAGCCGGGGCAAAAAGGGGATACCCCGCCGCCAGAGCGCATGTGTCAGGCGATGACTGATAATTGCGTGCAGACCGGGGTAGAGCAACACCTCGGCCAGATTTTGCGCCGCTGGATCATTGATCAGTGCGGCGCGGATATCATCACGCACGGTTTTCAGAGCTGAGGAGATAGACATACAAAAACCTCCCTGATGATCTTACGCTGTGCGGGCCTGTAACAGTATGTTCATGGGTACCTGTATGCGGGGTACCGTCAACGACAGTACCCCGACGTACAGGTACAACACACCGTACAGACCACGCTGCGATAAAACCGCAGGGAGGTTGTCACCATTCGCATTCGTTGGAAGAACGCCGCCCAACCTTCATGGGCGGCATGCCGATACACACTCCAGGTGTCAGGAGTCAGACGATGACGCTGTCGTTTTGCTTGACGCTGTCGTTTCGCTTGACGCAGTGGTCTCGCTTGATGTCTCACTCTTATCGCCCTTATCACTTGTCTTGCTACTCGTACTCGTATCGGTCGATGTACGATTATCAGTGATATACCAGCCCGATCCCTTGAACACGATACCTACCGGCTGAAAGACCCGGCGGACAGCCCCACTGCACTGCTCACACGGGCAGGTCTGCAGCGGTGCGTCTTTGAAGCTCTGGAACTGTTCGAACTGCTTTCCGCAGGTATCGCACGCATAGACGTAGGTCGGCATACTTTTCTCAACCTCCTCGTAACGCTTTTATTTTTGGTACGCTTTGTCTCTACCCCTATTGTACACCATGTGTTCTGGTTGTGACAACCGGCAAATATAGAAGATCTGTTAGAGTCTGGCGTCACCGCTCGGGTGGCGTGTCCAGCGAGACCAGCCGCTCGCGCAGTGCCAGCAGCGCCGCCTGAGTCCGATCTTGCAGATGGAGCTTTGACAGGATATTGCTGACGTGGGTCTTCACGGTGCGTTCACCGATGGTGAGATAGTTGGCAATTTCGGCATTGCTCATTCCCCGCGCAATACAGGTCAGCACTTCGCGCTCGCGGTCGGTTAACTCGTCAAGGGGTGAGGTGCGGGCAGCGGTCAATTCATGCATGAGTCGTCCGGCGACGGCCGGGTGCAGCGTGGCTTCGCCCCGGCGGGCCGCTTTGATCGCCCGTACCAGTTCATCCGGGCCGACATCTTTGAGCAGGTAGGAGAGCGCGCCTGCTTTGATTGCCGGGAAGATTCGTTCATCCTCGCTATAACTGGTCAGCACAATGACCTGCGTGCTGGGGCTGATCTGCCGGATGCGCCGCGTCGCCTCGATGCCGTCCATCTCGGGCATGACCAGATCCATCAGTACCACGTCCGGGAGAAACTGCTTCACCAGTTCGATCCCTTCGGTACCGCTGGCGGCTTCCCCAACGACATCAATCTCCTCGTAGGTCATCAGGAAGGCACTCAGCCCCCGCCGCACGACGGCGTGATCATCAACCAGTAGAACGCGAGCTATTTCAGAACTCATTGGAATTCTCCTTTTTATGCGCGGGGAACGGTGCCGGCAGCTTTACGGTGACACATGTTCCCTGTTCGGGAATGCTTTCGATGGCAAAGGAACCCCCCAGTGCTGCTGTGCGCTCGGCCATGGTTGTCAGCCCGATTGAACGGGCACTGCGGGGCGCGCTGGTGTCGAACCCATGCCCCTGGTCGCGCACGGTCAGTGTCACCTGGGTGTCTTCGTAGCCGAGGGTGACGCTCGCCGTACGGACACCACTATGCCGGACAACGTTTGCCAGCGCCTCCTGCACAATGCGGAACAGCGCCTGCTCATGCTCAAGTGGCAGATGGCGCTCTTCGCTGATCTGCATGGTTACATCCAGCCCCTGCCGTTCGCGGGCGGCGGATACCAGGTCGTGCAGTGCGGGGCCAAGCCCCCGGCCATCAAGCAGGGCGGGGCGCAGCGCCAAGATCAGGCTACGCGTCTCCTGGAGGGCGCGCTGCGAAGTCTCCTGGATCTCGGTAAGCTGGTCGGCAACAACCGCCGGTTTGCGCTCAATCAGGCGGCGCGCGGCGGCGGAGAGCATGGTCAGGCTGAAGAGATCTTGACTGACGCTGTCGTGCAGTTCGCGGGCCAGCCGGTTGCGCTCCTCAATCGTTGCCAGTTGCGCCGCCTGATCGGCCAGTTGGGCATTCTTGTCGGCCAGCAGGCGGAGCGCGCGCAGATTCTCCGCCAGTTGCGCGGACATGGTGTTGAACTGGCTGGATAACTGCCCAATTTCATCGACCGAGTCATCCTCCACCCGCTGCGAAAGATCGCCGCTTGCCAGGGCTGCGCTGGCCTCCGAGAGCCGCTTGAGCCGGCGGCTAAAGTCCCGTCCGGCAAAAAGCCCGAAGACCAGGCCAATCAGCCCGCTGATCAGCAAAAACGGAACCGCACTGACCAGCAGGATTGTCGGGATATCCTCGACCAGGTCGTTAACTGGTGGGCGTTGCAGCCGGGCATACACAATGCCGACAACCTCACCCTGGCGGTTAAAGACCGGCGCGACCCCAATCAGTTGATTGCCCGGCGCGGCCCACGCGGAGAGCTGTTCGGTGTCAGTGATGCCCTCAGCGGCGTGGGCAATCAGTTCTCCGGCAACTGGCGGCTCCAGGCTGACCAGCGGTGTACCGGGTGTATAGCTATGCAGGGTCGAGGTCAACACCTGCCCCTCGCTGGTGAGCAGGGTAATGACCGGCACCTGCCAGGCCGCCGGGATGTCGGACCGCTCTCCGGTCGTGGGTTGTTCAGGAGCCTCGTCCGGAAAATCAATATCGATCTGAAAGTGAAAGAGCCGGTCGTCGTCGGCATCCACCTCCACCAGTTCATGCAGTTGACGATCCAGCTCCGCCGCACTGCGGTTAGCGGCCGCAAACTCGATCTGTAAGAGTTTGCCCACATCCCGGCTGGCCTTGGCAATTTCTTCAGGCACAAAGAAAACCCGGGTAATGTAGAGTCCCAGTGCAACCACCAGAATTGCCTCCATAATCAGCATCACCAGGACGGTTACGGCGGCGTAGGAGGCGGTGAGTTTCCAACGGATTGTGCCAAAACGCTGGCGCAATGTTTGACGCATAGCTGATCTTGCTTCTTTTTCACGCATCCGGCCAGTTTATAGTTGCTGTATTATAACGCGATCAGGGCCGGCACGGGGCAATGCTCAGGGGCTGGTGCTAACCGGTTACATCCCGCTGGTGAAAGATGCAGGCAGCCAGGGTAACCGGGATGACCAGGTACATGCTCACCACGAGCAGATGCCAGGGAACAGCACAATCCGTATCCGTAGCCGATCCCTGGATATGGGCCAGCAGACTATTCCCGGCAGGCCGGAAGAGGCACCGCTTGACCGCACCGGGCACGAATGTCACCGCTCCAGCAATGCCATCCAGCATCAGCCAGGTAATGCCGGTGATAATTCCGGCAAAGGTGGAGCGAAAGACCACAACTCCCAGCAGTGCCACGGTGCCGCTGCCCAGCAGCATGAGCGCATGGACCAGCAGTTCCAGCAGAACGGCCCCCAGACTTATCGCCGGGGTCTGTTCGACACCGATCAGCCAGTTCAGAATCTGCGACCAGATTGCCAGGAAGGTAACACCAATGCCGATAGCCATTGCCAGGGTTATCCATTTGCTCAGGATAAACGCGGTGCGTCCAGGATAGCGCGTCAGCAGATTCTTCCAGGTATCGTAGTGATACTCGCTGCCGACCAGGCTGGCGCTAAAGATGATGACCAGGAAGGTGCCCAGCGACTCGGCGATAATTTGTGGTCCGGTGAGCAGCCCGCCGGGGAAGCCGGTGAGTTGTTCGCTCGCGGTTCCGGATTGCAGCGACATGAGCAGCATAATCAGGGTGACGAGCAGGAAACTGATAGCCAGCATCACCCAGCCAATTGCGCGCTTTTGTATTTTTAATAAATCTGCACGAATCATCGAAACCATATCTATGTGCTTCTCTTCATTCCACGCGTTACGCGGTGGGTGTTCAAACCGGATGTTTGACCCGATAGAAACCCGATTCGCCTGCGGCAGCATGGTACGTTTTTCCTTTTTCACAAAAAAATTTACGTTGTAAATTTTTTTGTGAAAAAGATTAAGTTTCTTCCGCCCTGCCGGAGGCAGTAACCCCCGTCAAACGCGGGATCGTCTGATACCTATCAGCATTGGCCGTTTCGCGTTTTTCGCTCATTTCGCGGCGTTCGTGGTCCAAACGCCCACCGCGTAACGCATGTTCATTACATGCGTTACGCGGTGGGCATTATCGGTGCGCCGGTTGGTCGGGTGTGGTTGGCGCTCCAGTGTCGGTAGCGGTCAACTCGAGAAACCGCTGCTCCAGCGTTGAGTGCTGCGGCGTCACCTGATGCACCTCCGCTCCGGCGTTGACCAGCGCGGCAACCAGCTTCGGGATCTGCTCCGCCGCCAGCGGCAAGCGGGCTGTGCGTGCGTCCAGCACCTGGGGCTGCACGCCAAAACGTTCGGCGACCACCTGCAGCAGGGCCAGCGGCTCGGCCACAACCAGGAGCGCCGCACCTTCGCGCGTCAGGTCGGTGACGCGGCCCTGGGTGATCATCTGCCCCCGGTTGATAATCGCCACGTCGGTACAGACCTGCTCAACCTCGTGCAACTGATGGCTGGAGAGAAAGATCGTATGCCCCGCACTGCCCAGTTGCCGGATCAGTTGGCGGATTTCCACCGTGCCTGCCGGGTCAAGTCCATTCGTCGGCTCATCCAGAAAGAGAATGCGCGGATGGTTGAGCAGTGCAGCCGCAATTGCCAGGCGCTGCTTCATGCCGAGGGAGTAGGTTCTGACGCGGTCATTGGCGCAGTGGGTCAGCGCGACCTGCTCCAGCACTTGCGCGATGCGGCGCGGGTTCTCCTGCCCGGCGGTACGCATCAGGATGCGCAGGTTGTCCTGCCCCGACAGGTAGGGGTAGAAGGCGGGCGACTCGACCAGCGCGCCGACGTAGGGCAGGATGGCGGCCCGCTCACGCTGTATATCGTGACCAAGGATGCGACCATTGCCGCTGGTCGGGCGCACCAGGCCGAGCAGCATGCGGATCGTCGTGGTTTTTCCGGCTCCATTAGGGCCTAAAAAGCCAAACACGGCTCCCTGGGGAATTGCCAGGTTGATCGCCCGGGCCGCGCACCGGCGACCAAAAAACTTTGACAGACCAACGGTTTCAATTGCCAGGGTTGAAGTAGACATAATCATAGTGCGTTGTACTATCAACTCCGGGAACACCCGGTCCATGAACCAGCCGGTGCTACACGCGCTACGTTGCAGTGAGAATCATGGATAACGTCGGGGTGATCCGGGAGCATACCGACCTGTCGGCAGTTGGGTAGGCAGGCAAGCAAAAATGATGCCGACAGGGTTGTATTCTGCTTATCACAGCTTTATTGTAAAAGAAACCCCTGACCGCTGCCTCAGTGTGTGGCGTGAACGGGACCGTGAAAAATGACAGCGCGCCTCTCCATCTTTAGTCGGAGGAGTGCCGATTGGGGTGCGCCGCAGAGATGTAGGCACTGCGGCGCGGTTGCGAAAGAGGTAGGACTTACGCAGTTGGGGAACAAAAACGGCTATCGTTGTCGTTTTAGCGCATCACAAAGCCAAACTCTAAATCGAACCAGGAGGTCCGTTTTATGGCTTTCCAATGCAGTCTATCTTGACCAGGCGTTTCAACTGCGTAACTCCTAAGAGGTTAATACGTTCAGATGTCACCCTGTACGATCCACCCGGCATCCTGTAGGACCGTCATCGCCTGTGCTATGCTGACTTCCTTCACCAGCAGATAGTCGGTCGCGTAGGTCGAAAGCGCAAAAATGCAGATCCCGGCATGGGCCAGCGGTGCCGCCAGTGCCGCCAGAATACCGGTCAGGGCAAAGTCGAGGGGACCGGCAACCTTGAGGCAGCGCCAGTCCCGCTCTGCCGTGATATCATCGGGAACATGGTTCTGCCGGCAGACGATAGAGAGTTCGTCGGGAGTGCGGGTGATCGCGGTGAAATGACCGGCGTCGGCCCACGCGGGGATCGGCGCAATGGGAGCAAGCCGGCAGACAGCAAAGGTGTCGGGGAGTAGGGTCAGGGTCAGGGGATGTTGCATAGCTGTACCTGGTGTAGCAATCCTGCATTGGTTGTGAACTGGTTCTTCGGGAATTCGCTGTTAACCGCCTGAAGGCGGCACTACGACACATGTAGAGTTGCTGTAGGAGCGGTGGGACCGGCAACAGACCTGTCCCGCTCGCTCCCGGTTATCTGGTCTACTCCTGTGGGGTCAGATCGGTAGACATCCCCCGCTTGATCAGGTAGCGCCAGAGCGACTCGGCCCGCTCGCCTTCGAAGAAGATCTGGCGGGCAAACGGCTTCTCATAGTTATTCAGTCCAGGTGCGGCAAATGTGACCTGCACGCCCCGGTTGGGGATGTAGGAAGCATCCGTCACCAGATCGAGGTTAATCACGGTATCGCCAAGCCGTACGAGATTCATTGTATGTTCCTTTCACTTGCTATGCCGGGGTTATACGCATCACCGCAGATACGCAACACGGTTCCAGTGAGTTGGTTGGATGTATCTATGCGCATAGTTTCTGGCGGGGAACGCTCCAGCGGGATTGCGGGTAACACAAAGGCCGCTGGTGCAGCGCAGCGGCCTTTGTGCCTGGGTTTGGTACTGAAGCCTGATGCTGACAACGAGTAAGGAGATCACACCAATCACGCTAGGGACGATGTTCAGCGATCTCACTTAACAGTGTAGCGGGTAGGGTTACGCGGGAGTAACACGGCGGAGGTACAAAGAACAGAGAACAAAGAAACACAGAACAAAACGTCTCTGGTGCTCGGTTATCGAACAACCGGTTTGTTCTCTGTCCGGTGTTTGTCTGTTCTTCCTATAGTCTGGTTGTGCTGTGTGGTATGCAGCAGATCCGTGCCGGTTTCCTGGTTGAACGTTCTCTCGCTGGCAGAAATTATGCTGCTGCTGCTGTTTCCGGCATAGAGACTGCCGTGTCGTCATTAGTAAAACTGGTGGTCTGCGCCAGCATTGCCTGGATAACCTGCCGGGTTTTGTTTGCGTTGAATATGCTTTTTAGCACACGGATCAAATCTTCTTCTGATTCTGCTTTTACCTGTACCCAGCTTTCCGCTGTCTCTGTATTTAGAATCTGATTTGCTACCTCGCAATCCAACAGGAACGTTACGGGATAAAGTTCAATATCGTGGGTTATGGAGAAAAGTCGGTAGTGATAGTTGTGTAGAGCAGGCGCTACCAGGTAAAATGAATAGGTGAAAATCCCTGGCTTCTTTGTTGTCGGATCACCAACATCTTGTGCCATCACCGTTGCCTCAACCAGATTACGGATCTTTTTTCCGAGGATTGCTGCCTGTTCGCGCAGAATGGAAACGGGTGAACGGGCAGTTGTAACAGCTATATCATCGGGCCAGAGATCAGTCATCTGGATAGCTCCTTGCTACAATTGTAGGCGAAATAACAATGGCAGGTGATCAGAGTTATGTTCTACATCTGGGAAACCTTGCGATGATAAGAGCGATGTGCTGCCGTCAGTATGCACAATCTCTACATCTTCAGATCTGAAGCTGTTCAGTAAACCGGGCCGTACCAACACCTGATCAAACATATTCCAGAAAAAGGTATTGTGCTCTGCACGGTGATAGTAGTACGTTCCTGGTGATCCTGGTGTTGCATCACCAAAGCGGCTCCACATGGGATTATAGAAAAACGGATATGTTCTTGCCTGTACAGTGACCTGGTGGTCTGCTACAACTACACGGTGAGTATGCGTCTCCAGCTTCCTGCTATTGTACCATCTTCCCGGCAGGTAGTTGCATTCTGGCTGATCGGGCTTGTATGAACCCCGATCAGCCAGAGCCCGCCTACGCCGGCTTTGTTGTGAACCTGGCCGCTTACGGCCGCCAGTGCGGATACTGGTCTTCGGCCGGGTTGTCCGTAACCCGGACGGGATTCGTGCCGTCGATGTCGATGATGTAGATCTCGAAGTTGCCGTCCCGATCGGATGCGAAGGAGATCTGCGTGCCGTCGGATGACCAGGTCGGGTGTTCATCGGCGTCCGGGTTATCGCTGATGTTAACCGGGTTGGTACCATCAGCGTTCATAATGTAGATCTCGTTATTGCCGTCCCGGTCGGAGCGGAAGACCAGTTGGTTGCCGTCCGGGGACCAGTCCGGGAAGACATCGGCCGCGGGATTGTTCGTCAGGCGGGTCAACTCTGAACCATCGGCATTCATCACATAGATCTCAAAGTTGCCGTCCCGATCCGAGACAAAGGCCATCCGCTCGCCATTGGGCGACCAGGCGATGTTGCCGTCATTGGCCGGGTGGTTGGTCAGGTTGATCAGTCCGGTACCATCCTGGTTGATCATGAAAATATCCCAGTTTCCTGTGCGGCGCGACTCAAAGCCGAGGCGGGTGCCGTCCGGGTGCCAGTCAGGATGCAGATCGACAGCAGCGTCATTGGTCAGGCTGCGCGGCTCGCCCCCGCCGATATCCAGGATAAAGATGTCGTCGTTGTTGTTCCGGTTCGAGGAAAAGGCCAATGCACTGCCGTCGGGGGACCAGGCCGGGTGGGTATCGGTTGCCGGGCTGGAGGTCAGGTTAGCCAGGTTTGCGCCGTTAATATTGACGGCGAAGATATCAACCGAGAGGATATTATCGCGCCGCGAAGTGAAGGCCACGCGCTTCTCCGCCGGTTGGGGCGGTATCCAGTCAGGCTGGGTATCGCTGGCGGGTACTTGCGTCAGGTTGGTTGCCTCACTCCCGTCGGCATTCATCACATAGATCTCCGCGTTGCCGTCGCGGTTGGAGGAGAAGGCAATCTGTGTGCCCTGGGTGGACCAGGTCGGCCACTCGTCGGCTGCCGGTGCTTCGGTCAGGCGCGTCTGTCCGGCTCCATCGCTGTTCATCACAAAAATATCGATATCACCGTCGCGGTTAGAGGAGAAGGCAATCTGGCTCCCGTCCGGCGACCAGGCCGGCATGGTATCCTCCGCCGGATCGCTCGTCAGTTGCGCCAGGCTGGAGCCATCGGTGTTGATCGCATAGATGTCGCGGTTGCCCTCCGCCGAGGCCGAGAAGGCAATCCGGGGACTGTTGGGAGCCCACGCCGGTGTCCCGAGCGCTTCCAGGTCAACCGGCATCTCGGTTATCTCGGCACCTTCAATCTGAATAATCGCAAGCGTTGTGTCGCCTGCTTCATCGGTGGTGACATAGGCGATGCGCGTGCCGTCCGGCGACCAGGTCGGCGCGGACTCGACGGCGTCGTTGTTGGTCAGATTGGTTGTCCTCGATCCATCGGCATTCATAATGTAGAGGTCAGTGGTATCCTCGCGGTTGGAGATAAAGGCAATGCGACTACCACCGGGGGCCCATACCGGGTCGCTATCCACGGCCGGGTCATTGGTCAGATTGGTTGCGCCGGAGCCGTCGGCATTTATCACAAAAATGTCGGGATTGTCGGCACGGTTGGAGACAAAGACGATCCGCGCGCCGGCATCTGTTGCGACAACCTGCGTGGTTGTCATTGGTTCGGTGGTAGTGCCGGCGGTTGTCCCCTGGTCGGGCGATGGGGTTTCGGCGGCCATCCCTTCCGGTTCACCGGCGGGCGCATTCGTCATACCATTCTGTTCTGCGGTAAATTCGCTACACGCTGCCAGCGCAATTCCGGCGAACAGCAGCAGACAGGCAAGCCATAGGGCTTTGAATCTTATGCGATGCACACATACTCCTTTTCTTTGAACACATTCCTACTCAACTGGTAAGTATACACCCGGAACTGGAGCCTATTCCTGAACATTTTGTTCATCTTGTCGTAAATTTGTCACCAACGCGTGATTGTTGCCGCGCGTATGCAGGGTGCGGATGGGGAAGGGAATCTCAATCCCATCCTGGCGGTAGCGCTTGTGGAGGCGTTTGACGAATTCATGCTTGATCATATATTGATCAACAAACTCCTTCCCGCGTAGAATAACGGTAAAGTTAATAAAGAAGTCACCAAAGGTATTGTAGCGAATGAACGGATCAAACTCGGCCACGCCGCCCGGTACTTGTTGCATAATCTCTTTGGCAACTTCTATCGTTACGCGCTCAACAAACTCCAGGTCGCTGTCATAACTGACGCCAACATCAATTAAGATCGCCAGTTCCTTGTTCGGATCATAGTAATTGGTCAGAATGGTTGATGTCATTATTGAGTTCGGTACAATAATCAGGTTATTCGGCAACTCACGGATCTGCGTGTTGCGCCAGTTAATATCGGCGACATAGCCTTCCTGACCGGTACTCAGGCGCACATAGTTACCCGGGCGAATCTGCCGGGAGAGAATGATCAGGATGCCCGAAATGATATTGGTCAGCGTTTCCTGGAGCGCCAGCGAGATCGCCAGACCACCAACACCGAGGGCGGCCACCGCCGGGGCAACGGGAATACCCAGGATGTCGAAAATGATCGCCAGGGCAATGCTGAATGCAATAATACGAATAATATTGACAACAATCGTCAGGGCGGAAGAACGTTCATCACTGGCCGCGCTATACGAGTTGACCAGGGCGATAGCGGCGCGGATGGAGGCCAGGGTTATCGATATGACAAAGATAACCAGGACCGCGCGGCGGACAAGCGGCACAAAGCGCGCACCAACGGGAGCATATAGCGTGGTTGCCAGGAAAATGCCGAGCAGGATGGCCCAGAGCACAATCCGGTTGCGCAAAATATTGACGACAATCTCGTCGGCACGCCAGCTTGTGCGCCGTGTCCAGAGGTGCAGCAAGGCCAGGACTACCCGATCAACGATAAAGCCAACCAGTGCGGCCCCCAGAACCAGGGCCAGTGGCTCCAGAAAGCGTAACAGATTTAGTGACTCGGCTGTTTCGATCATTGGTTATGATGCTCCTCTTGCAGTACCTTATAGGAGTTACGCGGTCATTGACCCGGCACGGAATTGCGCCTCCGGCAGGGCGGAAGATTCTATTCTTTTTCACAAAAATGTTGCATCTTGTGCAACATTTTTGTGAAAAAGAATAAACAGTACCATGCTGCCGCAGGCGAAATACGCCGTTATCGAGAGCAAACGTCCCGTTTGAACGCGCACCGCGTAACCCCTGTAACTTACACAATCCTATACCTATCCCGCAACGGCGTTGCGGCAACAGAACGGATGGCGGACGCGCTGCTGTGCATCCTTACCGGAACCAACTCCCCACAATGTCAGCGCGCGGGCAACTGGTGATTATAAAACTGAATCCTCGGATGTGCCAGCAGGCGCTCAGACAGTGTGGCATCGGCCAGGTTGCTCCTTCAGGTTGAACATACTATTGTACCCTGATTTGACGAATCGCGGCCTGCCTTGTACTATTGGTACATTGAGCAAGTCTCCAATGCCGTACGCTGGCAGCGCTGCCCCAATTGCAATTGCTAACGTTTTGTAGAAGCAAGATCAGGTCGTGTTCCTGGCACGTTGGTGTGGAGGAAGACGACGTTTGGGGTGCTCCTATGCAGCGCGTATTTCAACGCCAACCATTGTTTGAATCGTATCAACTCGATGCCGCGTATGATGAGATGTTTGACGCGGAGGGCCACTCGCGCGAACAGTATCGCGCGCTCCAGGATCGGCTCATCGAGTTATCACCGGCTGATCTGGATCAGCGCCAGCATGCGGCTGACCTCTCCTTCCTCAATCAGGGGATTACTTTTACGGTCTACGGCGGCGACGAGGGAACGGAGCGGATTTTTCCCTATGATCTGCTGCCGCGTATTCTGACCAGTGCCGAGTGGGAGACGATTGAACGCGGGTTGACCCAGCGGATCACGGCGCTTAACCTGTTTCTGCGGGATATCTACCACGAGGGGCATATCCTGGCCGATGGCACGTTGCCCCGCGAGTTGATCTATACCTGTCACCATTTCCGCCGTGAAATGCGCGGTGTGCGGGTGCCCCAGGATATTTATATCGCGGTGGTTGGTTCCGACCTGATCCGCATGACCGATGGGCGATTCTGTGTGCTGGAGGACAACCTGCGGGTACCGAGCGGCGTCTCCTACATGCTGACCAATCGGCAGGTCATCAAGAATGCGTTTCCCCGGCTGTTTGCTAACTATGGTATCCGCCCGATTGATCACTATGGGCAGGTGCTGCTTGCCACGTTGCGCGCACTCTCACCGCCCCACCGCCCCGATCCGCGGATTGTGCTGCTCACGCCGGGGGTGTATAACTCGGCCTACTTCGAGCATGCCTTCCTCGCGCGCCAGATGGGCATTGAACTGGTGGAAGGGCGCGATCTGCTGGTTCACGATAATGTTGTGTATATGCGCACCACAGCGGGATTGCGCCGGGTTGATGTGATCTATCGGCGCATCGACGATGATTTTGTCGATCCGCTGGCATTTCGGGCCGATACGGTGCTGGGGGTGCCGGGCCTGCTGAATGCCTACCGCGCGGGCAATATTGCGCTTGCCAATGCGGTCGGCACCGGGATTGCCGATGATAAAGCGCTCTATGCTTATGTGCCGACGATTATCCGGTATTACCTGGCCGAAGAGCCGATCCTGCCCAATGTCGAGACCTATCTGCTCTCGGATGCCTCACAGCGGCAGTATGTGCTGGAGCATCTGGAGGAACTGGTGGTCAAGGCGGTGGGCGAGTCGGGCGGCTATGGCATGCTGATCGGTCCGCATAGCACTGCCGAACAGCGCGACACGTTCCGCAAGCAGATTCTGGCCGATCCGCGTAACTATATCGCTCAGCCGACGCTCTCGTTCTCGCGGGCGCCCTGCTTTATTGACGGCAAGGTTGAGCCGCGCCATGTTGATCTGCGTCCCTATATTTTGTATGGCGATAAGGTGACGATTGTGCCGGGCGGGTTGACCCGGGTTGCGTTGCGGCGCGGGTCGCTGGTGGTGAACTCGTCGCAGGGTGGGGGCAGTAAGGATACCTGGGTGCTCTATGATCAGCCCCAGGAAGTAAGCATGAAGAAGTGAGCACAGAAAGCAATGCTAAGTCGAGTTGCCGATAGTCTCTACTGGATGAGTCGCTACCTGGAGCGGGCCGAGCATACCGCGCGTCTGCTCGATGTGAATCTGTATCAGATGCTTGATCAGACGCCCGACACGGCGGGCCGGCGCTGGGAGCGGTTGCTGGCGAGTCTGCGTGTCCCGCCGCCGGGCGGATCTTACGATGCCTATAGCATTACGCATATGTTGACCTTCAACCTGGAAAACAGTGCGTCGATTGCGGCCTGTATCGCGGCGGCGCGGGAGAATGCACGCCAGGTGCGGGAGCAGATTAGCTCCGAGATGTGGGAGCAACTGAACCGACTCTTTCTCCATGTTAAGCATACTAATCGAAGCGAGTTCTGGAAGTGTGAGCCACACGAGTTTTTCCAGACCGTTAAGCAGAGCGCGCACCTGTTCCAGGGGATCACTGATGCGACCATGAATCATGGTGAGGGCTGGCAGTTTATTCAACTGGGGCGGGCGCTTGAGCGGGCAGGCGCCACCGCCGTGCTGCTGGATGCCAATGTTGTGGCATTGTTACCCGATACCTCGTCGGCATCGGATTACCTGGCCTGGATCGGTCTGTTGAAATCGTGTACAGCGTTTGAAGCCTATTGCAAGGTCTACACGGCGGATGTACGCTCTAACCAGGTAGTTGAGTTTTTACTGTTCAATGCCGAGTTTCCGCGCTCAGTGCGGTTTACGGTTGGGGTGATGTATGGGGCGTTGCAGTCGATTGCCAACACAACCAGCATGCCGAATCCTGGTCGCGTTGAGCGCCTGATTGGCCGTCTGCGGGCTGCGGTGGATTATGGTCAGGTTGATGAGATTATGAATGGTAGCATGCATAGCTACCTGGAGAGCATTCAGCGCCAGTGTGCGCAGATCCATACTGCGATCCAGCAGGTCTATATTGCCTATCCCATCGATACGGCCCTGGCGTCGTGATTTTCTGATAACCGGTATCAAACATATGTATTATTCAATTCGTCATATAACCAGGTTTCGTTACAGCGCGCCGATCAGCGAGAGCATGATGGAGGTGCGGATGCGTCCGCGCACGGAAGGCTCACAGCGCTGCCTGGATTTCTCGTTGCAGACAGCGCCGCGCACCCACACGACCTGGTACCGGGACTACCTGGGGAATATGGTCTACCATTTTGACATTCCGGGCCGGCATACGCAACTCACCATCACGGCCGAGGCGCTGGTTGAACTGACACCGCCGCCACCGCTGCCCGAAGCGCTGCCGTCAACCGCCTGGGATGAGCTTGATGCGGCCGTCCGGCTTGGTGATTTCTGGGATATGTTGATGCCCAGCCATTTTGCCCGCGCCACGCCGCTGCTCCAGGAACTGGCCCGCGAACTGGATGTCCAGCGCCGCGATGACCCCCTGAGTCTGCTGCGGGAACTGAATGCCCGCATCTATGCCACCTTTGCCTACATGCCGCAGATCACCGAGGTTGACTCGCCCATTGATGATGCACTCAAGCGCCGCCAGGGGGTCTGTCAGGATTTCTCGCATGTGATGATTGCGCTGGTGCGCGAGTGGCTGCATATTCCCTGCCGCTATGTCAGCGGGTATCTTTTCCATAGCAGCGAAGAGCATGACCGCTCGGAGCAGGATGCCACGCATGCCTGGGTGGAGGTGTTCCTGCCGGATCTGGGATGGGTTGGGCTTGATCCGACGAACAACCTGGTAGCGATGGAGCGACATATTCGCACGGCGGTCGGGCGCGATTATGCGGATGTGCCGCCGACGCGCGGTGTGTTCAAGGGGCAGGCTAGCAGCGAGCTGGATGTAGGGGTGCAGGTTACACCCACGGAAGCGCCGCCCCCCGATGAGGAGTTGCTCCCGCCGGTTGAGTGGAACCCGGTAGAGGTCTCGTCCCAGGAGGAGTTGCAACCGCAGCATCAACAAGAGCAGGATCAGCAGCAGCAGCAACAGCAGTAGTGAGCGCAAAACGTGCAAAGCCGCAAAGGGCGCAAAGCCGCAAAGGGCGCAAAGCATTGCCCTGCATATCAACAGTGAGCTACGAGCTATATGCGTGGCCCCAGGAAGCGATCACCGTTGAAGTGGATGAGATGCCCAGGTAACTCAGCTAACCAGACTTCGGTTTCCCACGCGATCTCGGTGAGATAGGCTTTGAAGGTGGTGAAGTCGGGAAATGCACTGACATAGATTATTCCGGCTGAACATCCGCTGATGGCTTCTTCTAACTCGACACGTCGTTTTGGTGAAACCGGGCCGTGGGAGGTTACAGCTTCAATCAAGTACAGCCAGTTCCTCTGTTGATCATAGAGCACAACATCCGGCAGTTTATCGTGGCTGGGTGCAGGAATACCCAACGTTGCAAAACCTGCTTTGTCAAGAATAAGTGTCTTTTGCGCTGTATCACCGAGATAGAGCAGTCGAGCGCCTGGGGCAAAACGCGGTCCAAACTCTTCTACGATAGCTGCCTGTAACTCGTTGTGTTTCCCGGGAGAGAGATGATATTCTTCGCCATTTTCGAGAATGAGCGGAATTTTATGCTGATCTTGCTGCTTCTGGTAAAGCTCCAGAAGCGCACCTTTGCTTGTAATAAACGTCCCAACAGCATCCTGCCATGTATCTGTTCCATAGGCGCGAATAGTACGGATGGCCTCGGCTGAGAGGGCATAGTGTGTTCGGGGGCTATTTGTCGGAAGCGTTGGTTCATCGGGATTACGCACCGCAATACCGGCCTGCACAAATTGGTGAATGACCTGCCGTCGAATTGTTTCGCGGGTATTCTCTGCATACTTGCGATCATAGCGCCGCGCCATCTCTCCCATTATTTCATGAATGCCCAGGCTCTGACGTTTGGCATTACTCCAGGAGTTTTCTTCGGATAGTTGCGCAAGCACAAGCAAGGTCAGTGCTGAAATTTCATTCTGCTGTGCTTTGGGTAATTCCATCATTTTCAAGATCTCCTGAGCTTCCTGGATCTTTCCCATCTTTATCCGAGCCTCTCTGATCAAAGGTATATCCGCAAACGCTGCATCCGTTTCACGCAGCACCGCAAACACGACCGCATCAGGATCGGCGGGTGCGCCGGTGGCCTTCCGGGTCACCAGGGTCTGCCCAATCTCCCGAATAACCGCCAGTGGTGGCAGGGGTAAGGCGCGGAGTTCGGCCGCATTCACCTGGGTTGTTCCATTGGTCATGCGCACATACCGATCCAGGAAGGCGCTGTTGAACAGGGCCGCCAGACCGTAGATCTCCGCATCTTCCAGTTCGCGGTTGTTACTGTAAATATAGTTGAGATGATTCTCCAGGCCGAGCCAGGCGTGGGGAAACTGCGTTGCCGGCAGGGGTGCGGCAACTAACCGTCGTGCATCTTCCTTGGCACTAAAGCGCCGCAGGATGACATAGTTGCGCATTGGCACCAGCAGCGAACGTGACCGCTCGGTGAGGAGAAATCCCTGTGGTTTCTTGCGCCGATCCGTCGGCCACATAATCTGCTGCTGCTGAACATTCTGCATCCAGAGCAGCGGCACTGCCACACCCCGGTCAACCGCCGGCGCATCGGTCAAAAACTCCTCGGCGCGAAAGGCCACCACCGGGCCGGTGGAGATGGATAACCCATAGCCGGTGAGCGAGCCATTCCAGGTATCAACGATGTTGATAATCTCTTCGTCGAAATCGGTCAGCGGTATGCGAAAAAAGGTCTCGCCGGCGCGGCTGGTGGCAAAGGTCTGCAATGCGACCGTGCGCCGGCGCGTGCGCGCCAGATCGCTGCTGCCCTGCGAGGAGGAAATGGTGACGCACGAGTCGTCGCTTCGCGGATCGTTCGGCGTGTCCGGCAGGCGCTTCCGAAAGGCAAAGATAACATTTTCCTGGAGCACGGCATCCGCTTTGAAGGCACTCATCCGCGACTCAAAAGTATGCACGGCCAGTGGTACCGCCTGCTGCAAGAAACTCCGCCGAAACTTGCCGAAATATGCGCCGGAGCAGAAGCTGCGCGGCACGATAAAGCCGGCCTGCCCCTGATCGGCAAGCAGGTGCGCGGCAATGGCGAGAAACAGCGTGTAGATATTTGTGTTGCCGTGAACCAGCTTTGCGGTTGCTCTGGCACGGGGATCGTCCCGGTTGAGCTTAAAGTAGGGTGGGTTGGCAATGATATAGTCGTAGGTTCGGTGCAGCGCCGGGTCGTTTGTCCCAGGGTGTGCGAATAAATCCGGTTGATGCGCGTTGCAGTAGTTGAGGATAAAGTCGCCCTGAATAATGCGCGTGTGGACCTGCACGCCATGCCGGGACGCAAAGGTTCCGGCAAACGCGAGTGCTGCGCGCGCGACCGAACAGAGGAGCGGGTCAATTTCAACGCAGTCAACAAAAAGCTTGGTGCAAGTCTTACGCTGAATAGCCTGCTCGATCATGGCGCACGCCAGCGTTCCCGATCCGGCAGCGGGGTCCAGAATGCGCGCACCATCGCGCAAGCTACCGAACTGATACGCCATAAACTCGGCAATGGCCGCCGGGGTCAGAAATTGCCCATGCTGTTGGCGTTGCGTCTCCGTACATTGCTGGAGGACGCGGAGACCGGCGCGCAAGCTGTAGGCAACCGGTGTTGGGGTACCGGCAGGGTGCGTACTGGTTCGATTGATACTCATCTGCTTCGCGTAAGCTCCAACTCCAAAAAGCCCCGTCTGGCGCATACAGGTGTGTACGACGGGCGTGCCGCCGATTATACCACGGATGTTCGATTATCCTCTGCTTTTCTCCACGATAAATGGCACGCTTCTTGCATCGTTTCCCGGCGTGGTTATAAGCGACTGTTATCCCGGCGGGCCCGGCTGCGACAGTCATCAGTTGAAATGAAGGAGATAGCGTATGTCCGAAGAAAAGGGATCGTACTCACCCGCAAATGCCGACCTGCGACAGCCCTCCGAGAGTCAGGCGGGCGGTCCACCGCTGATCGTGTTTGTTGGTCTGGCCTCCCTTGGTCTGTTGGCCCTGATCGTTGTGATTTACCTGTTTGCCGGTGATCCAAATGGTCTGGGCACACCGGGAGCCGCGCCCGCCGAAGGCGCTACCGCGCCGGCCGAGGGTGCAACTGCGCCGGCCGAGGGTGCCGCACCCACGCCGGAAGCCGCGCCAATGCAAGAAGCTGCGCCGACGGAAGCCGCGCCGATGCCGGAAGCCGCGCCGACGGAAGCCGCGCCGATGCCGGAAGCTGCGCCGACGGAAGGTGCCGCGCCGATGCCGGAAGCCGCGCCGACGGAAGGTGCCGCGCCGAGAATGTTATTGTAAGCTCCAACTTTGAAACAGTTCCCCAGGGGTCCGGCGCGATTGGTACGGTTGTCCTTAGTCAAGCGCCTGAGGGTGAAGGAATGCAAATCCAGGTAGAGGTTCAGAATATTCCTGCCGGTGCGCATGCCTGGCATATCCATAGTGCCTTCTGCAGCGACCTCTCCGCGCCGATTGTTGTCCCGTTCACCGCCACAGCCAGTTCTGATGGACTGACTGCGCCGATTGAGGTGAGCGATCCGGTGATGCCGGTCGTGGCAAGCGCGCTGATTCCGGCAGATCGCCTCTCGCAGGCACAACTGGACGCCGGTGCCTACAGTCTGCATATTCATCAGAATGCTGGTGTGGAGCACGGTCCCACCATCGCCTGTGCCAATCTGTAAATATTAGGTAGAACCAGGTACAGCGTGGGAAGAACAAAGGACAGCGAACAGAAAACAAACTGATTACCCACTGAACAGCCTGAAGATCCGATCAACCCGTCTTCTTCTCGGTTGCTTTGTCAACGACGCGCCATGCTTTGATTGCCCGGTGCAGGTGATGCGCAGATGCGCATCACCTGCACCGGGTTTTTCTGTTGGGAATGCGGGAGCCATGCTCTCGCTGGTTCATTATTAACAGGAGTTACGCGGTCGTTGACCCGACAGGAGATTCCGCCTCCGGCAGGGCGGAAGAAACCATACTTTATTCACAAAAAATTTGCACACAGTGCAAATTTTTTGTGAAAGAAGTTCAAAATGTACCATCCTGCCGCAGGCGTTTCTGGCGTTCGGGGTTGGCACCAGTCCAGAACAAACTCCCACTGCGTAACGCGTGTTATGAAGGGACCATCGCTCCCACCTGTTCATAAGGTTGGCATAGATTTTGCAAGATTTCGGAGTAGAGAACGTAGATATAGAGGTATACCGTACAAAGCGCACCGGATGTGCGGCTATCGAACAGCATAATTTGTCATCGTCCTCTGTTTCTCTGTTCTTTCGCTTGTTCTCTCTGGTTGAGAAAACGCTGAGATACATTTCTAAGACGGTAAGAGTAACTGCGTGAGAGCGTTTTCCTAATACATGTAAAGGGAAGCCGGCGGTAGTGCCTGTCTCCGATAACATCCTGGCAACCGGGAGGTGTGGCATGTCGTCCAAACAAATGATAGCGCCTGCAACGAAAGTTGTATGTCCAGTTACACACGGTCTCCGATGTAGAAACGGTGCGGCAGCGCTATAATTAATGATAGAACATATGCCGGAAGACGGCAAACCGCATATAATTCCCTTGAGGAGGTAATAATATGTATCGCAAAGAAACAAATTGTTGGCCCCGTCACATACATCTACTCTTTCTTTTCCTGCTAATCGGTGGGCTGTTGAGTTTTTCTACGGTTCATTCGCCTGCATCTGCCCAGGAAACTGACGGTAATGCCAATATCATCGTTACGTTGAGCAGTGATCCGAGCCTGTATGTTACCCGTGGTGAGAATTTGAGCATCGATGTAGATGTCGAAAATATTGGTACGGCTCCTGCCGAGGACGTTCGGGTGACCCTCAATTTTGACGAAGACCGGCTTTCCCTGGAAGATGTGCGCTTCGACGGGAGTCGTGGCTGGGTCGAAAGTCACAACGACGATAGCATCACGCTGGGCTTCCGCTATATCGAGGTCAATAATGATGACAACGATGACGGCGATGAGACGCGCTCAGCCAGGTTGGTGATGAATATGGCCCCGACCGTGCCCATCGACGAGGAGCTTACGCTGCGGGCAAACTACAACTGGAACGATGCGCTGAATGGTGGCGCCGGTGAGAGCAATCAGGTGAAAGTGACCGTTAAGGCTGCCGAAGCGGTTGGCCGGACGCTGCAGGACGATGATGGTGCAGTGGCCGATACTACCCCTCCGGTCAGCGAGATCGTCGAAATTACCCGCGAAGGGAAAGGCTTCCTGGTACGCTGGAGCGGTGTTGACAATGCCAGCGGTATTGCCTACTATGATGTGCAGGTCTGCCAACTGCCCTGTGGGAGCTATGGCTGGCACAGTTGGCTGACAAACACGACGAGCCTATCGGAGTGGTTCGGTCCCGCTGAGGGCGAGGAGTTCGCCTTCCGGGTGCGCGCAGTTGATTTTGCCGGGAATGTGGAACCCTGGACCGCAACCGCCGGCATGGATACCACCCAGGCTAACTAAACTCACCTTCAGACGACCTTCCCCGAAGCTCGCAGCTTCGGGGAAGGTTTGATGGTCGAAGCTGCGAGCTTCGGGGAAGGTTTGATGGTCGAAGCTCCCAGCTTCGGGGAAGGTTGCAAGGAAGGTTGGTGAAGTCTGATCCGCGAGCCGATTGGCCTGCGCGTGCTGGTGCGCGCGCTACGTCCCGAAGACCGCGAGCCGTTCCTCTTCTGGCGTGATGCGCCGCTGCCGGAGGCCGATGCACTGATTGAAACCGGTGCGGATGAGCCGCCGGCAGTGTTGTGGGCCGCGCTGCTCCGCTGGCGCGAAGCTGAAGCCGTTGCGCATGAGTTGAGCAGCCAGGGCTGGGAGGTCAAACTCCAGGGTGTGCGCGCGATTGCGTTACCCCAGGCGATCACGATTTTGCAACCGCCCTCCCAGGAACAGGGCTGGACCCTGACCGTGGGCGATCTGGCGCTGCGTGCTGTTCCGGAGTCACCGGGGGAAGACCCGGAAGCGCTCCAGCGGTTGCTGGCATTCCTGGACGAAGGCGAGTGATATAGCAATCCTAAATTGGTTGTGAACTGGCTCTCAGGGCTTCGCTCTCAACCGCCTGGAGGCGGCACTACGACAAATTGATGGCTGCTATACCTCCCGCAGCCGGGACATGCTTCTGTGCATCCACACCCCGTCTTCGCGGCTTATGTTATAATGCTGCAAGTTTCTTGTGAAAAAGTCGTGCAATATCTAGCTGAAGGGTACACAGGGGCACTGTGGAGTATCAACCAGATTTAAAGAATATTACCGGCGAGGGTGGTGTTATCAGCCATGTACAGCCGGGAACGATTGCCGAAGAACTGGGGCTGCAACCGGGTGATGTGGTGCAGGCCGTGAATGGTACACGGCTGCGCGATGTGATCGACTACCGTTTTGCCATCGCCGACGAGGAGATCGAATTGCTCGTGCGTGGTAGCGCAGGCGAGGTGGTCTTCGAGATTGAGAAAGATTCCGACGAAGACCTGGGCATTGCCTTTACCGAGCCGCTATTTGACCGGCTGCGTACGTGCAACAATAAATGTCCATTCTGTTTCCTGACGCAGATGCCCAAAGGCATGCGCAAAACGCTCTATTTAAAGGATGATGACTACCGCCTCTCGTTTCTCTATGCCAATTTTGTGACGCTGACTAACCTGAGCGAGGCGGACTGGCAGCGCATCGAGCAGCAGCATCTCTCGCCGATGCATGTCAGTATCCACGCGACGGATCGCGCGCTACGGGCAGTGCTGCTGGGCAAGGCCGATGTGCCCGATGTGCTGGCGCAGATCCGGCGGCTCGGTGCGGCGGGAATTAGTGTGCATACGCAGGTGGTGGCCTGTCCCGGTCTGAATGATGGCGCGGCGTTGCAGCGCACGGTGGAGGATCTGGCAGCGCTCTATCCAACGGTGCAGTCGATTGCGGTGGTGCCGGTTGGTCTGACCAAATATCGCTTTAATCGGAAGAAGCCGTCAACGATTCGGGCGGCAATTCAAGTGCATGAGACACCCGAGTGGATCGATACCAACTGGGAACGCCAGCCGCTCTGGTCGGAACAGGTGCAGCAAGATGCGGCACAACCCGCCCTCGATGCCGCCGATTTTGGCTTCTGTGCGCGCCTGGGGGCGGCGACCGATGTACCGTTGCGCTGCTACACGCCGGATGAAGCCGCGCGGGTGATTGATCTGCTGCTGCCCTACGGCGAGCACTACCGGCGCGATCTGGGGCTGAACCTGGTCTATCCGAGCGATGAGTTTTATCTGCTGTCGGAGCGCGACGTACCCCCGGCCGCTTTTTATGATGATTTCCCGCAATACTCCAACGGTGTCGGGATGACGCGGGATTTTCTGGATATCTGGACGACGGCACGGCGACGGTTGCCCGCCCGCCTGCCGCAGCCAACGCGGGTCGCGCTGCTGTGCGGCACGATGATCGCCCCAACGATGCAATCGGTGGTTGACCGGCTCAACCAGATTGAGGGGCTGGAGTTACGGTTGCTGCCGGTGGTCAACCAGTTCTTTGGCGAAACGGTGACGGTCAGCGGTTTGCTGATGGGGCAGGATGTTGTGCCGGTGCTGCGCAACAGCGGTTGCACCAACGCGGTTCTGCCGCGCGTGATGTTTGACTACAGCGGTATGCGCACGCTTGACGAGTACACGCCCCGGCGACTGACCGAGGAGAGCGGCGTTGCGGTGGAACTTGCCGCCGACCCGGACGAACTGGTGGAGTATCTGCGCGGGCTGGCGCATCTGGATCAGCGGCGCGCCGCCTGAGCAGGGACGTACCCGGCGGGTGTGACAGTGATGTCACCGGCAGTTGATCAGGATGCTACCTGCCGGGTACGAATACGTAGCGTAAGCCTGTCACAGGTAGACCGGGGAGGGTAAGGCACGAAGCAGCAGTCGCTTTGTGCCTTTTTTGTTGCGTTAGTCCAGAGTGCAGGAGCAGGCAAATGACGATCGCGCAACCGACCAGAATGCAACAACTTATCATCTGCATGCAGCGCGCCAATCAGATCGCTGCCAGCACGGAACTCGATCCGCTGCTCGATGGGATGCTTCAGTTGTTGCTACAGGCGTTACAAGCACCGGCCGGGGTGCTCTACCTGTATGAGCCGGTGGATGATGAGCAGGTGCTGACTGTAATCCGGGGCGACACGACGATCCAGCATCTGCTGGGCAAGCATTTTGCGATAGACCGCTGCCTGGCCGGGTATGTGGTGCGTGAGCGCAGGCCGGTCTTTATCTCCGATGTGACCCGCGAGCCGCTCTGGAACCAGTCCATCGGTGCGCTCTCCGGGATGGGCTTTCGGACAGCCTACTGTCTGCCGTTGCTGCTGCAAGATCAACCGCTGGGAGCGGTGGAGATCTTTGATCTGCCACTGACCGTAGTGGATGATCCGGACGATATGACGCTGGCGCAACTGCTGTGCGAACGGCTGGCGGTCGAGATCGAAAAGACGTGCATGCTGGTCAGTGCCCGGCGGCGCGAGCGGCGGCTGCAGGCGCTGGTCGATATTGTCTCGCATATCACGACTACCCTGGACCGCGATCAACTGCTTGAGCGGATTATGCATCACGCCAGCCAGTTGCTCAATGTGGAGGCAACCTCGATCTGGCTGCGCGATGAGCGGACGGGCGATCTGGTCTTGCAGATGGCGACGGGCAAGGAGGGCCGCCAGTTGCGCGACGAGGAGGTGCGCGTACCTGCTGGTCGGGGCATTATTGGCTATGTCACCAGCAAGGGCGAGCGGGTGCTGGTCAATGATGTGCGCAATGACAGCCGCTTCTACCGCAAAATTGATCAACAGAGTGGTTTTGTCACCCGTTCGATCCTCTGTCTGCCGTTGCGCGCGCCCACTATTCAACTGGGTAGCGGCGCGGGAGTGTTGCCTGCGAAGATTATCGGCGGTGCGCAGGCGCTCAACAAGCGCGATGGGCAGAGCTTTAGCGCTGAGGATGTCAGCCTGTTTGAGACCCTGGCAAGCCAGGCGGCAACGGTGTTGCAACTGGCCTGGCTCTATGAGCGCAATTCCCGGCTCTTCCTGGGGATTATCAAGGCCGTTACCGGCGCGATTGATCTCAAAGATCCCTACACGCGGGGGCATAGCCAGCGGGTAGCGGATTTCGCCGTGGCGATTGCCCGTGAAATGGAGCTATCCCAGGAGATGCTCTACCATGTGCAGATCGGCGCGATCCTGCATGATGTCGGCAAGATCGGCGTCGGTGATGCCATCTTGAAGAAGCCGGAACATCTGACCAACGACGAGATGAGCGTGATGAAACTCCACCCGACCTATGGCGTTCGACTGCTGCATGACGCCGATCTGGAGGAACTGCTGCGCGAAGAGTCATCGGCCCTGGCCCAGCATCATGAACGGCTGGACGGTAGCGGCTACCCGCTGGGGCTCAAGGGCGATGAGATCAGCCTGATCGGGCGGATTGTTGCCGTCGCCGATGCCTTCGATGCCATGACCAGTTCGCGCCCCTACCGCCCGGCGATGTCAATTGAGCAGTCCTTTAGCATTCTGTCCAGTGCGGTGGGCACCGAGTATGACGCGCAGTGTGTTGAGGCGTTAATGCGGGCCCGCGCCCAGGGGAAGATTAAGACGCAGGCCGAGCGCGAGGGGTAAGCAGGTAAGAACAGAGAACAAAGAACAAAGAATTGAGAACAAAGAATTGAGAACTGAGAACTGAGGATTAAAGAACCAGGAACTAAAGAACTAAAAGACTGTCTGAAACGGTGGTTCGCGTCGGTCAGGCATCCTGATGCTTGCCCTGATACACCGAACAGCGCCCCAGGAGTCCCGACTTCAGCCGGTGTGCGGCCGGGGCCGTGCGGGAGTGATCTCCATCCGGCTCCCCTATCTGGACTCTTTTTCAAGATCTATCCAGCATGACGGGCGGGGTGCCAGGCCAACATCCCCATAACACACCCTTTTCAGACAGTCTGAGAACTGAGAACTGAGAACTGAGAACTAAAGACAAGGGGGGCGTATGAGTACGGTTGAAGCGCCGGTTGAGGAAAAGTCTGTTATCTATCCGGATAGCGATGGGCAACCAATGGCCGATAATACACTGCAATTTGAATGGATTGTAACAATCAAGGGGGGATTGGAGGCGCTCTTTGCCGACCGTCCCGATGTGTTTGTGGCGGGTGATCTGCTCTGGTATCCGGTGGAGGGCCGTTCGGATATTTGCCGCGCGCCGGATGCGCTGGTTGTGTTTGGGCGACCCAAGGGCTATCGCGGCTCTTACCGGCAGTGGGAAGAGGAGCAGATCGCGCCCCAGGTGGTTTTTGAGGTGCTGTCACCCGGCAACCGGGTTGCGGAAATGGCCAGAGAACTGGAGTTCTATAATGAATATGGTGTGGAGGAGTACTATCTCTACGACCCGGACGAGGGCTCGCTGGCCGGCTGGCAGCGGCGCGATGAGCGGCTGCATGTCATCGAAACCATGCCCGGGTGGGTGATTCCGCGCCTGGGGATTCGCTTTGAACTGGTCAACGATGAGTTGCAGCTTATCCGGCCCGATGGGGAGCGCTTCCTGACCTACGTCGAGTTGGAGCAGCAGCGCCGACAGGAACGTGCCGCGCGGCAGCAGGCCGAGCAGCAGGCCCAGCAGTTGGCCGCGAAGCTGCGCGAACTGGGTGTTGATCCGGAGAGCATCCTGGGCAGCCAGGACATGCCCCCGGCGGCGGAGTGAGCACCGCAATCCCGGTTAAACCGGTTGAGTAGCTCTGGTGTGGATCTTGCTACGACGAAGGACGATTCGGTAGTGTGATGCTGGTAGAAGGAGTATGCAACGAATGCAGACCCGACAACTCGGAACAAGTGATATGGCAATTACGCCGCTGGGGTTTGGTACCTGGGCCATCGGCGGCGGGCACTGGTCCTTTGGTTGGGGACCGCAGGACGATAAAGCGTCAATCGCGGCGATCCAGCGGGCGCTTGACCTGGGCATGAACTGGATCGACACAGCAGCCGTGTATGGGTTGGGGCACGCCGAGGAGATTGTGGCTCAGGCGCTCAAAGGGCGAACCGAACGCCCCTACATTTTTACCAAATGCACCCGCACCTGGGACGAAAACGGCACAATCATCGGCACTCTCAAGGCCGAGGTGCTCCGCCGCGAGATCGAAGACAGCCTGCGCCGCCTGCAGGTCGATGTGGTTGATCTCTACCAGATCCACTGGCCCAACCCGGACCCGGAGATTGAAGAGGGTTGGGAGACGCTGGCACAACTCCAGGCCGAGGGCAAGGTGCGCTACATCGGCGTCTCGAACTTTAATGTTGAGCAGATGCGCCGGGCGCAGAAGATCGCGCCGATCATCTCACTGCAACCGCCCTACTCGATCATTGACCGGCGGGTCGAGGGCGATATTCTGGATTTCTGCCGGGAGCAGAACATTGGCGTGATCATCTACTCGCCGATGGCGTCGGGCCTGCTAACGGGGAAGATGACCCATGCGCGGGTGGCGCAGTTGCCGGAGAATGACTGGCGGCGGAACAATCCGCAGTTTCAGGAGCCGAAGCTGACGCAGAACCTGCAACTGGTCGAGCGGCTGCGCGAGATCGGCCGGCGGCATGACTGCTCACCGGGTGAGGTTGCGATTGCCTGGACGCTGCGGCATCCGGCGGTCACCGGGGCCATCGTCGGCGGGCGCAACCCGGAGCAGGTGGAGGGTATCATCGGCGCAGGGGCAATCCGCCTGGATCAGAGCGATATCGCTGAAATTGAGGCCACCATGGCCTTGCGCGGCCCGACAACCTGACCACCGGGCCAGTATTGTGTGCTATAATAGCGGGGCTCCAAAGGTGTTCCTGGTGTCACAATATTCCGGCAGCCCTGGCCCCGCTGCCCCACATTGTTGTTAGATCGCTATCAGCAGTTATCACCGCTTTCTTGATGAATAACTTTCTTTTTGCTAAACTCTAACGAACCATTTCTTTGTGCCCTCCATCACCTATATAGAAGAGTTACGTGGTTCTCCACGTGGGGGTGTCCTGGTCTCCGCCGCGATGGAACAGGAGTTGCTTTTTCAAGCACCTGGTTCCTTGCCTGATGTGAACGCCCATCGCGTAAATGCTGCTGTGTAGCGGATTTTCTTGAAGTATCTGGTTGTGCCTCTATAGACCGGCCAGTACACTGGTCTGGTCGTACCTCGCGTTTACTAGAGATAAGGGGAAGGAAACCGTATCTCGCTACAACTTACGCCTCCGGGCATTAATCGGGCTGCACCGGGTCTGCAATGCGCCATGCGGACGCGTCAGAATTGTAGTCGGTTACTGCCCGGAGAGGCGCTGTTTGTTCTGTCTTGACAAGGAGGTCATTCGATGAGTCTTGGTATTCAGGCATTGCTGGCCGTAATGCCTATCCTGGTTGCAGCAGTGCTGCTGATCGGTTTCCGCTGGCCGGCCAAATGGGCCATGCCCCTGGTGTATGTTGTCGCCGTGCTGATTGCACTGACGGCGTGGCAGGTTTCGTTTCCCCGAATTGTCGCTGCAACCATTCAGGGTCTGTTTATCACGTTCGATATTCTCTTTATCATCTTTGGCGCGATTCTGCTGCTGAATACGCTCAAGTATTCCGGCGCGGTAACGGCGATCCGCAATGGCTTTACCAATATCAGCACCGATCGGCGGGTGCAGATTGTCATTATCGCCTGGCTGTTTGGCTCGTTTATCGAGGGGGCTTCGGGGTTTGGTACCCCGGCAGCGATTGCCGCTCCGCTGATGGTGGCGCTGGGTTTTCCCGCGATGGCGGCGGTCATGATCGGCATGATGATCCAGAGCACGCCCGTGACCTTCGGCGCGGTCGGTACGCCGATCCTGGTTGGGGTGCGCGGCGGTCTGGATACGCCGGCTGTTACGGATCAACTGGAAACGGTCGGAATGAGTTTTGAGCAGTATCTCCAGGCGATCACGGCGGGGTCGGCAATTATGCATGGCATCACCGGGACGCTTATTCCGCTGCTGATGATCATGATGCTGACGCGCTTCTTCGGGCGTAATCGCTCCTGGACCGAAGGGCTCTCAATTCTGCCGTTTGCCATCTTCGGCGGGCTGGCCTTTACCATCCCCTACGCCCTGACCGGGGTCTTCCTGGGGCCGGAGTTCCCCTCGCTGCTGGGTGCGCTGGTCGGGCTGGCGATTGTGACGTTTGCGGCGCGGCGGGGCTTTCTGGTGCCTAAGGATACCTGGGATTTTCCGCCGCGCGAGGAGTGGCAACCGGAGTGGATCAGCCGGTTGGAGATTAACCTCGAGGAACTGGCCGGGAAGCGCTCCATGGCGCTCTGGCTGGCCTGGGTACCCTACCTGCTGGTGGCGCTGCTGCTGGTGCTGACCCGCCTGCCGCAGTTGGGTATTGGCGCACAACTGCGTAAAGTAGTAATTGGCTGGCCCGATATCTTCGGCACGGAAATTGGCGCATCGACCACGCCGCTCTATCTGCCTGCGTTTATCCTGATTGTGGTTGTTGCCATCACCTTCTTCCTGCATCAGATGAATGGCCCGGAGATCCGGGGGGCGATCAACGACTCAAGCAAGGTGTTGTTAGGTGCCGGGTTTGTGCTTATTTTTACGGTGCCGATGGTACGCGTATATATTAACTCGGGTATGAATGCCGCCGACCTGCCGAGCATGCCGGTGGCAATGGCCGCCTGGGTCGCTGAGAATGTCGGCGCGGTCTGGCCCTTCTTTGCGCCGACGATTGGCGCGCTGGGCGCGTTTATCGCGGGGAGCAACACGGTCAGCAATCTGATGTTTAGTCTGTTCCAGTTTGGTGTGGCCGAGCAGTTGCTGATCTCCGGGATTGTGATTGTGTCGTTGCAGGCGGTGGGAGCCGCTGCCGGAAATATGATCGCTATCCACAATGTTGTTGCGGCTTCGGCGACGGTGGGTCTGCTGGGGCAGGAGGGCGCGACGTTGCGGAAGACGATCATTCCGACGCTCTACTATGTTGTGGTCGTGGGTATCCTGGGGATGATTGCCGTCTATGTGCTGAATATGCCCGATCCGCTGATGGCCGTCGGGCCGGGGTAATGTGTGCGGCGGCGGACGCGCAGAAGCGCGTCTCTACGTCCAACCCATCCATTGCGGTGGGACGCTGATGGTAGGGGCAGGTCGTCAGGCCTGCCCAGAATAGTAAACGTAGGATGTTCTTCATAGCAGAGGGAAAAGCACTATGGCTGTGCAACATAAGGTCGATCTTCAGGCGCTGGCCCGCCAGTTGACGGCTAACCAGGTTGTCACCAATCCGATAGATCTGCTGACTTACGATGGTGATGCCGGCCTGGATCGGGGGCAACCCGATGGGCTGGTGTTTCCGCGCACAACGGATGATCTGGTGCAGATTGTCCGCTGGGCCCGGCAACAGGGCGTGCCCCTGGTGGCGCGTGGCGCGGGTACCGGGCTCTCCGGCGGCGCGGTCGCCGAGCATGGCGGCCTGATTGTCGCTTTCTCCCGCATGGATCGCCTGATCGAGTTTAACGAGATTGGTCGTAGCGTGACTGCCCAACCCGGCATGATTACGCTGCTCCTCGATACCACCGTGCAGGCGCAGGGTCTCTATTATCCCCCCGATCCCTCGAGTGGGCGTGCCTCAACCCTTGGCGGGAATCTCGCCGAGAATTCAGGCGGTCCCCACTGCTTCAAATATGGCGTCACAACCAATTATGTCACCGGGTTGCGGGTGGTGCTGGCCGATGGGCGGGCGCTGCAACTGGGTGGCGGCGCACTGGACTATCCCGAGTATGACTTTGTGGGCCTGATGGTCGGCAGCGAGGGCACGCTGGGTCTGGTGTCCGAGGCGCAGTTGCGCCTGATGCGCAATCCGCCGGCGGTCAAGACGCTGATGGCGGCATTTGACTCGGTTGAGCAGGCGGGCGCGGCGGTTTCAGCCATTATTGCGCGTGGGCTGGTTCCGGCAACGCTGGAGATGATGGACCAGAAGATGATGGTCATCCTGGAGGAGTTTACCCACGCCGGGTTGCCGATCCAGGCGGGCGCGGCGCTGATTATCGAGGCCGACGGCTACCCGGAGAGCGTGACGCCCCAGATCGATGAGATTATTACCATCCTGCGCGACATGGATGTACGCGAGTTGCGGGTGGCGCAGACGGCAGACGAGCGGGCGAATATCTGGTATGCCCGCAAGAGTGCTGCCGGCGCAATGGCGCGCCTGGCTCCGGCCTACTACCTGGTGGATGGCACCGTGCCCCGCAGCAAACTGGCGGCGACGCTGGCCGGCGTTAACCGGGTCTGTGAGGCATACGATCTGCGCGTGGGCTATGTGTTTCACGCTGGGGATGGCAATCTGCACCCGCTGATCCTGATCGAAGATCCCAAGGACGACGCGCTGATCCACCGGGTGATCGAGGCCGGACGCGAGATTATGCAGTTATGCATCGCGCAGGATGGCAGCATTACCGGCGAACATGGCGTGGGGATCGAGAAGCGCGCCTTTATGCCGTTGATGTACAGCGCCGAAGAGCTGGACACGATGAAGACGATCAAAACTGTCTTTGATCCCGATCATCTGCTCAACCCGGCCAAGATCTTCCCGCCCGATGCGCCGACGGCGGAGCCGCTACCCGCGCCGGGTGCGCCTCCCGCTTCACCCTGCGTGCCCACTTCCGCCGAAGAAGCGGCCGCAGCGATCCGGGCATGGGCGGCGGCCGGTCAACGTATTCGCATTCGTGGCGGCGGGACAAAGTCGGGCCGACTGCCCGCGGCGGATGTGCTGCTCTCCACTGCGAAGCTACGCGGCATTCAGACGCGTGCCCTGGAGGATCTCTATGTCACCGTGGGGGCCGGAACGCCACTGGCCGAACTGCAGGCGGAACTGGCGCGGGACCGAGTGTGGGTGCCGCTACTTGCGCCCTGGCCGGAGGCGACCGTCGGCGGTCTGGTTGCCTCCAATCTGAATGCGCCGCTGCGGATTCGCTACGGCGGCATCCGCGATAATCTGCTGGCGGCCCGGCTGGCGCTGCCCAATGGCCGGGTGATCCGCGCCGGGCGGCCGGTGGTGAAAAATGTGGCGGGCTATGATCTGCCCAAGCTGCTGGTCGGGGCGCATGGCACGCTGGGCCTGATGACCGATATCACACTCAAGCTGGTGCCCTGGCCGCGCATGCGTTCCACGCTGATCGTTCCCGTGCAAGATCTGGCGCACGGGTTAGAACTAAGCGCGCGGCTGGTGCAGGGTTGCCTGGTCGCCTCGGCCATCATGCTCTGTCGCGGATCTGAACTGCCGGGGGTGGACACGCCCTATGCGCTGGTCTACACGGCTGAGGGGCCGGAACAGGATGTGCAGGCGGAACTGACGCAGGTGCGCGGCGTGCTACCCGCCGGGAGCCGTGATCTGGCGGCGGTTGACACGCCCACGGGCAGCGATGTCTGGGCCACCTTCCTGCGCGAATCCTCCTCAGAGGATGTGACGCTCCGCGTGGGGATTCCGCCCAAAGAACAGGCGCGGGTGCTGCGCGAGCTTGCGCCGCTGCTGAATGACGGGCCGTTTGTGGCGGATATGGTCAGTGGCCTGATCTACACGCGCAATGTGCCGGATCTGCCGGCGCTGCGCCGGATAGCGCAGACGGCGGGCGGCTATGCCGTGCTGCTGACCGCCCCCGCCGGCACGACGCTGGATATCTGGGGCCCCCCGCCGGAAAGCCTGGATCTGATGCGCCGCCTCAAGCAGGAGTGGGATGCGGCGGGTATGCTCAACCCGGATGTGTTTCTGGTTTAGGGGACAGGGGACAGGGGACAGGTGATAGGGGACAGGTGATAGGGGACAGCACTCGGTTCCGAAGGTTACGCTTCATGAATTTTGAAAAGTTAACCCGGATATGAATGTCCGGGAGTCCCGGCTTTAGCCGGTTGTATGCCTGCGGCATCCTGCCGGGAACGCCTGGTCCGGCGGAAGCCCGTTGAGAAAATAGCCCGGATATGTGACTTACCGGAGTCCCGGCTTTAGCCGGTGGAATGCCTGCCGGGGTCGCGGCATCCTGCCGGGAACGCCTGGTCCGGCGGAAGCCCGTTGAGAAAATAGCCCGGATATGTGACTTACCGGAGTCCCGGCTTTAGCCGGTGGAATGCCTGCCGGGGTCGCGGCATCCTGCCAGGAACGCCTGATCCGGCTGAAGCCGGGACTCCAGATCGGTGGGGTCCGGAGTAACATTTCAAAGTTCATCAATCGGTGGAATGCCTGCCGAGGTAGCCGCATCCTGCCAGGAACGCCTGATCCGGCTGAAGCCGGAACTCCAGCAAGCCGTAGGGTGCATTGGATGCACCGTTCTACAGGGGCGGCGCAAGCATGGCTTGCGCACTCCATACATGAGCCAGGGAATAGGAGGAACTGTATGACTGTTAAAACGCGTGATCCACCAGGATGTAAGCAGTTCTGTATGAATGCAGAGGAGAATGCTATCGCAGGTAAACCGAACAGTTTAAGCTAAACACGGTCACACTGTTGGAACTGGCGGGAGAAGTCGATTTAATAACAACGAGAAGCAGGTGTAGCTTCGCTGAATGTGCAGCCGTGAATGTGCCGTGCAGCCTCAGGTGGCATTCACCAGCAGCGAAGCTACCAGACCAAAGGAGGTCATGATGGCAGAGGCATCGATTCCCTTACAACGGGGTGGCGTATCGTCGGCGTACAGCACGCGTCAGCGCATCGGGCTGGCACTGGGTCCACTTGCATTCCTGCTGATGTTAATCTTGCCCAATCCGGCCGGCATGAGTCCGGAGGCGGCGAAGGTGGCGGCGACAACGCTCTGGGTAGCAATCTGGTGGATGACCGAGGCCGCGCCTATTCCGGTGACATCACTGCTGCCGCTGATTCTGATCCCGATGACGGGCGCGCTCCCGATCAGTGATGTTGCGCCGGGTTACTCCAATCGGTTGATCTTTGTCTTCCTGGGCGGCTTTATGATTGCGCTGGCAATCGAGCGCTGGAACCTGCATCGCCGGATTGCCCTGAGTATTATCTCGGTTGTGGGTGTCACCCCGGCCCGGATCGTCCTTGGCTTTATGGTCGCAACCGGTTTTCTCTCGATGTGGATCTCCAACACCGCCACGGCGATGATGATGACGCCGATCGGTCTGGCGGTGATCTCCCAGATGCTGGAGTTGATGGATCGCCATAAGGAGAAGAGTGATGAGACAGAAGAGCAGCGCAGTATGGCCCGGTTTGGGTTTGCTACGGCGTTGATGCTCGGCATTGCCTATTCTGCTTCGCTGGGTGGGATTGGCACGCTGATCGGCACCCCACCCAATATTGTGCTGGCCGGGGCCGCGCTGGAGTTGTTCGATCTCGAAATCTCCTTTGCACGCTGGATGCTGATCGGTCTCCCGGTTGCCATCGTTGGGGTACTGGGAGCCTGGTTCTATCTGACGCGAATTGCCTACACCATGGACCGCGAGGGTATTCCGGGGGGGCTGGATGTGGTGCGCGACGAACTGCGCAAGCTGGGTCCGATGACGACACCGGAGCGTGCGGTGCTGATTATCTTTGGTCTGACGGCGCTGGCCTGGATCACCCGCCCCTGGGTCATCAGTCCCATCGCCCCAAATGTGGACGACGCGGTGATTGCGTTGACGGGGGCGGTGGCGCTGTTTGTTGTGCCGCTCAGCCTGCAGCGCAATGAGTTTCTGATGGATTGGGAGACGGCGCGTAACCTGCCCTGGGGTATCGTGCTGCTGTTCGGCGGCGGTCTGGCAATTGCGGCGGCCTTCACTGCCACCGGCCTGTCGGACTGGCTGGGTGAGGCCCTGACCGGCCTGCGTGGTCTGCCGGTCCTGCTAGTCTTGTTGGTCGTTGTCACCATCGTGGTCTTCCTCACCGAGCTAACCTCGAATACCGCCTCGGCCACGATGTTGATGCCGGTGATGTTTGCGCTGGCGACAGCGCTGCTGGTCAACCCGATGCTACTGATGGTGCCGGCGGCGATTGCGGCCTCCTGCGCCTTTATGCTGCCGGTGGCAACCCCGCCCAACGCGATTGTCTTCGGGAGCGGCTACATCACCATTCCGCAGATGGCGCGCGCGGGGATCTGGCTGAATATCGCCAGCATTATTCTGGTGACGGCGATCGGGTATCTGCTGGTGCCGCTGATCTGGAGCATTGCAATGTAGTCTGGTAGGCGGTCGTTGTACGGAAGTGGGGGGCCGGTTTCCATTGCGACGGGGCGCAGTATACTGCGCCCCGTTGTTATCTGTTATTCCGCCGCCAGTTCATCCTCAAGGATCTCGCGCAACACCTCAATCGGCTGCCCGCCACTGAGCAGTTTGCCATTGATAAAGAAGGCCGGCGTGCCAAAGATGCGCAGCGCCTGCCCCTCTTCAAAGTCACGCCGCACATCGTCGGAGTAGGTCTCCGCCGCGATGCACTGCTCCAGCGCATCGGGATCAACTGCCACATCCGTTGCTGCCTGGCGAAAGGCCGCCAGTGCCGCAGCATCCGTACCATTCCAGGCGTCGGGATCGAGCAGGAAAAGCTGCTGATGCAGTTCCCAGTAGTGCCCCTGCTCCCCGGCACACTCCGCCGCCTGTGCTGCCAGGTCGCCTTTGGGACTCACCACCGGCAGATCTTTGTAGACATAATAAACCTTGCCCGTGTCGATATACTCTTCACGCAGAGCGGGGAAGGTAGTCAGGGCGAAGCGCCGGCAGAAGGAGCAGCCAAAGTCGGAGAACTCAACAATCGTGATCGGCGCAGCGGGATCACCCAGGGCGGCGTAGCGCTCGGCCCCCAGGTTCAGTTGCGCCATACTCGGCGTCACCGGCCCTTCGTCGGTGAGGAGCAGGGTTGGCGTGGGTGGCGGCACAGTCGGCGTGGCGGTGAGAAATGTCGTGGCGGAGGGGCGCGGCGTGGCCGGCCTGGTTGGGCGTACCCGTGTCACGGTCGGCAGCCGCTCCAGCGTGGGCCGCGTCTCGGCGGTACGCACTGGTCCACCCGTGCAGGCTCCCAGCAGGAGCAGCAGTAGCCCGGCGAGGAGATACATCGAATTGCGCATAAGCACTTTCAGGTGATAGGATCACGTTATCCAGACGGTTTGCGCGCGCATCTTAGCATCGTTACCGGGTTGTGGCAAACAGTTGCCGCTATCATCTGCCGGGTGATCCGCTTTCGTACTACATTGAGATTGCTGTTCACCGCAGAGATGCAGAGGGCGCAGAGATCAAAAACATCAGATGAACCATACTAAAACAGCGTAGTGCTGCCTTCAGGCGGTGGAGGCGGCCCTACGGGGCCGCCTTATGAACGTTGAGGAAAAGAGTCCAGATATGTGCTTCACTGGAGTCCCGGCTTCAGCCGGTTGAATGCCTGCCGGGGCCGCAGCCTCCCGACATTGCGGTATGTGCTGGTGTTCTGCCTGTTCCGGACGTGGATCACCGCAGGCGCGGCTCCGGCTGAGTGTACGCCTGGTCCGGCTGAAGCCGGGATTCCAGAAGATTAATATCTGGATTTAGTTCAAACTTCATCAGGCGGTCCGATTCGCCATGCGCTCGCCCGAAAGCATTCCCCCATTGCGACCCTTCGGTCTCCTCGGTGCCCGCTGTGGCAACCATGCAATGACCAGATCAAAACTCCGCCACGGCCGGGATGATCTCACGGCCAAAGGTTTCCAGCGGCCAGAGTTCATGCACATTCTGGGGCATGTTAAAGATCGCGTGTTGTATCCCGATATCCGCCAGGTTGCGGCAGAGCGTGATCACCTGCTCCGGGGTCATCTGGCCCTCCGCCAGGTTGACGGTGCCCAGCGTTGTTCGCTCAATCTCATCATAGGGCCGCCCGACATCTGCGCAGTGCTGGCGCAGCACATCTAGCTTGCGGCTGACCTCGTTCAGGCCCGCGCGCACAAACAGGTTACAGGCATCGGCATACTGCGCAACAAAGCGCAACGTCTTCTTCTCGCCGCCGCCCCCCACCATAATCGGCGGATGCGGTTTTGTCAGCGCCTGCGGACTGTTCAGTGGCTCGGTCAGGTGCAGATGTTTGCCCTGGTAGGGCGTCGTATCGCCCGCCCACATCTGGTGGGCAATCTGGAGCGTCTCCTCCAACTGCTCGAAGCGCTCTTTCATCGGCGGGAAGGGCACCCCCAGCGCCTGCGCCTCGCGCTCATACCAGGCCGCGCCCACGCCAAAGTAGGCCCGCCCGCCCGACAGCACATCCAGTGTTGTCACCGTCTTGACCAGCAGTGCGGGGTAGCGATAGATCACGCCGGTCACCAGGGTACCCAGTTTCACCCGCTGCGTCACTCCCGCCAGGTAGCTCAGGGCGCTGTAACCCTCCAGCATCGGCCACTCCGCCGGGCCGATCATCGGGTCAAGCTGGAAAGTGGTCCATCACCCAGACGCTGTAGAAACCGGCATCCTCCGCCGTGCGGCCAATCTCTGCCAGGCGTGCGCCGATTTCGGCATCACCCCCCGGCCAGGTAAACACGGGAATCTGTAAGCCAATGCGCATGCAGTTGCCCCCTCCTTGATCTGTTCCATAGCTGCCGCCAGGATCGGCCCTCGCATCTTAGCACCCTTCCCCGCTCCCGGCAAGACCGCCGCGTTGCCGTGCTACGCACGCCGGGACAATCCGTGGGTAGCGCCGCTCTATCCGGGCGCTGGTGTATAACGGTCGGTTTGCGCAGATTGGCGCGAGGGTGTTGCAGTAGGTGCAACAGGGACCGCGCAGACTGGTTGCAATGGATAGGCAATTAGTCTGGAGGTAGCTACAATGTTTGGGAGCAAACAGGCCAAAGAGGAACGGTTAGCGCGGGAGGCAGCATTGTTGGAGCAGCAGCAAGAAGTCTCAGTTGCGGAGTTAGCCGAAGAGATTGGTGTGCCCCGCTCAACAGTCTGGCGTGATCTGACCGACCTGGAGGATCGGGGCGTCTTACTCCAGGAGGACAATGGGAAGTTAAGCCTCTTCCGCCGCCGGTAACAAGGGGGGCAACACGCTCGGCCACATGTTGCAAAATTCATGCCGGTCGTGTTGCCATTTTCGTACTACCCATATGCTATGCTTGGTGCAACAGATTGTTGCAGTCATCTACCAGGGAGGAACAGCATGTCGCTCAGTCGGGTTTCGTTCAAGGCGGAAGGGCTGGAAGCATTGAAACGCTACTTACTCGTGGAGCGGGAGCGTGTAACCAAAGCGGAACTGGCGCGGCGTATCGGGGTTGACCGCGCTACCATTGGCCGCTGGATTGAGACAATGATTGCGGTAGGTATTCCGGTTGAACACGATGAGCGGCGGCGTGTGTATATTGACCGCAGTCGCTATTTTACCCATCTCAGCCTGACCCGCGATGAGAGTGTGATCCTGATGCTGGCGCTCCGGCTGCTGCAACAGTATCTTGATAAACCCAACCGGCACGGTGTTGAAATGCTGCATAAACTGGGCCTGGCCTTTCAGCAGGGCATTGCGCCGGAAGTCGGCACCTATGTGCAGGAGATGGCGGACGAACAACGCCGTGACCTGACGAGCAGGCATATGCAGTCCGATCATCAGCGGTTGCTGGAACTTGTCGGTGAAGCCTGGATCGAAGGACGTAAGCTCCAGTTGCGCTACAAGCCGTTGCATGCAAAGCAGGCATTTGAAGATGTGCTGCATCCCTACCTGCTCGAGCCGTCGGCCATCGGGCGCAGCACTTATGTCATTGGTTATTCGGAGCAGGCCGGGGCGATGCGCGTGTACAAGATTGAGCGAATCGAAGGCCGCCCGCTGCCCCTGGATGACCGCTTCGACGCGCCGGATCATCTCGATGTGCGTCGGTTGCTGACAGGAGCCTGGGGCATCTGGTTTCGCCGGGATGAGCAGCCGACCCGCGTAAAACTGCGCTTTTCCGCCCAGGTCACCCGGCGAGTTACGGAAACGCGCTGGCATCCCTCGGAGCAGACCGAACTGGACGACCAGGGTGGTCTGGTGTGGACCGCCGAAATTGACGCGGTGCAGGAGATGCTGCCCTGGATTCGTGGCTGGGGTGCGGATTGTGAGGTGTTGGAGCCGGAGGATCTGCGGGAGAAGGTCAAGGGCGAAGTACGGCGACAGATGCGGATGTATGGCATTGCGGACACCGATGCCAACAATCGCCAACAACGCTTCGATGACATCTTCGGTGGGTAGGGGCGCAGCATTTGCCATTCAATATGCGACCAGATACCCCACCTTGCAAATCATTCAAACAGACGCATGCTGCTGCATTGGTGGGGGCAAATGCTGCGCCCCTACGCGGTCCAACGCGATCAATGTAAATCTCGGAGGTATATTCAGTGGCGCTCTATGAATATCAGGAAAAGGTCGATGCACTCCTCCGCTCAGGCCGCAACATCATTTTGCAGGCTCCAACGGGAGCGGGAAAGACCCGTGCAGCACTCTTTTCCTTTCTTGACGGTTGGCGCAATGATCCGGCAGCCTTCCCGCGTCAGTGTATCTATGCCGTGCCGATGCGGGTACTGGCAAATCAGTTTGTTGCGGAATACGAGACAATTGTTAACCAGTATAACATCCGGCAGGGTCTGGGAATTGACGTGTGTATCCAAACCGGCGCGCGCCCCGATGATCGCAGGTTCGAGGCCGATCTTATCTTCACCACGATTGATCAGGTGTTGAGTAGTTTTCTGACCATTCCGTATAGCCTGAGCAACCGCCAGGCCAATCTGAATGCCGGTGCGATCATTGGCAGTTATCTGGTATTTGACGAGTTTCATCTCTTCCCCGTAGACGAGAATGGCAATGGGGCGCTGGCAACTACGCTGGCGATGCTCCACATGCTCAAAGGGGTAGCGCCCTTCGTCCTGATGACTGCAACCTTCTCGAAAACGATGTTGCGTCGGCTTGGTGACCTGCTCGATGCCGAGCCAGTAGTGCTCACGCAGGATGAGATCGATGCCATCCCTTCGCAGCAGGGTAAGCAGCGGCGCTATCGTTACACGGCACAGGAACTCACCCCTGAGGCAATCATTGATGACTTTACCCGACAGCAGCGCACGCGCGTACTGGTTGTCTGCAACACGGTTCAGCGAGCGCAAGATCTGGCGCAGGCCCTACGGACGGATGCGCGACTCACCGGGGTACAGGTTGAGTTACTGCATAGCCGTTTTTATGCCTGCCATCGTAACAACAAGGAAGAAGATATCCGCCGCGAGTTTGGTGAGGATAAAACCGCATATACCTGGGGGCCAACCATTCTGATCGCTACCCAGGTAATCGAAGTGGGTCTTAACATTACCTGTCAGATACTGCATACGGAACTGGCTCCAGCGGCGGCAATTGTGCAGCGGGCCGGACGCTGTGCGCGGTTTGCGCACGAAGCGGGTGATGTGCTGGTCTACGATGTCCCCCGGCGCGAAGATGGTTCGTTCGACTTTGCACCTTACCTTGATCCCAAGCCCGGTAAAGATGCTGACGAACATGTAACTGAAGGACCATCAAAGATTTGTGAGCGGACCCAGGTTGCGTTTGCCGGTTTACCGTCCGATGGAGCAGTGTTGAACTACCACGCCGAGTTGGACCTGGTGAATGCTGCCCATGCACCGTTTGATACGCAACTGCTCGATACGCTTCAGACCAACCGACATACTCTGCGCCGTGCGCTGGAAGATCTGCTCGAAAACCAGAATCGCAGCCGTGCGCGCGAACTGATCCGCGACATCGACAGCCGTACAGTTATTGTACATCCCAATCCAAATGAGGAAACCCTGCCCAATCCCTACCGCTACGAAGGTATTGGTATCCGCCGCAATGCGTTGCTGGGTTGGTACAACCGCGTGCAGGAGCAGGCCATGGAACTGGAGCTTGACTGGATTGTGCAGATCGCGGTTTCGCAAGCGGCCGATGCAGATGAAACAAGCGAAGAACCGGAACAGCGCCGTCGTATCGAAACCCACTGGCTAGCCTGTCGTCCCAGCACTATCAAAACCGACATTCGCGCCGCCACCAGTGATATTGCCAGTGCCGGTCTGGTTGTGGTCAATCCGGCCCTGGTGCAGTATGACGAAGCACTCGGTCTGCGCTTTGAGATCGGCACACCGGCCCCAGAGTCGCCGCCTGCACCAAACCGTCATGGCAATGATGACTTTGGGCCAATCTACCGCGAAACCTATGCCGAGCATATCACAGGGTTGCACCGCGTCTACACGACAAAGCTGCGTGCGCGCACCGCTGCCGTGCAACGACGACTGGAGGTGCAGTATTCTCTGGAGCCGGGTCTGCTTGACCGGGCCATTCGCCTGATGTTCGCCGTTCACGACCTGGGAAAACTGGATCAGCGCTGGCAGGAGTGGGCGCATCGCTGGCAGGATCGGGTAAGCGTATTGCGGAGTGATGCAAGCCTGCGCATTGCTGAGGCATATATGGCCGCGCATACCGACTACGACAGCAAAACGGAGTGGGCAGAAAATAACAAAATTCGCCCGCGCAAACCACCGCATGCCGCCGAGAGCGCCCGTGCCGGGAAAGCCTTGATCAACGTGCTGGCGGGAGACTGCGATGCCCTCTATGTTGCGATGATGACGGCCATTGTCTGTCACCACAGTGCGCGACTGCGCTACAACCATGGCGATTTTACCCCGGTGGTAACGCATGCCCGTGCTGCTTTCGGGGAGGCCATGGAGTGTGTGGGCCTGTTGAACGATCCGCTGTTGCGTACATCGAAGGCAGAGGTTGACTGGCGAGGGTTCCCGGCTGCTGAGGGTTTGAGCGATGACATCATTCGCGTAGACCGCCGGGATCAGGTCATTCTCTACCTGCTGCTGGCGCGGGTGCTGCGTCTGGCGGATCAGGGATCGCAGGAACATTAAACATTTGACAGGAAAGGATACGATATCCATTGGCTACCCAACTCTGCATACCAATCACCACCACACCCGTGGCAGCACTCCTGGCGGGGGCGGGTGTGGCCGAGTGGCTTGACGGACTGGCCCGAAACATCACGGACGATGGGGTCGATCTGCGCATTGCCAATGCAGGTCACAGCATTGTCGTCAGTACATCCGCAACGCTGACGCCCGATCAGGTTACGGCTGCCCACTACCAGGAGCCACTGCCGCGCTGGATTTACACATCAAAGACGGGCGCACCGCCCGCAGGGGTGCCGGTATTCGACTATGAAGCCGAAAAACAGCACAACAGCGACTATTATGAACGGCTCAAGCTGTATCAGAAGCAGCGGATCGATCTCAGACGTTTACCGGACGATCAGAAAGCCGAGTTGAAGACCATGGCCCCCCGTCCCGAGTGGCCCGTTGCGGCCAAGATCAACCAGATGAGCGCTATCGGGGCGTATAACAAAGCCGTGGAACGTTGGGCCGCATGCCGGAAGGTCTATCCTGAACTGGTCGCAATCATCTGGACGCTCTGCAGTGGCATGCCCGGTGCCAGTGAGCAGGCTCAGGCTGCCTGGGAGAAGCTGGCAAAGAACCATGGTCTGGAGAAAAAAGCGCTCCTCCCAGCAACCCAGACCGTCAACCCGGAACAGGGCAAGGGCGCAAACCGCGCTAAGGCCGATGCATTGACGATTGGCGGGCGCGAGAGCTTCTGGCTGCTGGAATACTTCAAGTTTGCCGGGCTCTACCAGGCGGCGCTACCGCGTAGTGTACAGGGGAAAAAGGACCGCAAAACCTACGTGGTGATTCCTTCAGGCGATGGGATCGAACTCCGCTGGCAACACAAGATTTTTGGCAATTTTCAGCAGGAGTTCTGGGCCAGCAGCGCGATCAAGATGGATATTCAGGCGGCGTTGCGCTACACCAGCGCAATGCTGGCGGACTGGGAAGGCGCGCAGCGTAGTAGTGGCCGGCAACGTAAGCCCTCGGACTTTATCGAAGGCTTTGCGGTTGTCTCTTACAAAGACCTGGGCAGTGCTTTTGCGGTGATGAATGTTGCCACCATTGGTCTGCCCGACTGGATACCCCGGCTTGAAACCCCGGATGCGGCGCAGGCGTGGAAGCAGGAGGTTGAACATCATCAAAAACTAATCGGCGCGCTGGAAGAGAAGTATGCCGAGGGAGAACAGTTGCTGCGCGACTACCGCGATTTCCTTTCCAGCCGTGACCCGGCCTTGCGTGCCTTCTTTGATTTCACCACGGGCTATGCCCGATACACGATGAGCAAGATGAGCAAGCGGCAGCCTGTACGCCGCTTCACAATCAGCAACCTGGAGGTTATTATCATGGCAAACGACGAACGACGCGACAAGCCCCTTGGCCCGATCCTCGAAACCAGCGGCTTTCGGAACATTGCTACGGCTATCCGCCGCAGCACGGTTATTCCCCAGTATCAGAAAGTTGTTGGTGATACGCCGTATGATGTGCGGTATGGCCTGGCCGATGAACTCCGGCGTAAGGCGCGTAACAAAGCCGAGTTTATGCGCGAGTTGAGTGCATTTATGCAGCAGTACAACCAGGAGAACAAACGGGTGTTTGCGCGCGAAAAACGCCCGGTACGTACCGATATCACCACGCAGGATATTGCTGATATTGTGCATCTGGTGGATGAGTATGATGCTCCTACCGTCGCCAATCTCTTGATCGCGTTCGGTTATGCGCGTGATCCCAAAGCACCTGACGCCGACAGTGCTACCCCGGACGATACGTCCGATACATCCGATGCATCTGCCGCATCTGACGACCAGACTGAGGAATAGTCGCAGGATACCGCTACCCTTGAAGGCAGCTTAATATCATTCTTATCAGAAGGAGACATCTATACCATGACAACGTCAATCTATTCGCTATCACTAGCAATCAATGCCACGCTGGATCTGCACAACCTGAATAACGAGGGTAATGAAGGCAATCAGTTACAGACACGCATGGTCGATATCGTCGGTGCAGACGGTGGCCTCTACAATGTCAATGCGATCAGTGGTGACATGCTCAAGCACATCCAGGCCGAGCATTTTTATAACCTGGCGCGGCAGCGCAACTTACCGCTCTGTGACGGATGCAAGCTCTTCAACCCCAATCGTATTAATGCTGATAGCGGCTTTATCGCGCGGACAAAAGAGCAGAAGCTCTCAGATGTGGAAACATTGAATGAACTCCTGCGGGTTTGCGCAATGGACGATATCGAGGGTATTCTTATTACCGAGGGTGGGCGCTCGATTCCCCGCAAGAGCGTGATTGAGTTTGGGTGGGCCATTGGCATCCCCGATGAAACACGTGAGGGCCACAACCAGAGTTTCTTTCATGTGAAGTATGCGCCGGATCGTAGTTCCGGGAAACGCAAAGAAGAAGCTACGACGCGTGCCAAAAAAGGCGAGGGCGAAGGTGATGACAAAATCGGTGGGGCGAACCTGGGTCAGGCAATCTTTCATCGTCCAGCATCAAGCGGACGGTACGCGATTGTCTGTCACCTGGAGTTCGGGCGCATCGGCTACAATGATATTTCACAGACCTATGCCCTCACGCCGGAGGAACGCACGCGGCGGGGCGCGGCACTGCTGGAGAGTGTGTTGCATACCTTTGTGCAGCTTAACGGCGCAATGCGCTCGGCCCAGTTGCCGCATCTCGTTGCCCTTGAAGGTGCGCTGGCCTACTCAACCACGCTGCTCCCCGCACCGTTAATCAGTCCGCTGGCGGGCGCTGATTATCCCGACCAGATGCAACGGATAGGCCGGGCGCTTGGGGGTGGGAATGGCGTCATCGTGGAACAGTTCGACTCGCTGGGACAGTTTGCCGAACAGATTCAGTTGCTGGTTACGTCGGCACAACCGTACATGCTCGATCTGGCATAGGAGTGCGAGATATGTGGATTCTTGCACGGTACATACCCGCAGCCCTCTTCTCCCTCAAGCCGGCTGCGGCAA